>NZ_JARVRR010000009.1:0-228668 GCF_030209595.1 Frigoribacterium sp. ME-P-080
AGAGCATGCGCACCTACCCGAGCGAGTCCGAGGCCCTGGAGGACTTCCTCGTCCTCGTCGGTGACCACGCGAACAGGACGGACTGCCTCGTCGTCACCCGACGCGACGATGCCTGGGTGACCTTTTCCACCGACGAGCGTGCTGCGGTCGTCGACGAGAGCATGCGCACCTACCCGAGCGAGTCCGAGGCCCTGGAGGACTTCCTCGTCCTGCTCCGGCTGAAGAAGCTCCTCCGCGACCTGCAACGGGAGCGCGACCTCGAGCGCGTTGAGGGGGCGGCGATGAGCCTCGCGTCGTTGCCTGCGCAGATGGAGGCGGAGGACGTGAACCGCATTCGTGTCGCTCTCGGTGACGATTACCTCAGGTGCCCGGACTGTCTCGCCGTGGCGCGACGTGACGGCGTGTGGAGCACTTTCTACGTCGACGAACGAGCTGCCGTGGAGGAACGGAGCCTGCACACGTTCCCGGACGAGGTCTCGGCCGTGGCCGACTTCCTCGACCGTCTGAGGTCCCAGCATCGCAAGCTCGAGATCCAGGACGAACTCCGTGACCGACGCCGACGAGCAGGAGAACCGTCATGACGATGGTCGCGCGCACCCTGGCCGACCTCCGAACCCAGGTGGACGCCCGTGGACTCGGCCACCTGAACGCCGTCATCGGGGACGCGACGACGGGGAAGCCCTTCGCGCTCGTCCTCGCTCGACGGGACGAGGTGTGGAGCACCTACTTCCTCGACGAGCGAGGCCTCGTCGAGGAGCAGAGCATCCGCACCTACGACGACGTCGAGGCAGCCGCAGCCGACTTCCTCCGGTTGCTGGGCAACCTGGCCCGCATCGAAGAGATCGGCGCCGAGCTGGCCGCCCGACGGCAGGCACAGCGTCCTCAGTGATCTCTCGGCAGCGTTCAAGCTTGGTTTGAGGTACGAAACGCTGGTCAGAGGTACATTCGTGTCGTCAACGAGCCGGGGCCACGGGGTCCCGGGTCACACCGATCAACCGAAAGGGGACTCTTCATCATGGCCATGTCTTTCGATCCTTTCACCGAGCTCGACCGTCTCACCGGCGCCCTCACGGGCCTGCGGCAGGGGCCCAGGGTCATGCCGGTCGACCTCTACCGCGACGGCGACCGCTACGTGCTCAACGCCGACATGCCGGGCATCGACCCGGGGTCGGTCGACGTCGACGTCGACGGTCAGCTGCTGACCATCCGGGCCAACCGCACGCCCGACACCCGTGACGGCGTCAAGTGGCTCGCGCAGGAGCGGCCGCACGGCTCGTACCTCCGCCAGTTCAGCGTGGGCGAGGGCATCGATTCGAGCCGCATCACGGCCCACTACGACAACGGCGTGTTGTCACTCGTCATCCCGGTCAGCGAGAGGGCGAAGCCGCGCAAGATCGAGGTCGTCTCGGGCCAGGCGCACGAGACCGTCGACGCGATCGACGCGTCGCCGGCCCGCGACACGACGAGCTGACCCTCAGGCGGTCTGGCCGTCGATCCCGGCCACGCCGTCGGCCCCACCACCCCGTCACGATCCGTCGTGGCGGGGTGGTCCTCGTTCCGGCGAAGCCGGTGCTCGACCGCTCCGCCGTCGGTCGCGGGCGCGTACGTACTCGGCCGCGGGCGCACGAGTACTGTGCGGTGCCCAGGTCGGCCGTGTCACCCGGCACCTGACCGTTGCCTCCGCACGTGGGCGAAGCCGACCCGCGCCTCCTACCGTTCACGGCAGGGCACGACGCCGACACGGCGTCGCCCGACAATTCTGAACACCGTCAGCAAGGAGTGCACCATGGCACAGGCCATCGAGACCATCGACGTCAACGTCCCCGTCAGCGTCGCCTACAACCAGTGGACCCAGTTCGAGTCGTTCCCGAAGTTCCTCGACGAGGTCGAGTCCATCACCCAGACCACCCCCACCCTCACGGTGTGGAAGGTGAAGGTCGGACCGGTCGAGAAGACCTTCGAGGCCGAGATCACCGAGCAGCACCCCGACGAGCGCGTCGCCTGGAACAGCACGGGCGGCGAGGTCGACCACGCCGGCGTCATCACGTTCCACAAGCTGAGCGACGACGTGACGCGCCTCACGGTGCAGATCGACTGGACCCCCGAGGGCTTCCTCGAGAAGGTCGGCAACACGCTCGGCGCCGACAACCACGCCATCAAGAAGGACCTCAAGAACTTCAAGGAGTTCATCGAGCGCGAGGGCAACGTCGACGGCGCCTGGCGCGGAGACGTCCAGGCCTGAGCCCCGGCTCCACCCGACGAGGCCCCCGGTCGGCTCCTGTTCGCAGGACGCCCACCGGGGGCCTCGTCCGTGTCAGCCGCCGAAGCCGAACGAGTGCAGCCCGTGCTCCTCGCTCAGTCGGCGGCTCCACTCGGCACCGCGGACGCTCGTCCCCTGCTCGTCGATGGGCGGGCTGAACACCGCCGCACCCAGCCGGTTCGGCGCCGACAGGACGATCGCCCCCGAGACGCTCGACTTCGCGGGCACCCCGACGCCGCGCATCCAGCGGCCCGACCCGTCGTAGACCCCGCAGGTCGCCATGACCGACACCACGTCGCGGGCGACGCGGGCGTCCACGACCTGCTCGCCCGTCACCGGGTTGCGGCCGCCGAACGCGAGCGTCGCGCCCATCACGGCCAGCGCCTCGCTGTCGACCAGTACCGAGCAGGCCCGGGCGTAGAGCGCGACCGCGTCGTCGGCCGTGTGCTCCAGGCTGCCCTCGGACCGCATCAGGTGGGCCAGCGCGTGGTTGCGGTCGCCGTGCAGCTGCTCGGACTCGCTGACCTCGCGGTCGTAGTCGAGCTCGCGCCCCGCGAAGGCCCCGAGCCCCGCCAGGATGCGCGTCGTGCGGGCGTCGCAGGTGCCGCCGTCGACCAGGGCGGCCGTGAGCAGGGCTCCGGCGTTGACCATCGGGTTCGGCGGTCGGCCGGTGCCGCCCTCGAGCTTGATCGCGTCGAACGCCTCGCCGGTCGGCTCGATGCCGACCGCGTCGAGGGCCGCTCCGCCGGTGTCGGCGAGGGCGAGCGCGAAGAGGAACGGCTTCACCGCCGACTGGATCGAGAACGCGTGGCCCGAGTCGCCGGACGCGACCACCTCGCCGGTGGACCGCACCACGGCGACCCCGAAAAGCTCGGGGTCGGCCTCGGCTAGCTGGGGGATGCTGTCGTCCACCGCGCCTCCTCGGGTCGGGAGGACGGAGGCGCGCAGGGCCTCCAGGGACGCGGCGTCGGACGACGGGATGGGGGACGGCATCGTTCCACCCTGACAGGCCGGGGCCCGTGCGTCCGGGCCTGCAGGAGGCAACGGGGGCCCGGGGTGGGGTACAAGGATCACGCCGGGCCCTCGGAGTCAACCCCTCCCGTTGTCAGGTCGCGTGTCTAACGTGCACCTCGTCGGGTCGCATCGGGGCGGCCCGCGAGAAGGGGCGACCATGCTGAACGACGGTGGGGGACGCCGGTCGGGCACGGCCTGGCCGGGACGGGGCCCGCTCGCCAGTGCCCTCGACCTGAGGCTCGACGTGATCGGCCGTGGCCGCTGGCGCATCGTCGACGTGCGGCGGTCGGAGCGCGGAGCCCCGGTGGTCATCGGATCGGTCGCCCAGACCGAGGCGGGCTACGAACTCACCCTCGCCGCGACCCCCGGTCGCCGCCTCTGGTGCACCGACCTCTCGAGCGCCCTCGACACCGTCGTGCGGGCCTCCTGGAACCGTCGCTGACCCGAGGAGGCGCGGCTCCGATCGGTCGGGACCGCCGCCGACCAGAGGAGGCGCGGCTCCCGTCGGTCAGGACGCCCGGCGCACCAGCGCGGCCGGCCGCCACCAGGTGACGCTCCGCCAGGCCCACTCGACCGGGCCGTAGACGAACCGGGCGAGCCAGAGGCGGCTCAGCACGGACTGCACGGCGATCAGGACGACGCTGATCGCCAGCCCCGGGACGACGCTCGTCAGGTGCCCGAAGTCGATCACGAGGGCCAGCCCGGCCACGACGATCGCCGCGACGACGTAGTTGGTCAGTGCCATGCGGCCCAGCGGCTCGAACACGGCGGCGACGACGCGGCGGGCGGGGGTGCGCCAGAGCAGGGCGAGGGCGGTGGCGTAGGCGACGGCCATGACCAGCCCGGCGATGCCGCCTGGCGTCGAGAAGCGCGGGTCGCCCGGGGTCGTGGCCTGCCAGAGCAGGGCCGGCACCGTGAGCACCGCGGCCGCGGCGAAGACCAGGCCGACGCCGCGCCCGGCGGACTCGAGCACCCGGGGCAGCCCGTACGCGGCGGCGCCGGCACCGAGCAGCATGAGGCCGGGAGTCGAGGCGAGGCCGCCACCGGTCAGGGCGTAGGCCGCGACGGTCAGCGCGGCACCGAGGGTCAGGGTCGCCCAGCGTGGGGCGAAGACGACGATCGGCAGCACGACGAGGCCGACGACGCCGTACTCGAGCAGCACGTTGCCGGGGTAGACGAGCATGAGCAGCCCCCCGATCGCGACGAGCCCGATCAGCCGGCGCACCATGACGAGTCCGGGCCGGGGAGCGCGCGCCCGGGCACCGGCGAGCACGAACCAGAGGCTCATGCCGAAGAGGAACACGAAGATCGGCACGAACCGGGTCTGCACCGTGAGGTACAGCAGGTCACGCGCCGGGTCGTCGACCGGGCCGGCGTTCTCGATCGCCAGGTCGATGCCGAGGCGGGTGATGTCGAGCGTGTTGACCAGCAGGATGCCGAACAGCGCGAAGCCGCGCAGCGAGTCGACGAACCTCCAGCGGATGCCGGTGGTGGGTGGGGAGTCGACGGCGGGCGCAGCGGAGGTCATGTGCCCAGCCAAGCCGACCCGCGCCTCCCGGTCGTCCCCCGCGGTGATGGTGCGCCTCCGCCTGAAGTATCAGATGTGGGTCAGGCGAGCGCCCACTCGGCGCGGAACTCGTCGCAGGTGAGCCGGTCGAGGTCCGCCTCGATCTCGACCTTGGACTCGTCGGCGCCGGTGAGGCCCTGGGGCGGCAGACGGTGGATCTCGCGACCGGTCGAGCGCTCGCGGACCACGACGTCGAAGCCCGGCCACTCGCCCTCGACCGAGCCGAGGAAGAACCCGACGACGACCGAGACGAGCCAGCGCCCGGCGACGAGCGGCCGCGGCCGCCGGGTCGTGACGATCTCGGCCTGCCACACCGAGGAGGCGCGGGGCACGTCGTCGGGGTCGGTCACCGGGGGCATGCCCCGAGGCTAACGGCGGGACCGTGCGGGCCGCCTCCGTCGCCCGGGTGACCCGGTGCCGTCGGGTGGGTCAGGAGGCGCGGCTCGTCACGGCGACGCGGGCGGGCGTGAACGAGACGCGCACCGACGACCCCGGTTCGCGCCGTTCGTCGGCCCGGTGGTCCAGCACGAGCAGCGTCTCGCGGTCCACGCGCACGCGGGTGCGGCACACGGCCCCCAGGAACGACACCGACTCGACGACGCCCGCGAGCCCGCCTTGCTCGACGAACGACACGTCCTCGGGGCGCACGTACGCCCAGACCGGTCCCTCGGCCGGCGTCCCCACGACCGGCACCTCGGGGCAGCCCGCCAGCCGCACGAGCCCGCCGATGACCTCGCCGGAGACCCGGTTGCTCGTCCCGACGAACTCGGCCACGAACGCCGTCGCGGGGGCCGAGTAGAGCTCTTCCGGGGTGCCCACCTGCTCGATCGACCCGGCGCGCATGACGGCGACGCGGTCGGCGACGGCGAGGGCCTCCTCCTGGTCGTGGGTGACGAACAGCGTCGTGATCGACAGCTCGCGCTGGATGCGTCGGATCTCGTCCCGCAGCTGCACCCGCACCTTGGCGTCGAGGGCGCTGAGCGGCTCGTCGAGCAGCAGCACGCGGGGTCGCGTGACCAGCGCCCGGGCCAGCGCGACGCGCTGCTGCTGTCCGCCTGAGAGCTGGTGGGCGTAGCGCTCGCCGAGGTCGCCGAGCCCGACCAGGTCGAGCATCTCGCCCGCCCGGGTGGCGCGGGCGGCCTTGTCGACCCGACGCATCCGCAGCCCGAACTCCACGTTCTGCCGCACGGTCAGGTGCGGGAACAGCGAGTACGCCTGGAACACCATGCCGACGTCGCGGCGGTGCGTCGGCACGCCGACCACGTCGCGGCCGTCGATCGTGATGCTGCCGCCCGTGACGTCCTCGAGCCCGGCGAGGCTGCGCAGCGCGGTGGTCTTGCCGCAGCCCGAGGGGCCGAGCACGGCGACGAGCTCGCCGGGCTGCAGCTCGAGGTCGAGCCCGGTCAGCGCCCGGTGCCCGGCGAACTGCTTCGTGACGTCGTGGAACGCCACGGCGGCGCCCGCGCCCGCACCGGCGGCGGTCGGACTCGTGACGGAGGGGCGGGGGAGCGTGGCGGTCACGAGAGGGCCTTCCGGGTGGGGATCGGGCGGGCGGCCCCGAGGGCTCCGACCCGCCCGATCACGAGCAGCAGCACGAAGGCGAAGGCCAACGAGATCAGGGCGAGGACGACGGCGGCGTAGGGGTCGGAACGGGACACCTGCACCAGGGCGGTCTGCAGGTTCACGCGGTTGAGCAGCGAGGCGATGGTGAACTCGCCGAGCACCACGGCCACGGTGATGAACGCCGCCGCGAGCAGTCCCCGGCGGAGGCTCGGCACGACGACGAGGGCCATCGTGCGCGGCCAGCTCGAGCCGAGCGTGCGCGCGGCCTCGGTCAGCGTGCGGAGGTCGGTGGCCGCGAGGTCGGACTGCACCGCACGGTAGGCGTAGGGCAGCACGGTGACGCCGTACGCGAGCGCGAGCGTCCAGGCGCCCGAACCGGCCACCCGCGAGACGACCGAGTAGACCGGCGCCAGCCCGACCACGAGCACGATCGCGGGCACCGTGATCGGCACGAGGCAGACGAACTCGAGGGGCCGGACGAGGCGCGGGTGGCGCAGGTGCACGAGCACCATCGCCGGCACCAGCAGCACGAGCACGAGCAACGCCGAGACGACGGCGAGCAGCAGCGAGTTCGTGACCCCCTCGACGAGGTTGCGGTACATCCGCTCGTTCTCGGGGTCGACGATCGCCAGCCAGTGGTTCAGGTCGTGACCCGTGCCGTCGGCGCTGCGCAGCGAGAACGCGACCATCGCCGCGATCGGCACCGCGAAGAGGGCCCCCACGACGACCAGGGCGGTGCGGCGCGCGACCGTGCCCGCGCCTCCTGCGCTCGTCGACCGCGGAGCGCTCGTCGTGCGCGTCGTGCGCGTCGTGCGCGTCGGCTCCGTCGTCCGGGCGCTCATCGCTGCCACCGCTCGGTGCGGCGCTGCAGCAGCGAGTAACCCGTCATCAGCACGGCCATGACGACGACCATGCCGAGCGCGAGCGCGCCCGCGACGTTCTCGCGGCCGAGCACCGTCTCGCTGATCAGTGCGGCGCGGATCTGCAGCGGCACGATCTGGGCGCCCTGGCTGATCAGGGCGGCGGCGGTCGCGTACGACGAGAAGGCGTTGGCGAAGAGCAGCAGCAGGCTGCCGACGAACGCCGGGGCGAGCACCGGGACGACCACGCGGACGAGGTGCTGCCACCGGGTGCCGCCGAGCGTGGCCACGGCCTCGCTCCACTGCGGGCGGAGGCCGCTGACGGCGGGCATGAAGGTGATCACCATGAGGGGCACCTGGAAGTACAGGTAGGGCAGCAGCAGTCCGGGCACCTGGTAGAACCAGACACCGTCCGTGTAGAGGTCGACGCCGGCGACGTCGATCAGCAGCCGTGTGACGACGCCCTGGATGCCGATCGTCGCGATGAAGGCGAACGCCAGCATGACGCCGCCGAACTGCGCGAGCACGCTGGACGCGGCGTCGATCGCGTTGCGGACGGCTCCGTCGGGGCGCAGCGAGGTGAGGCCCCAGCAGACGACGGCACCGACGACGGCCCCGGCCACGGCGGTGACGGCCGAGACGGCGGCCGAACTGGCGAAGGCCCGGACGATCAGCGGGTCGCCGAGCGCGGCCAGGTTGTCGAGGGTGAGGGCGCCGTCGCCGTCGACGAAGCCCGTCCCGAGCGCGAGCAGGCACGGCACGATCAAGAAGGCGAGCACCCAGACGGCGAACGGGGTCAGCCCCCACCAGGCCGCCGGACGGCGCCGACCCCGTGAGGGGCCGACGCCGTCGGAGGACGAGGAGGCGCGGGTCGGCAGGCCGCCGCCGTCCCCCTCGTGCGCCGACCGCACGTCGGCGGTCGCGTCCGCCGCGCGGGTCGACGTCGTCACCATCAGCCGATCGCCGTGGCCCAGGTGTCGGCCAGGACCTTCGAGGCGGCCTCGGTCTGCTCCGCCGTGAACTGGACGGTGTCGGCGGGCTGCTCGCCGACCTTCTCGAGGGCGTCCTGGTCGACGGTGCCGGCCTCGGTCATCGCCGCGAGGCGCACGGGGTAGGCGCCGGCCGCGAGGTACAGGTTCTGTGCGTCGTCACCCATGACGTACTCCTGCCACAGGCGGGCCGCGGCGGGGTGCGGGGCGTCCACGTTGATCGCCTGGTTGTAGTAACTACCGAGGGCGGTTCCGGGCAGGACGGCCGTCTTCCAGTCGCGTCCACCGGCGTCGGCCGCGGCGGCCAGGTTGTTGTAGCTCCAGTCGAAGACGACCGGGGTCTCGCCCGAGGCGATCGTCGCCGGGGTCGGGTCGGTGGGCAGGAAGTTGCCGGCGTCGGCCAGCTGCGAGAACCAGTCGACGCCCGTGCTGACGTCGTCGGCGCTGCCGCCGGACTGCAGCGCGGCCCACTCGACGGCCGCGGCGGCGGCACCGGCCTGGGTCGGGTCGCCGTTGATCGCGACCTTGCCCTTGTAGTCGCCACCCAGCAGGTCGTCGAGGCTCTCGGGGGCCGGCACGGCGTCGGCGTCGTAGCCGACCGACATCAGGCCGGTGTAGTCGTAGACCCATCTGCCGTCGGCGTCCTTGTGGTCGTCGGCGATGTCGTCCCAGGTCGACACCTCGTACGGCGCGAACTGGTCGAGGTTGGCGAGCGTCACGGCCGAGCCGAGGTCGAACACGTCGGGGGCGGTGTCCTGCCCCTTCAGGTTCTGGGCGGCGGTGATCTCCTCGGCGCTCGAGACGTCGGGGCTGTCCGAGTTGACGGTGATGTCGTACTTCTCCTCGAACCCGTCGATGATCTTCCCGTAGTTCGCCCAGGTGTCGGGCAGGGCGATCACGTTGAGCTCGCCCTCGGCCTGTGCGGCCTCGACCAGGGCGTCCATGCCGCCGAAGTCCTCGGCGCTGGTGGCGGTGGCGGCGTCGGTGCCGTTCGCCGCGCCTCCCGAGCTGTCGGCGTCGGCGCTCGCCGAGCAGCCGGTGAGGGCGAGGGCGGCGATGCCGAGGGTGGCGGCCGAGACGAGCAGGCGCTTGTCGATCATGCGGTGGAGTCCTTCGGGTGCGGGGCCGGGGTTCGCCGGGGACGGCGACGGGGGACCGGACGGCCCGCTGGGCACGCTAAGGAGGCGCGACGACGTCCCGGGGGAGGCCGCGTGAACGAGGGGCGAACAGGTGGTGGCGGGGCGGGCGTACCGACGGGGGCGTCGCCGCACGGACAGTCGGCGACGAGTGGGCAGAAGATGCTGCTCGTCACCGCGGGAGGAGCATCTTCTGCCCACTCGACGAGCGGTGGGGAGAAGAGGAGAGGGCGGGGGTCGAGAGGCGGGCGGGGCCGGCCGGGTCAGCGGGCGGCGGCGAGGGCCGAGAGGGCGACCTCGGCCGCGGCGGCGACGAGGGAGTCGTCGTACTCGGCGGCGGGGTCGTTGCGCGTGGTGAGCACCGAGATCACCACGGGGTCGCCCGACGGGGGGACGACGATCGCGACGTCGTTGCGGATGCCGCCCGCGCCTCCTGACTTGTCGGCGACCTGCCAGCCGTCGGGAGCGCCGGCACGGATCAGGGTGTCGCCGGTCGCGTTGCCCGACATCCACTCGAGCAGGGTGGCGCGGTCGTCGGCGGCGAGCCAGTCGCCGTCGGTGATGCGGGCGAGGGTGGCGGTGAGGGCGGCGGGCGTGGTCGTGTCGGCCGTGCTGCCCGGGGTGAGCGTGTTGAGCTCGGGCTCGCCGTGGACGACGTCGGTCACGTCGTCGCCCTGCGCGGCGAGGGCGGCGTCGAGCCCGGCCGGGCCGCCGAGCTCGGTCAGCACGAGGTTCAGCGCCGTGTTGTCGCTCTGCCGGACGGCCGCCTCGGCGAGCTGCCGCAGCGGGAGCCCGTCGGCGACGTGCTCGCTGGTCAGCGGCGAGTACCCCGCGGCGTCGACCTCGGCCTGGGTCCAGGTGACGACGCGGTCGAGGTCGGCGTCGTCGGTCGCGTCGAGCAGGGCCGCCACGGCGAACGCCTTGAGGCTCGACGCGTACCCGAAGCGCTCGTCGGCGCGGTGGTCGAGGGTCGCGCCCGAGCCGGTGTCGAGCACGGAGAGGCCGACGCGCGCGTCGTACCTGGCCTCGAGGTCGGTCAGCGCGGCCTCGACCTCGGGGGTCGCGAGGTCGGGCGCGGCGATCGGGCTGGGCAGGGGGACCGGGGTCGCGGTCGGGCTCGGGGCGGGTGCCGACGCCCCGGGCGTCGAGCAGCCGGTCAGCGCCAGGCCCAGGCCCAGGGCGGTGGCCGTCAGGAGGGTCGTCGTCTTCGTCGTCCGGGAGGTCATCGGGCCAGTCTCGCCGACGCCCGGGAGGCGCGGGTCGGCTCGACGTCGAGAGGTCGGGTTGCGGCACCGGGGTGAGGTTAGGCTAACCTAAGCGCGTGACCACCGACCTGCCCCTCGCGGCCACCGCACCCGCCTCGGCCACCCTCCGTGCCGACGACGTCTCGGTCGCCTACGACGGCGTCGACGTCGTCCGCGGAGCCCGCCTCGAGCTGCGCCCCGGCTGCGTCACCGCCCTCGTCGGCCCGAACGGCAGCGGCAAGTCGACCCTGCTGCGCACCCTCGCCCGGCTGCAGAAGCCGCGCACGGGCTCGCTGACCCTCGCCGCGCCTCCTGCGGGGGTCGAGTGGTCCGAGAACGTCGTCCGCGCCTCGGGGAAGGACGATTCGCGACCACTCGACCGCGCGAGCGCGAGCACGAGTGCGAGCGCGGACGCGGGCGACGAGACGGTCGACGGGTTCGAGCTGTCGCTGCGGCAGTTCGCGCGGCGCGTGGCGCTGCTGACGCAGGGGCGCCCGACCCCCGGCGGCCTCAGCGTGCGCGACGTCGTCGAGTTCGGCCGCTACCCGCACCGCGGCCGCTGGGGGCGCTCCGACCCGGACGGCCCCGCCGCCGTCGACCGCGCGCTCGGACTCACCGGCGTGGCCGACCTCGCCGACCGCGGCGTCGACCAGCTCTCGGGCGGTCAGCTGCAGCGCGTCTGGCTGGCCAGCTGCCTCGCGCAGGACACCGGGGTGCTGCTGCTCGACGAGCCCACCACCTACCTCGACCTGCGCTACCAGGTCGAGCTGCTCGACCTCGTGCGCGACCTGGCCGACTCGGGGCGCATCGCGGTCGGAGTCGTCCTGCACGACCTCGACCAGGCCGCCGCGCTCGCCGACCGCATCGTCGTGCTGAGCGAAGGCCGCATCGTCGCCGAGGGCGACCCCGGGGACGTGCTGACACCGCGCCTCCTGACCGACGTCTGGGGCATCCGCATCGACGTCGACACCGACCCCACCACCGGCCACCTGCGCACCCGCGCGATCGGCCGACACCACACCCGGGCCGAGACGCCCGTCCGATGAGAGAGACACCACCCGTGACCCAGCGCCTGATGACGACGCCCCGCCACACCCCGACCACCGGCGGCCCCGCCCGCCGCCCCGCCCGCCGACTGCTGACGGTCACCGCCGTCGCCGCGGCCGCGGCCCTGACCCTCGCCGGCTGCGGCACCACCGAGTCGGCCGACGCCGGCTCGACCTCGGGCAGCGGCGAGCAGATCACCCTGACCGACGGCACGGGGGCCGAGATCACCCTCGACGGTCCCGCGACGAAGGTCGTCGGCACCGAGTGGAACGTCGTCGAGGACCTCGTCGCCCTCGGCATCGAACCCGTGGGCGTCGCCGACGTGAAGGGGTACAACGAGTGGGACGCCGCCGTGCCGCTCACCAACGAGCCGACCGACATCGGCACCCGCGGCGAGCCGAGCCTCGACACCGTCGCGTCGCTCGCACCCGACCTGATCGTCGCGACCGACGGCCTGAGCGCCGACGCCGTCGAACAGCTGAAGGAGATCGCTCCCGTGCTGCAGATCACCTCGGCCGACGCCTCGCGCCAGATCGAGCACAGCATGGACAACCTCGACCTCATCGCCAAGGCCACCGGCACCGAGGAGAAGGCGACCGAGGTGAAGAAGGAGTTCACCGACGCCGTCGAGGCGGGCAAGCAGGCCCTCGCCGACGCCGGTCTCGCCGGTCAGCCCTTCGCCTTCGCCGACGCCTACGTCGACGCCGGCCAGGTCAGCATCCGCCCCTACGCCAAGGGCTCGCTCGTGTCCGACGTCACCGAGGAGCTCGGCCTGACGAACGCCTGGACCGTCGAGGGCGACGAGGCGTACGGCCTCGCCACGACCGACGTCGAGGGCCTCACGCAGCTGCCGGCCGACGTGCAGTTCCTCTACATCGACAACACCGCCGCCGGTGCCGACGACCCGTTCGCGGTGTCGCTCGCCTCGAACGCCGTCTGGACGTCGCTGCCCTTCGTGCAGTCCGGTGACGTGCACCGTCTCGACGACGGCATCTGGATGTTCGGCGGCCCCGCCGCGATGACCGCCTACGTCGACTCGCTGGTGTCGACCCTGACGAAGTAACCGGCACCGTGAGCACGACCGTCACCCCCACCGACCCCGCGCCGCCCCGGCTCGGCGAGCCCGCCGCCGGGCCCGACGCGCGGGCGCTCCGCGCGGCGCGAGCCCAGGAGGCGCGGCTCGCCGCCCCCCGCCGGGTCACGCTCGGGTCGGTGGGCGTGACGGTCGCGCTGGTCGCCGTCGTCGTGGTGCTCGCCCTCGTGGACGTCACGCAGGGCACCGCCGACGTCGGCGCCCGGCAGGTCTGGCAGGCGCTGACCGGCACCGCGACGGCAGGCGACGCGTCCGTGGTCGTGGCCTCGCGCCTCCCCCGGATGGTCGCCGGCCTGCTGGTCGGCGTCGCCCTCGGAGCCGCCGGTGCGGCCCTGCAACAGATGAGCCGCAACGTGCTCGCCTCGCCCGACACCCTCGCCGTCAACGCCGGTGCCTACGCGGCGCTCGCGGTCGCGGCCGTCACGGGGCTCAGCCTGCCCCTGCTCGCCTCGTCCGGCGTCGCGTTCGTCGGCGGGCTGCTCGCCGCGGGGCTCGTGCTCGCGGTGTCCGGGCTGGGCGCCGGCACCGTGCGGCTCGTGCTCGCCGGCAGCGCCCTCGCCCTCGGCCTCGCCTCGGTGACGAGCGCCCTGCTGCTGCTCTTCCCGCAGCAGACCGCCGGGCTCTACGCCTGGGGCCAGGGCAGCATCTCGCAGAACGGCTTCGACGGCGTCGTCCAGCTCGCCCCGGTGATCGTCGTGGGGCTCCTCGTGCTCGTCGCGATGAACGTCCGCGTGGACGCCCTCGCGCTCGGGGACGACGCCGCCCGCAGCGTCGGCGTCGACGTCCGCACGACCCGCGTGGTCACCGTCCTCGCCGCCGTGCTGCTCTCGGCCGCCGCCGTCACCCTCGCGGGGCCGATCGGCTTCGTCGGCCTCTGCGCCCCCGCCCTCGTCCGCCTGCTGCGTCGGGCCGTGCCCTCCGTCCGCCGCTTCCTCGTCTTCCTGCCCCTCGCGGCTCTGGCGGGCGCCGCCCTCGTGCTCGGCGCCGACGTGCTGCTGCGCGCCCTGGTCGGTGCCGAGACGTCGGTCCAGGTGCCGACCGGCGTCGTGACCTCGCTGCTCGGGGCGGTCGTCCTCGTCGTGCTGGCCTTCCGTGCCCGCGACCACGGCGGCGTCACCCCGACCGACCGGCACCCCGTGGTCTCCCGCCTGCGGTTCGTGGTCGTCGTCGTGGTCGTGCTCGCCGCCCTCGTCGCCGTCGTCCTCGGCTCGGTGCTGCTCGGCGACGCCAAGCTGCTGCTCGGCGACGTCGCCAACTGGGTGGCCGGTCGGTCCGGCCGCGTCGTCACCTACGTGCTCGACACCCGCGTCCCCCGGGTCGTGGCCGCCCTCGCCGCGGGGGCGGCGCTGGCGCTCGCCGGCACGCTCGTTCAGGCCGTCACGCGCAACCCGCTCGCCGAGCCGGGCATCCTCGGCGTGACGGGCGGAGCCGGCCTCGGGGCCGTGCTGCTCGTCACCACCGTGCCGCTCGCGACCGGCTGGGGCATCGCCGGCGCGGCGTTCGCCGGAGCCGTCGTGGCGGCCGTCGTCGTGTTCGGCCTCGCCTCCCGCGGTGGCTTCCCGCAGAACCGGCTCGTGCTGATCGGCATCGGCGTCTCGACGGCGACGGCGGCCGCGATCAGCCTGCTGATCGTCCTGACCGACCCGTTCAACGGCGCGAAGGCGCTGACCTGGCTGTCGGGTTCGACCTACGGCCGCACGCTGGACGATGCGCTGCCGGTGTCGCTGGTGCTCGTGGCCGCGCTCGTCGTGGTCGTGCTGCTGCGCCGTCGCCTCGACCTGCTCGGGGTGGACGACGACACCCCGCGCCTCCTCGGGGTCTCGCTCTCGCGGTCGCGCCTGGTCTTCCTGTCGCTCGCGGTGCTGCTCACGGCGACGGCCGTGGCCGCCGTGGGCGTGGTCGGATTCGTCGGACTCGTCGCCCCGCACGCCGCCCGGTCGCTGGTCGGACGGCGGCACGCGCGGGTGCTGCC
Source organism: Frigoribacterium sp. ME-P-080 (assembly GCF_030209595.1). Lineage (NCBI taxonomy): Bacteria > Bacillati > Actinomycetota > Actinomycetes > Micrococcales > Microbacteriaceae > Frigoribacterium > Frigoribacterium sp. ME-P-080. The sequence goes on from NZ_JARVRR010000009.1 coordinate 14,746, forward strand.
CGTGGCCGTGCTGCTCGGCGCGGTGCTGGTCTGCGCCGCCGACGTGCTCGGCCGCACGCTGATCGCCCCGGCGCAGCTCGGCGCCGGCCTGCTGACCGCAGTGATCGGCACGCCGTACTTCGTCTGGCTGCTCTGGCGCGGGCGGGCCTCCGCGAGCTGACGCCCCGGCGCGCTGGCGGCCTGGCCGCCCTGGCCGGTCGAGTGGGCAGAACATGTCCTTCCCGCCTCGACGAAGGACGTTTTCTGCCCACTCGACCCGCGCCTCCCGGGGTCGGGACGTCAGGAGGCGCGGCGCAGCACCCGGAGCAGCACCAGCCCCGCGACGCCTCCCGCCAGGTACCCGAGCAGGTCGGTCGCCACGAAGGTGGAGCCGAGCACCCACGCGACGGGCGGGAACGCGTCGGCGGCGGCGGCGGGCAGTCCGGTCAGCTGGAGCAGCTCGATGCCGACCGACGCCGCGGTGGCGGCCCCGGCCGCGGCGGGGGCGGCCAGGCGCGGGGCGACGAGGCGCGGGGCGACGAGCGCGAGCAGCAGGGCGAGCAGCACCGTGTAGAGCGCCGAGCCGAGCAGGTCGCCCGTCAGCCCGGGGACGGCGAGCTTCGCGACGACGCCGAGGGCGACGGTCGCCGCCGCCGCGACCGCCGTCAGCAGCCGCCGCCGCCGCGCCCGCGGCCGCAGTCGTCGAGCATCCCCCGGATCTGCGGCCCGCGGGTCGAGTGGTCCCGAATCGTCCTTCCGCACAGCGGGAGGGACGCTTCGCGACCACTCGACGGGCGGCGTCACGAGAGGCACCCGGTCTGGACGCCGAACGACAGGCCGTCGGCCGTGCCGCGGATGCTCGCCGACTCGATGCCGTCGGGACGGCCGGGAGGCGCGGACCAGTAGTCCCGGCCCATGGCGCGACCGGCCTGGTGGAACCCGTCGGCCGACCAACCGTCGACGACGGCGTCGAACGGGCCCTGGGCGTCGTCGTGGACGGTGAACACCGGCACGACCACCGAGCCGACCACCCGGGTGCCGTACTCGGTCTCGCACAGTTCGCGCCTGGTCTCGACCTCGGCCGGCACGCCCGTCGCCGCCACGGATGCCTCGACGTAGGCGCGCACGGCGGCCTCCTGCTCGGGCAGTTCGGCGAGCGGGCCCTCGTTGACGAACGGGCTCTCACCGATGTCGCCCGGCTGGGGCTCCGGACCGTCGTCGGGCTCGGGTGCGCCGAGCGGCAGGCCGATCCAGCCGGTCTCCGGGGTGGTCGCCCGAGGCTTCCGCACCCAGAACTCGGTGCGGCGGGCGACCCCGGCATCGGCCTGCTCGTCGGCCGCACCCCGCAGGACGGCGAGCACCGGATCGGGCTCGTAGGTCGAGACGTCGAGCGACGGTCGACTGCTCGCGGTGACGTCACCAGGGGTGAAGGCCAGTCCGGTGACGCCGTCGAGCGCGAGTACCGCGTCGATCGTCGCGAGCATCGTCGGTGCCGGCGAGGTGGGGCTCAGGGCCACCGACGAAGGGACGGACGTCGTGGTCGTCGCCTGGCCGAGGTGGAGGGAGAAGGTCGGGCCAGCCGTGCCGAGGTGCGGCTGGACCGCCGCCGCAGCGTCCGCGAACGAGTTCCCGGGTGCGACGATCGCCGAGTAGGCGTAGCGGGTGGTGTCGACGGAGGCCAGGGTGCTCTCGCCGCGCAGGTCGCCCGCCAGTCCGACCTGGACCTCCGACGTCGGATCGACGGTGACCGGGGCGAGGCCCGGGCCGCCGGGGACGTCGAGGTCGATGTCGAGGGTGGTACCCGTGACGCCGTCGCCCACCACGCCGTCGACGAGGGCGGCGACCGCCAGGTCGGGGCCGTCCGCGGTGACCTCGACGTAGGCGTCCCAGGTGAAGGGGTCGTCCTTCGCGTCACGCTGCTGCAGGCGGGTCTCGACCGAGGCGACACCGTCGACGGCTGCGATCCGATCGGCGAGCTCGGCCAGGGACTGCTCGGACCCCTCGGGCGGTGGTTCGGCGAAGAAGCACGACGTGAGGCCGCACGCGACGACGACGGTCGCCACCGATGCCGCGATCGCCCGGTGCAGCGTGGGAGAGGCCATCTCTCGAGCCTACGAACGGGCGAGCCGGGTCGCGTCCGTCTCGGGGACCACGCCGCGCGCCGGGAGGACGACCCCGACCAGCCGAACGACGGCGTCACGGGGGCGTTCCTCGCCGACGCGACCCGCGCCTCCTGGGCGGTGGAGCTCAGGAGGCGCGGGTCGCGTGCTGCAGGTCAGGCCGCGTCGACGACGCGCGAGACGTCCGCGCCGACGCGCTCGCCGGCGACGGTGCCCGTCAGCCCGGCGCTCGCCAGGAAGCGGTCGGCGGTGCGCAGGCCGAGGGCCATGATCGTCAGGGCGGGGTTCGCGACGACGGCACTCGGGAAGACCGAGTTGTCGGCGATCCAGAGGTTCGGCACGTCGAAGCTGCGCCCGTCGGGGTCGACCACGGCCGTCGCCGGGTCGGTGCCCATGCGGCAGGTGCCGATCGTGTGCGCGGTGCGGGCCAGGACGCGGATGTCGCGGCCCCCGGCCGCCTCGACGATCGCGGTCATCGTCTCGACGGCGTGGTCGTCGATCGCCTTCTCGTTGTCGCCGGGCGTGAAGGTGACGACGACCTTGGGCATGCCGAACTCGTCGACCTCGTCGGACAGCGTCAGGCGGTTCTGTTCGCTCGGCAGGCACTCGGCGTTGATGCCGACGCCGGCCATGAAGCGGTAGTCGTCGAGCGCCTTCACGAGTTCGGGGCCCCAGAGGCCGGCACCGCGAGCCAGGGTCGTCGCCAGCGTCAACGGCATGGCGCCGAGGCTCTGGATCAGGTAGCCGCCGACGAAGTCGACGCCCTCGGGCCGCATCGTGTCTTCGGTGATGATCGACGACGGGTACCCGCGGTAGCCGCGCATCTCGGTGTCGAAGGTGCCCCAGACCTGCGTCGCGCCGTGGGCCATGAAGTTGCGACCGACCTGGTCGCTGCTGTTGGCGATGCCGGCGTGCAGCAGCAGGCGCGGGGTCTCGACGCCGCCCGCGCAGAGGAAGAGCGCGGCGGTGCGCTGGCGGTGCTCGACGCCGTCGCGGACGTAGACCACGGCCGACACCTCGCCGGCCTCGTCGAGCTCGATCCCCGTGACCATCGACTCGGGGCGGATCTCGGCCCCGTTCGCGACGGCCATCGGCAGGTAGCTGGTGTCCATGCTGACCTTGGCGCCGCTGCGGCACCCCTGGTGGCAGCTGCCGCAGCCGACGCACGCCGGGCGGGTGCCGACGTGCTCCTGGCGCCAGTCACGGCTGACCAGGGCCGCCGGGGCGTCCGTCGCGCGGATGCCCAGCGCCTCACACCCGCGGATCATCATGTCGCTCGACGCGTTCCGCGCGGGCGGCGGCATCAGGTACGACCGCGACGGGTCCCACGGGTAGTCGGCCGGGCCGGAGACGCCGACGAAGTGCTCGACCTCTTCGATGTACCCGATCAGCTCGGCGTGGTCGACCGGCCAGTCCTCGCCCTTGCCCGTGAGGGACTTGAGCTTGAGGTCCCGCTCGTCGGGACGGGGGGTGAAGGCACCCCAGTGCAGGGTCGAACCGCCGACGCCCTTGCCGCTGTTGTTCTGGCCGAAGGCGGTCGGGGTCTCGCCGCCGCTGAGGCGCTCGTCCATCCAGTTGATCTTGACGGCCTCGATCTCGTCCTGCGTGTACTCGTCGGGCTCGAAGTTGCGGCCGGCCTCGAGGGCGACGACCGAGAGGCCCTGCAGGGCGAGCTTCGCCAGGATCGGGGCGCCACCGGCTCCGGTGCCGATCACGACCGCGTCGACGACCTCGGACTCGTCGTAGGTGCGTTGTCCGTCGAGCTTCATCGGATGACCTCCATGGCTGGTTCCCAGCCCTCTCGTTGGCCGGCACCGAGCCGGCTGAATCCTTGCAGGGCGCGACCGGCACGGCCGTTCGCGAAACCGTCGAAGCCGATGCGTTCCATCGTCGCGGGGTGGGCGAGCCAGAGCTTGACCAGGTCGACGCGGCAGTCCTCGAACCATGCGGTGAGCTGCTCGACCGAGAAGGGGTGTGCCTCGTCGGGGCTGGGTTGCCCCGTGCGCCCGGGGGTGCCGCCGGTCATCCCGGCGTCGTCCTGGTCGCCGCCGTGGTGCGAGTCGCCGCCACCGCTGTCGCCGACGGTCCCGAGGGCGTCGTCGGGATCGCCCGCGACGATCGCGGCGAGCCGCTCGTCCTGCTGCTCGTACGACAGCCCGGTGAAGTCGGCGAGGGCGTCGAGGCCCAGCGCGTAGGCCTCGGGGTCGCTCGGCAGGTCGGCGTTGCGCCAGCCGTCGCCGTAGCCGGCGGCGAGCTGGGCGTCGACCCGCGCGGCGAGGTCGACCGAGTGGTCGGGGTCGTCCTGCGGCACGACGCGGGAGGCCACGGCACGTAACGTGGTCAGCTGCGCCTCGGTCAGCACCTGTGGGACGTAGCGCGGGTCGTCGGCGACGGCGCGCCGGGCGAGGATGCCGCGGGTGTTCGAGGCGGTGCGGCTCGAGGCGATGACGCGGGCGAAGTCGTCCGACATGACCGGAGCCCGCCCCGCGTCGTCGCGCCAGAAGTCGAGGACGGCCGAAGCGACCTCGGTCGGGCGCTCGAGCGGCAACAGGTGCCCCGCGCCGTCCAGGGTGAGGTGCGTGGCACGCGGGTAGACGGCGCCGTTCAGGCGACGCTGGGCGTCCTCGCCCAACGGCCCGTCGGCGCCCCCGGCGACGATCAGGGCGGGCACGTCGAGGGTGCCGACCTCGGCCGACCAGTCCTCGCGGCTGCCGCGGTCGAACCATGCGGTCCACGCCTCGGGGGAGGTGCGGTGCAGGTCGGCGAGGGCCTGGTCGTCGAGCGGCGTGGCCAGGGGAGCGCCGACGTTGTCGTCGACGAAGCTGCGGGCCGTGTCGGCGTCGAGCGGGCCGGCGGCGGCCGCGGCGATCATCTGCTCGCGGTTCGCCTCGCTCATGGGCTCGGGTGACGGCGGGGACGCCGCGAGCAGCACGACCCCGGCGAGGCCGAAGAGCCCGCCCTGCCCGGCGAGCGTGCGCGCGGCGACGATCGACGCGATCTTGCCACCCATGCTGTGACCGACGAGCAGCCAGCGGGTGGCGCCGTGCCGGCGGATCTGCCGGGTGACCTGACGGACCATGTCGTCGACGGTCACCCCGTCGGCCGTGGTGGCGTCGCCGAAGCCGGGAAGGTCGAGGGCGACCACCTCGACGTCGTCGCCGAGCGCCTCGGCGACGGGACCGTACTCGAGCCGGCTCATGCCGAGCGCGTGCAGGCAGAACAGGGTGGGGCGTGTGGTGGTGTCACTGGTCACTCGGACTCCTCGGAGAAGACGTGGGGCCGGGCGACGACCCCCGTCGTCCCGGCGCACTCGACGCTACGGCCCGCCACCGTCATCGGGCCGAATGAGGGCGTGCGGACCGTGCCGGTGGTACGACTAATTGCCCACCGCGGGTGGTCCCGACGCTGGGAGGCGTACCCCGAGGAGGCGCGGGCGGCGGATGCTCAGGAGTCGCGCCTTGTGCCCGCCCCGCCCGCCCGGGAGGATGGGCGGATGGAAACCGTCATCATCGCCCTCATGGTCATCGGGTCGATCGTCGTCATCTTCGGCATCGTCTTCTTCCTGGTCGCGGCGGTGTTGCCCACCCGTGCGCCCCGTGCCGACCGCCGGGGCCGCGGCGGACGTCCCGCCGCCCGCACCCGCTAGTCGGGGTCCGGGGTACGACGATGGACGAGGGACTCGTCGTCCACCTCCAGCGGTGCGCCGCCCAGCTGGTGACCCGCGACGAGCTCCGTGATCGGTTCGACCTCGCACGGACCGTCACGCACGCGGCCGACTTCTCGCGCCGATCGGCTGCCGAACGCGCGGCCGACGAACTCCGCACGGCGGGCTACGACGCGACGGTCACCCGGCACGGTCTGCTGGGGGCAGATCTCCGCGCCAGCCGGGAGGACGCGCTCGACGACGACCGCGCCGTGACCTTCACCCGAGAGGTGTTCGACGTCGTGCAGCGATCCGGCGGTCGGTACGACGGCTGGAGCGCCGAGGTCATCGCCGAAGCCCAGGCCTGACCCGCCTGCACCCGCCTGTGCCCCCGGGTCGCACCACCGAGGTGGTGTCGAACCGCCGATGTGCGTGGTTCGACACCACGTCGGGGGTTCGACATCGCCTCCCGCCCTACGGGACGATCGCGTCGACGTAGCCGCCGTCGACCCGCAGCGCCCCGCCCGTCGTCGCCGAGGCGAAGCGCGAGCTGAGGTAGACGACCATGTTGGCGATCTCCTCCGGCTCGATCAGTCGCTGGATGAGCGACTGCGGTCGGTGCTTCAGCATGAACTCGTGCTGGGCCTCGTCCCAGGGCAGGTCGTCGCCGACGAGCTCGCGCACGAACTCCTCGACGCCACCCGTGTGCGTCGGCCCGGCGATGACGCTGTTGACCGTCACGCCCGAACCGGCGGCCGCCTTCGCGAACCCCCGCGACACCCCGAGCAGGGCCGTCTTCGACACCCCGTAGTGGATCATCTCGACCGGCGTCACGATCGCCGAGTCGCTCGCGATGTACTGCACCCGGCCCCAGCCGCGCTCCATCATGCCGGGCAGGTAGGCCCGCGTCAGGCGCACGGCCGAGAGCACGTTCGTCTCGAAGTAGCGGCGCCACTCGTCGTCGTCGATGCTCAACGCGTCGGCCGAGCCGAAGACGCCGAGGTTGTTCACCAGCACGTCGACCTCGGGGAAGGCCTCGACCGCCGCCTGCGCGCCCGCCTCGGTGGCCAGGTCGGCCGCGAGCGTGACGACCCGCGCCTCCCGGGTCCCGGCGTCGAGGGCCGCGAAGGCGGCGTCGTGGGCCAGCGAGTCGAGGAGGCGCGCTCGGGCCGCCCCCGTGGTCTCCGTCGAGCGTCCGTTCACGATGACGCGGGCCCCGGCGGCGGCGAGCCCCCGGGCGATCGCGAAGCCGATGCCCTGGGTCGAGCCGGTGACGAGTGCGGTGGTGCCGTCGAGTTCGATCTTCATGGGTCCATCCTGCTCGCCGCCGCCCCGGGTGCCCACCCGACCTCAGCGGCGGCGCGGCACGACCATCGGCGACCCGGTCACGGGGTCGGGCACGACGACGCAGGGCAGGTCGAACACGTCGGTGACGAGCTGCTCGGTCAGCACCTCGGCCGGGGTGCCCGTCGCCACGACGTCGCCGTCGGCCATCACGATCAGGTCGGTCGCGTACCGCGCGGCCTGGTTGAGGTCGTGCAGCACCGCGACCACGGTCGTGCCCTGCCCGTGCAGCCGGGCGAAGAGGTCGAGCAGGTCGTACTGGTGGGCGATGTCGAGGTAGGTCGTCGGCTCGTCGAGCAGCAGCACCGGCGTCTGCTGTGCGAGCGCCATCGCGACCCACACCCGCTGGCGCTGGCCGCCCGACAGCTCGTCGACGGGCACGTCGACCAGCTCGGTGAGGTCGGTCTCGGCCAGGGCCGCGTCGACGGCCTCGCGGTCGGTGCCGGTCCACTGCCGGAAGAGCCCCTGGTGCGGGTAGCGGCCCCGGGCGACGAGTTCGGCGACGGTGATGCCGTCGGGCGCGGTCGAGGTCTGGGGCAGCAACCCGACGATGCGCGCCACCTCTTTCGCCGGCACGCCCGCGAGCTCGCGTCCGTCGAGCAGGACCGACCCCGACCGGGGCTTCAGGAGGCGCGCGAAGGCCCTCAGGAGGGTCGACTTCCCGCAGGCGTTCGGCCCGACGATGACGGTGAACGAGCCGTCGCGCACGTCGGCGTCGACGGCCTCGCTCACCGTCCGCCGGTCGTAGGCGAGGTGCGCGCCGCGGGCGACTAGGCGGGAGGGGCGGGTGTCGTCGGCGTTCACGCGGACCTCCGGGATTCCGAGACGAGCAGGGTGATCAGGTAGACCCCGCCGATCACGAGGGTGACGAGGCCGACCGGCACCGGGTTGGCGGCCACGTGCTGGGCGACGAGGTCGGCGACGAGCAGGAGCACCCCGCCGACGAGTCCGCCGGCGACGAGCGGCACCCCGGCCGATCGCACCAGGCGTCGGGCCAGCTGCGGCGCGGCCAGGGCCACGAACGCGATCGGCCCGGTGCTGGCGGTCACCACGGCGGTCAGTGCGACGCCGACGACGACGAGCGCCAGGCGCGACCGCTCGGCGCCGAGGCCGTGCGACCGGGCGGCGTCGTCGCCGAGCTCGAGCTGCCGGAGGGGACGCGACAACCCCATGACCAGCGGGGTCAGCACGACGAGAAGCACCAGCGCCGGGACGAGCTGCTTCCAGCCGACCAGCGCGAGCGAGCCCGCCCCCCAGAACGACGCGGTCAGGGCGACCTCGTTCTGCGCGCGCAGCAGCAACCAGCTGTTGACCGAGTGCAGCAGGGCCGTGACGCCGATGCCCACGATGATCAGCCGCAGCCCGTGCACGCCGCGACGGTAGGCCAGCAGGTAGACGACCAGCGCGGTGACGAGCCCGCCGATCAGGGCGCCGGCCGCCGTGCCGATCGTCGAGGCCGCACCCGACACGATGACGACGATCGCCCCGGTGTAGGCGCCGGTCGAGAAGCCGATCACGTCGGGCGAGCCCAGCGGGTTGCGGGTCAGGGACTGGAAGACGGCGCCCGAGACGCCGAGTGCGGCGCCGAAGACGAGGGCCGCGAGGACGCGCGGCAGCCGCCAGTTCAGCACGATGGTCGAGGCGAACCCGTCGCCGCCGAACAGCGCCCGCACGACCTGGGGCGGGCTGAGCGGGTAGTCGCCGATGCCGAGGGCGACGATCGCGACGACGACGGCCACCACGACCAGCGTCAGCGTCGCCGTGCGTCGCCGCCCGCCGGTCGAGCGCCACGAGCGCAGGAGGCGCGGGCCGACACCCGGGGAGGTCGACGTCGTCCGCGTACCCGACGACGTGCCCGTGCCCCGGGTCGGGCGCGTGTCCGGCCCCGTGCCCCCGGTCACGCGCCACCCACCCGTCGGCGTCGGGCGATCGCGATGAGCACGGGGGCGCCGACGGCGGCCGTGACGAGGCCCGCGGCCAGCTCGCCCGGGGGAGCGACCACGCGGCCGAGGACGTCCGCGAGCAGCAGCAGCACCGGCCCGAGCACGGCCGAGAGGGCGGTGATCCACGGCTGGCTGGGCCCGACGACGCCGCGGGCGGCGTGCGCCACCATGAGCCCCACGAACGCGATGGGCCCGACCACCGCGGTCGCGCCTCCGGCCAGCAGGGTGACGACGACCAACGAGACGACGCGCACGGCCGGCACCGAGACGCCGACCGACGCGGCGTGCTCGTCGCCGAGCGCGACGGCGTCGAGCGGGCGCGAGGCGATCAGGGCGACGACGACCCCGGCCGCGACGAAGGGCAGCACCGTGAGCACGGGCTCCCAGCCGCGGTCGGCGAGCGAGCCGACCTCCCACGCGCGGACGGCGTCGAAACGGCGGGGATCGGCCAGCACGATCGACGAGGTGATGCCCGCGAGCACCGACCCGAGCGCGAGGCCGGCGAGGGTCAGGCGGGCGGGACCACCGCCTCCTCGTCCGGCGCCGCCGATCAGGGCGACGGCGACCGTCGCGAGGCCCGCACCGACGAACGAGAACCAGACCCAGCCGCTCGCCGAGGTGACCCCGGCGAAGCCGACCGCGAGGGCGACGGCGAAGGCGCTGCCCGAGGTGACGCCGAGGATGCCCGGGTCGGCCAGCGGGTTGCGCGTCACGGCCTGCACGACGGCCCCGGCGACCCCGAGCCCGGCGCCGGCCACTATCGCGGCGACCGTCCGCGGCAGGCGGAGGTCGAGCACGGCGGTCGCGTCGGCGGTGTCGCGGCTCGCGGCGCCGGTGAGGATGCGCAGCACCTCGTCGAACGCGACCGGCCGCGCGCCGACGGCGAGGCCCAACACGACGGCGAGGGCCAACAGGGCCAGGGCGGCCACGAGGGCGAGGAGGCGCGTGCGGGTGCGCCGGGAGCCCCGCGTCGGTCGCGGGGCACGGCCGACCGTGAGCGCTCGGGGCATCGCCATGACGATTAGCTTAGGCTACCCTCACTTGGAGTCCGGCCGGGTGGCGCACGTCGCCGTCCAGGCCCGCCCCCCGCACCCGACCTTCCGCCCGACACCACGTCACAGCACCGACGTCACAGCCCTGAGGAACACATGCGCAAGTCACTCTCGATCACCGCCGCCGTCGCGGTCGCCACCCTCGCCCTGGCCGGCTGCTCGGCCGACGCCGACCCGGACGACGCCGCCGGCGGCGGAGCCTCGGGCGGATCGGGCGCGTTCCCCGTCTCGATCGACACGAAGTTCGGCGAGGTCACCATCGACCAGAAGCCGACGCGCGTCGTCGCGCTCGGCTGGGGCGACGCCGAGACGGCGCTCGCGCTGGGCGTGCAACCCGTGGGGGCCTCGGACTGGCTCGCCTTCGGTGACGAGGCCGACGGCGTCGGCCCCTGGGCACAGGGTCTCTACGACCAGGCCCCCGAGATCATCGGCACCCTCGAGCCCTCCTACGAGGCCATCGCGGCCCTCGAGCCCGACGTCATCCTCGACACGAAGAGCTCGGGCGACCAGGAGCGCTACGACCGTCTGTCGAGCATCGCCCCGACCGTGGGCGTGCCCGAGGGAGGCGACAGCTACCTGACCGACTTCGAGGACCAGATGGAGCTCGTCTCGAAGGCTCTCGGTGAAGAGGCCAAGGGTGAGCAGCTCGTCGACGAGAACGAGAAGGCCGTCGAGGCCGTCGCCGACGCCCACCCCGAGTGGAAGGGCAAGACGATCACCGCCGCCACGAAGACCAGCGAGGGCTGGGGTGCCTACGTCGAGGACAGCGAGCGGGTCGAGCAGCTCGAGGAGCTCGGCTTCGAGCAGAACCCCGCCATCTCGGCGCTGTCCCCGAACGCCGGTGGCTTCTCGGTGTCGATCTCGAGCGAGCAGCTCGACCAGATCGACGCGGACGTCATCGTGGCCTTCCCGATCTACATCGACACGACCGAGATCACCGACGACCCGCAGTGGAAGGCCCTGTCGGCGGTGCAGGACGGCCACGCCGTCGTCATCGACGGCGACGTCGCCGCGGCGTACTCGCTCGGTTCGGCGCTCTCGCGCCAGTACGCGCTCGACCAGCTGGTGCCGCTGCTCGAGGGCGCCACGGAGTAGTCGCTGCACCCGTGCGGGCCGAATCGCTGCAGAGGGTGAAAGATGTTCTGGTGACCCACGAGCTGCACGACCTGATGACCCCCGAGAAGAACGTCCAACGCATCATGTGGACCGGCACGATCTGGTTCGTCGCCGCGGTCGGCAGCGTGGCGGTGGCCCTGGGGCTGCTGCTCGCGACCGGCTGGCGTCCCGCCCTCCTCTCGGCCGGGCTCGCGACGTTGTTCTGGGTCGGTGCCGCGCTGGTCGCCCTGAGCGTCGGGCTCATCGGGTGGTCGGGCTGCCCGATCCTCGAGGTCGACGTCCCCACGGCCGACCGCAACAAGACCCGCACGATGCAGGCCGGCACGATGCTGTTCATCGTCGGCGGTGCGGCCGCCCTGCTCGCCGTCCTGCTCGGCCCCGCGAGCTGACGCCGACGCCCCGCGAGCTGAGCCCCGCGAGCTGAGCGGGGGACACCTCACGACCGCCCGTCACTAGGGTGGCGCGAATGAGCGAACACGAGTCCCCGACGACGGCCACCGCCCTGCCGGGCCCCTCCTGGACCGAGCACGTCGTGTGGTGGCACGTGTACCCCCTCGGGTTCGTCGGGGCGGACACGACGGGAGCGGACCGCTCGCCGGCACCGCGCCTCCTCGATCTCGTGCCGTGGCTCGACCACCTGGTGGCCCTCGGCGCCAACGGCCTGGCCCTCGGGCCGGTCTTCGCGTCGTCGACCCACGGTTACGACACCATCGACTGGTTCGCGGTCGACCCGCGCCTCGGCACCGAGGCCGACCTCGTCACCCTGATCGAGGCCGCCCACGCGAAGGGCGTCAAGGTCATGCTCGACGGCGTCTTCAACCACGTCGGCCCCGAGTTCCCCGCGCTGGTCGAGGCACGTCGCGACCCCGACTCGAGCGCCGCCTCCCTGTTCCGGCGCGAGGACGACGGCAGCCTGGGCACCTTCGAGGGGCACGGCGGGCTCATCGCCCTCGACCACTCGTCGCCCGAGGTCGCCCGCACGGTCACGGACGTCCTGACGTACTGGGCCGACCGTGGTGCCGACGCCTGGCGGCTCGACGCCGCCTACTCGGTGCCGTCGTCGTTCTGGGCGACCGTGCTGCCGCCGCTCCGCGAACGGCACCCCGACGTGTACGTCGTGGGCGAGGTGCTGCACGGCGACTACGCGGCGGCCGTCCGTGACGGAGGCCTCGACTCGGTGACCCAGTACGAACTGTGGCAGGGCGCCTGGCACGCCCTGGCCGAGGTCAACCTGTTCGAGCTCGAGTGGGCGCTGCAGCGTCACGACGGGTTCCTCGACGACTTCGTGCCGCTGACCTTCGTCGGCAACCACGACGTCACGCGCATCGCCAGCCAGATCGACGACGACCGCCACCACGCCCACGCGATCGTCCTCCTCTTCACCCTCGGCGGCACGCCCTCGGTCTACTACGGGGACGAGTTCGGCCTGCGGGCCGTCAAGGAGGCGCGGGTCGGCGGCGACGACGCGGTGCGTCCGGCGTTCCCCTCGACGCCTGCCGAGGCTCCGGGTGCCGGCGTCCCGGACGCCCTCCCCGAGGTCCTCGCCCTGCACCAGGAGCTGATCGGCGTGCGACGTCGGCACCCGTGGCTGCACACCGCCCGCAGCCGCACCGTGTCGGTCGCGAACGAGTCGCTCGTGCTCGAGGTCACGGGCGTCGGGGCGGGCCGGTCGCTCGTCGTCGCGCTGAACCTCGGCGACGACGAGCTGCGCGTGACCGACCCGGCCCCGGGCGAGTGGGTGGCCGGTCGGGACGCGGGCCTCGACGGCGACGTCCTGTCGGTGGGGCCGCACGGCTGGGCGGTCGTCGCGCGCGCCTGACCCGGCCCGCACGGCTGGGTGGTCGTCGCGCGCGCCTGACCCGGCCCGCGCCTCCGGGGTCCCTCCGACGCTCGTGGGCATCCCCTGGGAGTCGCGACGAACCCGGGCGGGCCGTCGCTACCGTGCCACGCATGGCTAAGACACGAGAGCTACTCATGACCTCGACCCTCGCCGTCGGTGCGCTGGTCGCCGCCACCGGATGCACCTCCGACCCCGCCGTGACGGCCCCGACCGCCGCGGCGACCGGCGTGCCGAGCGCCCCCGCGACGAGCGCGACCCCCGCCGGTTCCGAACAGGACTCGGCCGAGCAGGCGATCGTCGTCCGCTACCTCGACGCGATCTCGGGCGGCGACACGGCGGCGGCCTGGGCCCTGTTGACCCCCGAGGCGCAGCAGTTCTACGGCGCCGAGCGGACCTTTGCCGAGTACTCGCCGGTGGACGGCACGGTGACGCCCGACGAGGCGTCGGTCCTGGTCGACGCCGACCTGGCCGTGGCCGAGGGGCCCGAGGGCGCGTTCACGCTGGTGAGCGCCACGACCGACGACCTCGCCGACGCCTGGATCGTGCGCGAGACGGCCGACGGCCTGCGCGTCGACGACGCCGGCGTGCCGCCGACCGGCGACTCGGTCTACGAGTGGGACAACCCGGCCGTCGGGGCCGAGGACCAGAGCGCAGGAGGCGCGGTGTACGACACCACGGCCCCCGCGTCGATCTCGTTCGCCAGCCCGTTGAGCCAGGACCAGACCGAGCCGAGCGTCGTCGGCTACCCCGACACGCTCTGGGCCTTCCTCGACGGTCAGCAGCTGCCGTCGATCGAGGCCGTGTCGGCCGGCTCGGGCAAGCGCTTCACGACCGAGGTCGGCGAGTCGAGCGGGGCCGGCCGCGGCCTCACCGTCGTGTGGCAGACGGGCGACGACTCGCTCGGCTGGCGCAGCAGCACCGTCGTGCTCTGAGTTCTGGCCCGGCGGGACGTCCGCCGCGATCCCCGTTCACGAAGACGAACCCCGTTCACGCAGGGTTCATCTTCGTGAACGGGGTTCGTCGTCGGGAGGCGGCGGAGCGCTCAGCGGCGACGCAGCAGGGCCATCGCCTCGAGGTGCGGCGTCTGCGGGAACATGTCGAACACGCGCGCGGCGACCACGTCGAACGACGGCATCGCGTCGAGGTCGCTCGCCAGGGTGACGGGGTTGCAGCTCGAGTAGACGACGTGCTCGACGTCCGACCCCTCGAGCCAGCCGGCCAGCGTCGCCCCGATGCCGCGTCGCGGCGGGTTGACGATCACGAGCTCCGGAGGCGCGGTGCCGGTACCCGAGGGCCCCGCCCCCGCGGATGCGCCCGTCGCGAACCGGGTCGCGTCGTCGGCCGCGAAGCGCACGTGCTCGAGGCCTGCGCGACGGGCGCTGCCCCGGGCGCTGGCCACCGCCTCCTCGCTGGTCTCGATGCCGACGACCTCGCGGTGCGCGTGCCGACTCGAACGGCCGGCGCCCGGGCGCGCGACGTGCAGGGCGAAGCCTCCGACGCCGCAGTAGAGGTCCCACACCGTGGCCGGATCGATCGCGTCGACCCACTCGGCGGCCTGCGCGTAGAGCCCGGCCGCGATCGCCGTGTTCGTCTGGAAGAAGCTCTGGGGGCGCAGCTCGAGGTCGACCCCGCCGAGCTGCATGGTGAGCGTCTCGCGCTCGGTCAGCACGATCTCGTCGGTCCCCTCGAGCACGGCCTTGTGCTCGGGCAGCAGGTTGACCGACACGACCGCGACCCGGGGCAGGGCCTCGAGCAGCCAGGGCAGTTCGGACCGCAGCCGGGGCAGGGCCTGCTCGCTGCGCAGCACGAAGCGCACCATCAGCTCGCCCGAGGGCGACTCGGTCACGTGCACGTACTTCGCCTCGCCGCGGCGACGCGGGACGTCGTAGGGCAGGAGGCGCGCCCGGGTCACGAACGCCGCCAGCGTGGGCAGCGCCTCCTGGATTCCTGACGTGTGCAGCCCGCAGCCGCGCAGGTCGACGCCCTGCCCGCGGCCGTCGAGGATGCCGAGCGTCGGCTCGTCGATCGTGCCGCCGACGACCATCTTCGCCTTGTTGCGGAACCCCGACTCGGGGCCGGTCAGCGTCGGCAGCCAGGCCGAGGGCGCATGGCGCTCGCCGAGGAGGTCGCGGACGCGCGCCTCCTTCTCGGCGACCTGGACCGGGTAGGGGCGGTCGAGGAGCGTGCACGAACGGCACAGCCCCGCGTCGAAGTAGTCGCACTGCATGGCGGGCCGAGTCTAGGCGAGGGGCGTGGGGTGGCGACCCGCGCCTCCTCGGCCGGGTGCGGCCGGGTCAGAGCTGGGTGATGCCGCGTACGAGGGCGAGGGCGCTGCCGACGGCCGCGAGCGTCAGGACGAGGATGCGGCCGACCCGGGCCGGGACGACCTTGCTGAGGTGGTGTCCGACGAAGGCGCCGACGAACAGCAGGCCGAGGGCTCCCGCCCAGACGGGGACCGGCTCGGACGGGATGCCCTTCGTCAGCACCGAGGTCAGGTTGATCGCCAGCAGGAACACCTGGCCGGTGCCGACGAAGACCTCCCGGGGCCAGCGGTCGCTCGTGGCGTGCACCGTCAGCGCCGGACCGCCGACGCCGGCGGTCACGTTCATGAAGCCGCCGAGGGTGCCCGCGGCCACGGCGCCGACGCGGCCGGGCAGGAGGCGCGCGCGGCTCGAGAACGCCATCACGAGCACGCCGACCAGGGCCAGGGCGCCCACCGCGATGGTCAGCGGGCCGGTCGGGGCGGTCTGCACGACCCACGCGCCGATCGGGATCGTCACGAGGGCGGGCAGGACGAGGAGGGCCGCCGTCCGCCACCGCACCGTGCGCCAGGTGCTCGCCAGCACGACCAGCGCGAGCACGGCGGCGAGGGCGTTGCCGACCGAGACGCCGGCCTCGGGGCCGAGCACCACCACGAGGAGGGGTGCGGCGGTCAGCGCGAAGCCGATGCCCGCCATGCGCTGCGTGAGGGCGCCGACCACGATGGCCGCGGCGGCGAGGGCGAGCGTCAGCGGGGTCACGCCGCCACGCTACCCGGCGTGCCGGGCCGGGCTGCGCCGTGCCGGGCTGTGCCGGGCGTGCGTGGCGGGTCGGCATGGCGCCAGGAGATGGTCACAGCGCCAGGACTAGTCGTGGTGCGGTGGCCATCTCGTGGTGCTGTGGGGCTGGGGCTGGGGCTGGGGCTGGGGCTGGGGCAGGGCAGAGGCGCGGCGTCAGTAGGGTGGCGGCATGACCGACTCGTCGAAGACCGTCCAGTTGCGCCGCTACGAGCTCATGGAGGGGGTGCTCGACGACTTCGTCGCGTGGTTCACCTCGACGCTGATCCCGGCTCGGCTGTCCGAGGGCTTCGCGATCGAGTTCGCCTACGCGGACCGTGACGCCAACCAGTTCGTCTGGGCCGTCAGCACGCCCGGCGACGCCGCACGGTTCGCCGAGGTCGAGGCCGCCTACCTGCAGTCCGAGGCGCGGGCCGCGGCGTTCGCCGGCCAGCCCGTGCGGGTGGCGACACAGCACGTCGCGCTGGTCGAGCCGATCGCCTGACCCGACCGCTGCCCCCGTACGACGTCGCCCCCCGGCGATCCGTGAATCGCACCGCCGTCTGAACGTCGCACCGCCGAACTGCGCGGTGCGACGTTCAGCAGGCGGTGCGCTACGGGCGGCCGCCGCGTGGCGGGCGCTGACCGAGCGTCGCACCACGGTCCGCGCATTGCACCACGGCTCGAGAATCGCCGCGTCCGGAGAGTCGCACCGCGGTCTGAGCGTCGCACCGCCGAGGTGGGCGGTGCGATGTTCAGCAGGCGGTGCGACAGGGGCGGCCGCAGCGTGATGGGCCCGGCCCGAGCCTCGCACCACGGCCCGAGCGTCGCACTGCGGCTCGAGAATGGCGGCGGCCCAGGAGTCGCACCGCGGTCTGAGCGTCGCACCGCCGAACTTTGCGGTGCGATGTTCAGCAGGCGGTGCGACAGGGGCTGCCGCCGGGTGAGGAAGAGACGGCGGTGCGGAACGGGCGCCGGCGGACGGAGGCCCGGGCCGCGAGCCCGCGACCCCGAACCCCGAACCCCGAACCCCGAACCCCGAACCCGGGGACCCGGATCGCGGGCCCCGGGCTCAGGGCAGCAGGCCCGAACGGTAGGCCCAGACGACCGTCTGCAGCCGGTCGCGGGTGCCGAGCTTGGTCGTGATGCGGGTGAGGTGCGACTTGACCGTGCTCGTCTCGACCACCAGGCGCTCGCCGATCTCGTCGTTGGACAGCCCCTCGCCGAGCAGGCGGACGAGCTCGCGCTCGCGCTCCGTCAGGACGTCGGGCGACGGCTCGACCGCCGATGCCCGACGGCGTCGGGTGAACTCGGCGATCACCCGCCGCGTGGTGGCACCGTCGATCGCGGCCCGCCCCGATGCGAGTGCCCGCACGGCGCCGACGAACTCGTCGGGCTCGACGTCCTTGAGCACGAACCCGCTCGCACCGGCCTCGAGGGCGCCGAACACGTACTCGTCGAGGTCGAAGGTCGTGGCGACGAGGACCGCGGGGGCGCCCGCCGAGCCGACCCGCGCCTCCTGCCCGTCGGCAGTCCCGAGTCCGGCGCCGCGGCCGCTGCCCCCGGAGCCGCCGCCCTCGAGCCCGCCGCCGTCGAACCCGACGCCGTCGAGCCCGCCCCCATCGAGCCCGCCGCCCTCGAGCCTGCCGCCCTCGAGCCCGCCCCCACCGAGCCTGCCGCCCTCGAGCCCGCCGCCGTCGAACCCGACGCGGGCGTCGACGATCGCCCGCGTCGCCTCGATGCCGTCGCCGCCGGGCATGCGCACGTCCATCACGACGACGTCGGGTCGGGTGCGTCGCACGACGTCGACCGCCTCGCGCCCCCCGGAGGCCTCGCCGACGACCTCGATGCCGCCCGCCGTCTCGAGCACGACCCGGAACCCGGTACGCACGATCGCCTGGTCGTCGACCAGCACGACCCGGATCACTCGGCACCCCCGCCGGTGATCCCCGTGTCCGGCCCCGGCCGGAGCCCCGAGGTGGGCCCCGAGGCGGCCCTGCCGTCGGCCCCGGACGCCGCAGCGGTCGCCGACGGCCCGCCCGCAAAGGCCTCGGCCTCGACCGGCAGCTCGAGTCGCACTCGCCAGCGGCCGTCGGCGGTCGCTCCGGTGTCGAGCCGCCCACCGACCAGGTCGGCCCGTTCACGCATGCCGACCAGCCCGAAGCCGCTGCCCCCCGACGTGTCGTGAACGACGGGCAGGTCGTTCTCGACGACGATCACGAGGGACCCGGCCGTCGCGGTCAGGTGCAGCTCGACCGTCGCCCCCGGCGCGTGCCGACGGGCGTTGACGAGCGCCTCTTGCACGGTGCGGTAGGCCGTGACGTCGGCGAGCGGGGCCAGCGAGGGCAGCGTCCCGTCGACGTGCGACGCGACGACGGCCCCGGAGGCGCGGGCCTGGTCGACGAGGTCGGCCACGTCGCCGAGACCGGGGACCGGCACGGTGCCGCTCGGTCCGTCGCCGGTCTCGCGGAGGATGCCCACGATCGACCGCAGCGCGTCGAGGGTCTCGCGGCCCTGGGCCCGGACGCTGCGGAGGGACTCCTTGGCGCGCTCGGGGTCGCCGTCGACGAGGCGTTCGGCGGCACCGGCCTGCACCACGAGCCCGGTGAGGTGGTGCGCGGCGACGTCGTGCAGCTCACGGGCCATGCGGGTGCGCTCGGCGGCGACCGCGGCCCGGGTGAGCGCCGCCTGGTGCTCGACGCTCTCGGCCGCGCGGGCCCGCGCGTCGCGGTCGTGGGCGCGGCGCAGGGCCACCCACGAGCCGACGGCGGCGCTCACGCCGTTGATCAGCACGGCGCTGGCCACGAGGGCGAGCGCCTCGACCACGACGCCGACCTCGCCGAGCCCGGCGGGGGCGCCCAGCTGGTCCTTGACGATCGCCGACGCCCCGACGGCGGCACCGACGGCCTCGATGCCCACGGCGGCGAGCACCGCCCCGACGACGTCCCGGGTCGGCCGCAGGGTGGCGACCGTGTAGGCCGTGACGACGGGGGCGGCCGTCCACAGGGCGAGGCCGGTCGGCAGCACGGTGAGCAGGGCGGCCTGCAGGACGGCGACCGCGAGCAGGGCCGTGACGGGGCGGACGCGCCGGAGTGCCAGGGGCACGTGCTGGACGAGTGCCAGCACGATCACGGCGACGATCTGGGCGGACGGGATGCTGCGGTTCGCCCCGTAGAACTCGCCCGCGGCCAGCAGCGTGGCGAGGAAGGCCACCGTGACGAGCGCCCAGACGACGGCGAGGGCGACGTCGCGGCCGAGCACCGTGTGCACGCCCAGCCGGTCGAGGACGCGGCGCACCGTCGCCATCCCGGGCCCAGCCGAACCGGCCTGCCCGGCCTGCCCGGCCTGCCCGGCCTGCCCGGCCTGCCCGGCCGAACCGGCCTGCCCGGCCGAACCGGCCTGGCCGCGCGGACCGCCCGGAGCGGGCGAGGTGTCGGGGGTCGTGGTCACCGTCCGAGCATGCCAGGTGCCGTGGGCGTCTCGGCCCCGGGCCGACGACGGCTGTGCACCGTCGGCCCGGGTGTCGCGCTGGGGGCGGGTCATCAGAAGCTCACGCTCGGGGCGATGAGGCGGAAGCCGAAGGCGAAGCCGGCGAGCACGACGAGCGACGCGAGGACGAGCACGCGTCCGGTCACCACGGCCCAGCCGCGACGGTCGCGCACGGCCCGCCAGGCGACCAGGGCGGCCGGCACGATCGCGACGACGCCGAGCAGCTGCAGCCCCTGGAGGACCCGCAGGGTGACGGCCGACACCTCGGCGAACGACATGGCCTGCACCGCGACGACCGCCCAGCCGACGAGGGCCAGCAGCGTCGACGCCTGTCCCAGACGCGACAGCAACAGGGTGCGGTCGCGGCGACGCGGGGTGGTGGTCGCCGACCCCGTCGACAGGCCGGCCCGGAGGTCCCGACGTCGGCGTCCGACACCGGCGAGGGCGGTGGCCGGCCAGACGATCATCGAGGCGAGCAGCACCACGACGGCCAGGACCACGCTCGGCAGCACGGCCGACGCCGCCTGCCAGGGCTGCGCCCGCAGCATGGTGAAGGAGGCGCCCCACGAGATCGCCTCGACGGTCGAGTCCCCGTCGGTGTCGGTGGTCCGCGTCGCGAGCAGGGCGTCTCCGCCGACCTCTCGCCACAGGTCGGTCCCGACCTTCTCGTAGACGCCGGTGGTCACGCCGAGGGGTTTCGGGGTGACGGCGACCGTGCCGTCCGAACGGGGGACGATCGTGGTCTGACCGCTCAGGGCGAGCAGGGCGCCGGGGTTGGTGACGGGGGAGCGCGACGAGAGGTACGTGCCGGCGAGGTCGGCGGCCACGGGACCGTCGGAGGCGTCGCCGTCGACCGTGCCCGCGCCTCCTCGGCTGTCCGTGTCGGCCGTGCCGACGGTCGCCGCGTCACGCAGGTACCGGTCGGCGAACCCCTGCAGCACCGTGGTGCGCAGGTCGAGGGAGGCCGTGGCCGATCGTCCGCTGCCGTTCATGCTGAGGAAGATCCCGGTGTCGTGCTCGGGGAACATCCGCATCGCCGAGTGGAAGACCTGCGTGTCGCCGTCGTGGCCGAAGGCGGCCAGGCCGGGCGTGCTGTCGTCGAAGAACGCGAGGTCCATGCGCTGGCCGGCCACGAGCGTGCCGAGGTCGTCGGCGCCGAGGGCGGGACGGTGCATCTCGGCGAGCGTGTCGGGCTGCAGCAGCGCCTGGTCGTCCGGCAGGTCGCCCAGCTGGGCGAGCATGAAGCGGGCCATGTCGGTCGCGGTGGCCGACATCGCACCGGCCGGGGCCGCGTTGACGACCTCGGTGGCGACGGCGGGCTTCGAGTCGTCCGGGTAGCCGTGCGCCAGGCGGGCGTCGAGGTCGGCGGGAAGCGGCTGGGCGAACGACGACGAGGTCATGCCCGCACGGTCGAAGACGTCCTGCTGCAGCAGGTCGGCGAACGGGACGCCGCTGACGCGCTCGGCGACGTACCCGGCCAGGGTGGCTCCGTAGTTGGAGTACGCCGGGGTGGTGCCGGGCGTGAACACCTGGGCGGGAGGCGCCTCCGAGACGGCCTCGCGCAGCGTCTTCTCGCTGCCGGGCGTGCCGATCAGCCCCGCGATGACCTCCTCGAAGCCGGCCGTGTGGGTGAGCAGGTGCCGCAGGGTGACGGCGCCCTTCGGGGTGTCGAGGTCGAAGTCGAGGTACTGCTGCACGTCGGCGTCGAGGTCGAGGTCGCCCTTCTCGACGAGCTGCATGATCGCGGTGGCCGAGACCACCTTCGACACCGAGCCGACGCGGAACAGCGTGCGCTCGGGGTCGACCGCCTCGGCGGGCGTCTCGCCGGTTCCCGTGTCGGCCATGCCGTAGCCGCGGGCGGTCAGCACCTTCCCGTCGGCGACGACCGACACGGTCGCCCCCGGGATGCCGGTCGTCTGCAGCGCCGATCCGACGGCGCCGTCGAGCCACGTGTCGACGTCGTCCTTGGTGAGCGAGTGACCGCCGGGCTGGTGCTGAGGCGGAGCAGGAGGCGCGGGGTCGGCGGTCGCGCCCGTCGCCCCGGACGCGCACCCGGCGAGCGTGACGCCCAGGGCGACGACGGCCGCGGCGGCGGCGAGACGGGTCGTGCGGGTCGTGCGGACGAGGAGGCGCGGGTGGCGCCGGCGGGACGGAGGGGCTTCTCGGGTCGGTGTCGTGATCATGCCTCTACGCTCGCGGCTGCGCCGCGGCCGCACCGGGTGCGGGAGTCGGGACCTGCCGTACGACTTTCGTCGTACGCCGGACGTCGGTGGTCGCGCCTACGGTCGCCGACATGGGCGTGCAGACGAAGTTCGAGAACGCGCGGGCGGCACTGCGCAAGCCGCCGGCCGAGCATCCGTGCGCGATCCCGCCGATCCCGGGCGGGCAGGGGCTGTGGCTGATCCGGCAGGGCGAGGCGGCTCCGCTCGGCTACGTGCGCCAGCGGCCGGTCACGGGCGGCTTCGCGTTCGACGTCTACGCCCACTGCCGCGACGAGGGCGGGCGTCGGCCCTGGTTGCACACGGCGTCGTCGCTGAACTCGGCCGTGGCGTGGACGCTGCAGCACGACGCCGACGTCCGCGCGCTCATCGCCCGCAGTGCAGCCGAGCCCGACCCGTGGCCGCCCGCCGCGCCTCCCGAGCCTTCCGCCGGTCGCCGCCGCCGCACCCCCTGACCCCGGGCCGGCCCCGGGCGGCAACGGAAAAACCCCGCCCCGTGCGTGAGCACGAGGCGGGGTCCACCGGGATCGCCGACCCCGTCGAGCAGGGCGGGGCCGGTGCGTCGTCACGGAGACGACCCGGTTTCCAGGCCGCACCTCGCGAGGCGGAGTGCGGCCAGACAGGTACTACTCCGTGGCGGCGGTGATCTTCGCGACGCCGACGAGCATCTCGTCCTGGACGGCGTCGGTCTTGAAGGTCTGGTTCAGCAGCGACGCGGCGTCGGGGCTGATGTGCACCGTGGTGCCCTCGAGGACGGCGTTCGAGCCCTCCATCTGGATCGGCTTCAGCGTGCCACCCCAGAGGTTGAAGAGGTAGGCGTCTTCGGCGGCGACGGTGCCGTTGGCGGTCACGGTGCCGTAGAGCTTCGACTCGCCCGGGTCGATGCGGAAGTCGGTGAGTTCGACGACGGTGCCGTCGGCCGAGGTCAGCGACAGGCCGGAGCCGTCGTGGTCGATCTCGCCCTGGACGTAAGGTCGCACGTCGCTGTCGGGGCCGTAGTAGTCGACGTTGCCGCCCGTGATGGGGAAGGCGAAGGTGCCGTCGGTGAAGGTCGCGGTGCCGACGACGCCGGGGGTCAGGCCGAGCGAGGTGATCGCGTCGACGAAGGACTGGTCGACGGCGACCTGGGTGTCGACGCCGTTGCTGAGGTCGGCGATCGACGCGGCGGGCGTCGACGCGGCGCTGGGCTCGGACGAGGAGGACGACGACGTCGAGGAGGTGTCGGTCGCGGTGCCCGAGTTGGACGAGCAGGCGGCGAGCGAGAAGATCAGGGCGCCGGAGGCGGCGATGCCGAAGGCGGCTTTCGTGATGCGCTTGCGAGTGAAGGCGTTCATGGTGAAGCTCCTTGTCAGTTGGTCCCGGTGGGGATGTACAGGGTTCGCCACCGAGGGCGAGAAGGTTTGGATCTCGGTCACTTCGTTACCCGCCCGTGACCTTCACCCCCGAACGAGGGGTGGTCGTGTCCGAGGGGTCGAAGCCGGTGCGCAGGAGGCGCGGTGCCGGTCTCGAGGACCGGCGCCGCGCCTCCTGCGGTCGCGTCGAGTTCCGCTCTACTTCTTGAGGAACTCGAGCACGACGCGGTTGAACTCGTCGGCGTCGCTGACGTTCGCGCCGTGCGGTGCGCCGGCGATCACGTGCAGCTCGGACCCGGCGATCGCCGCGTGCGTCCGGGCGCCCGAGCCCTCGTACGGCACGGTCGCGTCGCCGTCACCGTGGATGACCAGCGTCGGCACGGTGACCTTGGTCAGGTCGTCACGGAAGTCGGTGTTCGCGAACGAGGCCATGGCCTCGAGCGCGGCGGCCTTGTCCGCCTGCTTCGCGAGGCGCAGGGCGTCCTGGCGGTCGGCCTCGGACACCTTGAGCACGCCGTCGACCGAGAAGAAGCCGGTCGTGAAGTCGTCGTAGAACGAGTCCTCGTCCTTGGTCAGGCCGGCCGTCATCTCGGCGGCGGCCTCCTTGGTGAGGGGGCCGTCGGGGTTGTCGTCGGTCTTGAGCAGGTACGGCGGCACGGCCGAGGCGAAGACGACGCTGTGCAGGCGCTCGGTGCCGTACGTGCTGAAGTAGCGCGCGACCTCGCCGCCACCCATCGAGAAGCCGACGAGCGTGACGTCGTCGAGGTCGAGCTCGGTGAGGACGGTGTGCAGGTCCTCGGTCAGGTGGTCGTAGTCGTAGCCCGTCTTGGGCTTGTCGCTGCGTCCGAAGCCGCGGCGGTCGTACGTGACGACGCGGTAGCCGGCCTCGACGAACGCGGGGACCTGCTTGCTCCAGGACTCACCCGACAGGGGCCAGCCGTGGATCAGGACGACGGTGCGACCCGTGCCGCCGGTGTCGTCGACGTGCAGGTTCGTGTCCTTGAAGAGGCCGTGGTGTGCGGTGATCTCGGTCATGGTCGGGTGCCTTCTCTCTCCCGCCGTCCTGGCGGGTACCCCTCCGTTAGTAGTCGGCCTCCCTGGAGGCCGGGCCGTCTCGGAGGCATCTCGGAGGTGGGGGACAACCGGCGGGCAGGCCTGGCAGGGATACCCCTAGGGGGTATAAGCTGAGGCCCGATCGAGAGGACAGCGCATGACCGACACCACCATCACCACCCTGCAGGTCGACGGCATGACCTGCGAGCACTGCGTCGCGAGCGTCACCGAAGAGCTCTCCGAGGTCGACGGCGTCGACTCGGTCGAGGTCGACCTCAACCCCGGAGGCGCGTCCACCGTCTCGGTCCAGGCCGACGCCACCGTCGAGCACGACCAGCTGCGCGCCGCCGTCGAAGAGGCCGGCTACCAGCTCTCCGCACGATGACCACCGCCGGAGGCGCGGGTCGGCCGGGCGAGGGCGTCACCGGGAGCACCCTGCCACCCGACGCGGTGCAGTTGGACATCACCGGCATGACCTGCGCCTCCTGCGCCAACCGCATCGAGCGCAAGCTCAACAAGCTCCCCGGCGTCGAGGCCTCGGTGAACTACGCGACCGAGAAGGCGCACGTGCGGGTCGTGGCCGGTGCGGTCGACGACGCACGCGAGGGCGACCCCGGGGTGCCCGACGTCGACGCGCTCATCGCCACGGTGGCGGCCGCGGGGTACGGGGCCACCGTGCCCGCGCCTCCTGCGTCCCCGACGCGCGCGGCCGACGGCTCGTCCGACGCCGCCCCGGACGCCCGGGCCACCGAGGTCGACGCCCTCCGCCGGCGCACCCTCGTCAGCGCCGCCCTCGCCCTGCCGGTCGTGGTGCTCTCGATGGTCCCGGCCCTGCAGTTCACCAACTGGCAGTGGCTCGCGCTGACCCTCGCGGCCCCCGTCGCCGTGTGGGGCGCCTGGCCCTTCCACCGCGCCGCGGCCGTCAACCTCCGCCACGGCGCCGCGAGCATGGACACCCTCGTCAGCGTCGGCGTGGTCGCCGCCTTCGCCTGGTCGCTCTGGGCCCTGTTCTTCGGCGACGCCGGCCGGCCGGGCATGCACATGTCGTTCAGCCTGGTCGCCACCCACGGCGGTCCGACCGAGCTCTACCTCGAGGTCGCGTCGGCCGTGACCGTGTTCATCCTGCTCGGCCGCTGGCTCGAGGCCCGCGCCAAGCGCCGCTCGGGCGAGGCCCTGCGCGCCCTGCTCGAACTCGGCGCGAAGGAGGCCACCGTGCTGCGCGACGGTCAGGAGGCGCGGGTCGCCACCGCGGGTCTGGTGCCCGGCGACCTCGTGGTCGTCCGTCCGGGCGAGGCGATCGCCAGCGACGCCCTCGTGCGCGAGGGCACCTCGGCGGTCGACCTGAGCATGCTGACCGGCGAGTCGGTGCCGGTCGAGGTCGGCCCGGGCGACCGCGTCGTCGGAGCGACCCTCAACGTGGGCGGACGCCTGCTCGTCGAGATCACCCGCGTCGGGGCCGACACCGAGCTCGCCCGGCTCGGTCGCCTCGTCGAGGAGGCGCAGAGCGGCAAGGCCGAGGTGCAACGACTGGCCGACCGGGTCTCGGCCGTGTTCGTGCCGGTCGTCATCGGGCTGGCCGTGCTGACCTTCGTCGGCTGGCTCGCGTTCGGCGGCTTCGTCGAGGGTGCCGGGGGCGGGGGCTTCTTCGCCGGGTCGCTGCAGACCGCGTTCACCGCCGCCGTCGCCACCCTGATCATCGCCTGCCCGTGCGCGCTCGGGCTCGCGACGCCCACCGCGCTGCTTGTCGGCACGGGCCGCGGCTCGCAGCTCGGCATCGTGATCCGGGGGCCGCAGGTGCTCGAGCGCACCCGCACGGTCGACACGATCGTCCTCGACAAGACCGGGACGGTCACGACCGGGCGGATGAGCGTGCGCGAGGTCGTCCTCGACGACGCCGCGGCCACCGGGGTCGACGACGTCCTGGCCCGGGCCGCCGCCGTGGAGTCCGGCTCGGAGCACCCGGTCGCCCGCGCGGTCGAGGCCGAGGCCGCCCGGCGCGGGGTCGTCGTCCCGACCGCCGAGCAGTTCACCGCCCACGCCGGGGCCGGCGTGCTGGCCTTCGTCGACGGCACGCTCGTGCTGGTCGGCCGCCCCGGGTGGCTGGCCGACGAGTGGTCGGTCACCGCGCCTCCCGGGCTCGAGAGGGCGTTCGCCGCCGCCGAGGCGACCGGTGCGACCCCCGTCGCCGTCGCCTGGGACGGTCGGGTGCGCGGTGTCGTCACCGTCGCGGACACCGTGAAGCCCGGTGCGCGCGAGGCCGTCGAGCGGTTCCGCGGCCTGGGCCTGACACCCGTGCTGCTGACCGGCGACAACGCGGGCGCGGCGCGGCACGTCGCGGCGCAGGTCGGCATCGCCGCGGCGGACGTCGTGGCGCAGGCGACCCCGCAGCAGAAGGTGGAGGCGGTGGCCCGGTTGCAGGCCGAGGGTCGCGTCGTCGCCATGGTCGGCGACGGCGTCAACGACGCGGCGGCCCTCGCCACCGCCGACCTGGGCATCGCCCTCGGGACCGGCACGGACGCGGCCATCGCGGCCGGCGACCTGACCGTCGTCAGCGGCGAGCTCGCCGGGGTGGCCGACGCCATCCGCCTGTCACGGGCCACGCTCGGCACCATCAAGGGCAACCTGTTCTGGGCCTTCGCCTACAACGTCGCGGCGATCCCGGTCGCGATGCTCGGGCTGCTCAACCCCGTGCTGGCCGGCGCGGCGATGGCGGCGTCGTCCGTGTTCGTCGTGACGAACAGCCTGCGCCTGCGGCGGTTCCGCGCCGGGTGAGGCGGGGCGGGCTCCGCGTGCCCGCGTGCCCGCTCGAGTCGCACCGCCGGAACGACCCCCGGGCATGGCGAAGCCCGAGACCGTCCAACCGATCTCGGGCTTCGATGTGCTCTCCGTGAAGAGAACCAGGGACCCAACAGAGATCCCGCTTCATCTGATCGGAAGTGTAATCCCATGACGATCGACGTGCAAACGTCGATCCCACGGGGTGGGTCCCTGGCTCTCTCGCGGTGTTCGCCGGCGCGAACACCGAGAGGAGGGAGCGGATGTCCGACGACGACCGCCGCCCGCCCAGGAAGACCGTGCCGTGGTGGCAGATCGCGACTCTCGTCGTGACCGTCGCCCGGTTCGCGGTCGACCTGGTGCGCAAGGGCTAGGAACAGGGTCCCGGGGCCACCAGGCCCCGGGACCCGCTCCCGCCGGCTGCTCCGACGCCGCCTAGGGTGAGCGCATGATCATCTTCGGCACCAAGGGCACGAGCGCCCTGCTCGGCGTCCTCTTCTTCGTCTGCCGGGTCTGCGGCAACGAGGCCGCGCAGCGACTGGTCAAGCACCGTCGGTGGTTCACGCTGTTCTTCATCCCGGTGATCCCGTACTCGACGAAGCACGTCTACACCTGCGCCTACTGCGGCGCGGGCACCGAGCTCGACGCCGAGGCGGCCGGCCGGTTCCAGGCCGACGCCGAGCATGCCGCGGCCTCCCGCGGCGGCCGGTCGCAGGGCTGACCGACCGCTCCCGCGGCGGCCGGCCGCAGGGCTGACCGACCGCTCGGCGACACGGGACGCCCAGGGAGGCACGGCCGCGGCGTCAGGGCAGCGCGCGGTACCAGCCGGCCACGCGGGCACGCAGGCCGACGGGGCGGGACCGGAGCCGCGCCTCCTCGGGGGCGTCGGCGACGGCCGGGGCGAAGCCGACGGTCGCGCACGAGGTGCAGACGAGCACGTGACGGTGCACCGAGAGGGCCGTGCCGTAGAACGGGTTGGGCTCGAGACGGGTCGGCGACGCGCACAGCGTGCACAGGGGGAGTTCGCGCGTTTCGTCCATGAGGATCACCACGACTCATGTTCGGCCACGAGGGGCCCCTCGGTTGTCCCCCACTTCGGGTGGCGGGGTACGCAGCGACGGGCGTCGGGGGGACCCGACGCGGCGCCGGCTCGGCCAGGGCGGAGCCCGACGTCGGGACGAGGAGGCGCGGGTCGGCCACCTAGGATCGTCGCGTGACGGACTCCCACGCTCCCGGGCACGCCGCTCCCGCTCACGGTTCCCTCGGCCACGCCCACGGCGGCTGGTCCCCGCTGGCCGGCAGCGCGCAGGCCGTGGTGCTCGACATCCTCGTGCACGGCGCCCGCCCCCGGACCGAGCTCGCCGCCCGGCTCGGCCTGTCGGGCCCGAGCCTCACGCGCATCACCAGACCCCTGCTCGAGAGCGGGCTGCTGGTCGAACGCGCGTCCCTCGCGCCGTCCGGCTCGGGTCGCCCCTCGGTCCCGCTCGACCTCGACCCGGACGCCCACCACTTCGTCGGCGTCAAGCTGACCCGTGACCGCCTCTTCGTGGTCGTGGCCGACCAGCGGGGCAGGGTGCTGGACGGCCACGACGACGACCTGCCCGACCCGTCGCCCGCCGCCGTCGTCGCCCAGGTCGCGGCGGTCGTGACCTCGGCCCGCGGCCGGGACGACCGCATCCGCGCGGTCGGCGTCACCGTCGGCGGACAGGTCGTCGACCGTGCCCACGTGCAGCACGCGCCGTTCCTCGGCTGGGACGACGTGCCCCTCGCCGAGCTGCTGACCGCCACGACCGGCCTGCCGACCTGGGTCGAGAACGACGTCCGCGCGCTGACCCAGGCCGAGCTCTGGTTCGGCGAGGGACGCGGTCTGCGCTCGTTCGCCCTGGTCACGATCGGCGCCGGCGTGGGGCTCGGCCTCGTCGCCGCGGGCGAGGTGCTCGGCGGGGCACACTCGTCGGCGGGCAGCGTCGGACACCAGCGGATCGTGGCGCCCGTGCCCGTGCCCGTGCCCGTGCCCGTGCCCGTGCCGGTGCAAGTGCCCGTGCCGGTGCCCGCGCCCGTGCCCGTGCCGGTGCCGGTGCCCGTGCCGGTGCCCGTGCCCGCGCCCGCGTCGGCCGCCGCTGCGGCCCGCGCCGACGTGCCGGCCCCCACCTGCGACCTCGGCCACCACGACTGCGCGAGCGCGTTCCTCACGGTCGCCGCGGTCGAGGCCGCCGCCGCCCGGGCCCTCGGCCGCCCGGTCGCCTACGACGACCTGCTCGTCCTCGCCGCCGACGGACACCAGGAGGCGCGGGTCGTCGTCGACACCGCCGCCGACGTCCTGGGCCAGCTGATCGCGGGCGTGCTGAACGTGCTCGACCCCGAGGTGGTCCTCATGTCGGGCGAGGGCGTGCGGCTCGCGACCGTCGGTGGGGCCGCGGTGGACGCGGCGATCGCACGCGACGCCCACCGGGCGGTCCCGCCGCCCCGCCTGCTCGTCCAGGAGTTCCGGTTCGACGAGTGGGCCCGCGGCGCCGCCGCCGTCGCCATCCAGATGCACGCACTCGGTCGCTGACGCCGCGCGTGCTCGCGCGAGCGCCCCTCGGGACGCGACCCGCGCCTCCTGCCCGACCCGCACCTCCTGCCCGACCCGCGCCTCCTACCCGACCGTTCGCCGATGAACCCCGAATGCGAAGACGAACCCCGATTCATCGGGGTTCATCGTCGTGAACGGGGTTCATCGGGCAGCGAGCCGAGCAGCCGCCCCCGCCTCACCCCGCGGCGGTGACCCGCAGCAGCACGACCCGCTCGGGGAACGACGACGGCGCCTGCAGCCCGGCGACCGCCAGGGCGCGCCCGTCGAGCACCACCCCGGGGTACGCGCCGCCCTCGTCCGCCGTGCCCCACCACGGCGGGGGCGTCAGGCCGTGGTCGGGCGAGCCGACGGTGACGGGGGCGACCCGGTACCGGCGCTCGGGGTCGAGCCCGGGCAGCAGCACGCGGCCGAGCGGTGCGACGTCCGACCGTCCGACGTAGGCGAGGAAGAACAGGGCCTCGCTCGCGTCGGCGGCGACCGAGCCGTAGACCAGCAGCGACGGGTCGGCCTCGTCGACCCGGACGAGGTCGCCCGTGTGCATCAGCTGGCGGTGCTCCTTGTAGAGGGCGATCCACGCGGCGAGGTCGCGGTTCTCGGCATCGGTGGCCCGGGCGAGGTCCCACTCGATGCCGAGGTGGCCGAACAGGGCGGTGCCCGCCCGGAACGACAGCTCGTGCCAGCGGCCGGTCGAGTGGCTGACGCCCGAGGCGATGTGCGAGCCGAGCAGCTC
Source organism: Frigoribacterium sp. ME-P-080 (assembly GCF_030209595.1). NCBI lineage: Bacteria > Bacillati > Actinomycetota > Actinomycetes > Micrococcales > Microbacteriaceae > Frigoribacterium > Frigoribacterium sp. ME-P-080. The sequence goes on from NZ_JARVRR010000009.1 coordinate 45,011, forward strand.
GGGCGGCAGGAGCTGCATGGTCCAGCGGTTCATCTGCTGCCGGTCGAGCGGGTCGATGCAGTCGCTGACCCAGACGCGGTCGGTGCGTTCGAGCACGCCGAGGTCGACGCGGGCGCCGCCGGACGAGCACGACTCGATCTCGAGACCGGGGAACCTCGCCTTGAGCTCGTCCATCAGCCGGTACGCCGCGAGGGTCTGCTCGTGGACGCCCGCGGCGCCGGTCGGCCAGGTGCCGGCGTCGACGAGGTCGCGGTTGTGGTCCCACTTCAGGTAGGCGATGTCGTACTCGGTGAGGATCGCCGTCATCTGGCCGAGCACGTGTTCGAACGCCCCAGCGATGCCGAGGTTCAGCACCTGCTGGTCGCGCGACCGCGGGGGCAGCCGGTCGCCGGTCTGAAGCAGCCATTCGGGGTGCTCGCGGGCGAGGTCGCTGTCCTCGTTGACCATCTCGGGCTCGAACCAGAGGCCGAACTCCATGCCGAGGCCCGTGACGTGGTCGATCAGCGGTGACAGGCCGTCGGGCCAGACGTCGGCGTCGACCACCCAGTCGCCGAGGCCGGCGTGGTCGTCGCGTCGTCCCCGGAACCAGCCGTCGTCGAGCACGTACCGCTCGACGCCGAGGGTGGCGGCCCGGTCGGCCAGGTCGCGCAGGCGGGCGAGGTCGTGGTCGAAGTAGACGGCCTCCCAGACGTTGATCGTCATCGGGCGCGGGCGGGTCGGGTGCTGCTCGCGGGAGCGCAGCCACCGGTGGAACCGCCGGGCCTGGTCGTCGAGGCCGTCGCCGTACGAGCCGAAGACCCACGGGCTGCGGTACGACTCGCCCACCTCGAGCCGCAGCTCGCCCGGCAGCAGCAACTCGCCGCCGCCCAGGACCTGCGCCCCGGTCGACAGGCGTTCGGCGTAGTGCCGGTGGCCGCCGCTGAACCCGACGTGCAGTCCCCAGACCTCTCCCGAGCCGGCGCCGAAGCCGAACCCGGGCACGCCGACGCTCAGCACGGTCGCGGCGTCCGGGCCGGTGCGGCCCTTGCGTCCCTCGCGTTCGTGCACGCCGACGACGAGCTCGCGGCGCTGGGGCGTGCGCTCCTTGCCCCAGCGGCCCGCGAAGTCGAGGATCTCGCGGGCTCGTGGCGGCACCGGCAGGGCCAGGTGCAGGTCGGTCAGCGTGTACACGTCCGCCGCCGTGCTCGCGGCACCGGCCGCGGTGCTCGCCGCCCGGTCGTCGCCGGGGGTCGACCGACCGCCTCCGCGTCGCCCGGCGACGTTCGTCAGCTCGGCCCGGGTGCGGACGAGCCCGCTCGCCGTCAGCTCGATCTCGAGCACGACGGCGAGTCCGGCGACGTCGTCGTGCGCCTCGACCGTGACGACGGCGGCGCCGGCGTCGACCAGCTCGGGACCCGAGGAGGCGCGGGTCGCCTCCGCCTCGCCCGTCACGTCGAGCGTGTCGACCGTGAACCGCGGCGACCAGTCGGCGCCGTCCGAGCGGTGACCGCCGACCCCGGGCTTTCCCGACCAGCCCGCGTGGTGCTCGGGCAGGATCGCCAGGCGCACCGGTTCGTCCATCAGGTTGTTGACGTACGGCGGCACCGCCGCGACGGCGAGGGACCGCACGTCCTCGAGCGTCGGCCGGCCGAGGGCGGCGCCCCAGTGCAGGACCGCCGGCAGGCGCGCGTCGGTGACGTCGAGCAGCAGGCTGACGCCGGCGCTGCTCAGGTGGACGAACGCGTCGGGTGCTCGGGACGGCGCGACGACGGTGGGCGACGGGGTGGGGTGCGACACGGGTGCTCCAGACGGCGGCAGATACTTTCGTCCGAAAAGTATCTCCGACGCCGAGCGGGGGTCACAACCCCGGCGGGGTCGGACCGTGGGTCAGGAGGCCCCGGTCAGCGGGCCCCGATCAGGAGGCGCGGGGCGAGAACAGTCCGTCGGTCACGTCGGTCGGCTGGTCACGGAACCAGCGCAGCAGGGTGCGGACCTTGTGCGACGACGACGGGGACAGGTTGCTGAAGTCGTCGTGGACGCCGGCACCCGCGACGGAGGCGGAGCCCGTGCCGGTGCCCGTGCCCGTGCCGGTGCCGGTGCCGGTGCCGGAGTCGAAGACGTCGGCGTAGCCCGGGAGGACCGTCGCCAGGTCGTCCGTGACGGCCCGGTAGCCCATGGTCCAGGCGGGGAACAGCCGGTCCTCGACGAGTTCGTCGACGATGGTGTGCACGGCTGTGTGCCGGGGGTCGCGCGCGATCACGGCGAGGCGCTCGCGGACCGCCTCCTCCGGCCCCTCGAGCACCTGGATGAAGCGGCCCTCGCGGTGCAGCAGCATGCCGGTGATGCCCAGGCGGGCGTTGTTCGAGCGACTGGTCATCAGCAGGTTGGCCAGGTCGTCGTCGGTGAAGGGGTACGACGATCGACTGACGTACACGGTGGACAGCACGGGTGGGCCTCCTCGGGCTCAGGGCTGAGCCGATTCTGCACGGCGTCCGGCCCCGCCGCACTCCCCACTTCTGGGCGCTGACAGGTCCGACCCCGGCCCCTCCGTCCCCGCCGCGTCTCGGCCACGTCCCCGCCCGACCAGGTCGCACCACCGACGTGTCGTCGAACCACCCTCGTGCGTGGCTCGACGACACATCGGTGGTGCGACCTCACTCGGCCCGGGGCATCGTCCGCCCTCCGCTGGAACCGTGCTGCCGACCCCCGAGCCCGAACCACTCGGCCTGCCCTGACCGATCGCGCCGCGTCGCCGTCGCGCCGCCGACCCGGGCTCGCACCGTGACCGGCGGGTGCCCCGAGGCCGCACCACGCTCGCGTCGTCGAACCACCTCGGAGCACGGTTCGACGACGCGACGGTGGTGCGACCCGACCCGACCCGACCCGACCCGACCCGACCCGACCCGACCCGGTCCGGCACGGACCGGATCAGCTGCCGCGCGGTGCCGCCCCCCGGGCCCGACGTCCCTCGAGCACCCCGGCGAGCAGCACCACGGCCACGCCCACCACGGGCACGAGCAGCAGTCCGTACCGCAGCCCGGCCGAGTCCGCGACGAACCCGACGACGGGTGGCGACGCCAGGAACCCCAGTCGCAGCAGCCAGCTCACCAGCGTCAGCCCCGTGCCGGCCCGGAACCCGGGCAGGTTGTCCGCCGCGTGCATCGCCGCCGGGATCAGGGTCGCGACGCCGAACCCCGCCGCCGCGAAGCCGAGGATCGTGCCGATCACCGACGGGAACGCCAGGGCGATGCCCATGCCCACCGCGACGAAGACGCCCCCGGCCCGGGCGACGGCCTTCTGGCCGAAGCGGTCGACCATGCCGTCGCCCAGCAGTCGTCCGACGAACTGGGCCCCCTGCAGCGAGACGAACCCGAGGGCGGCGACGGTCACGCCGGCCCCGAGCGACCCCAGGTAGAGCGCGGCCCACGTGCTGCCGGCGTCCTCGACGACGGCGCCCGACGACGCGATGACGACGAGGGCCAGCAGCACGCCCCACTTCGCGACGAACCCGGGCGAGACGCGGTGACCGTCACGAGCCGAGGAGGCGCGGGTCGCGTCGTCGACGGAGCCCGCCCCGGTCGCCGAGCCGGCCCGCGCCTCCTGCGCTCCGCCGTCGGGGGAGTCCGTCGCCACGGGTGCGGCCGCCGCCCCGGCGCCCGCGGTCACGTCGTCGCCGGGCAGGACCGCCGCGTCGGCCGTCTCGGACGGACCCTCGGCCGATTCGGGCCCGGCGAGCAACAGCGGGTAGGCGACGAGCGCCACGACGGCGCAGATCAGCGCCGAGGCCCCGAGGTGCCAGACGATCGGGATGCCGAGTCCCGCCGCCGCCCCGCCCATCAGCCCGCCGAGGACGGCTCCGATGCTCCACACGGCGTGGAACGAGTTGAGGATCGACCGGCGGTAGCGGTACTGCACGCGCAGTCCGTGCGAGTTCTGCGAGACGTCCACGATGGCGTCGAGGGCACCGGCGAGCAGGAAGCCCGCGGCGAGCAGCCCACCGACCGGGGCGATGCCGGCCAGCAGGACGGCGACCCCGGTGACGACCGTGCCGACCACGGCCACCCGTGACGACCGGAGGCGGCGGATCAGCCATCCGGCACCGAGCCCCGCGACGAGCGCGCCGACGGGCATCGCCGCGACCGCCAGGCCGAAGTCGGCGTTGGACAGCTCGAGGCCGTCCTTGATGGCGGGGTAGCGCGGGAGGAGGTTCGCGATCAGGGCGCCGTTGGTGAAGAAGAGCAGGGCGACGCCGAGTCGGGCGCGGCGGTCCTCGCGCGTCGGCACGGTGCGGGCCGGCGCCGCGGGAGAGGTCGTCGGTGACGTCATGGTGTACGAACGTACACTAAGGCCGGGCGGCGGCGGACCGCTCGCGGGGACGCGCCGCCGAGGTGATCAGCGAGGCGCCCGCGACCACCACCAGCACGACGATCATCGCGCTGCGCAGGCCCACGTGCTCGCCGACGAAGCCGAGCAGCGGCGGCCCGACCAGGAACGCCACGTAGGCCATCGTCGCGACGGCTCCGACCGCCGTCGTCGGGTCGTCGCCGTCGGCCGCGGCCGAGACGGTCACCGGGAAGCCCAGGGCGGCACCCAGACCCCACAGCACGACGGCGACGCCCGCGACGACGACCGAGTCCGAGAAGACGACGAGGGCGATGCCGACCGCCGAGACGAGTGCACTGGCGCGCAGCACGGTGGCGTGCCCGAAGCGGGCGAGCAGCGGTTCGCCGAGGAAGCGGCCGACCGTCATCGCCGCCGCGAACGCCGTGAAGACGACCGTGCCGGCGGTCGCCGAGACCCCGTGCCCGTCGACGAAGAGCAGCGGCAGCCAGTCGTTGGCCGACCCCTCGGCCAGGGCGAGCGCGAGCACGATCAGGCCGAGCAGCACGAGCCGGCGGTCGTGCCAGACCGCGAGCGACCCGGCGAGCCGGGCCCGCACCCCGGAGGCGCGCTCGGCCCGCTCGTCGGAGCGTCCGGTCGAGCGCGGCACGATCGGTACCGCCCAGGCCAGTGCGGCGCCACCCGCGAGCGCGACCCCGAGCAGGTGCCACTGGACGGGGACGTGCGTCGCCGTCAGCAGGATGCCGAGGCCGGCCCCCGCGACCGTGCCGAGGCTGAAGCAGCCGTGCAGCACGGGCAGCACCGACCGGCCGGAGGCGGTCTCGATGGCGGCGCCCTCGATGTTGACGGCGATCTCGGCCAGGCCGACCCCTGCCCCGACCAGGGCGAGGCCGACGAAGACGCCGGGGGTGATCGAGAGCGAGGCGGCCACGCCGACCAGGGCCACGCCGGCGACCAGCGAGCTGCCGCCGATCGCCACGGCGCGGTGGGCTCCGTGACGTCGCACGATCGGGGCGGACGACACGATGCCGCCCATCGACCCGACGGACAGGCCGAAGATGACGAGGCCCATCTCGCCCGTCGACGCCTGCAGCAGGTCGCGGATGGCCGGGGTCCGCACGACCCACGAGGCGAGCGAGACGCCGACGACCGCCATGAAGACGAACACCGCCGCCCGGCGTCGGGCGAGCTCGGGGCTGAACGGCGGTCGGTTGGTCATGGGTCCAGTGTGTACGTTCGTACGCTCGTCGTCTAGGGTGTCGTGCATGACCACCACCGACCACTTCGCCGGCGACCCGCGCACGAACCACGAGCGGATGCTCGCGGGCGACCTCTACATCGCGGACGACCCCGAGATCGCGGCGCAGCAGCAGCGGGCGATCACCTTGCAGGCGCGCTTCGCCGCGGTCTTCGCCGACGACGTCGACGCCGCGCAGGCCGTCGCGCGCGAGCTGTTCGGCAGCATGCACGAGACGGCCCACGTCCGGCCGCCGGTGTACGTCGACTACGGCAGCTCCATCACCATCGGGGCCGGCACGTTCGTCAACTACGGCCTGACCGCGCTCGACGTGGCCCCGATCACGATCGGGGCCGACTGCCAGATCGGCCCGAACGTCCAGCTGCTGACCCCGACGCACCCGGTCGAGCCGCAGCCGCGTCGCGACAAGCTCGAGGCCGCGAAGCCGATCACGATCGGCGACAACGTCTGGCTCGGCGGCGGCGCGATCGTGCTGCCCGGGGTGACGATCGGCGAGAACAGCGTGATCGGCGCCGGGGCGGTGGTGACGAAGGACGTCCCGGCGAACGTGGTCGCGGTCGGCAATCCGGCCCGCGTGCTGAGGAGCATCTAGTCGTGGGCGCCGTGCGACGCACCGAGCCCGACCGTCGTGACCGCCTCATCGACGTGGCGCTCGACGTCGTGGCCGAGGTCGGCGTCGCCGGCGCCTCGCACCGCAAGATCGCGGCGCGCGCCGACGTGCCCCTCGGCTCGATGACCTACCACTTCGACGGCATGGACGAACTGCTGTACGAGGCGTTCTCGCGCTTCGCCGAGACGATCATCGTCCGGTTCGAGAGCCGGCTCGGTGCCGCGACCACTCGCGACGACGCCAAGGAGGCGGTGGTCGCGTTGGTCCACGACGACCTGACCGGCCCTGCCGCGGTCCGCGACCAGGTGCTCAGCTACGAGCTCTACACGCTGGCCGCGCGGGAGCCGAGGTTCCGCGAGATCACCCGCGAGTGGATGCGCCGCAGCCGGGTCGAGCTCGAACGCCACTTCGACCCGGACACCGCCCGCCAGGTCGACGCCCTGATCGAGGGGCTGTCGATCCACCGCGCCCTCGACCCGTCCCCGCCGAGTCGGGCGCTGACCCGCGAGGCCGTGGACCGCATCACGCGCGCCTCCTGACCGTCGCCGGCCGCGCCTCCTGCGGTTCCGCTCGTCCTGGCCACAAACCGAACTGCCGTCGCACCGGGATGCGACTCACAGTAGCTAGGCGCTCTAATGGAACCAGTGCAGAACATGCACGGCGGTGAGAAGGTACGCACCGGATCGGGACGAGAGTCGAGAAACCAGTGGACGCAGAGAGCGACATGTCGCGCCGCGCCCCCGAGGTCGACGCTCCCGGGGCCGCCGGTTCGGACGCCCCCGACACGGCGTTCGGCGACTTCAACGTCGCCAGCGACTTCGGCGAGATCGGCGACGCGACCCGCACGGCGGCGGCCGACCTCTTCTTCGGCGACTTCGCGCCCCCGCTCGACCCCGACCTGGTCTTCGAGTGCTCGGCGTCCATGAACGGCGAACACGGTGCGGTGGCCCTCTACGAGGACCGCGTCATCGTCGAGAGCCCCGACGAGCCCGACGGCGAGGCCGTGTTCTCGACCGAGACGGTGCGGTCCTGGTGGTTGGTCGAGGGCGAGACGTTCTTCGCGCTGGTCGTCGAGGCCGACGTGCTGCACCGCACGCGGCTGCCGACGGGCTTCAAGGCCGTGCTCAAGGCGGCGTTCACGAAGGCCTTCGGCCCGGCGACGAGCCCGACCGGCGCGTGAGCCCCACGCACCTCCGCCCCCGCTTCGGGGCTTCGGCCCGGTCAGGGCGTTCTTTCAGGGGCCCGGTCATGGCAGGATCACTGTGATGGAACCCGAACAGACCCTGCCCCCGGTGCGTTCCGAGATGGGCGGCCGCGACATGGACCAGGCGCGCGCCCTGTTCGAGGACACCTACAACGGCGCCGGGTTCCGCACCGACACCCGGCAAGAGACGTTCGCCTACCGCTACACGACGGCGGGCGACGAGGACATGACCCTGCGGTCGGCGATGTTCCTCGGGGACATCCGCGGGGCCATCCAGCCCGAGCGCGAGTACGTCGTCGCCTGGATCACCGCGGGCGAGGGCCGGGTCGACGTGGGCGCCGAAGAGGCCGCGTTCGAGATCGGCCGTCCGCTGATGTTCCCGACCGGCAAGGCCTTCGAGTTCGAGGTGCGCGAGTACCGCCAGAACCTGGTGCACTTCGACGCCGCCTACCTCGAGCGCATGGCCGCCGAGCACGAAGGGGCCCTCGCCGGGCCGTTGCAGTTCGACCACACGGCCGTGCCCGACCTGGCGAACCTGCGTCGTTGGCAGTCCACCATCACCAACGCCGCGAAGACCATCCTCGGCGGCGAGTCCACCGAGCTGCTGCGCTCCGAGCTCAAGCGCGAGTCGGCGTTCGCCCTGCTCGACACGTTCTCGCACCGGTCGATCGACCTGCCGCCCGCCCTGCTCGTGCCGCGCAACGCCCGGCTGCGCGAGGCGGTCGAGTACCTGCACACGCACTCGCACCTGCCGGTCAACATGACCCAGCTGGCCGAGTCCGTGCACCTGACGCCGCGGGGGCTGCAGCAGGCCTTCAGCCGACAGCTCGGCGTGACGCCCACCGAGTACCTGCGCACCATCCGTCTCGACCACGTGCGGGCCGAGCTGATCGAGCTCGCCCCGGGCGAGGCCACCGTCGGCGCCGTCGCCCAGCGCTGGGGCTTCACCCACCTGAGCCGCTTCACGGCGTCGTACGTCGGACGCTTCGGCGAGTACCCCAGCGCGACGCTGCAGCGCTGAGCCCGGGCGGTCAGCCGCGCCGGCGCGAGCAGGCCGCGCCGCGCCTCCTCGGACGTCCCGCCAGCCGGGCACGCCGCCATGATGTAAACAGTCCGCCACGTCTTTGTGTGGCGGACTGTTTACTTCATGGCGGGATGGGGCGTGGCGCGACCAGCCCGCCAGCCACCACGCCAGGAGGTGGACACCGCGCCACGGGAAAACCTGGCGCCGTGACCACGTCCTTGCGCCTTGACCACCTCCTGGCGCGGTGCCCGTCCCCCGGCGGCGTGCGCGCGACGCGGGGCAGCCCCCTGGAGGCGCGGGTCGCCACCCGACGCGGGTCGCGCCCGACGGCGCGCGGGTCGCGGACCGCGGGTCGTGCCCGATGGTGCGCGAGGCGGGTCGCGTCAGCCGCGCAGCGCGCCGGCGACCCGGTCCCACCAGGCGGCCGACGCCGCGCGGGTCCCGTCGAGGCGGTCGGCCCACGCCGAGCGCACCGCGTCGCGTCCGGCCCAGGCCGCCAGCGCGACCGCGTCGGCCTCGCCCGCGAGCAGCTGCGCGGCCGAGACGACGCTCGTCTGCCCGAAGTTGCCGAGCGCCCCGGTCAGCTTGATCGTCGTGTAGTCGTCGACCGCGAGCCCGACCGTCGGCACGCCGCCCGCGACGGCGAACACGGCCGGGTGGTAGCGGCTCGTCAGGTGGAGGGCCGCCCCGCGGGCGAAGCGGGCGGCCGCGGGGGAGTCGGTCGTGGGTTCGACCCGCGCCGGCACGGTCAGCTGGTCGAGCACGGCCCGGTGCAGCAGCGAGTCGCCGCGCTCCTCGGTCGGGTCGAGCGAGCCCCAGTGCGCGAGGAACACGACCTCGAGCCCCGCCTCGCCCGCCACCCGGTCGAGCAGTCGGGCGACGGCCGTGGCGAAGGCTCCCCGGTCGGCGTCGCCCACGTGCGCGGACAGGCTGACGGCGAGGTACGGCGCCGCCGCGCCCGCCACGGACGCCGCGCCCGCCGCACCCCCGGCAGGAGGCGCGGCCTCGAACCCGAGGAAGCTCGCGTCGTCCACCGTCCCCACGGTCGTCGCCGGGTCGACGCCGAGCGACCGCACCAGCTCGAGCGACGCGCCCTCGCGCAGGCCCACGAGCGCGGCGGCGTCGAGCAGTTCGGTGACGAGCTCGCGGTCCTCGCCCTCGAGCACCGGCCCGATGGTCTGCCCGCTGACGACCAGCGGTTTGTCGAAGCGTCGGGCGACGAGTCCGAGCGTGTTCCGCTCGTAGACGTGCATCGGCCAGAGCGAGGCCATGTTGCCGCCGCCGGCGACGAGCACGCCGTCGGCTTCGCGGACGGCCTCGACCACCTGCCAGGCCGGGTCGTCCTGCGGGAGGTGACCCGCGCCTCCGTCGATCGCCGACAGCACGCGGGCGCGTCGCTCGCGCTGGCCGAGCCGGCCGCCGGTCGTCGCGGGGTGGAAGCCGATCGCGGGCACGGCGTCGATGCCGTACCGCTCGGCGGTCTCGGCCGGGTTCGACGAGACGCCGGTGATCGTGGCGCCGCGGGCACGCAGCTGCACGGTCGCCTCGTGGAACATCGCCTCGTCGCCGATGTGGACCATGCCGTCGAGCACGCCGACGTCTCCGATGGTGACGATTCGCACGGGTGTGACCTCTCGCTGCGGGACTCGGCAGCGGGATCGATGCCGCCCACGACGGTACCGGACCCCCGCGGCGCCGAGCACACCGTGCGGCCACCGGGCGGCCACCGGGCGGCGATAGGCTCCACCAGGCCCCGGGCTCCGCGGGCCGGGCACCGCACCACCACCCCGCCGCACCCGAGAGGCACCGCCATGGGCATCCAGACCTCGCTCGACGCGATCCACGAGGCCGACCGCCTGGTCGACTCGATGCGCCTCGCCGACGACCTCGCGCTCGACGCCGCGCGCACCGGCGGGGCCCGGACGATCCGCGTGCTGCGCGGCGCGCTCGGCAGCCCCGACCAGCTCGTCGCCATCGCGGCGACGAACGCCCTCGCGCAGGTCTTCGACGAGCAGGCCGACGTCGTGCTGAGCGACCTGCTGTCGAGCGACCGCACCTTCCTCCGCGAGCACGCCGCGTCGGCGCTCAGCCAGCGGCTGCCCCGCTACGACACGGTCGGTCGGCTGATCGGGCTCGTCGTCGCCGGGGGCTTCACCGGCATGGTCGCCCAGCGCACGCTCGAGCAGTGGTCGTCGGCCGCCCCCGCCGTGGTCGGCGTCGCGCTCGAGGGCGCCCTGATCGGCGTGCACGAGCCCGACGCCCGGTACCGCCTGGTCGAGACGCTGGGCCTCGTGCGCGCCCGCATCACCTCCCGCCCGCTGCTGACGATCGCCCGCGACCGGGGCGAGGACGAGCACGTCCGCGTCGCCGCCGTCTCGGCCCTCGGCCAGCGTCGTGGCGACCAGGCGGTCGCCGCCGTCGTCCACGAGCTCGCCCGCCACGACGGCTACCTCGGCGACGTCGCGCGCCTGTCCGCGATCGACCTCTCCGCCCCGGACGAGGTGCCCGACGGCCACCGGGTGCACGACCGCGGAGTCGAGGACGGACCCGACGGCGACCACCCCGCCGGGCGCGACGGCCTCACCATCGCGCAGCTCTTCCTGCACGCCGACATCGACGCCGGCCTCACCCACGCCGGCAGCGGCGACAACGGCGGCATCGCGACGCTGCTCGTCCGGCTCGGCGACGCGCTCGCCGCGGGCGGCGTGCTCCCCGCCGGAGCCGTGCTCCCCGCAGGAGGCGCGGTGCAGGCCCTCGGCGACCGTCACGTCGAGCGGGTGGTCACCCTCTCGCGCGGGTCGGCGGACGCTGCGGTCGAGAGCGTCCACGACCTGGCGACCCGCGCCTCCGGACACGTCTACGGACGCGTGCCGCTGCTCAGCGACCCCGTCTCGTCGGCGACCGCGTGGCCGCTGCGGGTGGCGGCCCGGCGCGGCATCCGGCGGGTGCTGCGCGCCGCGGGCGGCGTCGACCTGCTGCACCTGCGGATGGCCGACGTGGGCAGCCTCGCGGCGGCCGACGTCGCCCGCGAGCTCGACATCCCCGTCGTCTTCACGGTGGCACCGGACCCGCACGCCGTCATCCAGTCGCTCGACCTGTCGGGCGCGCTGACCCGCGAGACCTTCGGCGACGTCGACGAGGTCGAGCACTTCTGGTTCCGCACCCGGCTCGTCCAGCAGCTCGCGTCGAACGCGTCGCACACCGTGCTGTTCCCCCGGCCCGAGCTCGAGCGCGACATGCGCGAGCTCGTCGGCATCGACGTCACGTCGCACCCCGAGCGCCACACGATCGTGCCCGAGGGCATCGACCTCGGCGTGGTCGACCGCTCGGTCGCCGAGGCCGCCGAACACGCCGCGGGCCTGCCCGCGACCCCGCCGCTCGCCGAGCTGGGTGCGCTGCTCGAGACCCTGCCGCCCGAGCGTCGCGGCCTGCCGCTGCTGGTCAGCGTCGGACGACTGCACCGGGTCAAGGGCATGGCGACGATCGTCGAGGCCTGGGCCGACGGTCCCCTGCGGGATCGCGCGAACCTGCTGCTGATCGGCGGCGACCTCGAGCACCCGAGCGCCGACGAGCGCGAACAGCTCGACCTGATCGACGCGATCGTCCCCGCGAGCCGGCACCGCGCCTCCGGACTCCTGTTGCCCGGCCACCGGCCGAACGACACGGTCGCCCGGTGGGTCGCCGCGGCCCGCTTCGGCCTGCCCGGGCTCGCGGCGCCCCGCGGCGTCTACGTCTGCGGCAGCCTGAAAGAGGAGTTCGGCATCGCCCTGCTCGAGGCGATGGGCTCCGGTCTGCTCGTCGTCGCGCCGCAGGGCGGCGGGCCCTCGACCTACGTGCGTCAGGGCGACACCGGCTGGCTCACCCGCACCTGGGACGTCGACGCCCTGCGCCTCGCGATGGGCGAGGCGCTCACCGCGGCCTCGGTCGAGACGACGGAGGCGCGCGCGGCCCGGTCACGCGACACCGTCGAGCGGTCCTTCACGATCCAGGCCATGGCGCGGTCGCTGTCGGGCGTCTACGACACGGTGCACCACGACGAGCTCGAACAGCGCGAGTGGAGCGTGAGCGCACGATGACCCTGCTCGTCGTCAGCCCCGACTACGCGTCGCACCTGCTGCCGCTCGCGACCCTGGCCACCGAGTGGCGCGACCGGGGCGAGCGCGTCGTCGTCGCGACCGGCCCGGCCACCGCCGCCATCGTCGAGTCGTTCGGCTTCGAGCGCGTGCACCTGCAGCTCGGGCGCGGCTCGAACCCCGGGGTGATCCGTGCCGAGGAGCAGGTGGCCGAGGAGGACGCGTCGCTGCGCGGCTTCTTCGACGCCACCCGGCTCGGCATGGTCGAGACGCTCTCGTACCAGGCGCGCGAACGCCTCACCGACCTCATGTGGCAGCCGGTCGCCACGGCCCGGGCGGTGCTCGACGTGGTCGCCGCCGTCCGGCCCGACCAGATCGTCGTGGACCACCTCGCGTTCAGCGCCCGGCTCGCGCTCGTGGCCGGCGGCGTGCCGTTCGCCGACGTCGTGCTGGGGCACCCGACCGCGCTGCCCGTGGGCGACGAGGTGTACGGCTGCCCGCCCGAGTGGCCCGCGGCGTTCGGCGGTGCCGGCGCTGGTGCCGACCCGGCGCTGGCCGGAGGCCGCACCACCGTCGAGTCGTCGAACCACCCCGGAACGCGGTTCGACGACGCGAACGTGGTGCGAGCTGCCGGAGATGCGTCGGTGGCGCGGGCCGACGCCGGCGCCGCGCCCGAGGGCGTCGCCGGGCTGCGCGAGTTGTGCGAGCGGGTCGACGCCTCGTTCACCGCCGAGTGGAACGCCGCGCTGGCCGAGCTCGCTCCGCACCTGCCGCCGTCGACGAGCGCCTTCGGCGAGCACGGCGACCTGCTGCTCTACAACTACCCGGGCGAGCTGGCCGACCCCGAGCGCGAGGCCCTGCTGCCCCCGCACGTCTGGCTCGGATCGGCCGTGCGTGCCGAGCCGGTGGACGCCGAGGTCGCCGCCTGGCTGGCCGGCGGCGCCGACCGCGCGCCCGCGCCAGCGCCCGACCTCGACCCCACCCCCGATCGCGACCCCACGTCCGATCCCGACCCCGACCCCACGCCCGCCCCGTTCGTTTACGTCAGCTTCGGCAGCTTCCTCTCGGTGCGGTCGGACGTGCTCGGGCGCGTGGCCGAGGCCCTGCGTCGGGTCGGGGTGCGGGCCGCGATCGCGCTCGGCTCGGGCGACCGGGCCGACCTCGGCGAGGTGCCGAGCGACTGGCTCGTCCGCGAGTTCCTGCCGCAGGTGACGCTGCTCGACGCGGCGACCGCGGCCGTCACGCACGGCGGCAACAACAGCGTGACCGAGGCGATGACCGCGGGCGTGCCCGTCGTCGTCCTGCCGTTCTCGACCGACCAGTTCGCCGGGGCCGCCGCCCTCGAGCGCACCGGGGTGGGCGTGGCGCTCGCCCCGAACACGGCGACGGTCGACGAACTGGCGGAGGCGCTGCGGCACGTGCTCGACCTGCCGACGCGCGACCCCGGTGCGGCCGGACGCCTGGCCGGGCTGGCGGCGTCCCTGCGCGAGACGCCCGGACGGGCACGAGCCCACGCGGCGCTGACCGGGCGCGACTGACCGAGCCGGCCCGCGCCTCCTCGGCTCGCCCCGCTTCTCAGCTGTCACGACGTGCCGCTCGCCTTCGCAGGCGAGCGGCACGTCGTGCCGTCTGGTCCGTCCGGCCGAGGGCCGACCGGCAGGAGGCGCGGGTCGGCCTACATCGTCCGGGTGTGGAGGATGCCGCCGTCGACGTCGAGCAGGGCCCCGTGCACGAAGGCCGCCTCGTCCGACGCCAGGTACCGCACCGCGTGCGCGATGTCGACGGGACGCACGGGTCGACCGGCCGGGGTGGCCGCGGTCAGGGTGTCGAGGACGGCCGCCGACTCGGCGTTGCCCGGAGTCGACGTCGCACCGGGTGCGACGCTGTTGACCCGGACGCCGCGGGGGCCGAACTCGGCCGCCCAGGTGCGGGTCATCTGCTCGACGGCGGCCTTCGACGCGGTGTACATGGCGCCGAACGGCACCCCGACCCGGGTCATCCACGAGCCGATGTTGACGATCGAGCCGTCTCCACGGTCGGCCATCGCCGGGGCGAGGGCCCCGACGAGCACGTGCGGCGCCCGGACGTTCGTCGCCAGGATGGCATCGAGGTCCGCGTCGTCGAGGGCGTCGGTCGGCATCGTCGGGTAGACGCCGGCGTTGTTGACCAGGATGTCGACGCGACCGCCGAGCACCTCGGTGGCCCGGGCGGCGAAGGCGCGGACGTCGGCGTACGGGCCGGCGAGGTCGGCGGGCACGGCGTGGGCCGAGCCGCCCCGGGTGGTGATCGCGTCGACCACACGTCGGGCCCGGGCGTCGTCGCGGCCGCTGACGACGACGGTGGCACCGGAGGCGGCGAGCACGCGGGCGATCGCCTCGCCGATGCCGCTGGTCGAGCCGGTCACGAGGGCGGTGCGACCGGCCAGGCGGTCGTCGGTGGGCAGGGAGTCGAGGACTTCTTCATTGGACTGCATGGTCCATTGCTAGCACGGACTGGACCGTCGAGTCCAGTGTTCGTGGACCGAATGGTCCACTCGACGTAGGATCTCTCCGTGGACGAGACGAAGATCACCGAGCGCGGGCGGCTCACCCGCCAGAGGATCATCGACGAGACCGGTCGGCAGATCCTCGCCGCGGGCATCGGCGGGACGACGCTCGACACGGTGCGGGCCGCGACGCTGACCAGCAAGAGCCAGCTGTTCCACTACTTCCCCGGCGGCAAGACCGAGCTGATCCACGAGGTCGCCCGGTGGGAGGGGCGCCAGCTGCTCGAGGCGCAGGAGCCCGAGATCCACGACCTCGGCACCTGGGAGTCGTGGGAGCGCTGGCGCGCCGCCCTGGTCGAGTACTACATCAGCCTCGGCCGCTGGGCGTGCCCGATCGGCACGCTCGCGGCCCAGGTCGCCGCCACGGACGCCGAGGTCGAGCGCAGCGTCAAGGCGAGCTGGGACGCCTGGCGCGAGCAGCTGGCCGCGGGCATCCGGCGGCTGCAGGCCTCGGGGTCGGTCGACGCCTCGGCCGATCCGGTGCGCGTCGCCACCGCGGTCATCGCGGCGATCCAGGGGGGACTGCTGCTCAGCCAGTCGGAGCGGGCGGGCTGGCCGCTCGAGGCCGCACTCGACCACGCGCTCGGCCCGTTGCACACCGTCCGCCGCGACTGACGCGGGTCGTCCGCCGGACGTGCCCCGCGCCTCCTGCGCTGTCGCTCTTCCGCTCAGTCGCTCTGGCGCTCTGTAGCTCTAGGCGCCGAAGACGACCGCGCGCATCGCGTCCTCGCCGACCGCCGCGTCGCGGTACCGCTGCATCAGCGCGGCGTTGGCGTCGTACTGCGGCCCCTCCCGCACCTCGGCCTGGTGGTGCAGGGCGAAGACCATGCCCTCGTGCCGTCGCGGGGCCTCGCCGAGCAGGGTGGTGTGGGCGAGGTACCAGGCCGCGTCCTCGAAGCCCCAGCCCCGGAAGCGTTCGTCCTGCCCGCCGTGGCTGCGCCACGAGGAGGCGCGGGTCACGTAGACCCCCGAGCAGGCCCCGCGCACGAGCTCGAAGTCGCACTGCTCGAGGGGGGTGCCCGCGGCCGCCTGCGCGGTGCCGTCGCGTCCCAGCCAGTGGTACTCGGTGTAGGGCAGGTGCACCCGGCCGCTCGTGCGGGCCGCCTCGATCGCCGCGAGCAGGGGCTCGCGTTGCGGCAGGGTGTCGGCGTCGCCGATCACGGCGACCTCGTCGTCGGCCAGGCCGGCGACCCCCAGGTTGCGGCACTGGGCCAGGTTGAACACCGGGTCGGGGGAGTCGATCGTGCGGATCTCGGCCTCGGGCAGGGCGTCGGCGTACCAGTCGCGGACGACCTCGAACGCCGCGACGCGACTGGGTTGCGGACGCCAGGGGAGCACGACGGTGACCATCCCGCGAGCCTAGCGGCGTGCGCCGGGCCGCCCCGCGCCTCCTGCGCCGCCCCGCCGGCCAGGGGCCGCGAACCCCGTTTGCGAAGACGAACCTCGTTCTGTCGGGGTTCGATTTCGTGAACGGGGTTCGAGGCCGGGTGCATCGCCGTCCGATCGCACGCCGAGCAGTCGTCAGGAGGCGCGGGTCGCGTCCGCCGCACCCGGCAGCGTCAGCTCGAGTGCGTGGCCGCGCACGTGTGCCAGGGCCCGCTCGACGGCGCCCGTGGTCACGACCGCGTCGCCCAACGTCGAGGCGACGACCTCGGGCGCGGCCCGGTGCGTGAACCGGCTGAGCCACGGTGTCGTCCGGTCGAGCAGCAGTCCGAGGGAGGGCGCCACGGCCCCGGCGACGACGATGCGGTCGACGTCGAGCATGCCGCTGAGCATGGCGCAGACGCGTCCGAACCGTTCGGCGGCCTTCTCGACCAGGCGCAGGGCGGTCGCGTCGCCGGCGTCCGCCGCGGCCAGCACGGCGGGGGCCTCGAGCTCGTCGAGCGGGATCGCCCGCAGCGGCGACGAGGCCGGCACGGTGCCGAGCTCGCGCGCGGCCCGGGCCCAGTCGCGCAGCAGGGCTCCGAGGCCGTCGGCCGATCCGACGCCCTCGACCAGGTCGAGGAGGCGCATCTCGCCCGCGGCACCGCGGCTGCCCCGCACGAGGGCTCCGTCGAGCACGAACCCGGCGCCGAACCGCTCGCCGGCCAGCAGGGTCACGAACGACGCGGTGGCGGCACCGGCACCCCCACCGACCTCGCGGTCGGCCCGGGACGCGGCAGCGGCCTCGGCGACCGCGGCGAGGTTCGCGTCGTTCTCGACGACGACGGCCCAGCCGCGCGGGGCGAACAGGCCGACGTAGTCCGGGTTCATCAGCTCCCAGAAGTCGGCGCCGGCCTCGACCGGTGACCGGCCCTCGGCGTCGGTGGGGGCGGGGACGCCGACGGTCACGGCGAGCACGTCGGCGTCGGCGAGCGAGGCCGAGGCGAGGGCGTCGTCGACCAGGGCCGACACGATGCGTCGGCGGTCGTCGGCCGAGCCGCAGGGGTCGATGCGGCGGACGGCCCGCGCGAGCACGTCGCCCCGCAGGTCGGCGACGACGGCGGTGAGCTGGTGCTGACCGGCGTCGACCCCGACGACGTGCCCGGCCGACCGTGCCAGGGCGTAGCGCCGTGCAGGGCGGCCCTTGCGGTACTCGCCGGTCGAGCGGGCGTCGGCGAGCGACACCATCCAGCCGTGGTCGATGAGGTCGTCGCAGACCCCGAGCACGGTGGACCGGGTGAGTCCGGTGAGGGCGATCAGGTCGCTCGCCGTGACCGCGTCCGCGGACCACGCGTGCCGCAGCACCTCGGCCGCGTTCATGCGGCGGAGCAGGCTCGGCGACGACACCCCGGTGCTCAGCGCCACCCGCGCCTCCTCGTGCTGTGGCCGGTGCCTCGCGACACGGCGGATCTTTTCGACGACGACCCATGGTGCCACGCCGGGAATTGATCTAGGGTCTAAATCTACACACCAGATCAACTCGGTCCCGACGCTGTCGTCGGGGTCGCGACCCGGGAGACGACGACGTGCCCACACCCCCACTGCCCTCCGGTGCCGGCCTCAGCCGACGCACCCTCCTCGGCGGGATCGGTGCCGCCGGGGCGGCGCTCCTCCTCGCCGGCTGCGCCCCGTCCGGCTCCGGCCGCGGGCGCACCGAGATCACCTTCTACGCGACCAAGCCCGAGGCGATCCCCTACTTCTCCGACCTGGTCTCGCGCTTCAACGAGTCGCAGTCGGCGGTCCGGGTGATCCACGACTCGACCTCGGGCATCTCGGCCGGCTTCGTCCGGGGCAACCCGCCCGACGTCGCGGCCTTCACGTACAACCTCGAGATGGCCCGCTTCATGGAGCGCGGGGCGCTGAGCGACCTGGGCGACCTGCCCGAGGCGCGCACGATCCGCCCCGAGGTGCAGGAGCTGGTCGACCAGTACGCGACGTACCCCGGCCGGACGAGCGTGCTGCCGTACTCGATCACCGCCGCGTCGGTGATCTACAACCAGCAGGTCTTCGCCGACCTGGGCGTCGAGGTGCCGACCACCTGGGACGAGTTCCTCGCGGCGTGCGACACCTTCACGGCGGCCGGCGTCACGCCGATCTACAGCACCTTCCGCGAACCGTGGACCGTCGCGCAGGGCCTGTTCGACTACACGACCGGCGGGTCGCTCGACGTCGCGGCCTTCTACGAGAAGATGAACGCCGAGGGCACGAGCGTCGGCCAGGGCGGCTCGGTCTCGTTCGAGAAGGACTTCCGCGAACCCGTCGAGCGCATGGTGCAGCTCGGACGGCTGTCGAACGCCAACCGCAACAGCCGCGGTTACGGCGACGGCAACCTCGCCATGGCGCAGGGCGAGGCGGCGATGCTCATGCAGGGGCCGTGGGCACTCGGTGAGATCACCAAGGCGAACCCCGAGGCGAGGGTCGGCACGTTCCCCTTGCCGATGACCGACGACCCCGCCGACCGCAAGGTGCGGGTCAACCTCGACCTGGCCCTGTGGGTGCCCGAGCAGTCGCGCAAGCAGGACGCCGCCCGCGAGTTCCTGACCTACCTGATGCAGCCCGAGATCCAGGACGCCTACAACCGCGACTTCCTGGCGTTCGGCACCACGAGGTCGGCCCCCGCCGTGACCGACGAGCGCATCGTCGGCATGCAGGGCTACTACGACGACGCGCGGTTCTACCAGGGGGCGTCCAAGGCGATCCCGCTGACGATCCCCGCCGAGAACTACGTGCAGGGCATCGTCACCGGCGCCAGCGTCGAGGGCACCCTGCGCACCATGGACGCCGACTGGCGCCGCCTGGCACTCCGCGCATGAGCGCGATCGACGGCGCGGGCCGCGCCACGGCCCCGGCCACCCCGACCACCGCCCGAGTCGAAGGAGACCCGATGGCCACCACCACCCCCACGGCCGTGCGAGGCGCCCGCACCTCGCTGAGCGGCAGCACGACCGGCAACCCGCGGCGCCGCGGCAGGCGCGTCGACCCGGTCTTCTACTTCTTCCTCGTGCCGACGCTCGTCCTCTTCTCGCTGGCGATCACCCTGCCGGCCGTGATGGGCGTGTTCTACAGCTTCACGAACTCGATCGGCTTCGGCGAGTTCGACATGGTCGGCGTCACCAACTACCTCGCGATGGCGACCGACCCGGCGATCCTCGGCTCGTACGGCTTCACGATGGGCTTCGCACTGGTCACGGTGATCGCCGTCAACGTGATCGCCCTGCTGTTGGCGATCGGCCTGACCTCGCAGATCAAGGCGAAGACCGCGCTGCGGGCCGTGTTCGTGATCCCGATGGTCATCTCGGGCATCATCATCGCCTTCGTCTTCCAGTTCCTCTTCTCGAACTCGCTGCCGGCCCTCGGCACCTCGCTCGGCATCCCCGGGCTGCAGGACAGCATCCTCGCGAACGCCGACACCGCCTGGATCGGCATCGTCGTGGTGACCGCGTGGCAGGCGATCCCGAGCACGCTGCTGATCTACATCGCGGGCCTGCTCGCGATCCCCGGCGAGGTGTACGAGGCGAGCAGCCTCGACGGCGCCTCGGGCTGGAAGCAGCTGCGGTCGATCACGCTGCCGCTCGTCGCGGGCTACGTCCTGATCAACACGATCATCGGCTTCAAGAACTTCCTGAACTCGTACGACATCATCGTCGGCCTGACGAACGGCGGCCCCGGCACGTCGACCCGCAGCATCGCGATGACGATCTTCACGGGCTTCACCGGCGGCGACTACGCCTACCAGATGGCCAACGCGACCATCTTCTTCGTGATCGCCGTCGCGATCGCGCTCGTCCAACTCCGGATCACCCGCGGAAAGGCGGCCGTCTGATGGCGAACACCGCACTCGTCACCCCGGCCGCCTCGGCGGCCCCCACCCCAGGAGGCACGGGTCGCGACGCCGACGCCGTCACCCGTCGTCGACGCGGTCGCGTCGGTCGGGAGCGCCCGAACCGCCTCGTCACCGTGCTGCTGGTGCTCGGCACGATCACCGTGCTGATCCCGATCTACGTCACCGTCACGATGTCGCTCAAGACGTCGGCGCAGGCCGTCGACGGCAACGCGTTCAGCCTGCCGGCACCGATCGACTTCTCGAACTTCGCGACCGCCTGGCAGCTGACCGACTTCCCGCGGGCGTTCGGCATCTCGACCCTCGTAACGGCCTCGACCGTGATCGGCACGGTCGTGCTCGCCTCGATGGCGTCGTACGCGATCTCGCGCAACTGGGACCGCAAGCTGTTCCGCTTCTCGTTCTTCTACCTGCTGGCCGCGATGTTCCTGCCGTTCCCGGTCGTCGCGCTGTCGCAGATCAAGTTGACCGGCATCGTCGGCCTCGACAACCCCGCCGGCGTCGCGCTGCTGCACGTCATGTTCCAGCTGTCGTTCTCGATCCTGCTGTTCACGGCGTTCCTGCGGTCGTTGCCCGAAGAGCTGGAGGAGAGCGCGCGGCTCGACGGCGCCACCACCTGGCAGGTCTTCTGGCGCCTGGTCTTCCCGCTGCTCGCCCCGATGAGCGCCACGGTCGGGATCTTCGCCTTCCTGGCCTCGTGGAACGACTTCGCGATGCCGTCGCTGATCACCGCCGACCCGTCGCTGCAGACCCTGCCCGTGCTGCAACAGATCTTCCAGACGCAGTTCAGCAACGACTACAACGTCGCCTTCGCCTCGTACCTCATGGCGATGGCCCCGGCGATCGTCGTCTACCTCTTCACCCAGCGCTGGGTGATGGCGGGCGTGACGCAGGGCGCGATCAAGTAGGCGTCCGTCGGGGGCGCGGCCCGCGCCTCCTGACCCCCAGGCAACCCACCACCACCGAGAGGACCTCGCTCCACGATGACCGACACGCTCCGCACCGCACCCTCGACCGAGCTGCTGACCGACGACCCGACCTGGTGGCGCCAGGCGGCGGTCTACCAGATCTATCCCCGCAGCTTCGCCGACTCGAACGGCGACGGCATCGGCGACCTGCCCGGCATCACGGCGGCGGTGCCCTACCTGCAGCGGCTGGGCGTCGACGCGGTCTGGCTCAGCCCGTTCTATCCGTCGGCCCTCGCCGACGGTGGGTACGACGTCGACGACTACCGCGACGTCGACCCCAAGATCGGCACGCTCGCGCAGTTCGACGAGATGATCGACGCGCTGCACGCGGTCGGCATCCGGGTGATCGCCGACCTCGTGCCGAACCACTCGTCCGACCGGCACGTCTGGTTCCAGGAGGCGCTGGCCGCCCCCGCCGGATCGCCCGCCCGGGCGCGCTACATCTTCCGCGACGGTCTCGGCGAGACCGGCGAGCTGCCGCCCTCGGACTGGACGTCGATCTTCGGCGGCCCGGCCTGGACCCGCGTCGCCGACGGCCAGTGGTACCTGCACTCGTTCGCGAGCGAGCAGCCCGACTGGGACTGGGACAACCCGGAGGTGCGCGAGGACTTCCTGACCACGCTGCGCTTCTGGTCGGACCGCGGGGTCGACGGCTTCCGGGTCGACGTGGCGCACGGGCTGGCGAAGAGCCTGCCCGAGGTGCTGCCGTCCACGGCCGAGCTCGAGGCGCTGCCCAAGGCCGACGGCGACCACCCGCTCTGGGACCGCGACGAGGTGCACGAGATCTACGCCACGTGGCGTGAGGTCTTCGACGAGTACGACCCGCCGCGCATCGCCGTGGCCGAGGCCTGGGTCGAGCCGTCGCGCCGTGCCCGCTACGCCAGCGCCGAGGGCCTGGGCCAGGCGTTCAACTTCGACCTGCTCGAGGCCGACTTCGACGCCACGCAGTTCCACGACATCATCACGTACAACCTCGACGCCGCCGAGGCCTCGGGCTCGTCGACGACCTGGGTGTTCTCGAACCACGACGTCGTCCGTCACGCGACCCGGTACGGCCTGCCCGCCCTCGACGGTCGCGACGTCAAGCAGGGCGCCGAGTGGCTGCTCTCGGGCGGCACCTCGCCCGAGGTCGACGTCGAGACCGGCCTGCGTCGGGCCCGTGCCGCGTCGCTGTTCATGCTCGGCCTGCCCGGTTCCGCCTACGTCTACCAGGGTGAGGAGCTCGGGCTGCCCGAGGTCGCCGACATCCCCGCCGACGAGCGCCAGGACCCGTCGTTCTTCCGCAATCCCGGCGTCGACATCGGTCGGGACGGCTGCCGCGTGCCGCTGCCCTGGACCCGGTCGGGGCCGTCGTTCGGCTTCGGCGCGGGCGAGGCGCACCTGCCGCAGCCCTCGTGGTTCGGCGAGTACTCGGTCGAGGCCGAGGAAGCCGACGCGACGTCGACGCTCGCGCTCTACCGGGCGGCCCTCGCGGCGCGGCGCGACCTGCAGACCGACGAGACGCTCGACTGGCTGCCCGTCGACGGCCGCGACGACGTGTTGCACCTCGTCCGCCCCGGCGGATGGCACGTGGTGTGCGTGTTCGGCACCGAGCCCGTCGACCTGGCCGCGCTCGGGCTGGGCTCGGGCGAGGTGCTCGTCGCGAGCGGGCCGCTGACGGATGCCGGGCAGCTGCCGGGCGAGACGGCGGCCTGGCTGCGCGGCTGACGGCGGCCTGGGCTGCGCGGCTGACGTCGGCCTGGCTGCGCGGCTGACGTCGGCCGCCGCCGGCCGGGGGGCGGTGCCGGTCAGGCGGGGACGTCGTCGCCGGCCGTGGAGCGGCGCTGCTCGACCTCGGCCTCGAGCTTCGCCAGACGGGCGAGCCGCTCGTAGTGCTCGGCCTCGCGGTCGAGGTCGGCGAGCTGCTGCTCGGTGCTGCGGACGCGGTGGTCGAGCGTGCGGGCCGCGGCCTCGTGGTATCGGCTCTGGTCGCGGGGTCCGATCTGCTCGACGCGGCTGCCGTACTCGCGGCCCGCGGCGAACCAGACGATGCTGCCGATCAGCGGCAGGAACAGCACGATCATGATCCACAGGCCCTTGGGCAGGTGTCGCACGTCACCGTCGGGACGCGTGACGATGTCGACGAGCGCCCCCACGATCAGCAGGAGGGGCAGGGCAGCCAGCACGAAGGTCACGGCCCGAGGGTAGGGGGTGCCGCCTGCCCGGCGGAAGCCCCGCGAGGAGGGGTGACCGCACCCCCGCCTGTGCCGCGTTCTGGGTGTGACGGGCCCTCCGGACGGTCGGTAGCGTCACCCGCATCACGGCGAGCGACCCCGGTCAGGAGGTGCGGTGCCGGTCGACCACGAAGGGTGCAGCTCCTGAAAATTCGCCTCCACCCCTGGTCAGCGGGCGGCTCTGATCGTAAGGTGGGTCGGTCCGCCCCATCGAGGAGAACCGTGAGTCGACGCGCCGTCCGTCCCAGGAAGCGCTCATGACCGACCCCTCGAACACCCGCGAGACCGCGGTGCCGGCCGAGCCGACCTCGCCCGTCGAGCAGACGCCCGGTGCCGCCGTGCCGCTGACCCGCCGCGAGGCCCGCGCCCTCGAGCGCGCCGCTGCCGCCGCTGCCGACGCTGGTTCTGCCTTTGCCCCGTCGTCCGCTGCGCCCGTCTCCGCCCCGTCGTCCGCTGCGCCTCCGACTGCTCCGGTCGCTGCCGCCGCTCCTGCTGCGCCCGTCTCCGCACCGTCCTCCGCTGCTCCTGCGACCAGCCCGGCGATGAACCCGGTGTCGAACGATGCACCCACGAGCAACCGGGTGCATGGTTCGGAAGTGGGTGCGACGGCCACCGAGGCGGCACCCGCGACCCGTGTCGCGCGCCGACCGCGCCCCTCCGTGCCGGCCGTGCTCCGTCGGACCCGAGAGGCCGGCCGCCCGAACCCGAGCCCTCGGGCGACCCCCGGCCGTTCGCGGCTTCGGGCCGTCTCGTCGCGCGTCCGTGCGGCGACCTTGCCCGTGCTCGGCGTCTGCGCCGTCATGCTCTTCTTCACGTCGAACCTCACCCCCGCCTCGGCGAGCGACCTGGGTGGGTCGAACATCCCGACCGCCGGTGCCGCGCCGATGCCGACCCAGACCCTCGCGGCGTCGCTCGTGGTGCTGACCGTGTCCGACCGCGACGCCTTCGGGGTGACCGACGCACCGCCGCCGCCGCCTCCGCCACCCGAGCCCGAGCCCGTCGTCACCTCGAAGAACGTCGCGGGGTCGACGAACTCCTACCGCGCCTCCTCGGGGGCCGGCACCATCGTCAACTCGGGCATCGGTGACATCCGCTGGCCGTTCCCGGGCTCGGTCGTCCTCAGCTCGGGCTTCGGTCCCCGTGCGGCTCCGTGTGCGGCGTGCTCGAGCATGCACATGGGCCTCGACATGACGCCCGGCGGCGGCACCCCCATCGGTGCCGCGGCCGCGGGCGTGGTGCGCACGTCTGGCATGCACGGCCAGTTCGGTCAGTACGCCGTGATCGACCACGTGATCGACGGTCAGCGCGTCAGCACCCTGTACGCGCACATGCAGATCGGTTCGAGCCCGCTCGTCGCCGGGCAGACGGTCCAGGTGGGCGAGCTGGTCGGCAAGGTCGGCCGCAGTGGTGTCGCGACCGGCGAGCACCTGCACTTCGAGGTGCTGCTGGGTGGCACGACGCAGGTCGACCCCAAGGCCTGGCTCGAGGCCAACGCCGGCCGCACGCTCTAGCCATCAGCGACGCCTGACCGACCGGAACGCACGGTACCTCCGTCCGTCCAGTTCGTCGACACCGGTCCATCGGAACGGCCCGTCCTGTACGAACTCGCCCGCCCTCGCGTGCGTCGGCGCCCACCCCCTACCCTCGTGCCCGGTGTCTCGGGCCCCGCGCCTCAGGCCGCGCGCTTCACGCAGCGAGCTTCAGGCCGCGCGACGCGCCTCGCGCCAGGCCTGCACCTCGGCGGTGAGTTCGGCCTTGCGGCCGGCGTCGGCGAACGACGCCTCGACCGAGTTCGTCGCCAGCAGGGCGAGCATGTCGTCGTCCAGCCCGAGCACGTCGCGCAGCGCCTCGTAGTTGTCGCCCACGTAGCCGCCGAAGTAGGCGGGGTCGTCGCTGTTGACCGTGACGAGCAGCCCGGCCTCGAGCATGCGGGGCAGCGGGTGCTCGGCCAGGTCGGACACCACCGCGAGCCGCAGGTTGGACAGCGGGCAGACGGTGAGCGGCACCCGGTCGGCGACGAGGCGGGCGACGAGGGCGTCGTCCTCGAGGCTGCGCACCCCGTGGTCGACGCGTTCGACGTGCAGCAGGTCGAGGGCGTCCGTGACGTACGACGGCGGCCCTTCTTCACCGGCGTGGGCGACGACGTGCAGCCCGAGCGCGCGGGCGCGGTCGAAGACGCGGGCGAACGCGGCGGGCGGGAACCCCACCTCGGACGAGTCGAGTCCCACCCCGATCAGGTCGGAGGCGCGGTGCGCGACGGACTCGAGGGTCGCGGCCGCGTCGCCCACCGGCAGGTGCCGCAGGAAGCAGAGGATGAGCCCGCCCGTGATGCCGAACCGCTCGCGCGCCTCGCCGAGCGCCTGGGTGAGCCCGTCGATGACCTCGTCGACGTCGACGTCGCGAGAGGTGTGCGCCTGGGGGTCGAAGAACATCTCGACGTGACGCAGCCCCTGGGCGTGGGCGCGTTCGAGGTAGGCCCAGGCGAGGTCGCGGAAGTCCTGTGCGGTCTGCAGCACGGCCGTGCACGCGTAGTAGAGGTCGAGGAACTCCTGCAGCGAGCCGAAGGAGTACGCCGCGCGCAGCTCGTCGATCGAGGCGAAGGGCAGGTCGACGTCGTTGCGGTCGGCGAGGGCGAAGACGAGCTCGGGTTCGAGCGTGCCCTCGACGTGCAGGTGCAGCTCGGCCGTGGGCGGCGTCGCCAGCACGGTGCCCGAGAGGGGCGAACCCGAGAAATCCGTACCCGAGGAGTCGGTGCCCGACAGGGGCGACCGCAGGTGGTCGCGGGTCGTCGGGGTCGTGCCCGTGAGGGGCGTGCCGGGCGCGGGGGCCGCGGTCGTCGGGGAGGTGTCGATCGCCGTCATCGGGCCACCGTAGCGGCAGCGTGCCTCTCGACGAAGCCCCGTGCACGATCGTTCACCGTCCCGTCACCCGGCGACCGCCTGGGGACGAGACGAGGAGGCGCGGGGCGGCTCGACGAGGACGCCACCCGCGCCTCCTGCCCGGACGTCGAGGAGGCGCGGTGCGCGACGACCGCACACCGCGCCTCCTGCAGGTGGCTATGCCGTGAGTACGACGGCGAGCGTCTCGGGCTGGTCGTGCCCGGTCCACGTGCCGGTGAGGACCTCGACCCCGTGGTCGCCGCTGTGGCCGCCGGTCGAGGCGAGGGCGCCGGCGTCGTGTCGACCGAGGACGCGGGCGACGACGATGCGGACCGCCGCGCCGGTGACGACCGTCCGGCCCTCGACCTGGTCGACGGTGAGGCGGTCGACGTCGGGCACGGGGGTGCCCGGGGTGCCGCTGCCGACGACGGTCGAGTTTGGCTCGCGGACCTGTCGCTCGCCGTCGACCTCGAACCAGGCCTCGGCCTGGGTGCCGCCGGTCAGCACGGCCGTCGCGAGGGCCGCGGCCCAGACCGGGTCGGCCGTGCCGTCGTAGACCCACCGCGTGCCGAGCACCGAGTGCTCGGTCGTCCCGACGAGGTGGTCGTCGGCACCGGCCAGGGGAGCGTCGCGATACGTGAGGGGCACCTGCAACTGCACGCCGTCGGGCGTGGCGACGATGATCGTCTCGACGCCGACCTCGCCCGCCGGATCGTCGAAGCGGAAGGCCGCGACGCTGCGCAGGCCCTCGTCGGCCGTGCCCTCGGACCGCGGTGGGCCCTCGAACCACGGCTGGGTCGGCACCCAGGCGTCGAGCAGGTCGATCTTGGAGGGGCTCATGCCGGCCCGGTGCAGGTGTGCCATGCCGTCGATCGTAGGGCCGACCACCGTCACCGTCGGTCACCGCCACCACCACGCCCCGACACCGCCGGCGGCACGACCCCGACCGCGCCCCGACCGCGCCCCGACCCCTCCGGTAACGCGACACCTGTCGTGCGTTCTCCAGCGGTCGGGCGTAGCCTGCGGCCCATGAAGGCACTCCAGTACACCCAGGTCGGTCAGCACCCCGAAGTCGTCGAGATCGAGAAGCCGTCACCCGGCCCCGGGCAGGTGCTGCTGAAGGTCACGGCGGCCGGTGTCTGCCACTCCGACGAGTACGTCATGAGCCTCGGTGAAGAGGACTACACCGCGCAGGGCTACCCGCTGCCGCTCACGCTCGGGCACGAGGGCGCCGGCATCGTGGCCGAGCTCGGCGAGGGCGTCGAGCACCTGCAGGTCGGTGACGCGGTCGCCGTCTACGGCCCGTGGGGTTGTGGTCGGTGCCACCAGTGCGCCCAGGGCAAGGAGAACTACTGCGTCAACGCCGCCGCCGAGGGCATCAAGCCTCCCGGGCTCGGCGCTCCCGGGTCGATGGCCGAGTACATGATCGTCGACGACCCCCGCCACCTGGTGCCGCTCGGCGACCTCGACCCGGTCGAGAACGTGTCGCTCACCGACGCCGGCCTCACGCCGTACCACGCGATCAAGACCTCGCTGCCGAAGCTCGGCGCCGGCACCTACGCCGTCGTCATCGGCACCGGAGGCCTCGGGCACGTCGGAATCCAGATCCTGCGGGCGCTCTCGGGTGCGCAGATCATCGCGCTCGACGTGAGCGACGAGAAGCTCGAGCTGGCGAAGCACGTCGGTGCGCACCACACGGTGATCAGCGACGAGCACGCCGCGGACGCCATCCGCGAGATCACCGGGGGCCTCGGCGTCCAGGCCGTCTTCGACTTCGTCGGGGCGGGGCCGACGATGGCCACGGCCGTCGCGGTCGCCGCGGCGGACGCCGACGTGACCATCGTCGGCATCGGTGGCGGCACCGTCGAGCTCGGCTTCGGCGCGATCGCCTACGACGTCGCCGTGCGCATCCCCTACTGGGGCAGCCGCAGCGAACTGATCGAGGTCCTCGACCTCGCCCGGGCCGGCCAGGTCGAGGTCGCCACGCAGCGCTACTCGCTCGACGACGGCCCGAAGGCCTACGAGGCCCTCGCCGCCGGCACCGTCCGCGGCCGGGCCGTCATCGTCCCCTGACGCGACCACCCCGAGGAGGCGCGGTGCCGGATTCCGCGCACCGCGCCTCCTGCAGGTCGCAGCCGCCGATCGGCCGCACCTGACCCCGTCGTCGCGACGGGGAACGGGGTCTTGGCCACGGCGAGCACCGCGGCGGGAGTGAGCGTCGGCACGTCGATGACCGTGGCGATCAGGGTCGCCGTCTCGGGCGTCGACCATGAGATGCGGGTGGCTCCGAGTGCGAGCAGGGGGATCGAAGCCGATGTGGGGCCCCGGCGGTCGCATCCTGGGGGCTTTCTGCGAAACTTTTGGTGCTGCGGTGGGGACGGCCTTCACCGTCGCGAGCTCGAGGAGAGGTCGAAATGCCCGCCGAGCAAACGCCGAAGGCGAATGACCAACGACCTTGGCACTGGATCGTCCTAGGCCTACTGGCAGCCGTTGGGGGTTCGATCGCCCGTCCGATGGGGGAGTGACCATGACCAAGCACAAGACGGCCCAGCCCGCCGCCATCGCCCAGGCGATCGTCGCGCTCACCGCGGCCGCGAAGCAGACCCGCACCGTCGGTGCAGGCACCTGGAACGCGCACCAGGAGGCCGCCGACTTCGCAGAGCTCGCCGCCATCGTCTTAACGTCCGTCGCCGCGAACGTCGGGGGGACTGAGGCGCTGCTGGCCGGGCGTCCCGGTCGTGGGATGCCGACCTGGTGCGTTAGCTCGTCGACGGCACTGCACGCGGCGACGTCGACCGCTACCGCACCCACGACGACGGCACGCACGTCGAGCCGTGAGCGCCTTCACGATCGAGAACCCCCACGACGGCATCCGGCCGTCCCTGGGGCCACTGGGGGAGCTGCTGGGACCGATCCTCGGCGTCGTGGCGATCCTCGCCGCCCTCGCTGTGCTCGGGCTCCTCTGGCGCGACGTCCGCAACGCTCGTCACTGGCCGCGGCCAGCGGAGCACCGCGGCCTCGGGTACTCGGCTGGCCCCGCGGGTGGTACCTCGTCGCTGCGGGCCTCGCCGCTCTGCTCGGTCTCTTCTGCCTTGTGTTGCCCAGCTCGCACCGTGACCGAGCTGTCTGAATGGAAGGCGTGGAACGCCGCCGTCACCGAGTCGGCCCCCGAGCGGTCCCAAGCGGCTCCTTCAATTAGTTTGCGTTCGAAGGGTGGCGGACCGGGAGGCCCCCGCCCGGCGCCGGGTCGTCCAAACGAACGGGCCTCCCTAGACTCGACCCCATGACTTCATGGACGCCGGACGGGCCAAACCTCGTCTTTCACGACGACAATGCCAATGTTCTTCCTGCGCTCCCCGACGGTTCGTTTCAGTTGATCTACATAGATCCGCCATTTAACACTGGGAAAAAGCAGAGCAGGCAGTCGGTGAAGACAACGCGCTCGCTAACAGGTTCACGCGTCGGCTTCAAAGGACAGAGCTACGAGACGGTCAAGGGCCTGGTGACTGGTTACGACGATGCGTTCGACGACTACTGGAGCTTTATGGAGCCGCGTCTCGAGCACGCTTGGCGACTGCTCGCACCTTCGGGAACGCTGTATTTGCATCTCGACTACCGCGAGGTGCACTACGCCAAAGTTCTCCTCGACGCGTTATTTGGTCGCGAGCACTTTCTGAACGAGATTGTCTGGGCTTACGACTACGGCGCGCGGGCTAAGAATAAGTGGCCTGCAAAGCACGACAATATTCTCGTCTACGTAAAAGACCCAAAGACGTACTACTTCAATAACGAAGAAGTGGATCGTGAGCCCTACATGGCACCCGGGCTTGTTACGCCGGAAAAAGCGGCCAGGGGAAAGCTGCCCACCGATGTTTGGTGGCACACGATTGTCTCGCCCACCGGCAGAGAAAAGACGGGTTACGCGACGCAGAAGCCTGAGGGAATCGTGCGCCGCATGGTAGCGGCGAGTTCTAAGCCAGATGACTGGGTCCTCGACTTTTTCGCGGGGAGTGGCACGCTAGGCGCCGTCGCTTCAAACCTTGGGCGCAAATTCGTTCTCATTGATAAAAACCCCGAAGCGATTGAAGTTACTCGTAAACGACTTGGTGGAGCCGGCGATTTGTTTGGCAGCGCAGTGGAGTTTGTTAAGCAACCGATTGGTGACCAGTGAACCGCATAATCACCGATCCTGAAGTTGCTTACCTCGCAGCACTCGCCGGAACATTACAAGCTGATTACATTGGCGATAAAGAAACCTCTATGTGGAGGGGTAGCCCGTTCTATTGGATCAAGAGTCGACCCTCTCGACAGATTGGGTCCATCGGCGAAGCGCTTGCTGCCGGCTGGGCAGCGTCCAAGGGGTTCGATGTGCAGAGGCCACTGAACTCCGATCACGACAGGCGGATCGCAGGGCTGAAGGTGGAAGTGAAATTTTCCACTTTGTGGACAGATAGCGAGATATTCAAGTTTCAGCAGCTCCGTGACCAGGATTATGATTACGCGTTACTTCTTGGCGTTTCTCCATTCGATGCGCAAGCGTGGTTCGTACCGAAGGCTGAACTGTCCTACAACCGACCACCTTCACTTGTGCCGCAGCACGGGGGTGCCGCAGGAAGGGACACCCGATGGTTGTCTTTTGCCGCGACAAATCCGCCTACTTGGCTAGACGAATTTGGTGGTCGCTTGTCTCGCGTGCGCGAACTAATTCAAGATGTCGCATTGAATTAGATCTGTGTGCGGGGTTGCCGGGCGATCCGGCGCCGTATGACCTGGGCTACTAATCGACATTAAGACGCCTGGAATTCGAGCTCAGAAACGAGCGATTGGGGTTGGACTCGGCCAGGGCCGGATGGACCGGCCAGAAACGGTGACCGGTTCGAAACGAGGTTTCGAACCGGTCCGGTTTTCCGGGAAGCCCGCTGGCCGAGCGCCCGTTAGACTGTCGCGTTCAGCGGGACACCTTTCAGGCCGTGCCTCGACCGGCCGAGGCCAAGTGGCGCTTGGCTTCGGATTCGCGTATGCCTGTCCCGTAAAAAGTGCCCGGTGATGGGGGTCTAGACGCTCCAGTCGTCGGATGCTCATCGGATACGCCCGCGTCTCGACCTCGGGTCAAGATCTTGCAGCACAGAGTGATGGTCTTGCAGCGTTCGGTGTTGACGATGAGCACGTGCATGTTGACCACGGGCTGTCTGGTACAACTCGAGCGCGGCCTGGCCTTCGGGAGGCCCTCGCTGCGTGCTGTGCCGGCGACGTGCTGGTCGTCACGAAGCTCGACCGCCTCACCCGTTCGCTGCGCGACGGGACCGACATCGCCGAAGAGCTCACGAAGAAGGGCGTCGCACTCAAGCTCGGGGGAGCCGTCTACGACCCCACCGACCCCGTCGGCCGGCTCCTCTTCAACGTCCTCGGCATGGTCGCCGAGTTTGAAGCCGACCTCATCCGTGCCCGAACCCGTGAGGGCATGGCAATCGCGAAGGCGGCCGGTAAGCTCCGCGGCCGGAATCCCAGGCTCTCCGCCTTCGCAAGAGAAGCACCTCGTGCAGCTGCACCGCATTGGCGCCCACGATTGGCGCCCACGCGACGAGCGAGATCGCCGAGCTCTTCGGTGTCGCCCGATCTACGGTTTTACAGGGCCGTGAATCGGGCCAACTGACGCTTTGCCGCCAGTCTGAAGGTCGGTGGGTTTGGTCGCTCATCGCGATGTCAATGGCAGAGGCCAACTCGGTAAGATTGGAGCAATCGTTCGGGAGGGGTCCGCGTGGCTGTTCGAATGCCTGTTCGTCCTGCCATGCTGCGGTGGGCGCTGGATCGGTCCGGTATGAGGTCCGACAGTAAGCGCTTCGAGCGGTTTTCTCGATGGGCCGATGGCGATGGCCAGCCCACATTCCGTCAGCTTGAAGAATTTGCTCACGCCGTCCATGCGCCGCTGGGGTATCACTTTCTCCCGGAACCTCCAGTCGAAGACGTGCCGATCCCGGATTTCCGCACCATTGGCGACGTTCCGGTCATCGGGCCAAGCCCTGATCTTCTGGACACCATTCACGCCGCCCAGCGGCGGCAGGATTGGTATCGGGATTATGCGGTTGATCGTCACCTTGACCGCATCGACTTCGTGGGTTCCCTCACCGTCGATGCCGCGATGGCCGGGTCGGTGGCGAACTGTTCGAGGCCGTCGGCGTGGGTGACGAAGCCGGCGTTGTTGAAGGCCGAGACCGCGTAGAAGACACCGTGCCACGTGCCTGAGACGAACGACCCCTCCCGCACGATGAACGCGGGCACGAGCACGAGCGCGAGCGCCGCCTCCACGACGACCGTGGTGAGTGCGACGATCTTGAGCAGGGACTGGACCTCGCCGAGCTTGCTGGTGCCGATGCCTTGCTGGGCCATGATCCGCCCGCGTACGCCGAGCTTGTGCGTGACGGCCCGCGACAACAGGAGCGCGATGGTCACGATGCCGAGGCCGCCGACCTGGACCCCGGCGAGGATGACGACCTGGCCGAAGAAGGACCAGTGGGTCGCCGTGTCGACGGTCACGAGCCCGGTGACGGTCATCGCGGACACCGCGGTGAAGACCGCGTCGTGCAGCGGGGTCCTCGTGCCGTCGGCCGTCGCGACGGGGAGTGCGAGCAGGGCGGAGAAGAGCAGGACGACACCGAGGAAGATCCCCAGCGCGACCAGTGCAGGCGAGCGGCGCAGGACACCCTGCGAGAAGGCAGCGATCCGGGCAGGAGCGGCGGTGCCCTTCGTCTGCGTCGTCACCGGCCCCACAGTAAGACACTTCGCCCGCCACCCCGCAATGCCGACCGGCGCCGAACGGAGGACGCGGAGAGAGCCCGCGAGGCCGACCGCGCTACGGTGTGTCCTCCGAGGTGCCGGCGACCTGACGGGAAGAAGCCGCTCCGCGCGCCGTCACGCTCCGGTTCCGAGAGTCGATCGTCGCAGCGTTACTCCTCACCCCTCCGCCCCGAACAGCTCCTGGACTTCGACGAGGGTGTGACAGAGGCGCTGTTCGTCGGGCTGCGAGAGATCGGTCACCGCGTAGGCGTCCGTCACCCACTGCACGAAGCCGACGAGGACGTCGATCCCGGTCTTCCCGTTCCGGTAGTCGAGGACGCGCCAGGTGCCCTCGGCGATCGGGTCGAGCAAGATCATGGGCATGGCGCGGGGGAGGCGGCCGGCGGCAGGGGTTGCTCGATCATCGTGGTCGCCTCTCGGATCTCGCTGGCGCCCGGGCACCACGAGAGTGGTGGGTGGGAGCGGCCTCGTGGGCGAGCCGATGTCGCACGTGACCGGCGACGGAGTCGGCTCGTCCCGTGACGGCGACGAGCAGGACGAAGGCGACGAGGTGAGCGAAACCGCGGGTGGGGATCGGCATGGATCGTGTCTATGCCCGGGGCCGGATGCGCGAAGAGGGGTTGCCGAGAACCCCCGCTCGGAGGTAAGGCCGATCGCGTCGCGGGTCGTCAGTGGAACGGGCACCGGGATGGTGCACCGGCTGCGCGGACCCGGCCGCCGGACGACGGCTTCGTCGGCAGCCGTCGCCGGTCGACGTCGAGCCCGTCGTCGAGGATCGCCAGGCGAGGGTCGCTGAGCGCGGTGACGGCGGCGGCGAGGCCGGCGATGGCGAGCTTCTCGCCGGGGCATCGGTGTCCGCCCGCGGGGTCCCCGCCACCGTGAGGGATGAACGTCGAGATCGCCTCGTAGTCGTCGACGCCCACGAAACGTTCCGGATCGAACTCGGAGGCGCGGTTCCAGGAGGCATCATCCGTGTCGGTGCCGAGGATGTCGAGCAGGACCCGCCCGCCGGCGGGGAGCTCCCGTCCGTCGATCTCGACGTCGTGGCGCGCCCAGCCGGGCAGCATCGGGACGAACGGCGCGGTCCGCCGGACCTCCTGCGCGAACGCGACGGCGAGCGGCCCACCGGTCGACGTTCCACGCTCGGTGGCTTCCTCGGCGATCCGCTCTCGCCACTCGGGGTGGTCGTGCAGTGCCTTCGCGGCGAACGCGACGAAGCGGGCCACCGCGATCATCGGGCGGATGCTGTTCTGCAGCTCGATCCCCGCCAGCTTCGCGGGCAGCAGCTCGCCCTCGGGGTCCCGGTGCCGAGCCCACTCGTCGAGGGCCGTGCCTTCCCCGGGCTCGAGAGTGCCGGCGCGAACCGCCTCGACGAGGCGGCGAGCGTGCCGATCGGACCAGGCACGGTTCACCGCTGCCAGCAGGTACTCGGGGGAGTAAGGCACACCGAAGCCGTCGACGATCTGCGCGAGGCGGGCCGACCAGCGGGTCCGCGCCTCCGGGGTTCCCGGCAGGCCTGCCCACCTCATGCTCGCGCGACCGAACGCCCCGACGGCCGCATCGTAGGCGGAGCGTCGACCCCCGGACAGCCAGGCCTCGATCTCGTGCTGCCACTCCCGTTCGAGCAGGGGCGTCAGCCGGGCGACCTGGTCGTCCTCGTACGCGACGTCGAGGAACGTCGCTTTGCGGTGCCGGTGTTCCGCTCCGTCGAGGCTGTGCACGGACCCGGTGCCGAAGAGCGTCTGCTGGACGATCGCGGGCATGGCCCCGTGCCGAGCGATCTGCCGTTCGTCGTAGAAGAGCTCGACGGCCTCGGCGCCCCGGACCAGCAGCGCCTCCCGCCCGAGCAGGCGGAGAGGCACGGCCTGGGCGCCCGTCCGCGTTCGCTCCCAGAGGCGCGCACCGAAACCGTAACCCCGGGTGAGCAGGGAGATCGAGTCGTCGCGAAGCGGGTTCGTCCTGGGTGTCGAGGGGAACATGCGGCCATCGTGCCAGCGCTCGCGCATTCGCGACCAGGCGATCTCGCCGAGGTCACGGCCGTCCGCCGGGAGCGTCGTCGCCGTCGTCGCGCCTCCCGGCCCCGGTGGGCGTGTGGTGAGCGTGTGGTGTCCGTGAGGAAGACGGCGTTCGGCGTAGGGAAGTCGTAAGGGCCCGCGATCGGCGCTGCGGCGAGGTGTCTACTGACTCGCTGTGCCCACGACGGGCACCGGGCCGTCCGGCCCGTCGATCGTCCTCCTTGGAGTCGTAGTGCTCGACATCGTGTACGTGCTCGCCGTCATCGCTGTGTTCGCAGTGGTGTCCCTCGTCGCGAAGGGGGTCGAGAAGCTGTGATCGTCTTCAGCATCGGAGCCGCCGTCCTCGCCGTGGCCGCCCTGGCGTACCTCGTGTACGCCCTCGTGAAGCCCGAGCGCTTCTGATGGACGCGCTGTTCGGCATCCTCCAGATCCTCACGGTCGTCGTCGTCCTCGTCGTCGTGTACCGCCCCTTGGGTGACTACATGGCGCGGATCTTCACGACGGCGAAGGACGCCCGCGTCGAGCGTGGCTTCTACCGCCTCATCGGCGTCGACTCCGCGGCGGAACAGACCTGGCCCGCCTACCTGCGCGGGGTCCTCAGCTTCTCCGTCGTCGGCGTGCTGTTCGTCTACGCGATCCAACGCCTCCAGGCGTTCCTGCCCTACTCGCTCGGCTTCCCCGCCGTCCCCGAGGGCCTGTCGTTCAACACCGCGGCCTCCTTCGTCACGAACACCAACTGGCAGTCGTACTCGCCCGACGTGACCCTCGGGTACGCGGTGCAGCTCGGCGGACTCGCCGTCCAGAACTTCGTCTCCGCGGCCGTCGGGATCGTGGTCGCCGTGGCCGTCATCCGCGGGCTCGCCCGCGCGAAGAGCGGCACGCTGGGCAACTTCTGGGTCGACCTGACCCGCACGCTCGTCCGCCTCCTCCTTCCCCTGGCCGTCGTCGCGGCCCTCGTGCTCGTCGCGGGAGGGGTCGTCCAGAACGTCGCCGGGTTCACCGACGTCACGACCCTCACCGGAGGGACCGCGACGATCCCCGGCGGGCCCGTCGCCTCGCAGGAGGCGATCAAGATGCTCGGCACCAACGGTGGCGGTTTCTTCAACGCCAACAGCTCCCACCCCTTCGAGAACCCCACGCCGTGGACGAGCCTGTTCGAGATCCTCATGATGCTCGTCATCCCGTTCTCCCTGCCGCGCACCTTCGGCCGCATGGTCGGCTCGACGAAGCAGGGCGTCGCGATCGCCGCCGTCATGACGACGATCTTCGCCGTCTCGCTGACCGCCATGACCTGGTTCGAGCTCCGCGGTGCCGGCACCGCCACCCAGCTCGCCGGAGGCGCGATGGAAGGCAAGGAGGCGCGGTTCGGCATCTGGGGATCGACCCTGTTCGGTTCCACCTCGACCCTGACGTCGACGGGTGCGGTGAACTCGATGCACGACTCGTACACCGCCCTCGGCGGCCTGATGCCGATGATCAACATGATGCTCGGCGAGATCGCCCCTGGCGGTGTGGGCTCGGGTCTCTACGGCATGCTCGTCCTCGCCGTGATCACGGTGTTCATCGCCGGCCTGCTCGTCGGCCGCACCCCGGAGTACCTCGGCAAGAAGATCGGGCCGCGCGAGATCAAGCTCGCCAGCCTCTACATCCTGGTCACGCCGACCATCGTGCTCGCCTTCACGGCGCTGAGCTTCGCGATCCCCGCGGTGCGTGCCGACGTCGAGGGCACGTCGATCTGGAACCCGGGCCTGCACGGCTTCAGCGAGGTGCTCTACGCCTTCACCTCCGCCGCGAACAACAACGGCTCCGCCTTCGCCGGCCTCACGGCGAACACGCCCTGGTTCAACACCACCCTCGGTGTCGCGATGCTGCTCGGCCGGTTCGTGCCGATCGTGCTCGTGCTCGCCCTCGCCGGTTCGTTCGCCGCCCAGGACAAGGTCCCCGCCACCGCCGGGACCCTCCCCACGCACCGCCCGCAGTTCGTGGGCCTGCTCACCGGCGTCTCGGTGATCATCACCGCGCTGACCTACTTCCCCGTCCTCGCACTGGGACCGCTCGCTGAAGGGCTGCAGTAACCATGTCCGTCGTCACCGACACACCCACCACCGACCACGACCACGAGGGCGAGCACGCCCCGACGAACCGAGGAGGCGCGTTCGGCGTCGCCCAGCTGGTCGCGGCCCTGCCCGGCGCGCTCCGCAAACTCGACCCGCGCGAGATGTGGCACAACCCCGTCATGTTCATCGTCGAGGTCGGTGCCGCCTACACGACGATCCTCGCGATCGCCGGCCTCTTCACCGGTCCCGAGACCTCGGGCGGCTCGCCCGTCCCCGGCTCGTTCACCTGGGCCATCGCGGTCTGGCTCTGGCTGACCGTCGTCTTCGCGAACCTCGCCGAGTCCGTCGCCGAGGGTCGCGGCAAGGCACAGGCCGAGACCCTCAAGGCGACCCGCACCAGCACCACCGCCCAGCGCGTGGTCTCGTACGACGCGACGTCCGACGCCGGTGCCGAGCGCGCCTCCTCGGAGTCGGTGTCCTCGGCCGACCTCACGCTCGGCGACACGGTCGTGGTGACCGCCGGCGAGCTGATCCCCGGCGACGGCGACATCGTCTGGGGCATCGCCAGCGTCGACGAGTCGGCCATCACGGGCGAGTCCGCCCCGGTGATCCGCGAGTCGGGCGGCGACCGCAGCGCGGTCACCGGCGGCACCCGCGTGCTGTCCGACCGGGTGGTCGTGCGCATCACGAGCAAGCCCGGCGAGACCTTCGTCGACCGCATGATCCGTCTCGTCGAGGGCGCCTCGCGCCAGAAGACCCCGAACGAGATCGCGCTGAACATCCTGCTCGCGAGCCTGTCGATCGTGTTCGTCGTCGTGACCCTGACGCTGAACCCCATCGCGGCCTACAGCGACGCGTCGGTGAGCATCCCCGTGCTCATCGCCCTGCTGGTCTGCCTCATCCCCACGACGATCGGGGCGCTGCTGAGCGCGATCGGCATCGCGGGCATGGATCGCCTGGTGCAGCGCAACGTGCTCGCCATGTCGGGCCGCGCGGTCGAGGCCGCCGGTGACGTCACCACGCTGCTGCTCGACAAGACCGGCACCATCACCTACGGCAACCGGCAGGCGGCCGAGTTCACGCCCCTCGACGGCATCGCCCGGGCCGAACTCGTCGACGCCGCCGCCCGGTCGTCGCTCAGCGACCCGACCCCCGAGGGCAAGTCGATCGTCGACCTCGCCCTGACGACGGGGTGGCACGACGCCGACGGTCAGCCGGGTGAGATCGTGCCCTTCACCGCCCAGACCCGCATGTCGGGTCTCGACCTGCCCGACGGCACGCAGATCCGCAAGGGTGCCGGCAACTCCGTCATCGCCTGGGTCGAGGAGGACCGTCGTCTCGCCAGCACCGAGCACGACGAACTGCAGACCCGCATCGACGAGATCTCGAACGCCGGAGGGACCCCCTTGGTCGTCGCGATCAAGACCACGGCCTCGGAGGCTCGCGTCCTCGGCGTCGTGTACCTCAAGGACGTCGTCAAGACCGGCCTGCGCGAACGCTTCGCCGAACTGCGCAGCATGGGCATCCGCACGGTCATGATCACCGGCGACAACCCCCTCACCGCCAAGGCGATCGCGGCCGAGGCCGGCGTCGACGACTACCTCGCCGAGGCCACCCCGGAGGACAAGCTCGCCCTCATCCGCCGGGAGCAAGAAGGAGGCGCGCTCGTCGCGATGACCGGCGACGGCACCAACGACGCCCCCGCGCTGGCCCAGGCCGACGTCGGCGTCGCGATGAACACGGGCACCTCGGCCGCGAAGG
This sequence comes from Frigoribacterium sp. ME-P-080, assembly GCF_030209595.1. Classification (NCBI taxonomy): domain Bacteria; kingdom Bacillati; phylum Actinomycetota; class Actinomycetes; order Micrococcales; family Microbacteriaceae; genus Frigoribacterium; species Frigoribacterium sp. ME-P-080. Next base: position 83,996 of record NZ_JARVRR010000009.1, read on the forward strand.
AGGCCGGCAACATGGTCGACCTCGACAGCGACCCGACCAAGCTGATCGACATCGTCCGCATCGGCAAGCAGCTGCTCATCACCCGCGGCGCCCTCACGACGTTCTCGATCGCCAACGACATCGCGAAGTACTTCGCGATCATCCCGGCCATGTTCGCCGGGGTGTTCCCCGGGCTCGGGCTGCTGAACGTCATGCAGCTGTCCTCGCCGGCCTCGGCGATCCTCTCGGCGATCGTCTTCAACGCCCTCGTGATCGTCGTGCTCATCCCGCTCGCCCTGCGGGGCGTGAAGTACCGGGCGGCGTCGGCGTCGTCGATCCTGTCGCGCAACCTCCTCGTCTACGGACTCGGCGGCGTCGTCGCCCCGTTCGTCGGCATCAAGATCATCGACCTGATCGTCAGCCTGCTCCCCGGCTTCTGAACCGACGCAGACGACGAACGAGAGAGAGACCATGAACACCCGCACCCTGCTCCGCCAGTACGGTGTCGCCCTCCGCGCGATGCTCGTCTTCACCGTCGTCCTCGGCGTGGCCTACACGGCCGTCGTCACCGGGGTCGGCCAGCTCGTCCTGGGCGGCAAGGCGGACGGTTCCGCCGTCCACGTCGACGGTGAGACCGTCGGCTCGTCACTCATCGGGCAGTCCTTCACCGACGCCGACGGTGTCGCCCTGCCCGAGTGGTTCCAGTCGCGGCCCTCGGCTGCCGGTGACGGCTACGACGCCTCCGCCTCGAGCGGCAGCAACTACGGGCCCGAGAACGAGGACCTCATCGCGGCCGTCGAGGAGCGGCGGGCGGCGATCGCCGAGAGCGACGGAGTCGCCCCGGAGGACGTCCCCGTCGACGCGCTCACCGCCTCCGCGTCCGGGCTCGACCCGCACATCAGCCCCGAGTACGCGCGCATCCAGGTCGAGCGGGTCGCCGCGGCACGTGACCTGCCGGTCGCGGACGTCGAGGCGCTCGTGGAGGAGCACACCCAGGGCCGCGACCTCGGCTACCTGGGCGAGCCCACCGTGAACGTGCTCGAGCTCAACGCGGCCCTGGCCGAGACGGGACGCTGAGACCGTGAAGCGGGGGCGGCTCCGGGTGCTGCTCGGCGCCGCCCCCGGCGTCGGCAAGACCTACACCATGCTCGAAGAGGGGACCCGGCTCGCCCGAGAGGGCAAGGACGTCGTCGTCGCCGTCGTCGAGACCCACGGCCGCGAGGCCACGGCGTCCATGCTCGGCGATCTCGAGGTCGTCCCGCGGACGACGACCCTGCACCGCGGCATCGAGCTGACGGAGATGGACGTCGACGCGGTCCTCGCCCGGAGACCCGACCTCGCCCTCGTCGACGAGCTCGCCCACACCAACGCTCCGGGCTCGGCCCGGCAGAAGCGGTGGCAGGACGTCCAGGTCCTCCTCGACGCGGGCATCGACGTCATCTCGACCGTCAACGTCCAGCACATCGAGTCACTCAACGACGTGGTGGAGAAGATCACCGGGGCCGCCCAGCGCGAGACCGTCCCCGACAGCATGCTCCGGAGCGCCGATCAGATCGAGGTCGTCGACCTCGCCCCCCAGGCGCTCCGCGACCGTCTCGCCGAGGGGAACGTCTACCCGGCGGCCCGCATCGACGCCGCGCTGTCGAACTACTTCCGCCTCGGCAACCTGACGGCGTTGCGGGAGCTGGCTCTGCTGTGGCTGGCCGACGAGGTCGACAGCGCCCTGAAGGCCTACCGGGTCGAGAACGGGATCGACAGCAAGTGGGAGGCGCGGGAGCGGGTCGTGGTCGCCCTCACCGGCGGGCCGGAGGGCGAGACCCTCATCCGTCGTGGCGCCCGCATCGCCGCCCGGTCGTCCGGGGGCGAGCTCGTCACCGTGCACGTCATCGCCCAGGACGGCCTCCGCGATGCGCACCCGGGTGCTCTCTCGGCGCAGCGCGCCCTGACGGAGAAACTCGGCGGCACCCATCACCAGGTCGTCGGTGGTGACGTCCCCGTCGCCCTGGTCCAGTTCGCGAAGGCGATGAACGCCTCCCAACTCGTCATCGGCGTCAGCCGCCGGAGCCGCGTCGCCGCAGCCCTGACGGGCCCGGGGATCGGCGCCACCGTCATCCGCGAATCGGGTGACATCGACGTGCACATCGTGACCCACTCCGCCGCCGGCGGCCGGTTCACCCTCCCCCGGGCAGGAGGCGCGCTGACGCTGCGGCGTCGCCTCCTGGGGGGCGGTCTCGCCGTGGTGCTCGGCCCGATCGTGACCTGGCTGCTCGTGATGTTCCGCAGCGACGAATCGCTCACGAGCGACGTGCTCGTCTACCAGCTGCTCGTCGTGGTCGTCGCGCTCGTCGGCGGGATCTGGCCGGCCCTCTTCGCGGCGGTGCTCTCGGGAGTGACGCTGGACTTCTTCTTCGTCGAGCCCTACGACAGCATCACCGTCGGCCGGCCGCTGCACCTCCTGACCCTCGTCCTCTACGTCGTCATCGCCCTGCTCGTCAGCTACGTGGTCGACCAGGCTGCCCGTCGATCCCGGGCGGCGGCGCGTGCCGTCGCCGAGTCCGAACTGCTCGCGGCCGTCGCCGGGGGCGTCATCCGCGGCCAGGACGCGCTCCACGCGCTCCTGTCCCGCACCCAGGACGCCTTCCGCCTGCGGACGGTCTCCGTCATCGACGTCGACGGTGACGTCGTCGACTCCCTCGGCGCACCCCGGGCCGGCGACGAGACGACGATCGTCCCCGTCGGCACCCGTGCGCGCCTCGAGATGACCGGACCGCCGATGGCGGCGTCCGAGAGACGCCTCCTCGCGGTCATCGCGGCCCAGGTCGAGACGGCCCTGGAACACAAGGCCCTGTCGGCGACCGCCGACTCCGCGGGGCCGCTGGCGCAGGTGGACCAGGTCCGCACGGCACTGCTCGCCGCCGTCGGACACGACCTGCGGCGGCCGCTCGCCTCGGCCACGGCGGCCGTGACGGGCCTGCAACAAGACGACGTCGTCTGGGCGGACCGCGACCGCGACGAACTCCTCACCACGGCCCACGAGAGCCTCGACGCGCTGTCGGCCCTCGTCACGAACCTCCTGGACGTCAGCCGCGTCCAGGCGGGAGCCCTCGCGGTGTCACGCCAACCCGTCGACGTCGACGACGTCCTCTTCGCGTCCGTGGACGAACTCCAGGTCGACCCCGGACGCATCGAGCTCCGGATCGGCGAGGACGTTCCCCAGGCCGACGCCGACCCGGTCCTCCTCCAGCGCGTCCTGGTGAACCTGCTCGACAACGCCCTCAAGTACGCCCCCGGGGGGACACCGGTGCGTCTCTCCAGCAGCAGCTTCGGGGACGCCGTGGAGATCCGCGTCGCCGATCAGGGGCCGGGGATCAGTCCCGAACGCCTGGACCTGGTGTTCGTTCCCTTCCAGCGCCTCGGCGACACCGACAACACCGCCGGCCTCGGGCTGGGACTCGCCATCTCCAAGGGCTTCACCGAGGGCATGGGGGGCACCCTCCGAGCCGAGGAGACCCCGGGAGGCGGGCTCAGCATGGTCGTCTCCCTTCCTGTGGCTCATCAGACGACCGGGACGGACCACGCATGAAGATCCTCATCGCCGACGACGATCCGCAGCTCGTCCGGGCCCTCACCCTGACCCTCGGGGCGGTCGGCTACGACATCGCCACCGCCGCCGACGGAGCCGAGGCGCTCCGCGCCGTCGTCGAAGAACATCCCGACGTCGTCATGGTCGACCTCGGCATGCCGCACGTCGACGGGCTCGGCGTCATCGAAGGCCTCCGCGGGTGGAGCAACATCCCGGTCCTCGTCGTCTCGGGCCGAGCCGGCGCCGCGGACAAGGTCGAGGCGCTCGATGCCGGCGCAGACGACTACATCACCAAGCCGTTCGCCATGGACGAGCTGTTGGCCCGCCTCCGGGCGCTGACGCGACGGACGACTCCGACCCCCGATCAACCGTCCGAGACGTTCGGGGGCATCCGGATCGACTTCGTCGCCAAGAGCGTCGTCCGCGAACCGGACGAGGCGATCCGCCTGACTCCCACCGAATGGCGCATCCTCGAGATCCTGGTCAGGAACCCGGGGCGTCTCGTCACACGGGAGGACATCCTCACCCGGATCTGGGGTCCGGCACACACCACTGACGGCGGGTACCTGCGGCTGTACGTCTCCCAACTCCGGAAGAAGCTCGAAGCGGTCCCGGCTCAACCTCGCTACCTCCAGACGGTGCAGGGCATGGGCTACCGCTTCGTGCCCGACGAGCCGAGCAGCTGACCTCGGATGCCACGCGCCTCCTGCCCCCGTCGTCAGGGAAGTACACGATGGCGGTCAGAGGACGGGTGCGCTGAGGGACTCCCTGAGACGTCCGACCCGAACGGGGACGTGGTGATCGAGGACGACGCCCGTCGCCTGGAGGGGGCGGTGCCGCACGAGGTCGAGCACGTCCGGTTCCGACAGGGCGTCGGCTCGAGAGGCCGGCAAGAGCAGCGCGTTGGTCGAGACGTCCATGCCGTGGGTGTTCGCCGCCACGGCCCGCGTGCGCGACAAGACGCCGCGAAGGGTCGAGAAGTGAGACCCCGAGACGCGTCCGGAGGCGCGGATGCGTTCCAGGAGGAGGATCTGGCTCACCGGTCGGAGGTGCCGCAGCTGCGTCTCCAACACGTCGGTCAAGAACCGGCCCGCGTCCCGGGAGTCGCGTCGCGATGCGGCCGAGAAATCGTCGACCTCCAGGGCGAGGGCATCGAACTGCGGCCCCGTTCCGTAGAAACGAGTGGCGACGGGGACCGACGTCTTCGACGTCATGTCCGGTTCGAATCCGCCGGCAACGCGGTGTAGACCTCGTTCCAGCGCGCGAGGTACCGCTCGAGCGAGAGGTGGCCTGACGCGAATTCCCGCTCGAGGGCGACGAGCCGCGCAGCCGTCGCGCGGACGCAGGCGGCGTCACCGAGCACGACCAGACCGCCCGGGGTGCACGTCGAGGACGCCGTCAGCTCTCGCACCGTGGCCCGGAGCCGTGTCGTCATGACGTCGAGGCACAGGAACCCGAGACCGTAGAGGGCCAGAGCGATCGAGGCCGCCACCGGAGCCGGGACCCGGGATGCCAGGACGAGGAGCGACACGGCCGAGCAGATCGCCCCGGCGACGGGCCAGATCTGCCGGAGATGGAGGAGCCTCCTCTCGCGGAGGCTCGTTCCCGGTCGCAACACCCGGAGGGTGATCTGCTGCACGACCGTCGACCGAGCCGGAGCCTGGTCCAGCGTGCCCCACGAATGAGCACCGTCCACGACGTCGTGCACGGCGTGACGCATCGTCGGGAGGGCGCCAGGGGTCGTCATCGTCGGCTCTGGTGCCGGCGCAGACGCCCGACCGTGATGTCGCCCGGGCACGGGACCGCCAGGAGGTCGCCGATGCGAAGGTCTCCGGGCAGGTCGGCCACGGCGAGATCGGGCCCCTCGTCCTGCAGGCCGATCACCATGGCCACGTCGTGGGCCGTCGAGATCCGCCCGATCAGACGCAGCTCCCCGATGGCGACGGGCACCGCACCCAGTCGGGCGTCCACCTGGACGACGATCGCACCGGAGCTGTGGCGACAGACGTTGCTGACGGTGACGACGATCGCCGTGGCGTCGTCGACGGTCGACACCCGGCCACCGGAGCGGGGCACGAGGGCAGCGCCCGTGTGGACGCACGGCGTCTCGCAGATGCTCGCCAGGCGGACGAGGGACACCCCGCCGATGACGACGTCGTCCAGGGTCGGACGAGTCCGTTCCGGCCAGGCGTCGGGGACGAACGGGTCGGCGATCACCCGTCGCATCGAGGGAAGGATGTCCGTGAGGGTCATGAACGGACCTGACGCGCGACACGGCGGTCGCAGGTCGTGTCAGGGGTGGCCGGCGATGAGTGCATGAGACAGTCCTAAGCGGCCCAGCCGCGCGAGACGGAGTCCCTTGCGACATCTGAACGCCGTGGCCCCACATCCTGACGCAACCCGTGCGCGAGGACCTCGTCACCCTTCGACGCGGGCCGCCATCCGGGCCGCCCAGGGAGTCTCCGACCGGGCCCCGGCCGCGGTCTGCCGGGGGGCCCCGACCGTCAGTCGGTCGACGGCAACCGGAGCGCCGCGGTGTAGTCGGTCCCGTGCCTCGGGTGGGAGGCGAAGCGGCGCAGGTCCGAGTGATCACCACGGCAGATGGCCGCCGCCATGCGATGGGCGCGGGCGGCGTTGCGGACGGGAGAGTACTGGTCCGCATCCGGTTGCACGGCGTTGAGATCGGCAGCGAGGCGATCGTGGTGCGAGGCCGCGACCTCGAGGTCCCCGCCGCTGTCCCGCGTGATGGTCGCCGCCAATCGCAGCTGCGACTCGAGGGTCTGCACTCCGACGTCGGTGGGCTCGTTCGTCCTCAGGACGCGGACCAGCTCGCCGAGGGCGAGCGTCCGGGCCCAGGCGGTGAGGCGAGACGACTCGCTCACCGGTGACCTGGCCATGTAGCGCTCGATGCGTTCGAGCAGGGGGTCCGTCATGACGTCATCCTCGCAGCCGCCCGTCGTCGTCCCGGGTCAGTCGTAGACGCGCCCCAGCACCCAGCCGCCGTCGGTGCCGAGGACGACCTCGAACATGTGGGTGGTGCCGTCGTCGTCGGTGGCCTGGAAGCGCCAGCCGACGAAGCGACGGGGCGGGTGCGTGATGAAGGGGGGCGTGACGGCCGGTTCGACCCGCAGCTCGGTCGGGGTGTCGCTCACCCGCCACCGTCGGCAGGACCAGACCAGCCGCGCCGGCAGGTCGCGCTCGAACCACAACGCGACGGGCTCGTGGGTGGTCTGGGTGCTCATGTCGTCCTCCTGCACGTTCGAACGTGTGTTCGAACGGATCGAGTGTAGGTCAGGCCGGGAGGGCAGGCAACCAGATCACGATCGTCTTCCCGGACAGGGGGTCGAGCGCGGTGCCCGGGGCTGGATATGATCCGGCGTGACCCGGTGATCCGACCGCCCGGTCCACGAAGGGGACGACCGTGAGCACACCGATCGAGCCGGGCGCACCCGAGCAGCGACCGCAGGGATGGCAGCAGCCCGAGCAGCCGCAGCAGCAGCCGCAGGGGTGGCCCCCGCCCGGGTCCGAGTCGCCCGGGTGGCCGCAGCAGCAGCCGCAGCCCCAGCAGCAGCCGCAGCCGCAGGCCCAGGCCCCCTGGCAGCCGTGGCCGACGCAGGACCCCTACGCCGCGCCTCCTGCGTTCCTCCCCGCCCTGCCGTCGCAGCCGTCGAGGACCCCCTGGGTCCTCGCGATCGTCGGTGCCGCGGTCGTCGCCCTGATCGTCGGCGGCGGTGCCGGCCTGCTCGGCGGGATGTCGCTCGCCGGCGGGTCGGCCGGCTACGGCTACGACGACGGTTCGTCGTACGCCGACGAGGACCCCACCACGTACTTCGGCTCGGACGCGGTCTACGGCGACTACCTCTACCCCCTCGACTTCTCGGGCGTGACCAGCGTCGACGGGCTCGACGTCGGCACCTGCTTCACCGTCGGCGACCTCGGTCGCGAGGGCACCGGCGACGTCGAGACCGCCTCGTGCGACGAGGCCCACGACGAAGAGGCCTACCTGGTGGACGAGCTGGACGGCGGGGCGTTCCCTGGCGGCTACGAGGTCCTGGACGAGGCGGCCGACCTCTGCGACGCGGCCTTCAGCGACTACGTCGGGGCCTCGTACGACGAGTCCCTCGCCGACTACGGCGTGCTCGCCCCCACCGAGAAGGGCTGGGACGACGGCGAGCGCTCGGTCGTCTGCTACGCGTACACCTACGGCACGACCCGCGTCGGCAGCCTGGCGGACTCGGGCGTCTAGGCCGGGACTCCCGGCCCGGGGTCGCTCTCGTGGCGCGCCTCGGCGGCGGTGACGCCCCCGAGCGACCTCACCACGGCCGGCGCGATCGCCTGCCCCCAGCGCCGGTGCATGGTGGCCCACGACAACAGCTCCTGGTGGTACAGCCCCTCGGACCGCCACTCGGGGAACGGCACCCACGATGCGCCGGGCGTGGTCAGGGCGACCCGGGCCGTCAGCGCGTTCAGCCGTTCGATCTGACGGGTCAGCAGTCGCTTGGCCACCGGGGGGATCGGCCGGAACTCGGCCATCGGCGGGATGCCGACGTAGACCATGCGGCAGTCGGGGCCGGCCGTCTCGCGCACCCGGTCGGCGAGACGGCGGAGGTCGGCCTCCCAGGAGGCGCCCCCGGTCGCCAGCAGGACGTCACAGATGCCGAGCAGCACCACCGCCGCCTCCGCGGGCTCGGCCGGCAGCTCGACGCGGGCGGCCTCGGCGGCGGTGAGCACGGGTGCCGAGACCTCGCGCCAGGTGACGCCGCGGCCCCGGGCCGAGCCGACGAGGCGGGCGGTCTGGCTGGCGCAGGTCAGGTCGTGCGCGAGCACGCCGAAGCCCTCGACGGCGATGCTGCCGACGAAGAGCAGGTGCACGGGGTCCGGGCCGTCGACGGTCATGTGGCGGGCGTCGCGGGGGTAGGGCGCCCGCGCCACCTCGCGCCGGTACAGCGCGAGGTGCAGGCGGAAGAGGGGTTGGGAGGCGCGCAGGACGGCCGCGATCAGGCGGCCGTGCGGGCGGGGGGTCGGGGTCTCGACCAGGGGCATGTGCGTTCGCAATCCGTGCAGTGCAGGAGGCGCGGCCTCCGGCGGTCTCGTCCCGAGACCGAGGTCAGTCTGCCGGTCCCCCGAAATGAGGACATTCCCCTTTCGGGGGTGGGTGGCGCAGAAGGCCGGGGAATCAGGCCTCGGAGCCGGCTTGGTCGACGACGGAGAGGGGGCGCTGTCCGCAATGCGAACAGCCCGGTCGAGTAGTTAGAGGGACTAGCTATCCCGTGGTTTCATTCCCATGCACCGACTTCACGGGCGGTGCGGGACGCGACCGGGTCGCGCCCCCTCCGGCAACAGCATCACGGGCAGGCAGCACAGGGCTGCCGAGATCGGACACACCATGACACTCCTCACGCCGTCGCGTCGCCGCATCGACGCGGACCAGAGCCCCTTCTCCGAGGTCCGCGAGACCGAACGCCAGGCGACCCTCTTCGTCATCGCCACGGCGGCCGTCGGCGCCAGCGCGAGCCTCGTCGCCGCGCTCTTCCTCAGCAACGGGCTCTTCCTGTGAACGACGACCTGGTCTACGTCGAACTGGCCCCCACCGAGCCCCTCGACCTGTCGATGCTCTTCGCGGCCGAAGCGGCCTGACCCCTCGAGGCGGGTTGACCCGACGAGGCGGCCCGAGCCGTCCAGGCGGCCCGCCTCGGCCGGCCGGCCACCGCGGGACGTGACGTCCATGCGGTTCCGAGCCGGCGCCTCCTACCCTTGACGCCATGCAGACCCTCGACCCGGCGCGCGCCGATCCGGCCTCACGGCTCGACAGTCGGTACGGCCGGCGGCCGGGCCGGACTCGTCGATCGCGACTGATCGCCCTCGTCGCGGGTGCCGTCGTGGCCGTCGTGGTGGCGGCCTGGGTCGTGCTCGTCGCGTTCGACGGCGACTCGGCCGAGCTCGAGGTGAGCCACTACGGCTTCACCGTCGCGGGCGACGACGCCGTCCAGGTGCAGTACACGATCAACGTCGCGGGCGGCACGGACGTCGGCTGTGCGGTGCAGGCGCTGAACGAGAACCGCGCGGTGGTCGGGTGGAAGGTCGTCGACCTCCCCGCGGTCGACACGTTCACGCAGACCTACACGACCTCGCTCGTGACCAGCGAGCGCGCGGTGACCGGTTCGGCCTACCGCTGCTGGGTGCTCTGACCGGCACCTCCACGAACGACGCGACCCGCGCCTCCTGCAGGAGGCGCGGGTCGCGTTCGTCGGGCGGCGTCACCGCCCGGCCGGGTCAGGAGGCCTGCGGCACCCGGTTCGCCTTCGCCAGGTTGGCGACGAGCTCGTCCTTCGTCTGACGGACGACGTAGGCCGGGCGGTCGCGCTCCACGCGCCAGCTCTCGGACAACGGGCTGACGTCGACGGTGTCGAAGCCGAGCTCGTCGTAGAGGTCGGTCATCAGGGCGACGGCCTCGGGGGAGTCGCTCGACGTGGCCAGCGCGCGGCGGTCGGGGGTGCCGGCCGGGGCGGTGTCGGTCGTGATGTCGTCGGCCGGGATGTGGTTGAAGCCCTTGACGACCGTGCTGGTGGGCAGGTGGCGCTGCAGCATCTCGGCGGTCGTGTCGGTGCCCTCGTCGAGCGCGGTGATGTGGCCGTCGCGCTCGAAGTAGTAGTTGTTCGTGTCGATCACGGTCTTGCCCGCGAGCGGCTCGACGGGCACCTGGTCGACGTTCTTGAGGGGGACGGTGACGACGACGACGTCGCCCGCTTCGCCGGCCTCGGTCGCCGTGGCGGCCCGGGCCTTGGGGCCGAGGTCGGCCACGAGGTCGGCCAGGGTCTCGGGGCCGCGCGAGTTGCTGATCACGACGTCGTGGCCGTGGGCGATGACCGCCCGGGCGACCTGGCTGCCGATGTTGCCTGCTCCGATGATTCCGTAGGTTGTCATGCGCAACGCAACCGATGGCCCGCCCGATGCCTTCCCGACGACGACGTTCTCCCAGGGCATCGCAAGGTCCGGCCGGCTCGCGCCGGGGTCCCCGGGCGATGGGCGTGACCTCGTCGTGATGTGATCGTCACCCGCCGGACCGTCCCGAGATCGCCCCGCATGCGACAGGATGGACCACACACCAGTCACGAGGGGGAGGCGATGGCCGCGCCACAGCAGGACGACGCGCTCGATCGCGTCCTCGCCGAGCGCTACCGCCTGCAGTCCGTCGTGGGCCGGGGTGGCATGGCGACCGTCTACAAGGCCGTCGACGAGAGCCTCAACCGCACCGTCGCGATCAAGGTCTTCCACAGTGCGATGGTCGACCCGGCCCGACAGGAAGCCGAGCTCGGCGTGCTGTCGAGCCTCGAGCACCACGGCCTCGTCGGTCTCTTCGACGCGGGGGTCGAGCAGGGGCCGAACGGTCCCCAGCGATTCCTCGTGATGCCGCTGATCGCCGGGCTCAACCTCGAAGACCGTCTGCGGCACGGAGCGCTCGCCGCGCGGCACATCGCCGAGATCGGCTACGACATGGCCGAGGCGCTCGACTACATCCACGGCCACGCGGTGGTGCACCGCGACATCAAGCCGTCGAACATCCTGCTCGTCGACTACGGCGACCACGAGGCGGCCCGCGCCCGGGCCAAGCTCGCCGACTTCGGCATCGCCCTCACCGAGGACGTCGAACGGCTCACCGCCGAGGGCGTCACCACCGGCACCGCGGCGTACCTCAGCCCCGAGCAGGCCGTGGGCGGCCAGGTCGGCCCCCCGAGCGACGTCTACAGCCTCGGCCTCGTGTTGCTGCAGTGCTTCACGCGTCGACGCGAGTTCCCGGGGTCGCTCGTCGAGTCGGCCGTGGCCCGGCTGTCGCGCGACCCGGTGCTGCCCGACCCGCTGCCCGAGCACTGGCGTCACGCCTTGCGGGCGATGACCCGCCGGGACCCCGCCGAGCGGCCGACGCGGGCCGAGCTCGTCGCGATGATGCGCGACGTGGTCATCACCGAGACGACCGAGCACCGCGACGCCGTGGGCGACCTGTCGACCGGCGACGGCTCGATGCGCGGGGGCGACACCGAGCCCTTCGACCACAGCGAGGTGCTCGACACCCTGCCCAACGAGGCGCTCGACCGCGTCACCGCCATGGCGGCCCGCCTGTTCTCGGCGCCCATCGCCCTGGCGACCGTCATCGACGACGACCGCACGTGGTTCACGACCCACTACGACCCCGCCGTGGGCGACATCGCCCGGCACATCGACCTCTCGCTCGGGGCCGTCCACTCGTCCGAGCCGCTGGTCATCGAGGACGCCGCGACCGACCGTCGCGTGGCGTCGAGCCCGCTGGTCACCGGTCCGCTCGGCATGCGGTTCTACGTCAGCGTGCCCCTCACCCGGCGCGACGGCCACACGATCGGCACCCTCTCGGTGATCGGGCGCGAGCCGGGCACGGCCAGTGACGAGCAGGTCGCCAACCTCGCCGACCTCGCGGCGCTCGTCGTCGCCCAGCTCGAGCTGCGACAAGAGAGCCTGCGCATCGCCGGCACGACCACCGGCAGCGTCCCGCACGCCGAGCGCGTCGACCTCGACTCCCGCACCCGGAGCCCGTCCGACCGCTGACGTGCGGCAGACTTGCCCGGTGACCGTCGAGCTCGTGCCCTCCGCCGCGAGCCGGCCCACCGTGAGGCAGTCCTCCGCGACCGGGGCCGCCACGGCGACCGGGGCCGCCCCCGTGCCCGCCCGCGTCGCCGCCTTCCCCCGCCTGCGCTACATGGGCTCGAAGTACGCGCTGCTGCCCGTGCTGCACGACGTCTTCTCGAGCGTCGCGCCCGTGCCGGCCCGCGACCCCGAAGGCGAAGGAGGCGCGGTTCGGCCCTCGACCGCGATCGACGCCTTCAGCGGGTCGGGCGTCGTCTCGTACCTCATGAAGGCGGAGGGTCGCCAGGTCGTGAGCAACGACTTCCTGGCCTTCCCCGCGGTCATCGCCCGCGCCTCCGTCGTCAACGGGTCGACGACGCTGTCGGACGACCTCGTCGACGAGATCTGCGGCCCGCCCGCCGACGACCGCGACGTCGTGCGCCGCACCTTCGACGGCGTGTTCTTCTCGGCCGACGACCGCGCGTTCCTCGACTCGGCCTGGTCGCACGTCGACCGGCTCGACGGCGCCGAGCGCGATCTGGCGATCGCCGGCCTCGTGCTCGCCGCGGCGCGCAAGCAGCCCCGGGGCGTCTTCACCTTCACGGGCGCGCGGTACGACGACGGGCGCCGCGACCTGCGGATGACCATGGCCGAGCAGTTCCGGGCGGCCGTCCGGGCCTACGGCGCGACCGTGTTCGACGACGGCCTCGCGCACGAGGCCGTCGAGGGCGACGTGGCCGACCTGAGGCGACCGCCCGCCGACCTGGTGTACCTCGATCCGCCCTACGCGCCTCCTCGGGACGACGCGGACTACATGAAGCGGTACCACTTCCTGCAGGGACTGGCCGTGTACTGGCGGGGGCAGACGGTCATGACCGAGACCAAGACGAAGAAGATCGTCAAGCTGTTCACGCCGTTCGCCTACCCGCGGACGGTCGACGACGCCCTCGTGCGCACCTTCGAGCAGTTCGCCGACGCCGGGGCGCTCGTGCTCTCGTACTCGTCGAACGCCGTGCCGAGCCGCGAGCGCATCGAGCAGCTGATGCGCACGATCAAGCCGCACGTGGAGGTGCGCGTGGTCGACCACACCTACAGCTTCGGCACGCACCGCACGGCGACCCGCACGGCGGCCACCGAGTACGTCTTCGTCGGGAGGGACTGACCGTGACGATCCCCACTTTCGACGAGTACGTGGCGTCGCTCGGGCGCATGACCCCGCACGTCGACCCGACCGCCCCCTCGGCGGCGGCGACCGACCTAGGTCGGGCCGCGGCGAGCCTCGGCGACCTGCCCGTCGTCGACCGCGACCACCTCGCCGAGTGGACCCGGCAGCACCCGGCGTGGGTGCCCGCCCTCGGCCTGGCCGTCGGGCTGTCGCAGGAGAAGCTGCGCAACTCGCTGCGGCACGCCTTCGACACCCCCAGCTGGCTGACGCTCGCGCGGGGACGGGCCGACGAACTGGTCGCCCACCTCGACGACGAGTTCGAGCTCGTCCGTCTCGTCGCGTCCCAGCGGCACCGCACGTACGACTTCGGCGACCTGCTCTCGGCCCGGGCCGGCACCCGGGCGTCGGCGATCCGCGCCGGGGTGTCGGGTCGGCGGCTCGAGGACGAGATCGAGGCCATCGCCCGTGACCTCGGACTCGCCTGCGGCACGCGGACGCGGTTCACCGGCCGGGCGAACCGCACGGCGCCGTGCGACCTGGTGATCCCCTCGGCGCAGGAGCCCGCCATCGTGGTCGCGGCGAAGGGGTTCGACTCGACCGGTTCGAAGCTGACCGACGCCGTCCGCGAGATCGAGGAGATGGCCGACGTGCGGCTGCCCCGACAGACCGTCATGGCCGTGATCGACGGCATCGGCTGGAAGAGCCGTCAGGCCGACCTCAAGCGCATCCACCAGCTCTGGGTCGACCAGCAGATCGACGGGCTCTACACGCTGTCGACGCTCGACCGCTTCCGGGCCGACCTGGCCGACGCCGCACGCCTGCGCCGCCTCATCCCCTAGGCCGCGGCCCGCGGCCCGTAGCCCGCGGCCCGTGGCCCGTGGCCCGCGGCCCGCAGTCGAGGCGGGTCAGGCGGCGGCGTGGGGCGCGTCCCGGGTGCCGACCCCGTGGCGGTCGAACGCCCGGCCGAGGTCGAGCAGCGTGTCGGCGAGGGCACCGTGTCGCGACGCCGGCACGACCTCGGCGAACGCGGCGGCGTAGGCGCTCGCGATGGCCGTCGTGACCTCGACGCCGCGCGGCGTGCGGCTGACGATGACGCTGCGGCGGTCGTCCGGGTTGCGGCGCCGGTCGAGGTGCCCGGCGTCGACGAGGCGGTCGACGAGGTTGGTCATCGCACCCGACGAGAGGTCGAGGTGCTCGGCCGCCCGCTTCGGGGTGACCAGGTCGCCGGTGGCCCACACGTAGAAGAGGAACCGGATGTCGGTGTCGCCCAGCCCGAAGAGGTCGCCCTGGTGGTCGAGCACCCGCGAGTGGTTCAGCATCAACAGGCGGAACGAGTCGAGCAGGCGGCCGAGGTCGCCGGGGGCGAGGCCGGGGTCGGGCGTGAGGCCAGGGCCGGGGCCGGGGGTGAGGCCGGGGTCGGCCCGGGGTGGGGAGATGAGCAAGGGGGTCCTCCGTGACGCGTGTGGGCGTGCCGTCCATGGCACCGGCTCAGTCAACAAGAATCTCGACGATCGTGACACCCCCACCACTGGGGACATGGTTCGCCTTGCGTGCCTCTCGGAGTCCAAGTAATTTGATTGTCGTACCACTTGAGAACAACGACCACTCGAAACCGGAACGGTTCGGGAGGTGAGCTTCTCACCGGCGAAGCCCCTGAATCACCTCGCCGGGGTGGCCCCCGACATCCCCCCTTCCCCCCTCTCGCCCTGGAGCACACCATGTCCCGTCCCACGCCCCGCATCGCCCGCATCGCCGCCTGGATCGCCATCCCCGCCGCCCTCGTCGCCTCGGGCATCGTCGTCTCGACGGCGTCGTACTCGGCCTTCTCGTCGACCACGGTCAACCCCACCAGCAACTGGACCGCCGGCACCGTCGCCCTGACCGACGACGACAGCAACACCGCGCTCTTCACCGCCACGAACCTCAAGCCCGGCCAGACCGGCAGCAACTGCATCGCCGTCACCAGCACGGGCTCGCTCGCCTCGGCCGTCAAGCTCTACGGGACGGGCGCCGCCACGACCAACAACCTCGCGTCGAACATCACGCTGAGCGTCGTGCAGGGCACCGGCGGCGGCTTCGGCTCGTGCACCGGCTTCACCCCGCTCTCGGCGGGCTCGAGCCTCTACAACGGCACGCTGGCCGCCTTCGGCACCAGCTACACCAACTACTCCAACGGCGTCGGCACCTGGGCCCCCACCGGCACCGCGTCCGAGACCCGCACCTACCAGGTGACCTACACCGTCTCGAACACCGCCCCCAACACGACCCAGGGCGGCACCGCGAGCCTCGGCCTCACCTGGGAGGCCCAGAACAGCTGAGGCCCGTCCCGCGGCTGACCCCCGCGTCACGGCGACACCGCACCAGCACCGCGCACCACCGCACCAGGCGGCCCGACACCGCATCATCCGCACCACCCCCCCCGAGTAGAGGCACCCATGAGCACGATCGACCTGAAACTGCGGCCCACCACCGCGGCCGCGGCCTCGATCACCGTGCCCCTGGGTGCCTCTCGTCCGTGGCTCGACTGGACGCGCCTGGCCCTCGGCACCGCGTCACGCGTCGTGCTCTACTCGCTGCTCGGCCTGATGGTCTACGCGGCCGCCCCCGCCGCCCTCGGCTGGAGCCCCACGACCGTGATGACCGGCTCGATGGAGCCCCGCATCCACCCCGGCGACGTCGTCGTCGCGAAGCCCGTGGCGGCGTCCGACGTGCACCGCGGTCAGGTCCTCCTCTTCGACGACCCCGACCAGGCCGGGCACCTGCGGCTGCACCGCTACCACGACAACGGCCAGGCCGGGCAGATCGTCACCAAGGGCGACGCCAACCCGAGCGTCGACTCGACGCCGATCGACCGCAGCGCCGTCATCGGCGTCGGGTTCCTGCGCGTGCCGTACGTCGGAACGCCCTTCGTCTGGGCCGCGGCCCACCAGTACGGCCACCTGCTGGTCACCGGCGGACTGCTGATCCTCGTCGTCCTGCTCAGCCGCAACGACCGGTACCTGCTGCGTGACGAGCGTCCCGCGTCGCCTCGGGTGACCGCCCCCGCCGGCCGCCGCGTCCAGCGTCGTCGCGAGCGGCGCCTCCGTCGCCTGAGGACCGCAGGAGGCGCGATCGGCCTGGCAGCGATCGGTGGCGGTCTCGCACTCACCCTCGTCGTGTCCGGTGGCGCGCACGCCGCGTTCGCCGCCCCGACCGCCAACCCGACCTCGAGCTTCGGTGCCGGGAACTACGACTGCCTGCAGGACACCTACAACTCGCAGACCTCGTACGGTTTCCCGTACAACGAGACGTCCGGCACGACCACCACCGACGGCAGCTCGTTCGCCCGAGTGGGCACCCTGAGCGGCGGGGCGACGTTCGTCGCCGGCTCGTGCGCCACCAACCAGAGCCCCTACCTGCAGCTCGACGGCACGGGTCAGGTCACGACCGCGGTCAACCTCACCGGCCAGGCCGCCTTCACGATCGAGACCTGGTTCCGCACGACCAGCACGGCCGGGGGCACCCTGGCCGCCTTCACGACGGCACAGACCGGCACGAACACGACCGCCGACCGCGCGCTGTACCTGACCACGGCGGGCAAGATCGTCCTCGGCGTGCGCCCCACCACGACCACGACCAAGGCGACGACGACGCCCGCCTCGTACAACGACGGCGCCTGGCACCACGTGGTCGCCACCCTCTCGGGCACGAGCACGGTGGTCTACGTCGACGGCGTCGCCGTCGTCACCGACAGCACGAACAAGACCGTGCAGACGGCCACCGGTTACTGGCGGGTCGGCTACGCCCCGCTCAGCGGGCTGCCGTCGGCTCCGACCAACGGCTACTTCGTCGGCTCGGTCGACGGCACGACGATCTACAACAACTCGGCCCAGAGCGCCTCGGCCGTGCAGGCCCGGTACGCGGCCGGCCACTGAGCGACCGCAGCGGGTCTGCTCAGCCGGCCAGCGCCTCCTCGATCACCGCGACGACCTCGGGGGCGTCGGGCTCGGTCGTCGGACGGAACCGGTGCACGGCGCCGCCGGGCGTGATCACGAACTTCTCGAAGTTCCACTTCACGCGGCCGGCCTTGCCGTCGGCGTCGGTGGCCTTCTTCAGTTCGGTGTAGAGCGGGTGCTCACCGCGGCCGTTGACCTTGACCTTCTCCATCATCGGGAAGGTCACGCCCCAGGTCGCCGAGCAGTACTCCTCGATGGCCTCGCCGCTCGAGAGCTCCTGGAAGAACTGGTTGCTGGGGAAGCCCAGCACCGTGAAGCCCTGCTCGCCGTACTGCTTCTGCAGCGCCTCGAGCTTCTCGTACTGGGGCGCGAGGCCACAGCGGGAGGCCACGTTCACGACCATCACGACCTTGTCGGCGTAGGCGCCGAACGTGGTGGACTCGCCGCGGATCGTGGTCAGGGTGATGTCGTCGAGGGTCATGGGTCCGACCGTAGGCCCGCCCGCTGCGAGCCGGCCCTCAGGCACGTCGTCGAGCGACTGTCAACCCCCCTGGGATCGACTGGTGCGGGGTTTGGAGTGCGTGCAACAATTCGCTGAGATGGCTGCCCGCGACGACAAGATGCGCTTCGACGCGCGGGGGCGCGATCTCGACGAGGCGGTCGACATCCTGCAGGCCGGGTACAACGGCCGGGGTTTCCGCGTCGCTCCCACCGAGGCCCCTTTCTCGTTCCGCCACACCATCGTCGGCGACGGGGCCATGACCCTGCGGTCGACGATGTTCATGGGTCGCGTCGACGGGCACGCGGCCGCGGGTGACGAGCACGTCGTCCACTGGCTGCTCGACGGGCGTTCCACGATCGACAACGGTCGCGACGAGGTGGCCGGAGCCGTCGGACGACCGATCCTCTTCCCCGAGGGGCGGGACTTCGAGTTCACCACCGAGGACGTCAACCAGAGCCTGCTCCACCTCTCCAAGTCGGTCGTCGACGAGGTCGCGGCCGAGCAGCACGGCATCATGCCCGGCACGCTCCGCTTCGACCACGCCGCCCCCGTCTCGTCCGCCGCGATGCAGGCCTGGCACGCCACGGTCCGTCTGATCGGACGCGCCTACCTGGGCTCGGGCGAGCCCAGCGACCTGATGCGCACCGAGATGGCCCGGATGGCCGCGGTGGCCCTGCTCGACACCTTCGCCCACACCTCGAGCCAGATGCCCGCGGCGTTGCTGGCACCGCGCAACGCGAGCCTCCGCCTCGCCGTCGAATACATGCACGCCAGCGCCCACCTGCCGATCTCGGCCGTGGACATCGCCCGGGAGGCGGGGCTCACCCCGCGCGGGCTGCAACAGGCGTTCAGTCGTCACCTCGACACCACGCCCACGGCCTACCTGCGCGAGATCCGCCTCGAGCGCGTGCACGACGCGCTGCGGGCGGCCGCCCCGGACGCCACGACCGTCGCCGACGTCGCCCGACACTGGGCCTTCGCCCACCTCGGCCGGTTCTCGGCCGCGTACCAGCAGCGGTTCGGCGAGTACCCCCGCGAGACGCTGCACCGCGGCTGAGGTCGGGGGTGCCCGGAGCGTGCGGCCGCCTCGCCGCCGAGCGCGCCTCCCGGGCTCGAGCCGGAGGTCAGCGATCGATGGCGGCGTAGACGCGCAGGGCGCCCGGGACGACCTCGACCGTGACGGGCAGCGGCCCGACGCGCTCGCCGTCCGCGTAGGCGGCGACTCCGTCGGCCTCGATCACGGCCCGACGCACGCGGTGCACGGTCACGTTCGGGTGGCTCAGGTGGGTGCCGCGGAACACGCTCGGGAAGAGCCGGACGAACTGCCAGCGCGTCAGCCGCTCCACCACGAGCACGTCGAGCAGCCCGTCGTCGAGCACGGCGTCGGGCGTGACCTTCATGCCGCCGCCGAGCGACTGGCCGTTGCCGACCGAGATCAGGGTGCCCTCGACGGTCGAGGCGACCCCGTCGAGCTCGAGGCGGTACGAGATGCGCGGCAGGCGCACCAGCTCGATGGCGAGCGCGACGTCGTAGCGGCGGCGCCCCTTCGGCCAGCTCAGCCGATTGGCCCGCTCGTTCACGACGGCGTCGAAACCGGCCGAGACCATGCAGGCGAACCAGGTGGCCCGGCCGTCGGCCTGCAGCACGCGTCCGGCGTCGATCGTCGTCGGCTCGCCCTCGAGCAGCCGGACCAGGAGGCGCGTGGCCGCCTCGGCGTCGTCGTGGGGCAGCCCGAACGCCCGGGCCGTGTCGTTGCCGGTGCCGGTCGGCACCAGTCCCAGCGGCACGTCGGTGCCCGCGACGAGGTTGGCCCCGAGGTTCACCATGCCGTCGCCGCCGACGACGATCAGGGCGTCGGGACGCTCGCCGTGGTCGGGGTCGAGCTCGCGACGGGCGGCGGCCACGAGGTCGTCGTAGCTCGACTCGGTGAGCGGCACGACCGTGTGTCCGGCACCGCGGAGCCCGGCGAGCACCCCGTCGGCGAGGTGCTTCCGGCCGCCGGCGGAGGCGCCGGGGTTGATCGCCACGACCAGGCGGAGGGGCGTCGGGGTCATGGCGTCGATCTTGCCAGCCCCGCGCCCCGCGCGCCCCGCGGGCCGCGTGACACCCCTGTTCCAGCGTGACACCCCGCGTTCCCGGGGTGTCACGCCGGGCCGGGGGTGTGACGCCGAGGCGGGTGCGTCGCACGGCGGGCATACTGGACGCTGACCCACGGACGAGAGGCATCTTCACCATGAGCAGCACCCACGGCACCACGACGACCGCGACCCCGGCCCCCTACGAGCCGACCATCCGCGAGTCGCCCAACCGCGGGGCCGGCCTGTTCGTCGGCACGGTGTTCCTCCTGCTCGGCGCCATCGGGTTCCTCGTCGAGGACATGGGCACGTTCTTCTCCACGCAGGGCGCGTCGCTCTGGTTCGTCTGGAACCTCAACCCCGCGCTGGTCGTCGTCTGGGTGCTGGCCGGTGCCGCGCTGATCATCGCCGGCGCGTCGTCGCGAGCGAGCGCGCGGTACATCAACACCTGGATCGGCCTGATCTTCGTCATCTTCGGCGTCGCCGGATTCTTCCTCGAGGGCACCGACGTCAACTTCCTGGCGTTCAACCTCGGCGACAACGTCACGCACCTCGTCGGCGGCCTGCTGCTGCTCGCGACCGCCGTGGGGGCCGAGCGCCGCCGCCGCTGACCCCTGCCGCAGGGCGCCGCACCTCTCGACGGGCTGCGATCCGGCTGCACGTCCGCCGGGATCGGCCCCGGGGGCTACCGGCGCCGCGCCTCCCTGGCTAGGGTTAGGGTCACCTAACCCAGGTGACCCAGGAGGTGCGCACCATGACCGTCGTCATCCCCTTCTCCGAGGCGGTGCGCGAGCGCACGGCCGAGCGGGTCCCCGCCGACGTCGGCTGCTCGTTCATGACCGACCTGCTGATCGGCCGGGGCACGCGGGACGACTACGTGCAGCTGCTCGCTCAGCACTACTTCGTCTACGCCGCCCTCGAGGACGCCGCCGCGGGGTGGTCCGGCGACGCGGTGGTGGCTCCGTTCCTCGCGCCGGGGCTGACCCGGTTGCCGGCCATCGAGGCCGACCTGGCGTTCCTGCTCGGTACCGACTGGCGGGCCCGGATCTCACCGCTGCCGACCACTCGGGCGTACGTCGATCGCATCGAGCAGGCGTCGGCCTGGGCCGGTGGCTTCATCGCGCACCACTACACGCGCTGCCTCGGTGACCTGTCGGGCGGGCACCTGATCCGCAGCATCCTGCAGCGACGGTTCGGATTCGACACGAACGGCGTCGGGTTCTTCCTGTTCGCCGAGATCGCCGAGCCGAAATCGTTCAAGACGACCTACCGCCGCCAGCTCGACGCCGTCGCCTGGTCGGCCGACGAGCGCGAGCACGTGCTCGACGAGGTGTGCGCCGCGTACCGCTTCAGCACCGAGCTGTTCGCCGACCTCGCCGCTGCGAAGGCCGCGGCCTAGCTGTTCGCCGACCTCGCCGCCGCGAAGGCCGCGGCCTAGCCGTTCGCCGACGGGGTGGGTCCCGGGCCACCGCGTGGTCGGACCGGGTCGTCAGCCCGTGGCGGCCGTCGTCGCGTCGTCGCCCACGCCGGCGTCCGCGGCTGCCTCGATGGCCGGCACGCGTGACGCCTCGCTCATGAAGCGGCGCACGTCGAGGTCGACGATGATGTCGGCCGGTCGCAGCGGGCGCGACAGGTACAGACCCTCGAGCGAGGTGATGCGGCTGAGGGCGACGTAGGTCTGCCCCGCGCTGAACACCCGTGAGCCGAGGTCGACGATGGCCCGGTCGTAGGTCTTGCCCTGGGACTTGTGGATCGTGACGGCCCAGGCGAGGCGCAGCGGGAACTGCGTGAACTCGGCCACGACGTCCTTCTTGAGCTGCTTGGTGGTCGCCGAGTACGAGTACTTGTGCTTCTCCCACACGACGGGCTGCACCTCGTGGACCTCGCCGTCGACCTCGACGAAGACCGTGTCGCGCACCCGGGTGACGACGCCCGTCGTGCCGTTCACCCAGCGTTGCTCGGAGTCGTTGCGGAGGAACATCACCCGGGCCCCGACCTTGAGCTCGAGGGCCTCGTCGGCCGGGTAGGCCCGGCCGCCGAACTCGCCGCTGACCTCGGCCTTGGCGGTCATCACCTTGCCCGACAGGCGATCGAGCTCGACCTTGTTGATGCGGTTGACGGTGTCGTTGCGCGTGGCCAGGGTGATGGCCCCGCCGTCGGTCGGAACGGGTCGTGCCCCGGCGCCGTTGAGGGCCCCGGCGATCTCGGCCGTGACCCGACCGTGCCGCACGGCGTTGAGCATCTCTTTGAAGTCGCCCTCGGTCTGGCGGTGGATGAAGGCCAGCTCGTAGATGCGTAGGCTCGCCTCGGCCCAGACCTTGGCGTCGAAGAACCACATCGAGCGGTAGTTGTCGCGGAAGTACTCGCGCTCTTCGGCGTCGCCCGGCACCGGCGGCAGCTGGTACGGGTCGCCGAACAGCACGACCTGGACGCCGCCGAACGGCTCGTGCTTGCGCTGCCGCGCCTGCCGCAGCGAGCGGTCGATGGCGTCCATCAGGTCGGCGTTGACCATCGAGACCTCGTCGATGACGAGGGTGTCGATGGTGTTCAGCAGCTTGCGCAGCTCGGCGTTCTGCTCGATGTCGTGGTCGGCGATGAGCCCGACCGAGAGGCGGAACAGCGAGTGGATCGTCTGGCCGCCGACGTTGAGGGCGGCGACGCCCGTGGGGGCGCAGATGACGATCTGCTTCGAGGTGTTCCACGACAGGTGGTTCAGCAGGGTCGACTTGCCCGTGCCGGCCCGTCCCGTGACGAAGATGTGCTCGCGGGTGTTCTCGATCGCGTCGTACAGCGCCTGCTGTTCGGCGGAGAGGGCCACGCTCACGACGACGAGCACCTTTCGGGAGGGGGCGGGGGAGGCCACCAATCTACCCGTGACGGGCGTGACGCTCGGTTCTTCGTGACCCGCGCCTCCTATTGTTGTCGTCATGTCGTCGTCTGTGGGGGAGGAGACGCGCCCACCGCTCGGCTGGCCCTTCGTCGCGATCTGGGGCGGGGCGCTGCTCTTCGTGCTGATCGGTTTCTGGGTCACCGTCGTGGCCCTGAACGCCACCGTCTACAGCGGCGCCGGTTTCGTCCGCGGCTACGTGGCAGCGGTCGACCGCGGCGACACGTCGAGCGCGTTGACCCTCGCCGGCGTCACGCCGACCGACCAGCTGGCCGACGCCCTGCTCGAGGTGCCCTCGCTCGGCGGCGTCGACGACGTGACCGAGGTGGGCGACGTCGACCTCGGCGACGACACGCACGCGATCACGCTCTCGTACTCGATGCAGGGCACGTCGGCCACGGCCGAGGCTCCCGTGCAGTCGCAGTTCGTCGTGCAGCGGGCCGGCACCCGGTTCGGGCTGTTCCACGCCTGGCGCTTCGTCCAGGCACCCACCGCGCAGCTCGACGTGACGCCCCAGCACGACTCCCGCTTCACGGTGGACGGCCGCGACGTCACGACCGACGCCCCCGACGTCGCGACCCGGTTCACGGTGCTCGCCCCCTCGCGGTTCGAGCTCGACCATGCGTCGCGCTACCTCGAGGCCCCGACCGTCGAGGCCGACGTGCTCAGCGTGGGGGCGACGTCGGGGGTGTCGATCGAGGTGCAGCCGCGGGACGAGTTCGTCGAGGCCGTGCAGGACATGGTCGACCAGCAGCTCGACGAGCAGTGCGTCCCGCAGCAGGTGCTGCTGCCGGCCGGGTGCCCCTTCGGCCGCCAGGTCGACGACCGGGTCACCGACGACCCGACGTGGACCGTGCCCGTCCACCCCGTCGTCTCGATCGTGCCCGGCCCGTCGGGTCAGTGGCAGGTGCCCGGCGTGGCCGGCACCGCCCACCTCGTCGTCGGCGCCCAGTCGCTCTTCGACGGGAAGCGCTACACGATCGACGAGGACGTCCCGTTCTCCGTCACGTACCTGATGCGCATCAGCACGTCCGACGAGCTGACGTTCGACTAGGCCCGCCCGTGGCCGCCCGGTAGCCACCCGGGGTCGACCGGACGCGGGAGGCGCGGGTCGGCCCGTCGAGGACGGTCCCGCTCAGGCGGTGGCCGCCCCGGCCCGCTCGAGGTCGCGCAGGTCGTCGACGCCGCCGAAGGTCGCTCGGTAGGCCCGCGGGGTGGTGCCGAGGACGCGGGCGAAGTGGTGTCGCAGGACGGCTGCCGAACCGAAGCCGACCTCGTCGGCGATCGCGTCGATGCCGAGCCCCGTCGCCTCGAGCAGCTCCTGCGACCGCAGGAGGCGCTGGCGGGTGAGCCACGCCCCCGGCGTCGCCCCCAGCTCGGCCTTGAACCGTCGGGCCAAGGTGCGCGGCGACATGTGCGCCCTCGCGGCCAACCCCTCGATGCTCAGGTCGTCGCGGAGGTGTCCGAGCATCCAGTCGGTCAGGGGCGCGAGCGAGTCGTCGACCTCGACCGGGAGGGGCGTCTTGATGAACTGGCTCTGACCGCCGTCGCGGTGCGGCGGCACGACCATCCGGCGGGCGATCACGTTCGCGGCGGCGGCACCGTGCTCGCGGCGGACGAGGTGCAGGCAGGCGTCGATGCCGGCGGCCGTGCCCGCGCTCGTGATGATCCGGCGGTCCTCGACGAAGAGCACGTCGGCGTCGACCTCGATCGCGGGGTGCTCGCGCTGCAGGGCGTCGGAGTACCGCCAGTGCGTCGTCGCCCGGCGGCCGTCGAGCAGCCCGGCCTCGGCCAGGACGAACGCCCCGCTGCAGACGCTGAGCAACCACGCCCCCGGGCCTCGGCCGCGACGAGCAGCTCGCGCACCGCCGGGGAGACGAGCTCGGCCTGGTCGGGACGGTTCCACAGCGCCGGCACGCAGACGACGTCGGCGTCGGCCGCGGCGCCCAGGTCGAGGTCGACCGTGATCGAGAAGCCCTGGTTCGTGCGGACGAGTCCCGGGCGCTCGGTCACGATGCGGTGCTCGAACGGAGGCGCGCCCTCGTCGGTCCGGTCGAGGCCGAACACCTCGCAGAGCACGCCGAACTCGAACGGCGCGACGCCGTCGGCGACGATCGTGGCGACGGTGCGGAACGGCATGGGTGCTCCTCGGGGGATGTCCAGTACTCCGCCACGAAGTAAACAATCCGCCACGCAAAAAGGTGGCGGCCTGTTTATTTCGTGGCGGGCTGGCGGGCTGGCGGGCTGGCGGTGTGGCGGGCTGGCGGTGTGGCGGGATGTCGACGAGTGGTGGCAACACTGCCACTCGTGGCAGGACCTGTCCACCCGTAGGGTTCCTGCCATGCCCACCGAGTCCCGCCCGACGCCCGAGCCCCGCCCGACGCCCGAGCCGCGATCGACCGCCGCCGTCCTCGACGAGCTGCTCGCGCCTCCTTCGCTCGTCGCCGCCCGGGCCCTCGAGGCCGCCGCCGCCGTGTCGAGCGCGGCCCTGCTCGCGCACAGCCGTCGCTCGGCGGCGCTCGCCGTCGATCTCGGGCGACGCGAGGGGCTGGCCTTCGACCACGAGCTGCTGTTCGTCGCGGCGGCCCTGCACGACGTCGGGCTGACGTCGCCGTTCGACAGCCACACCGAGCCGTTCGAGCGAGCGGGGGGCGAGGTCGCCCGGGTGTTCGCCGCGGGGGCGGGCTGGTCGGCCGGACGCGCCCAGCGGCTGGCGGACGTCATCGTGCGGCACATGTGGCCTGCGGTCTCGGCCGACCTCGACGTCGAGGGTCACCTGCTCGAGCGGGCGACGAGCCTCGACGTGTCGGGGGTGGGTGGTCAGGACTGGCCGGCCGAGCTGGTCGCCGCCCTGGTCGAGCGGCTGCCCCGCGACGGGTTCGGTGCCGAGTTCGGCGGGCTGATGTCGACGCAGGCGCACCGGAAGCCCGGCTCCGAGGCCGCCCGCACGATCCGGGGCGGCATGCGCGACCGGATCGCCGCGAACCCGCTCGACCGCCTCTGACCCCGGCGCCGACACGCCCTGCCCCCTCCCGCGATCGCGCTCCATCGGTTAGAATGATGCGAACGTATGAATCAGGAGAGCACCCGCATGGCACACCCCCTCGAGTTCGGCCTCGACACCTTCGGCGACATCACCGACCGCCTCGACGGCAGCCCCGTCACGCACGCCCAGGCCATCCGCAACCTGGTCGACCAGGCCGTCCTGGCCGACGAGGTCGGTCTCGACTTCATCGGCGTCGGCGAGCACCACCGCAAGGACTTCGCCGTCTCGGCCCCCGAGGTCGTGCTCGCCGCGATCGCCGCCCGCACGAAGACCATCCGCCTGGGCTCGGCCGTCACCGTCCTCAGCTCGGACGATCCCGTGCGCGTGTTCCAGCGCTTCGCCACGGTCGACGCGATCTCGAACGGCCGTGCCGAGGTCATCCTGGGCCGCGGCTCGTTCACCGAGTCGTTCCCGCTCTTCGGCCTCGACCTGCAGGACTACGAGGTGCTCTTCGAGGAGAAGATCCAACTCTTCGCCGAGCTGCTGAAGGAGGGCCCGACGACCTGGTCGGGCACCGTCCGCGCCGGCCTCGACGCGCAAGAGGTCTACCCCAAGACCGAAGGCGGCTCGATCCGCACCTGGGTCGGCGTCGGCGGATCGCCGCAGTCGGTCATCCGGGCCGCACACTACGGTTTCCCGCTCTTCCTCGCGATCATCGGAGGCCAGCCGGCGCAGTTCGCGCCGTACGCCGACCTCTACCGACGCGCCCTCGGCGAGTTCGGCCACGACTCCCAGCCGATCGCGATGCACTCGCCCGGTTTCGTGGCCGAGACCGATGCCGAAGCCAAGGAGGCGCTGTTCCCCTACCAAGAGGAGCAGACGAACCAGCTCGGTCGCGAACGCGGCTGGCCCCCCTACAGCCGCGCGCAGTACGAGGCCAGCGCCAGCTCGACCGGCGCGCTCTACGTGGGCTCGCCCGAGACCGTCGCCACGAAGATCGCGCAGAACATGCGCCTGCTCGGCGCGACGCGTTTCGACATGCGGTACAGCATGGGCCGCCTGCCGCACGAGCTCATGATGCGCAGCATCGAGCTGTACGGCACGAAGGTCGTCCCGCTTGTGCGCGAGATGCTCGCCTGACGCCACCCGCGCCTCCTCGGGGCTCGTGCCCTACGACCCCGACCCAGCGCACCGCGTTTCGTGCACCGCACCCCGACCAGTCGCGGTGCCCTGCACGAAACACGGTGCGTTGCTGTTTCGCGGTCCGCGGTCCGCGGCCCGCGGCTCGCGGCTCGCGTCAGCGGGTGCGCTCGCGCTGGTGGGACAGCGCCTCGAGTTGCTCGTTGTACGCCCGGAGCTCGGCGTCGTCGTCGCGCTCGGCCTGGCGGTCCTTGCGGACGGCCTCTCGGCCGTCGCTGCGGCTCCACATGATGGCGACGGCGATGGCCATGACGATCGTGGGGATCTCGCCGACGCTCCAGGCGATGCCGCCGGCGACGTACTGGTCCTGCATCGGCGTCGGGCCCCAGGTGCGCCCCATGGCGCCGTACCAGTCGGCGAGGAAGAGCCCCGTGGCGCTCATGATGCCCAGGCCGAAGAACGCGTGGAACGCCATGGTCCCGAGCAGCACGACGAGTCGGGCGGGGTAGGGCAGTCGACCCTTGACGGGGTCGATGCCGATCATCGACTGCACGAAGAGGTAGCCGGTGATCAGGAAGTGCACGATCATCCAGTAGTGGCCGATGTGCGTGGTCGTCGCCCAGCTGAACAACGGCGTGTAGTAGAACGCCCACAGCGAGCCCGCGAACAGCACCGCCGAGATGATCGGGTTGCTGACGAAGGTCGCGAACCGGGAGTGCACCAGGATCATGATCCACTCGCGGCCGCCGCGGGTGCCGTCGCTGCGTTTCTTGATGGTGCGCAACGCGAGCGTCACGGGCGCGCCCGGCACGAGCAGCACGGGCACGAGCATTCCCAGTGCCATGTGCGCGAGCATGTGGGTGCTGAAGAGGTACTCCTCGTACACGTTCGGGGCGCCGCACGTGATGTAGAACAACACGACCAGGCCCGCCACCCACGACACGGTGCGGCCGACCGGCCAGCGGTCGCCGCGGCGGTGCAGGCGGACGACGCCGGCCAGGTAGAAGAAGACGCCGAAGGCGCAGAGCAGCCCCCAGAGCAGGTCGACGTTCCATTCGGTGAGGTAGCGCAGCGGCGTCAACTCGGGTGGCAGCGCCTCTTCGGTGAGGATGACCGCGGGGGTCGGGTCGGCCAGGTCGGCCGCGGCGACCTGCTCGACCGGGGTGGCCGTCCGGGCGAGTGCGGCGGCGACGCCGGAGGCGAGCCCCATGAACGCGAGCTCGGCGGTGACGAACCACCAGAAGGCCTTCGTCGTCGCCTTGGGGTGGGTCGTGAGGCGGCCGACGAGCCAGCGGCGTTGCACGACGCCGAACAACCCCAGCGCGACGAGGGCGAACGTCTTGACGAGCACGAGCACGCCGTAGCCCGACGTCAGGGCCGACCAGTCGCCGATGCGGATGGCGGCGCTGCCGATGCCCGACACCGCGACGACCACGAAGCAGACGATCGCCACGCTCGAGTAGCGCGCGAGCACGATCGCCAGCCGCCCGCTCGAGAGGTGCCCGCGCAGCAGCACGATGGCGAGCAGGCCGCCCAGCCAGACCGACGCCCCGACCAGGTGCAGGGCGAGGTCGGTGACGGCGGCGTCGTGGCCACTCGTGCCGGCCGCGTGGCCCTGCTCGGCGATGGGGATGAGCCCGCCGGCGGCGAGCACCGTGACGGCGACGATCAACCAGATGTTGCGGACGATGAAGCAGAGCACCGTGACGGTCGCCGCGATCAGCGTCGTGATCAGCCAGGCGATGCCGAGCTCGGTGTTCGTCAGGAAGAACGCGAGCGTCCGCCCGAACTGGTCGTCGAAGGTGACCGGCACGTTGGCGACGCTGAGGAAGGTGAAGAAGGTGGTGATCGCCGAGGCGACGGCCCAGAACCCCGCCGCGGCGGCGGCGACGTCCATGGCGCGGTCGTACTCCGCTTCGCGTCGGGTGAGTGCGAAGCAGGTCAGGAAGAGCGTGCCGATGGTGAGGGCCGCGCCGACGTTGCCCAGCATCTTGGACATGGGCAACCCGTAGCGGACGACCTCGCCGGGGTCGACGACGAGGGGCGCGTCGGCCGCCCCGCCGAACTTCAGAGCGGCGAGGAGGGACGCGAACGCCACCAGCACGAGCAGTGCGGGCGCCGTGGTGCGGGCGAGTCTGGGCATCGTCTACCAGGGTAAGTCGGATCGCCTGGTGAACGGGTGCGGGTGGGGGGCGTCGCTCGACGTCGAGTGATCCGTCCGGGCGACCGGCGCACGGACGACCGAGCCTGTCGGCGGGGCGGGACGAGACGAGGGGGAACGAGAGAAGGGGCGTGACGACCGATGGTCGTCACGCCCCTTCTCGGGTGCTCGTGAGAGCGAGGACTACTTGACCGCAGCCTTGAGCTTGCTGCCGGCGCTGACCTTGACGCTGTCGCTGGCGGCGATCTCGAGGGCCTCACCCGTCTGCGGGTTGCGGCCGGTACGAGCGGCGCGGTGCGTCTTCTCGAAAGCGATCCACCCGGGGATGGTGACCTTCGTGCCGTCCGCGACCGACTTCGAGACGACGGAGAAGAACGCGTCGACGACGCCGCTGACGGCGGCCTGGCTCTGGCCGGACTCGGATGCGACAGCTGCGACGAGCTCGGTACGGTTCAGTGACTTGTCAGCCATGTAAATGTCCTCCTCGGACTTCATTCGGTGTGACGAGACACGGCGTTCACCATGCCTGTGCGGTCGAGACCAGAGAGCCGAGGGCCCTGTGGAACCGGTTGAAACCTACCAGGAAGACTTCGTGATGCCCGGCAACTCGCCACGGTGGGCCATGTCGCGGAAACGCACGCGGCTGATGCCGTAGGCCTTGAGGTGACCGCGGGGGCGGCCGTCGACCGAGTCGCGGTTGCGGAGGCGGACCGGCGACGCGTTGCGCGGCAGCTTCTGCAGACCGAGGCGAGCGGCCTCGCGGCTCTCGTCGGAACCGTTCGGGTCGATCAGGGCCTTCTTCAGCTCGAGACGCTTCTCGGCGTAGCGGGCCACGATCTCGGCGCGCTGGTTGTTCTTGGCGATCATGCTCTTCTTGGCCATTTTTAGCGCTCCTCGCGGAATTCGACGTGCTTGCGAATCACCGGGTCGTACTTCTTCAGCACGAGACGGTCGGGGTTGTTACGACGGTTCTTCTTGGTCACGTACGTGAAACCGGTGCCCGCCGTCGAGCGGAGCTTGATGATGGGACGGACGTCCTGCTGACGAGCCATTAGATCTTCTCCCCACGAGCGAGCAGGTCCTTGACGACCGACTCGATGCCACGAGCGTCGATGACCTTGATGCCCTTGGCGCTGAGCTGAAGGGTCACGTTACGACGAAGCGACGGCACGTAGTACGTCTTCTTCTGGATGTTCGGGTCGAAACGACGCTTGGTGCGTCGGTGCGAGTGCGAGATGTTGTGTCCGAAGCCGGGAACGGCTCCGGTCACCTGGCAGGTTGCTGCCATGGTTTTCCTCCGTAGATACCGTGAGGGCCGGAGCCCTCACCCAAGGTCACTTGTCGGCGCGCCGGTCCCCCTGCCCGATCGAGGGATCGGGCGGTGTAGCCGGGAGGCGGTGCACATGGGCGCAGAGAGCGCCCAACCAAAGGGAGAGCTTACGCGACACGCCCGGACCCACGCAACCCGCGCCTCCCCGACTCGGGGTCGGGGCTCGGGGCTCGGCGCTCGGAACCCGGGGCTGCGGCCACGCGATCGCCTCGGCGCGCGCCGACGGGACGAGGAGGCGCGGCTCAGCTGATCGAGGAGGCGCGGCTCAGCGGATCGCGGAGGCGTCGGCGGCCGCGCGGGCCTCGGCCGTGCACGCGGGGCACAGGCCGAACACGTCGACCACGTGCTGCGCCTCGGTGAACCCGTGCGTCGCGGCGACGTGCTGGGCCCAGGTCTCGACCTCGTCGGCCTCGATCTCGACGGTGGTGCCGCAGTTGCGGCAGATCAGGTGGTGGTGGTGCGTGCCCGGGGTGCAGGCGCGGTAGAGGCTCTCGCCTTCTTGCTGCAGCGAATCGGCCGAGCCGTCGGCCGCGAGGTCGGCGAGTGCCCGGTAGACCGTGGCCAGGCCGATGCCGGTCTCGCGCAGGTGGGCGTGCAGCGCCTGCGCGCTGACGAACCCCTCGCTCGTGCCGAGTGCTTCTCGCACGGCCTCGCGTTGCCACGTGTTGCGTCGGACCACCACGGCGTCCTGCCTCTCTGTGTCTCGGACCTGTGCGTCGGACCTCGGTGCGTCGGGTCCCGGTGCACCGGGACCAGGTGCGTCGGACCCCGGTCTGCCTCAGACGCCGGTCGGTGCCAAGGGTACCCGCGGGCCCCTGCGCGGCTTCACGGCGGCGGCCGTGCGACGCCAGCCGACCAGGCGGCAGACGAGCCAGATCGTGAACGAGATCGTGGTGACGTAGGGGCTGATCGGCAGGCCCCCGCCCAGGGCGAGCAGGATGCCGCCGACGACCGAGACGACGGCGAAGGTCACGCTCAGCACGGGCACGAGTCGCGGGTTCACGGTCAGCCTCAGCGCGGCCGCGGCGGGTGTGACGAGCAGCGAGAGGACGAGCAGCGCCCCGATGATCTGCACCGACACCGCGACCGACAGACCCAGCACGAGCATGAAGACGATGCCGAGCGTGCGCACGGGGACGCCGGCCGCCGCGGCGACGTCGGGGTCGACGCTGGCGAAGGTCAACGGACGCCAGATGACGATCAGCGTGACGATCACCACGGCCGAGATGGCGACGAGCCAGCCCAGCTGCGGATTGTCGACCGACACGATCTGGCCGGTCAGCAGCCCGAACTTGTTGGCCGACCGCCCTCGGTAGAGCGCCAGGAAGAGGATGCCGAGGCCCAGGCCGAACGGCATGAGCACCGCGATGATCGAGTTGCGCTCCCGCGCCCGGGTGCCCAGCAGCCCGATCAGCAGGGCGGCGATCAGGCTGCCGACGAGCGAGCCGCTGACGACGTTCACGCCGAGCAGCAGGG
The DNA here is from genome assembly GCF_030209595.1 of Frigoribacterium sp. ME-P-080. Lineage (NCBI taxonomy): Bacteria > Bacillati > Actinomycetota > Actinomycetes > Micrococcales > Microbacteriaceae > Frigoribacterium > Frigoribacterium sp. ME-P-080. Next base: position 115,810 of record NZ_JARVRR010000009.1, read on the forward strand.
CGGCGGCGGCACCGGCGAACGAGAGCTCACTGATGCCGTGCACCGCGAAGGGCATGTTGCGCGTGATCACGAAGGGCCCGATCAGGCCGCCCACCAGGCCGAGCACGGCGCCCGCGACGACGCTGTTGCGCACCAGCACGAGCAGCTCGCCGAAGTCCTGGAAGCTGAACAGCTGCGACCACAGGTCGGTCATCGGACGAGTCCTTCGTCGTCGAGGTGTTCGTCGACGTGGTGGTCGTGCCCGTCGTGGCTGCCGACGATCACGATGCGCCCCATGGTGCGGATCACGTCGACCGGAGTGCCGTAGAGGTCGCTCAGCACGTCGGCGCGCAGCACCTCGTCGGGTGTTCCGATGCGGAACCGGCCTCCGGCGAGGTAGAGCACCCGGTCGACGACGTCGAGGATGGGGTTGACGTCGTGCGTGACGAACACGACCGCGGCGTTGCGGGCCCGCCGCTGCTCGTCGATCAGGCGGGTGACCTCGCGCTGGTGCCGCAGGTCGAGCGAGATGAGGGGCTCGTCGCAGAGCAGCAGGGCCGGTTCGGCGGCCAGCGCCTGGCCGACCCGGGTGCGCTGCTGCTCGCCGCCGCTGAGGCTCGCGACCGGAGAGGTCGCGAACGAGGTGGCGCCGACCTCGTCGACCAGGGCGTCGATGCGGGCCCGTTCGGTGGGGGTCTCGCGGCGCGGCCCCCAGCGGTGGCCCGTGACGCCGAGCGCGATCATGTCGCGGGCACGCAGCGGGGTGCCGGACTCCATCAGTCGTTGCTGCGGCACGTAGCCGATGCGGCGGTGGCCGCGCCCGACCGGCCGGCCGAGGAACTCGATGCTGCCCTCGGTCAGGTGCTGCTGCCCGAGGATCGTGCGCAGCATCGTCGTCTTGCCCGCACCGTTCGGCCCGAGCACCGCGATGAACTCGCCCGGCCGCACGTCGAGGTCGAGACCCGACCAGAGCGTGCGGGCGCCGAACGAGACCCCGGCGTCGCGGAGGCGCAGCACGGCGTCGCCGCCGCCACCGGCCGAGGAGGCGCGGGTGGCGGCGGCGACGGAGGTCGCGCCGGACGGGTCGGTCACTCGCCGAGGGCCGCCGAGATCGCGTCGATGTTGCTCTGTTGCCATGCCACGTAGTCTTCCCCCTCGGGCAGCAGCTCGGTGACCGGCACGATGGCGACGCCGGCGTCGGTCGCGGCCTTCTCGACCTGCTCGGTCTCGGGACTCGAGGTCTGCTCGTTGTAGGCGAGCAGGTCGACCTTCCCGTCGGTGAACAGCTTCAGGGTGTCGTTGAGCACGGCGGGCGACACGTCGTCGCCCTCCTCGATCGCCTCGGAGAAGGGCTCGGGCGTCACGTTGACCAGGCCCATCGCGTCGAAGAGGTAGCCGGGCACGGGTTCGGTGTAGGCGACCGGGTCGCCGTCGTGGGCCGTCTTGACCGACGCGGCCTGCGCCTCCAGGTCGGCGATCTTCGTGCCGAAGGCCTCGGCGTTCGCGGTGAAGGTGTCGGCGTTCGCCGTGTCGACCCGGCCGAACTCGTCGGCCAGGGCCGTGGCGAGCTTCGCCATGCTCGGCAGGCTGTAGAACACGTGCTCGTTGAACGCGGCGTGGTCGTGGTCGTCGTGCTCGTCGGCCTCTGCGGTGGCGTCGTCGCTCGCGGCGTCGGTGGCCTCGTCGGCGTGGTCGTCGTGCCCGGCCTCGGGGTCGAGGCCCGAGACGTCGACGGCGTTGACCACGGTGGCGTCGGTTCCGCTCGCGTCGACCATCGTGTCGACGAACGAGTCGTAGCCGCCGCCGTTCTCGACGACCACGTCGGCCTTCGAGACGGCCAGCTGCGTGCGGGCGTCGGCCTCGTACGAGTGCGGGTCCTGCGAGGGGTCGCTGATGATGCTGGTGACGTCGACGAGGTCCCCGCCGACGGTCTCGGCGATGTCGCCGTAGACGTTGGTCGACGTGACCACCGAGATCGCGCCTCCGTCGGTGGAGTCGGTCGAGCCCGAGGCGCCCGTGGCGCAACCGCTCAGCACGAGGGCCGCGGCGGCGGGCAGGACGAGCAGGGTCGGCAGCGAGCGCATCTTCATGGCCGTCACGCTATTGCTACTGATAATGATTGTCAAAACGAGGAGGCGCGGGTCGGCCGAGCGCGCCTCCCGCGTCCCGAGACAGCGCGACACCCCCTCCTCGGCACGACACCCCCTGTTCCGAGGGTGTGAGGCCGGACAGGGGGTGTCGCAGCGCGCCTAGGCCTTCGTGGCGGCCTCGACGGACTCGGCGCCGGCGGCGTCGTCGTCCTCGCGCCCGGGCGTCTTGAGGTTCCACTTCTTGATGACGAAGCTGAAGAGGACGTAGTAGACGACCGCGTAGCCGAGCCCGATCGGGATGAGCCAGATCGAGTTCTGCGAGATGTTGAAGTTCAGCACGTAGTCGATCAACCCCGCCGAGAAGGTGAACCCGGTGTGGATGTCGAGTGCGTTGACCAGCATCATCGACGTGCCGGTCAGCACCGCGTGGATCACGTACAGCGGCCAGGCGACGAACATGAACGAGAACTCGAGCGGCTCGGTGATGCCCGTGATGAACGCCGTCAGCGCGGTCGACAGCATGATGCCGCCGATCAGCTTCTTCTTCTCGGGGCGGGCGTGACGCCAGATCGCCAGGGCCGCGGCGGGCAGGGCGAACATGAAGATCGGGAAGAACCCGGTCATGAACACGCCGGCGCTCGGGTCGCCGGCGAAGAAGCGGTTCAGGTCGCCCCGGACGATCTCGCCGCTGGCGTTGGTGTAGTCGCCGACCAGGAACCAGACGACCGAGTTGAGGATGTGGTGCAGGCCGGTGGGGATCAGCAGGCGGTTGGCGACGCCGTAGATGCCGCTGCCGACCACGTCGTTCGACGCGACCGCCTGGCCGATGCCGGTGAGGGCGTTGTTGAACAGGGGGTAGATGAACGACATGACGACGCCGACGACCAGGCCCGTGACGGCGGTGAGGATCGGCACCATGCGACGGCCCGAGAAGAACCCGAGGAAGTCGGGCAGCTTCGTGCGGTAGAAGCGCTGCCAGATCATCGCCGAGAGGATGCCCATCACGATGCCGGCCAGCACGCCGTAGTTGATGACCTCGGGGTCGCCCGTCGGGGTCTCGCGGCCCGCGAGCACGACCGGCGACATGGCCTTGAAGACGCCGTCGATCACCATGTAGCCGACGACCGCGGCGAGGGCCGTCGAACCGTCCGACTTCTTCGCCCAGCCGATCGCGATGCCGACCGCGAAGATCAGCGGCAGCCAGGTGAAGACCGCCTGCCCGGCGGCGCCGATCACCGAGGCGCCCGTCTCGAAGCCGGGGATCGCGCCGAGCAGGTCGGCCTGCCCGAGTCGCAGCAGGATGCCCGCCGCCGGGAGCACCGCGATCGGCAGCATGAGGCTGCGCCCGAGGCGCTGCAGCACCGCGAAGGCGGCCGAGCCCCTCTTCTTGGTCGGGGCCGACTCGGTCGTCGTCGTCATCAGGTGGTCCTCTCGTCGGTGAGCAGCCGTGGTGCGGGGTGGGTCGGGTGTCGTGCGGGTGGGGCGGTTCCGGAGGCGCGGGTCGCGTCGAGCGCGGAGCCTCCGGTCCTGTCCGGTCATGACCAGTGAGTGGTAGTTTCCTCAGACCGACGGGTGGTGTCAACTAGGACGACACCCTCGTCGCCGCGAGCGACCGACCCACGGAGGAGAACAGCTCATGTCGAAAGCACAGGCCATGATCGACGGACTCGGCGGCGCCGACAACATCGAGGAGATCGAGGGCTGCATCACGCGCCTCCGCACCGACGTGCGGGACATCTCGCTCGTCGACGACGCCGCCCTCAAGGCGGCGGGAGCCACCGCCGTCGTCCACGCGGGGGGCAGCGTCCAGGTGATCGTCGGCACGATCGCCGACTCGCTCGCCGAAGACATCAACGACCTGCTGCCGTGACCACGGTCGTCTCGCCCGTCGCCGGCCGGGTGACGGCGCTCGCCGAGGTGCCCGACGCCGTCTTCGCCGGGCAGCTCGTGGGCGCGGGCGTCGCGGTCGAGCCGAGCGCGCCTCCTGGAGGGGGTGTGGTCTCCGTCGTCTCGCCGGTCGCCGGCGAGATCGTCAAGCTGCACCCGCACGCGTTCGTCGTCGTGGGCGGGTCGGGCACCGGCCTGCTCGTGCACGTCGGCATCGACACGGTCAAGCTCGGCGGCGAGGGCTTCGAGCTCGTCGTGGCCGAGGGGGCGACCGTCGCGGCGGGCGACGTCGTCGTCCGCTTCGACCCGGCCGTCGTGGCCGAGGCGGGCTACTCGGCCGTCATCCCGGTCGTCGTGCTCGACAGCGCCCCGGACAGCGTCCCGCAGCAGGCCGTCGGCACGACCGTCGCCTCGGGGGAGCCCCTCTTCGACCTCTGAGGCCGACACGGCGCGGCCAGGAGTCAGTCGGGCGTCGTGCCCGACTCGACCTGCATCTGCAGGCGGTAGCGGTCGGAGCGGTACCAGCTCTTGGCGTGTTCGAGCGGGACGTCGCCGGCGAACGAGATCCGGTCGAAGTACATCACCGGGGCGCCCTCGCTCGTGCCGAGCAGCGTGGCGACGTCGGCGTCGGCCCCCTCGGCGCTGACCGTCTGGGTCGCGCGGGTGATCGGCGTCGCGTAGTCGCCGTCGAGGGTCCGGTAGAGCGAACGGCTCAGGTCGTGGTCGAGCAGCCCGGGCAGCCGGTCCGCGGGGTACCAGCCGTCGTCGATGCTGACCGGCACGCCGTCGGCCAGGCGCAGGCGCTTGACGTGGAACGCCGAGGCGCCGTCCTCGAGTCCGAGGGCCGCGGCCGTCTCGGGCGGGGGAGCCGTCTCGGCCTTGACCAGCACGATCGTGCTCGGCACGTGGCCGAGCTTCGTCATCTCGTCGGTGAACGAGGCGAGGTGCAGCGTCGACTGGACCACGCGGTGGGCCACGAAGGTGCCCTTGCCCCGCACGCGGGTCAGCCAGCCCTCGTTCACGAGCTGCCCCACGGCCTCGCGGACCGTGATCCGGCTGACGCCGTACTCGAGCATCAGCTGGCGCTCGCTGGCGATCGCCGAGCCGGGCTGCTGACCGGCCGCGAGCCGCTGGACGATGGAGCGCAACTGCTCGTGCTTCGGCACGGCTCCGTCGGTGATGCGGTCGGTCATGGGCCCCCTCGTCCGTCGCGCCCGAGGGTGGTCCCATCTGGTCATGACCGGTCGTCCTGCCCTCGACGTTACTGCACGCCGTCCGTCCCCAGCCAGGTCGGGGCCCGGCCGCCCGCAGGGTTCCCAGGAACGGACGAGGAGGCGCGGGCTCAGTCGAGCAGGAGCGCGGGCTCCTCGAGGACGCTCGCCACGTCGGCCACGAACCGGCTGGCGACGTCGCCGTCGACCACGCGGTGGTCGAAGCTCGCCCCGATCGTCGTCACCATGCGCGAGCGGACCTCGCCGTCGACCACCCAGGCCTTGGGCTTGATCGTGCCGAGGGCCACGATCGCGACCTCGCCCGGGTTGAGGATCGGCGTGCCGGTGTCCATGCCGAAGACGCCGATGTTGGTGATCGTGATCGTGCCGTCCCGCATGTCGGCCGGCGTCGTCTTGCCGTCTCGGGCGGTCAGCGTCAGCTGTTCGAGGGCCTGGGCCAGCTCGAGCAGGCTCATCGACTGGGCCTCCTTGACGTTCGGCACGATGAGGCCACGCGGGGTGGCCGCGGCGATGCCGAGGTTGACGAAGTGCCGGACGAGGATCTCGCGGTCGGTCCAGGCCGAGTTGACCATCGGGTTGCGTCGCACGGCCCAGATGATCGCCTTGGCCATGATCAGCAACGGCGAGACCTTGACGCCGGCGAACTGCGGCGACGCCTTCAACCGCTTGACGAACTCCATCGTGCGGGTGGCGTCGACGTCGACGAACAGGCTGACGTGCGGGGCGGTGAACGCCGACGACGTCATGGCCGCGGCGATGGCCTTGCGGACGCCCTTGACGGGGATGCGCTCGACGCGTTCCTCGCCCCACTCGGGCGTCTCGATGTTGCGGAACACGCTGGCCTGCTGGGCGTGACGGATGACGTCGTCGCGGGTGACCTCTCCGGCCAGGCCGGTCGGCTGGACGACGGCGAGGTCGACCTCGAGGTCTTTGGCGAGCTTGCGGATGGGCGGCTTCGCGATGATCGGCAGGGCCTGGGCGGCGGGCACCGACGTGGTCGGGCGCCGCCGGGCCTGCTCGGCGACGCGCAGCTGCCGGGCGTCGACCTCGGTCTGCGACGGTCGGCGGCGACGGGTCGCTCCGTGACCCCCCGCGGCGCCGTAGCCCACGAGCACGGCACCCGACCCCGAGTCGGCCGGGGCCTCGGGGGCGTGCGCCACCGAGCCGGTGTCGCCGTCGGCGCTGACCGCGTCGGCCGAGCGGGCCGGAGCGGCGGGGGAGGATCTCTGCACCGGGGTGGCGGACGCCGCGGGCTCGGCCTGGCGGGCACGCTGCGCGGAGAGTGCTTGTTCGTTCTGCGACACGACCTGCGCCGTGCGGGCGAGTCCGCCCGACTCGAGGGACTCGGACTCGGCGGCCCGACCCGACGGGGTCGCGGGTGCCGTCGAGTCGCCGACCCGGATGATCGGGGTGCCGACGTCGACCGTGGTACCCGGTTCGACGAGGATGCTCTCGACCACGCCGGCGTAGGGCGAGGGGAGCTCGACGAGCGACTTCGCGGTCTCGATCTCGACGAGCACCTGGTTGATCTCGACGCTGTCGCCGGGGGCGACCTTCCATTCGACGATCTCGGCCTCGGTCAGGCCCTCGCCGACGTCGGGCAGGGTGAATTCGCTGGTCATGTCGTGACTCCTAGTAGGCCAGGGCCCGGTCGACCGCCTCGAGCACGCGGTCGGCGTCGGGCAGGTACTGCGTCTCGAGCTTGGCGGGAGGGAAGGGCGTGTCGAAGCCGCTGACGCGCAGGACGGGTGCCTCGAGCGAGTAGAAGGCCTTCTCGGCGACGGTGGCGGCGATCTCGGAGCCGACCGACACGAAACCGGGGGCCTCCTGCGCCACGACGAGGCGCCCGGTCTTCCGGACCGACTCGAGGATGGGCCCGTAGTCGACGGGGGAGAGCGACCGCAGGTCCACCACCTCGGCCGAGACGCCCTCGGCCGCCGCGATCTCGGCCGCCTGCAGCAGAACGCTGACCATCGCGCCGTGCCCCAGCAGGGTGACCTCGGTGCCCGTCCGGACGACGCGGCTCGCGTGCAGCGGTGCCTGCGGGTCGCTCAGGTCGACGTCGCCCTTGGGCCAGTAACGGCTCTTGGGCTCGAAGAACATGACGGGGTCGTTCGACGCGATCGCCTCCTGGATCATCCAGTAGGCGTCGTGCGGCGTGCTCGGGCTGACGACGCGCAGGCCCGCGGTGTGGGCGAAGTACGCCTCGGGGCTCTCCTGGTGGTGCTCGACCGCGCCGATGTGCCCGCCGTAGGGCACGCGGATCACGACGGGCATCGTCAGGGTGCCCTCGTGCCGGTTGGTCAGCTTGGCGAGCTGCGACGTGATCTGGTCGAAGCCGGGGTAGATGAAGCCGTCGAACTGGATCTCGCAGACCGGGCGGAAGCCACCCATCGCGAGTCCGATGGCGGTGCCGACGATGCCGGACTCGGCGAGGGGGGTGTCGATGACGCGTTTGTCGCCGAACTCGGCCTGCAGCCCCTCGGTCACGCGGAAGACGCCGCCGAGCGTGCCGATGTCTTCGCCCATCAGCAGGACGCGGGGGTCGTCGGCCATGGCCTTGCGGAGGCCGGCGTTGATCGCCTTGCCGAGCGGCATGGACTGCACGGAGGCGCGGCTCGACTCGGTCGTGCCGGTCGGGTTCTCGACGGTGTCGGTCATGCTGCCCCCTCGTCGGTGGTCGCGGTCTCGCCCGCGCCGCCGAAGCTCTGCTCGTAGGTCGCCAGCCACTGCTTCTGCTCGGTCATGAGCGGGTGCGGCTCGGAGTACACGTGGTCGAAGATGAGGCCGCGGTCGGGGTTCGGCAGCGAGACCGTGCGCCGACGGACGTCGGCTCCGAGGTCGTCGCCCTCGGTCTCGAGGCCGGCGAAGAACGCGTCCCCCTCGCCTCGGTTCCGCAGGAAGGCCTCGAAGCGCGTGATCGGGTCGCGGGCGATCCAGGACTGCAGCTCGTCGTCGGTGCGGTACTTGGTGGGGTCGTCGGACGAGGTGTGCGCGCCGACGCGGTAGGTGAGCGCCTCGATGAAGCGGGGCCCGCCGCCGCCGCGGGCGGCCTCGAGGTCGCGGCGGCTGACGGCGTAGCTCGCGAGCACGTCGTTGCCGTCGACCTGCGTGCCGGGGATGCCGAAGCCGCCGGCCCGGGCGACGAGCGGCGTGCGCGACTGGCGCGCGACCGGCACGCTGATCGCCCACTGGTTGTTCTGGAGGAAGAACAGCTCGGGGGTCTGGAAGCTCGCGGCGAAGACCAGGGCCTCGCTGACGTCTCCCTGGCTGGTCGCCCCGTCGCCGAAGAACGTGACCACGGCCTGGTCGACCTCGGGATCGCCCGTGCCGCTCTTGCCGTCGAGGCCGAGCCCCATGGCGAAGCCGGTCGCGTGCAGCGTCTGCGAACCGATCACCAGCGTGTAGACGTGGAAGTTCTGGTGCTCGGCAGGGTTCCAGCCGCCGTGCGTGTGACCGCGCAGCAGACGCAGGATGTCGACCGGGTCGATGCCGCGCGACAGCGCGACGGCGTGCTCGCGGTAGGACGGGAAGAGGTGGTCCTGCGGGCGGGTCGCGTGGGCCAGGCCGACCTGGGCCCCCTCTTGGCCGTGGCTCGGCACCCAGAGGGCGAGCTGCCCCTGGCGCGCGAGTGCCGCGGCCTCGCGGTCGAATCGACGCGTCAGCACCATGTCGCGGTGCAGGGCGCGGAGTCCGTCGTCGCCGAGGGCGTCGACGTAGGGGCGGAACTCGTCGGCCGCAGCCGACTCGACCACCTCGCCCGACGGCGACAGGAGCTGGACGGGCGGCGGCGCGTCGGTCGCTTCGGAGGAAGACATGGCGTCCAATCTATTCCGCGGCATATGCCGTCACCGGGATGTAAGGTCGACGATCTGCTGGGCGGCGTGCAGCAGCTTGTCGACCGACGACGGCTCGCCGATCGTGACGCGCACGCCCTCGCCCGCGAACGGCCGGACGACGACCCCGTGGTCGGCGAACACCTGGGCGGCGGCCGCCGTGTGCTCGCCCGTGGCGAGCCAGACGAAGTTGCCCTGCGCCTCGGGCACCGTCCACCCCTGGTCGATCAGGGCGCGTCGCACCTGGTCGCGCAGCAGGACGATGCGGTCGACCCGCCCGAGCAGCTCGTCGGCGTGGTCGAGCGAGGCGAGGGCCGCGGCCGCGCCCTGCTCGGTGACGGCGAGGGGGATGGCCGTGGCCCGCGCGGCGTCGAGCAGGTAGGAGGCGCCGATCGCGTACCCGACGCGGAGTGCGGCCAGCCCGTACGCCTTCGAGAAGGTGCGCAGCAGGACGAGGTTCGGGTGCAGCTCGGTGAGCGTCTCGCCGTCGACGGCCGTGCTGTCGGTGACGAACTCGGCGTACGCCTCGTCGAGCAGCACGAGCACGTCGTCGGGCACCGCGGCCATGAACGACTCGAACTCGCCCGTCGACACCGTGGTGCCCGTCGGGTTGTTGGGGGAGCAGACGATGACGACGCGGGTGCGGTCGGTGACGGCCGCGGCCATGGCCTCGAGGTCGTGGCCCCCGTCGGCCCGCAGCGGCACCTGGACGCTCGTCGCACCGGCCACCGTGACGAGCCCCGGGTAGGCCTCGAACGAACGCCAGGCGTAGACGACCTCGTCGCCGACCGAGGCCGCGGCGAGCACGAACTGGGCCAGCAACGAGACCGACCCCGCGCCGACGTGCACCTCGTCGACGGTGACGCCGAACCGGGTGGCGAGGGCGGTCCGCAGGGCCGTCGCCGAGGCGTCGGGGTAGCGGTTCAGCGAGACGGCGCCACGGACGGCCTCGACGACCGAGGGGAGGGGCTCGAACGGGTTCTCGTTCGACGACAGTTTGAAGGCGTCGGGGGACGCCTGCTTGCCCTGGCGGTAGGGCGGGAGGGCGGCGATCTCGGGACGGAGTCGGACGGGAGTGGTCACGCGGCCAGCCTATGGGGCGGGGGCCGCGTCGCGGCAGGGCACCGCGCCTCCTCGGGGGATCCGGTCGGGCACTACCGCCCGTGGAGGAGAGGTCGGCATGATGGGGGGATGACCCGATTCGTCGTGAGGCTGCTCATCAACGCGGTGGCCCTGTGGCTCACCACGCTGCTCGTGTCGGGGGTGACGGTGACGCCCTACGGAGCAGGGGGCACCCTCGAGACGATCGTGACCTTCCTGCTGCTCGCCCTGGTCTTCGGCATCGTCAACGGCGTGGTCGGCACGGCGATCCGGGTGGTGGCCTTCCCCCTCTACATCCTGACGCTCGGCCTGATCGCGTTGATCGTGAACGGGCTGCTGCTGCTGATCGTGGCGTGGATCTCGGATCTCTTCGGCTTCGGGTTGACGATCGACGGTTTCTGGTGGGGCGTGATCGGTGCCGTCGTGCTCGCGGTCTTCGCCTGGGCCATCGGCGTCGTCGTCCGCCCCGTGGTCGGGCGGGGTGACCGGAAGCGGTGAACCGGTTCCGCATCTGCTTCGTCTGCACGGGCAACATCTGTCGCTCGCCCATGGCCGAGACCGTGCTGCGCTCGCTCGCCGACGACGCGGGCCTCGGCGACCGGGTCGAGGTCACGAGCGCGGGCACCGGCGACTGGCACGTCGGCGAGGGGGCCGATCCCCGCACCGTCGAGGCCCTGGAGCGCCGCGGCTACGATGGTTCCCGGCACCGGGCGAAGCAGTTCGAGGCCGACGACTTCGCACGCTACGACCTCGTGGTGGCGTTCGATCGCGGCCAAGAACGCATCCTCCGGGCCTGGGCAGGCGACGACGCCGACCGCTCGAAGGTGCAGCTGCTGCTCACCTTCGCTCCCGACGCGGCGCCGGCGGGTGGCGGTCTCGACGTCCCCGACCCGTACTACTCCGACGCAGCACTCTTCGACGAGGTGCTCGACATGGTCGAGCGCGCCTGCTCGGCCCTCTTCCGCCAGATCGAACCCGCACTCCGCAAGGGACAGTCATGACGTTGCCTCCTCAGCCCCTCAGCCCGCTCGACGGCCGCTACCGCTCGTCGGTCGGCACGTTGGGGGACCACCTCAGCGAGGCGGGGCTGAACCGGGCCCGCGTGCACGTCGAGGTCGAATGGCTGATCGCCCAGACCGACCGCCGTGCGTTCGGCTCGACGCCGCTCGACGACGAGCAGAAGCGGGCGCTGCGGGCCGTCGTCACCGACTTCGGCCAGGCGGCGATCGACGAACTCGCCGGCCTCGAGGCGACGACCCGTCACGACGTCAAGGCCGTCGAGTACTTCGTGCGGGCACGGCTGGCCGAGCTCGGGCTGGACGGGATCGCCGAACTCACCCACTTCGCCTGCACCAGTGAGGACATCAACAACCTGTCGTACGCGGTCACCGTCAAGGGGGCCCTGTTCGACGTCTGGCTCCCGGCCTTCGACGCCGTGCTCGCCGCCCTCACCACCTGGGCCACCGACGCCCGCGACGTGCCGATGCTCGCGCACACCCACGGGCAGCCGGCGACGCCGACCACGGTCGGGAAGGAGTTCGCCGTGTTCGCGCACCGCCTGCAGCGTCTGCGCTCGCAGATCGTCGGCACCGAGTTCCTCGGCAAGTTCAGCGGAGCGACCGGCACGTTCTCGGCCCACGTCGTCGCCGACCCCGGGCTGGACTGGCCCGAGACGGCCCGCTCCTTCGTCGAGGACGCCCTGGGGCTGACCTTCAACCCGCTGACGACGCAGATCGAGTCGCACGACTGGCAGGCCGAGCTCTACTCGCGCGTCGCCCACGCCAACCGGGTGCTGCACAACCTCGCCACCGACGTGTGGTCGTATATCTCGATGGGCTACTTCACGCAGATCCCGCAGGCGGGGGCGACCGGCTCGTCGACCATGCCCCACAAGATCAACCCGATCCGCTTCGAGAACGCCGAGGCCAACCTCGAGATCTCGTCGGCGCTCTTCGACTCGCTGGCCTCGACCCTGGTCACCAGCCGCCAGCAGCGCGACCTCACCGACTCGTCGGCGCAGCGCAACATCGGGGTCGCGTTCGGCCACTCGATGCTCGCGCTCGACAACCTGCGTCGCGGCCTCGGCGAGATCGCCGTCGGCACCGTGACCCTCGAGTCCGACCTCGACTCCAACTGGGAGGTCCTCGCCGAGGCCATCCAGACCGTCATCCGCGCCGAGGTCGTCGCCGGACGATCCTCGATCGACGACCCCTACGCCATGCTCAAGGAGCTGACCCGCGGCAAGCGCGTCGGCCAGGCCGAACTGGTCGCGTTCGTCGAGGGCCTGGACGTGTCCGACGAGGCCAAGCAGCGCCTCGTGGCCCTGACCCCGGCGACCTACACGGGCATCGCGGCGCAGCTCGTCGACCGCCTGGCCTGACCCCAGGAGGCGCGGGTCGGCCCGTCAGGACGGCCCGCGCGCCCGAGGGCGCCGCGCGACGGATCAGCGGCCGACGGGCAGCGACGGAGCAGCGGCCGACGGGCAGCGACGGAGCGGCGGCCGACGGGCAGCGACCGAGAGGCCGGGAGGCCGCGGCGGTCGACCAGCGTCAGTGGCCCCGCGGCTTGTCGGCGTCGTCGATCTCGTGTCGCTCGTCGTCGTTGGGCTTGGCCGCGAGCGCGAGCATGGCGATGGTGACGAGCGCGACGATGAAGCCGATGCAGAGGAAGATCAGCGCCAGCTGGAGGTCGCGCGTCGTCATGAGGACGACGAGGCCGACGAAGGCGGCGAAGACGCCCGACAGTCCGAGGAACTCGGCGGGGCGGAACCGGTCGCGCCAGGTGGGGTGGGTCATGACGTTCGTCCCTTGTCGTCAGGGGTGTCGGCAGGGGCCGGGTGCCCGGTCTGCCACTTGAGCGAGAGGCCGGCGATCACGAGGAACACGCCGACCAGGGCGCCGTAGGCGCCCAGGATGCCGACGAGCACGGTCGAGGAGGTCAGTTCGCCCTCGATCTGCTCGATGCCGCCGAGCTGCTGGCTGTAGTCCGGCGGGACGACCAGGAAAACCAGGGCCAGCACCAGGGTGAGCACGCCGACGGTCGTCCAGTCACGGGCGAGCGGCGAGCGACGACGACGTCGCAGGCCGGTGAGCAGTTCGAGGCCGCCGGTCAGCACGGCCCAGGCCGTGACGAAGGCGACCAGCACGGGCAGTTGGCCGTGCGAGAAGACGAGGCAGAGGGCGCCGATCACGGCACCGACGACGCCCTGCAGGACGGCGATGGTGCGGCTCGAGCGGTCGTGGAGGCGCAGGGCCGATCCGACGGCGAGCACGACACCGCCGGCGACCGCCGCCGCCCCGAAGGTCAGCAGGCCGACCTGGGGCGAGTGGTCGGGGTTGAAGGTGATGGCCGCCGCGGCCGCGAGGGCCGGGACGGCACGCAGCACGGGGACGGGCCAGTACGCGGAGAGCGACGGGTCGACGCCCCTGCCCGAGGGGTCGGGCGACGCCACGGGGGCGGTCGCGCCGGAGTCGTGGTGCGCAGGCGTCACGAGACCTCTTTCACGGGTGGGGGACCCGCCGAGTTTACCGCGCGCTCCTGAACGCCAAGCGGCGGACGGTGCCGAGCGTCAACGGCCAGCCGCGGCCCCTGAGCGTCCCGAGCTGACGTGCCATGTGGGCAGGCGTCACCCGCAGCACCCCCTCGGCCTCGAGCGACAACCCCGCGAGCACACCGTCCAGCGAACGTCGGGTGGAGGCCAGCCCCTCGGCCGTGTCCAGCCCCACCGCGATCCGCACGCCGGTCGGCAACCGGCTGACCCGGGTGTAGGCGGTGGTCGTGTCGGCCCACGTGGACCGCCAGCCGGGCCGGACCTCCTTCACGCACTCGAGGAGGCGCACCGTCGCGACGTCGGGGTCGGGGTGGTCGGCGGTGAGCAGTCGGTAGTAGGTGCGTCGGGCGCCCTCGGTGCTCACGAAGAGCAGGTCGGCGTAGCCCGCCACGACCGTGGCGGGCCGTGGCCCGATGCCCACCACGGTGCCGCCTCCGAGCCATGAACCGTGGCCGTCCTTCGCGTCGGGCCAGAGCCCGACGAGGACCTCGAGCCCGGAGATCTCGATCTCGTGCGCCGGTGCGTCCGACGCCGCCGCCCCGAGGGCGGAGTCCCGCAGGCCGTGGCCCTGATGGGCGTCGCGTTCGCCCGTTCTGTAGGGCGCCTGCTCGAGGTCGTGCACCACCCCGCGGAGCCGCTCGACGAAACTCGCTGTCATCGACGATAGGTTACGTGTGAAATACGAGAAGCCGCAACCCTCCTGCACGGCGACCTCCCGACACCTTCCCAGCCCACGCCGTTACGTTCGCACCATCTTCGGGCCGCCTCCGGCCCATCCACCCGGCTGAGAAGTCGACCAGCCGCGGGAGCCCGATGACCGCCACCGTCCCCACGACCCCCCGAACCGCGTACCCGCGCATCGTCCACGCACCGGCAGGTGCGGCACCCGCCGGGTTCCGCCCCACCGTCGCCGGACAGGTCGGCAAGCCGACCAGCACGTACTCGAGCCTGCTCAAGTCCGTGCGCGAGGCGGGCCTGCTGCAACGCCGCACCGGCTTCTACGTGACGGTCTTCGTCGTCCTCGTCGCGTGCCTCGGCGGCGCGGCCACCGGGTTCGTCCTGTTGGGCTCGAGCTGGTTCCAGCTGTTGATCGCCGCGGCCCTCGGCGTCATCCTCACGCAGTTCGCGTTCCTCACGCACGAGGCCGCGCACCGCCAGGTGTTCGAGTCGGGCACGCGCAACGACAAGGTCGGTCGCGTCCTCGCGGCCGGCGTCGTGGGCATCAGCTACGCGTGGTGGATGACCAAGCACAGCCGCCACCACGCCAACCCGAACACCAAGGGCAAAGACCCCGACATCGCGTTCGACACGATCTCGTTCCTCGAAGAGGACGCGGCGAAGCAGCGCGGCGTGCTCGGCTTCATCACCCGCCGTCAGGGCTACTTCTTCTTCCCCCTGCTGCTCGGCGAGGGCGTCAACCTGCACGTGACCTCGTTCCGCACGCTGCTCGGCCGTGACAAGGTCGAGGGCCGCGCGCTCGAGATCACGCTCATCGCCGTGCGCCTCGTCGCCTACTTCGGCGTCGTCTTCTGGTTCCTGCCGCTCGGCATGGCCTTCGCCTTCATCGGCGTGCAGATGGCCGTCTTCGGCCTCTACATGGGGTCGTCCTTCGCCCCGAACCACAAGGGCATGCCGATCATCCCCGAGGGTGCGAAGGTCGACTTCCTGAGCAAGCAGGTGCTCACCTCGCGCAACATCACGGGTCGGCACTCGACCGCCTTCATGGGCGGGCTGAACTACCAGATCGAGCACCACCTCTTCCCGAGCATGGCGCGTCCGAACCTGCGCGCGGCCAGCGCCCTGGTGAAGGCGCACTGCGCCGAGCACGGCATCCCCTACACCGAGACGACGATCGGCAAGTCGTACGCGATCGTCATCCGGTACCTCAACCGCGTCGGCCTCTCGGCCCGCGACCCGTTCGACTGCCCCGCGGCGTACGCGATGCGTCCGCGCTAGGCGGCGTCGAACAACAGGACCGCAGGAGGCGCGGGCCGGGTCAGGCGATCCGGCTCGCGCCTTCGTCGTCCCCGGAGGAGCCTTCGTCCTGCGCCCCGCTCAGGTGGGCCAGGCGGCCAGCTGCCAGCCCAACCAGGGCGAGAAGGCGAAGGGTGCCGCCGCGACCGCGTCGCGCAGCTCTCCGGGCTCGACCCACGCCCACTCGGCGACCTCGTCGGGCGAGGGATCGGGCAGGCCGACGGCGCGGGCCGTGAAGACCGGGCAGATCTCGTTCTCGACCACGCCCGAGGCGTCCGTGGCGAGGTACCGGAACTCGGGCAGGATCACCTCGACGTCGCGGACCTCCATGCCGAGCTCTTGGTGGGCGCGCCGCATCAACGCCTCGGCGGGCGTCTCGCCGGGGGCGGGGTGGCCGCAGAACGAGTTGGTCCAGACGCCGGGCCAGGTCTTCTTCGACAGGGCTCGACGGGTGACCAGGACGCGGCCGAGGTCGTCGGTGACGTGACAGCTGAACGCCAGGTGCAATGGCGTCGTGGCGGTGTGCACGGTCGCCTTCGCGGTCGTGCCGATGGGCGTGCCCTCGTCGTCGAGGAGCACCACGAGCTCGTCGTGCGCGCCCGGGCGGTCACCGGACGTCGGCTGGGGATGCGTCGAGATCTCACGGGTCATGAGAGGTAGTCTGCCCTGGTGGACGGTGATCACCTGCACGCAGGCACGCGGGCGAGACACGATCGTGTCGACGCCGTCCTCGACGACTTCTTCGCGTTGGCCAAGCGCCGCGCCGAGTCCGTGGGCTGGCGTTACGTCGATCTCTGGTCGGTGCTCGAGCGCAACAGCGCCGGGGGCAAGCGCTTCCGGCCCCGCATGGTCTTCACGGCCTACGACGCCCTCGGGGGCACCGACGACGAGGCCGTGGCCCGGGTCGGCGCGGCCTTCGAGCTGCTGCACACGGCCCTGATCGTCCACGACGACGTCATCGACCGCGACTTCTCGCGACGCGGCATCCCCAACGTCTCGGGCAGCTACCGCGACACCGCGACGACGGCGGGCATCCCGACCCCCGCGGCCGAACACCGGGGCATGTCGGCCGCCGTCATCGCCGGCGACCTCGCCCTGACCGGGGCCAGTCGCATGCTGCTCGGCATCGGCTGCCAGGACCACGTCCGCACGCGCTTGCTCGACCTGCTCGACGAGGCGATCTTCGTCAGCGCGGGCGGAGAGATGGTCGACGTCGAGTTCTCCCTGGCCGCCGAACTGCCGACCGTCGACGAGATCCTCGACATGGAGCGCGCCAAGACGGCCGTCTACTCGTTCGAGGCACCGCTGCAGGCGGGTGCCGTGCTGGCGGGCGCGGGCGAGGCCGTCGTCACGGCGGTCGGCGACTTCGGCCGCGAGGTCGGGGTCGCGTACCAGGTGGTCGACGATCTGCTCGGGGTCTTCGGCACCGAAGAGGCCACCGGCAAGACCACCCGCGGCGACCTCCGCGAGGGCAAGCGCACGGTGCTCGTCGCCCACGCCGCGACGACCGACGAGTGGTTCACGATCCAGCCGTTCATCGGCAAGGCCGACCTCAGCGAGGCCGAGGCCGAGCACGTCCGGGGTCGCCTCGAGGTCTGCGGCGCCCGCTCCTTCGCCGAGGGACTCGTCGAGCAGCACGCCCGCCGTGCGCTCGACGTGCTCGACCGGGCCGAGGTGCCCGAGTCGTTGCGCGAGGCGTTGACGCCGGTCGTCCAGGACGTCCTCGAGAGGGTGCGATGACGGGCTTGTCGTTGTACGACTCCGTGGCCGACGCGACCGCGGGAGGCGTGATCCGCCGCTACTCGACGTCGTTCGGACTGGCCTCGCGCTTGCTGGGCGGCGAGGTGCGGCAGCACGTCGAGAACGTGTACGCGCTCGTGCGCGTGGCGGACGAGATCGTCGACGGCCCCGCGACCGAGGCCGGTCTGGGCACCGACGCGGCGGGCCGGTTGCTCGACGGCTTCGAGGCCGAGACCGAGCGGGCCCTGGTCGAGGGCTTCAGCCCCAACCTGGTCGTGCACGCCTTCGCCCGCACCGCCCGCGCCACCGGGTTCGGTGCCGAGCTCACCGCACCGTTCTTCGCGTCGATGCGGGCCGACCTCAGTGCCCGCGAGCACGACCAGGCCTCGTTCGACGCCTACGTGTACGGGTCGGCCGAGGTCGTCGGCCTGATGTGCCTCAAGGCGTTCCTCCACGGGCACCCCTTCCCCCCGAGCACGGTCGCCGAACTCGAAGAGGGCGCCCGGCGCCTCGGTGCGGCCTTCCAGAAGGTCAACTTCCTGCGTGACCTCGCGGCCGACTTCGAGCAGCTCGGCCGCAGCTACTTCCCCGGAGTCGACGTGACCACGTTCGACGAGCAGACCAAGACGAGACTGGTGCGAGACATCGACGACGACCTCCGCGTGAGCGGCGAGATCATCCCCGTGCTGCCGACGTCCTCGCGTCGGGCGGTGGCACTGGCCCACGGCCTGTTCGCCGAGCTGAACCGGCGTCTCGAGGCGACCCCCGCCTCCTCGCTGGTCCGGGCGCGCGTGCGCGTTCCGAACCCGGTCAAGGTGCGCATCGCCGCGGGCGCCGCCGCCGGTCGCGTCACCCGGCTGCCCGAGGCCCGCGCATGAGCCGCGACACGGTCGACCGCGGGGCGACGGGTGCGGGCACCGGGGCGTCCGACGAGTCGCACGGCCTGAGCGTCACCCGCCACGGCCGCCGCGTCGTCGTGATCGGCGGCGGCATCAGCGGCCTGGCCTCGGCTGCGCTGCTCGCCCGCGAGGGCCACGAGGTCACCCTGCTCGAGAAGAACGACGAGGTCGGTGGCCGTGCCGGGTCGTGGAGCCACGAGGGCTTCTGCTTCGACCTCGGCCCGAGCTGGTACCTCATGCCCGAGGTCTTCGACCACTTCTTCCGCCTGATGGGCACGTCGGCCGCCGAGCGCCTCGACCTCGTCGAACTCGACCCGGGCTACCGCGTGCTGTTCGAGCCCACGCCCGACGACCCCGCGGCGAGTGCGCCGATCGACGTCCCGCGCGGCCTGGAAGAGAACGTCGAGCTGTTCGAGCGCGTCGAACCGGGCAGCGGTGAGCGCATGCGCCGGTACCTCCGGTCCGCCCGCGACACCTACGAGATCGCCAAACGGCGGTTCCTCTACACGAGCTTCGGCAGCCTCACGCCCCTGCTGCGCGGAGACGTGCTGGTCCGCCTGCCGAAGCTGGCCCGGCTGCTGCTGACGAGCCTCGACTCGTACGCGTCCCGCACGGTGACCGACCCGCGCCTCCGTCAGATCCTGGGGTACCCCGCGGTCTTCCTCGGCTCGTCGCCGTTCGACACGCCGAGCATGTACCACCTCATGAGCACGCTCGACCTCGACGACGGCGTGCTGTACCCGCAGGGCGGCCTCATCTCGGTGATCGAGGCGATCCGCGACGTGGCCGTCGAGGCCGGGGTGACCGTCGTGACCGGCGCGACCGTGACCCGGATCGTGACGCAGCCCCTCGGGGCCGAGGGCGCAGCGCTGCCGCGCGGTTCGAAGGCGACCGCCGAGGCGACCGGGGTCGACTGGACCGACGCCGAGGGAGCGACGCACCGCGTCGACGCCGACCTCGTCGTGAGCGCGGCCGATCTGCACCACACCGAGACGCAGCTCCTGCCCCACGAGCTGCGCACCTACGACTCGTCGTACTGGGCGAAGAAGAACCCCGGGCCGAGCGCCCTGCTGCTCTACCTGGGCGTCGAGGGCGAGATCCCCGAGCTCGAGCACCACACGCTGCTCTTCGCCCGCGACTGGCACGAGAACTTCGAGCGCATCTTCGGCGCCGACAAGCGCATCCCCGACCCGCCGTCGCTGTACGTCTGCAAGCCGAGCACCGTCGACCCCTCGACCGCGCCCGCCGGGCACACGAACCTCTTCGTCCTGGTGCCGCTGCCCGCCGACCCGGCCCTCGGTTCGGGCGACGTCGACGGTGACGGCGATCCGATGATCGAGCGTCTCGCGGACGGCGTCATCGCCCAGATCGCCGAGTGGGCGCACGTGCCCGACCTCGCCGAGCGGATCGTGGTGCGGCGCACCCGTGGTCCGCGCGACTTCGTCGACGACGTCAACGCCTGGAGCGGCAGCATGCTCGGCCCCGCGCACACGCTCGCCCAGAGCGCCCTGTTCCGCACCGGCAACGTCTCGACGCACGTCGACTCGCTGTTCTACGCCGGCGGGTCGGTCCGTCCGGGCATCGGCCTGCCGATGTGCCTGATCAGCGCCGAGGTGCTGCTCAAGAACCTGCGCGGCGACACCAGCACCGAGCCGCTCCCCGAGCCCGCCGTCGGCTGATGGGGTTCGTCTACCTCGCGGCGTTGCTCGTCTCGTTGTTCGGCATGGTGATGCTCGACCGCAGGTTCCGCCTGTTCTTCTGGCGCGACGTGCCCCGGGCGGCGGTGACGCTGCTGGTCGGCGTCGTGTTCTTCCTGGTCTGGGACGTCGTCGGCATCGACCTCGGCATCTTCTTCCGCGGCGAGACCTCGTTCATGACCGGCGTGCTGGTGGCGACCGAGCTGCCGCTCGAAGAGGTCTTCTTCCTGACGCTGCTCTGCTACCTGACGATGAACCTGCTGGCCGCGGCCCGGATGGCTGCGGCGGTCGTGCTCGACCGACGTGACGCGAGCTCCACGCAGGCCGGTCGATCGGTGGACGGCGTGGCGTCGTGACCTACTGGGCCGTCAACGCGGTGTTCCTGTCGATCGTCGCGGTGCTCGGGGTGCTGGCGCTGGTGACCGCAGGCGTGCGTGGCCGGGCCGCGCGCGCCTCCTCGTCCCCGGCCGAGAGGTCGCGGCGGCGGCGCGAGCAGCTGCTGGGGGCGGGCCTGGCGACAGGCGTGCTGCTCGTGATGACCGCCGTGTTCGACAACGTCATGATCGGGATCGGGCTGGTCGGCTACGACGCCGCCCGGATCAGCGGGGTCTTCGTCGGCATCGCCCCGCTCGAGGACTTCGCCTACGCGGTCGCGGCCCTCGTCCTGCTGCCGTCGGTGTGGGTGCTGCTCGGCGGCCCGAAGACGCCCCGCACCCCCGCGGCGCCGGCGGCCGGCGGGTCGACGACCGTCGAGGAGGCGCGCTCGTGAACACGATCAAGGCCCTGTTCGTCTCGTCCCGGCCCCTGAGCTGGATCAACACGGCGTTCCCGTTCGCCGCGGCCTACGTGCTGACCTCGTTGCTCGCACCGGTGACGACCGGCTACCTGGGGTCGTACCAGCCGTTGTCCCAGGTCGACGTGACGCCGACCGGCACGGAGGCCGTCCTCTTCTTCGCGGACGAGAACGCCCTCGGCCCGGTGAACTGGCTCGTGCTGATCGTCGGCGCCCTGTACTTCCTGATCCCCTACAACCTCGCGATGTACGGCATCAACGACGTCTTCGACTACGAGAGCGACCTGCACAACCCGCGCAAGGGCGGCGTCGAGGGTGCACTGCTCGACCGCAGCCTGCACCGCACGACGTTGCGCGCCGCAGTGGTCACGAACGTCCCCTTCCTGGTGTTCCTCGTGGCGATCGGCGACCCGCTCAGCTGGCTCGTGCTCGCCGTCAGCGTCTTCGCCGTGATCGCCTACTCGGCTCCCGGCCTGCGCTTCAAGGAGCGCCCCTTCGTCGACTCGGTCACCTCGAGCACGCACTTCGTCAGCCCGGCCGTCTACGGTCTCGTGCTGGCCGGGGCGACGTTCACGCCCCAGCTGTGGGCGTTGCTCGGCGCGTTCTTCCTCTGGGGCGTCGCGAGCCACGCGTTCGGAGCCGTGCAGGACGTTCTCGCCGACCGCGAGGGCGGCATCTCGTCGATCGCGACCGAGATCGGCGCCCGGGCGACCGTCCGCCTCTCGGTGGTGGCCTACCTGCTGGCCGGCGTGCTGCTGACCTTCACCGAGTGGCCCGGCCCGCTGGCGGCCCTGCTCACCCTGCCCTACGCGATCAGCTGCGCCCCCTGGTGGAACGTGACCGACGACCGGGCCGAAGAGGTCAACCGCGGGTGGCGACGCTTCCTGGCGCTCAACTTCGTGAGCGGGTTCGTCGTGACGATGCTCATGATCTGGTGGGTGTTCCTGCGGGGCTGACGCCGCGCCTCCTGCGGTCGTCGGCCCTCGCCCCTAGCCCCTAGCCCCTAGCCCCTCGGCCCTCGGCCCTCGGCCCGCGGGCAGGCCGGGCGCTCAGGGGCGCCAGCCGAGGTTGAGTGCAGCCCTGCGCAGGAAGCGCACCGTGGTCGCGTGGGCTCCCGGCTCGGCCCCCCGGACCGTCTCGTCGCGGATGCCCTCGACCACGTCGACGAGCTTGCGGTGCGCGAGGCTCCCGCGCTCGGTGAGGGCGTAGCGATCGTCACCGACCCCGTCGGTCGCGAGGCTCACCCAGCCGCTCTCGACCAGCTCGGCGAGGTGGTCCGAGCTGGACTCGCCCGTGGCCGGGTCGAGGAAGGGCGCGACGGCTCCGTCGAGTGCTGCGCGGGTCGTTGGGCCGCGCTCCAGCAGGTTGAGCAGCTGCCACTGCCGGCGGGTGACCCCGTGTTCGTCGAGGACCTCCTCGAAGCGCCGGTCGATCAGCCCGTCGACGAGCCTCAACCAGAAGCCGATCGGGCGCCCCCGGTCGACGGCCAGGTCGTCGTCGACGCTTCCGAGCTCGTCGGGTGCGTGCGTGTCGTCGGTCGGCGGGGTGACCTCGCCTGCGTCTGCGGAACGTCGTCGGTCCATGGTCGGCACCGTACACCGGTCGGACCTCCGTCTCGAGAGTGATCTTCCGATGGATTCACCTGCCGGAAAGACAACGGCAAGGACGCGGCCGTACATTCGAGGCGTGACCACCTCGAGCGCCGTCGCGCCTGCGCCCCTCCCCACGCGCCTCCGCCGGACCTGGTCGCGCGTGCAGGCGCATCCGCGCGGGCTGCTCTACGGCTTCGTCGCCGTGCACGCCGCCGTGTTCCTGGCGCTGACGCCGCTGATGATCGGCGGCGGGGTCAGCGGCGACCTGCCGCTCTACCGCCTGTGGGCGACGGGGGCCCTGAGCGAGGGCGTCTGGCCGGTCCTCGACTTCTCGTGGGTCTACCCGGCCGGGGCGATCGTCCCGATCGTGTTGCCGAACGTCTTCGGCGAACAGCACTACCAGTTCGTCTGGCTGGCCCTGCTGACCGCCCTCAACGCCGTCGCGCTCTGGCTGCTGACCGACCGCGGTCGTCGCACGGTCGACAACCGGGCAGCCTGGTGGTGGCTGCTCGTGACGCTCGTGCTCAGCCCCGTGGCCTTCCTCCGGCTCGAGGGGTTCAGCGCGCCGCTGGTCGTCGCCGCCCTCATGCTGCTGTCCACGCGTCCGCGGGTGGCCGGGCTGCTGCTCGCCGCGGCGACCTGGATCAAGGTCTGGCCCGCCGCCGTCATCGCGGCGGTCGTCGTCGGGTCGCGTCACCGGGCGGTCGTGCTGCGCGGGGGCGTGCTCGTCACCATGGTCGTCGTGTCGTGCGTGTTGCTCGGCCGCGGGGCCGACGACATCACGAGCTTCGTGACGATGCAGTCGGGACGGGCGATGCAGCTCGAGGCGACCCTCTCGACGCCCTGGCTCTGGATGGCCATGCTGCGCGTCCCCGGCGCCTCGGTCTACCAGAACGTCGCCCTCGCGACGCGCGAGGTCATGGGCCCGGGCGACACCTGGATGATCAACGACAGCACGCAGGTCATGCTCGCCGTCCTCGTGCTGCTGGCCGGCGTGCTGGCCGTGGCGACCTTCGGGCTGCCCCGGTGGGCCGAGCCCGGGAGGCGCGGGGCGGCGGGCTCGGCGCCCACCGCGGCCGTCGTCCCGGCTCGCGATCGCGGCGACGAGTTCGGCACCGTGCTGCTCGGCGCCCTCACCCTCACGCTCGCGTTCGTGGTCTTCAACAAGGTGGGGTCGCCGCAGTACCTGCTCTGGATCGTGCCGATCGTGGCCGTGGGCTACGCCTCGCGTCCCGAGGCGTTCCGGACGCCCGCCGTGTTGACCGCCTGGGCCTCGGGGCTCACGACGCTCGTGTTCCCGATCCTCTACCGGCCGCTGATCGAGCTCAACCCGGTCGCCGTGCTCGTCCTGGGTGCCCGCAACGGCCTTCTCGTGGTGCTGTTCTGCTGGTGCGCGGTGCGCCTCGTGCGACTGGCGGTCGCCACGGTGCGCAGCGACGCGCTCGAGGTGGGCGTCCCGCTCGTGGCGGCCCGCGCCTCCTGACCGCGGTGTCGGGGGCGGCTCGTCCCCAGGCCGGCGCCGGGCGGCGTCGTCCCCGGTCGCCCGGTCAATCTGAGCCGTCCACGCCGGGTCGTGCCAGCGTGGAAGGCCTACCTGCCACCACGAGCCAAGGAGCACTCATGAAAGGCAAGATCCTCTTCGTCGCAGGAGCGGCCGTCGGATACGTCCTCGGAGCCCGCGCGGGTCGCGGCGCGTACGTCAAGATCAAGGACCAGGCCGAGAGCCTGTGGGAGAACCCGACCGTCCAGAAGGGCGTCCAGCAGGCCGAGGGCTTCGTGAAGGAGAACGCTCCGGTCGTCGCCAAGAAGGCGCAGGACGTCGCGAACGACGCCGCCCACGCGGTCGGCTCCAAGGCCAAGTCCGTCTCGGGCAAGGGCTCGGGCGCCACCGACAAGGTCGCCGCCAAGGCCACCGAGGCAGCCCACAAGGCCGCCGACAAGGTGGACGAGAAGGCCGACGACGTCAAGAAGCAGACCTCGGGCACCAGCCCCGACGACGACAAGCTGCCGGGGGTGACGGTCGGTGAGTGACCTGAAGGCACCCGAACAGAGCACCAAACGTTCGCTCGGCTCGTTGATCGGCAGCCTGCCCGAGTTGATCTCGCGCCTCATCCGCGGCGAGATCGCGCTGGCCAAGACCGAGCTCGCCACGAAGGCCAAAGAGGCCGGGGTGGGTGTCGGCTTGTTGGTCGGAGCCGCACTGTTCGGCTTCTTCCTGCTCGCCGTGCTCATCACGGCCGGCGTCCTGGGGCTGGCGACGGTCGTCGCCCCCTGGCTCGCGGCGCTCATCGTCGCCGCCGTCCTGCTCGTGATCACGGCCGTCCTGGCCCTGCTCGGCATCAAGGCCCTCAAGAAGGGCGTGCCGCCGACCCCCGAGAAGGCCGTCGCCAGCGTGAAGGCCGACGTCAGCGCGTTGAAGGGGCAGGGCAGCTATGACTCCGAGAAGCACTGACGCAGGAGACCACGAGAAGCACGGCGGGTCGAAGCACGGGAAGGGCGACCAGCCCGACCCCCGTGCCGAGCTCGCCGAGGCGCGTGCGGCCGAAGAGCGCGACGACGCCCACGGCAGCACGTCTCCCGACAAGGACGCCGAGAACGCGGCCGGGCCACGCGCCGGCGCGAGCATCCCCGAGATCGAGCTCGACCTCGCCCGTACCCGTGAAGAGTTCGCGGCGACGCTCGACGCCATCGAGGACAAGCTGAGCGTCCCTGCCCACGCCCGTCGGCTGAAGGCGAGCGTCTCACGGCGCCTCGACCGCGACCCGAAGCCCGTCGTGGCGGCCGCAGCGGCCGGCACCGTCGGCGTCGTCGCGCTCGTCGCCGGCATCGTCAAGACGATCAGGCGCTGACCGATGGCGCAGAAGAGCACCGAGCGCGAGCAGCAGTCACCCGACGCCGACGACTCGCGCAAGCCGCAAGACCTGTCGGACGTCTCCAAGCCCTCCTGGGGGTACGTGCTGGGCAAGACCCTGCGCGAGTTCACCCGTGACCAGTGCACCGACCTCGCCGCCGCACTCACGTACTACGCGGTTCTGGCGATCTTCCCGGCGCTGCTGGCGATCGTGTCGCTGCTCGGCGTCGTGGGGCAGGCGGACTCGACGGCCAAAACGCTGCTCGACCTGGTCTCACAGTTCGGGTCGGAGGACGTCGCTGCTCTCCTGCGGGGTCCCGTCGAGCAGCTGACCGAGTCGTCGGCCGCCGGTGTCGCCCTGATCGTCGGTGTGCTCGGTGCCCTCTGGTCGGCCTCCGGCTATGTGGGCGCCTTCGGGCGGGCCATGAACCGCGTCTACGGCATCGACGAGGGGCGTCCGATCTGGAAGCTCCGCCCGACCATGCTCGGCGTCACGGCGTTCACGGTGGTGCTCATCGTGGTCGCCGCCCTCATCCTGGTGATCAGCGGTCCCGTGGCCGAGACGGTCGGCGACCTCGTCGGACTGGGCAGCACCGCGGTGTTCGTCTGGGACATCGCGAAGCTGCCGATCCTCGCGATCATCGCCGTCGTGATCGTGGCGGTGCTCTACTACTGGGCCCCGAACGTCAAGCAGCCCAAGTTCAAGTGGATGAGCCTCGGGTCGCTCGTGGCCCTGGTCATCTGGTTGGTCGCGTCCGTGGGGTTCGCGTTCTACATCGCGAACTTCTCGAACTACAACAAGACGTACGGCTCGCTCGGTGCGGTCATCGTGTTCCTGCTGTGGCTCTGGATCACGAACAACGCCCTGCTCTTCGGGGCCGAGTTCGACGCCGAGCTCGAACGTGGTCGCGAGTTGCAGGCCGGCCTCCGGGCCGAGCGCGACATCCTGCTGCCACCCCGTGACACGGCCCAGAGCGAGAAGAAGGCCGCGGCCCTCGCCAAGGACGAGCTCGCCGGCATGCGACTGCGTCAGGCCGCCGCCGCGACCATCGAGCGGAACGGCGACGAGGTGCCCGAGCCGGACGGCGAGGGCGGCTCCGAGGCGTCCGAGTCCGACCGGAAGAAAGACGAGCGCGCCGGGGACGGGCACTCGAAGGGCGATCGTTCGAAAGGCGACCGCGACGACTAGGTGACGTCCCTTGACGACGCGACCCGCGCCTCCTCGGCTCTCACGAGCTCGGGAGGCGCGGGTCGCGTCGTTCGTCAGCCGGTGGGCGAGCCCCGCCCGCACCGGCCGTCGGTCAGAACGAGAAGCCGAGCTCGGCGGGGTAGTCGCCCCGCGCGGTGAGGGTGGTGGCGGCGTCGCGCAGGTGCGAGAGCGTCAGGCCCATCGTGGTGGGCCCGAAGCTGACGCGCGAGACGCCGAGCTCGGCCAGGCGGGCGAGCGGCACGGACGACGGGTTCGAGATGACGCTGACCTTGCCGTCGATCCGGTCGAGGGCGGCCTTCACGAGGTCTTCGGTGCCCAGGCCGAGGACGAAGGCGCAGTCGGCGCCGGCGTCGAGGTAGGCGTTGGCGCGGGTGACGGCGTCGTCGAACGAATCCGGGTCGCCGGCCAGGGCGTCGACCCGGGCGTTGATCACGATGGGCACCCCGGCGCGGTCGCCGGCGCGGCGGGCGGCGGCGATCTTCGAGACCTGGGTGTCGATGTCGTAGAGGGGCGCCTTGGCCTGGCCGATGCTGTCCTCGATGTTGAGGCCTGCGGCGCCCTCCTCGATCAGGCGGAAGACGTTGTCGAGCGTGCCGGCGGCGTCGGTCGCGTACGCCTTCTCGAAGTCGACGGAGACGGGCAGGTCGACCGAGCGGATCACGATGCGGGCGGCGGCCAGCATGTCGTCGACGTCGAGGCCCTCGCCGTCCTCGACGCCGTGCGCCTCGCTGATCGAGTGGGAGGCGGTGGCCAGGGCCTTCACGCCCGGTGCGCCCGCGACGATGCGCGCGGTGATGCTGTCCCAGACGTTCGTCACGATCAGCGGGTCGCCGGGGACGTGGAGGGAGCGGAGGAGTTCGGCCTTCTCGGCCGTGCTGGAGATCGACATGCGCCCAGCCAACCAGCCCGGGCTGGCAGGCACCAGCCCGGGCTCGCCTCGCCGAGCTGCTAGTCGCGCCGCAGGACGAGCTCGCTGAGCGGCAGGCGCTCGCGAGGGGCGGTCTCGCGCTCGGCGAGGGCCTCGATCAGCTTGTCGGCCTCGTCGACGACGCCGACGGCCGTGACCGTCACGGGCTTGAGGTTGTCGGTCAGGCCGAACGCGGCGACGATCTCGTCCCACTCGACGCCGGCCATCTGGTGCGTGTGGAAGCCCTCGGCGTGTGCCTGCACCGTGAGGTGGGCGACGGCCTGGCCGAGGTCGTACTCGGCCCACTGGCGCACCTCGCCCTCGACGGTCGAGGTCTCGGCGACGGCGACGACGAGTGCGGACGCGTTGCCCGCCCAGGCGGCGTTGAAGCCCATGAGCGCCTTCACGATCGTGTCGAACGTGGCCGTGCCGCGACGGCCGACGACGAAGCGACGCGGCTGCGTGTTCGCGGCCGACGGTGCCCAGCGGGCGGCCTCGAGCAGGGCGTCCAGCTGACGGTCCGAGATCTCGGCGGTCGGGTCGAACGAGCGGGGGCTCCAGCGCTCGTCGAGCAGCGGCACGAGCGGCACGCTCGTCTCGGCGGTGCGGAGGGTGGACGGGGCGGCGGTGGTCTCGGAGATCGACATGACGACGCTTTCTTCTCGGAACGGGACGGGGGAGGCGAGGCGCGTCATCGGGCCCCGACCACGGTAACCCTCGGTGTGGGCCGGTGATTCCCGACCTCAGGAGGCGCGGCTCGCCTCCGCGAGGATCGCCGCCACCCGGCCGGGCACGGTCTCGTCCTGCAGGCTCGTCGTGTCGCCGAGCGGGCGGCCGTCGACGATGTCGGCCAGTAGCCGCCGCATGATCTTGCCCGAGCGCGTCTTGGGCAGGTCGGGCACGACGAACACGGTCGCGGGCTTGGCGATCGGCCCGATCTGGTCGGCCACGTGGGCGCGCAGCACGGGGGACAGCGACCCCGCGAGCGGAGCCCACACCGACGGCTCGGCGACGTCGCCGGCGTCCCGCACCGCGCCTCCTTCCGGCCGTGTCGACGGCACCACGAACGCCGCGATCGCCTGGCCGGTGCGGTCGTCGGCCACGCCGACGACGGCGGCCTCGGCGACGGCCGGGTGCGACACGAGCGACGACTCGATCTCGATGGTCGACAGGCGGTGCCCCGACACGTTGATCACGTCGTCGACCCGGCCGAGCACCCAGATGTCGCCGTCCGCGTCGTACTTCGCGCCGTCGCCCGAGAAGAACCAGCCCTGCCGCCAGTAGGTCGCCCAGTAGCTGTCGCGGTATCGCTCGGGGTCGCCCCAGACCGTGCGGGCGAGCGCCGGTCCGGTCCGCTGCACGACGAGGTAGCCGCCGCTGCCGTTCGGCACGCGCTCGCCGGCGTCGTCGACCACGGCGGTCGAGAGCCCGGGCAGCGCCCGCAGCGACGAGCCGGGCTTGAGGGTGTCGGCACCGGGCAGCGGGGCCATGACGGCGGCCCCCGTCTCGGACTGCCACCACGTGTCGACGATCGGGCACCGGCCCCGGCCGAACTGCTCGTGGAACCAGACCCACGCCTCGGGGTTGATGGCCTCGCCGACCGTGCCGAGCAGGCGCAGCGACGACAAGTCGTAGGTGTCGGGCAGTCCCTCGGGGAACCACGACGACAGGGTCCGCACCAGCGTCGGCGCCGTGTAGTAGGTGGTGACGCCGTAGCGCTCGATGATCTCGAGGTGGCGGGCGGGGTGCGGGGTGTCGGGCGTGCCCTCGTAGATCACCTGCGTCAGGCCGTTCGACAGCGGGCCGTAGATCTCGTAGGTGTGCGCCGTCACCCAGGCGAGGTCGGCCGTGCACCAGTGCACGTCGTCGGGCTTCGCGTCGAAGACGGCCCAGTGGGTCCAGTTCGCCTGCGTCAGGTAGCCGCCGCTCGTGTGCACGAGTCCCTTGGGCTTGCCGGTGGTGCCGCTCGTGTACATGATGAACAGCGGCGTCTCGGCGCCGAAGTACTCGGGTTCGTCGGTGTCGGGTTGCGCGTCGACGACGTCGTGCCACCAGAGGTCGCGGCCGTCCGTCCACGGCACGTCGGGCGTCTGCTCGCCGGTGCGCCGCACGACGAGGACGTGCTCGATCTCGTTGTCGCCGCTGACGGCGTGGTCGGCGTTCGCCTTGACCGGCACCGCGGACCCTCGTCGGAACTGCCCGTCGGTCGTGATCAGCAGCTTGGCCCGTGTGTCCTCGACGCGGAACTTCAACGCCTCGCCCGAGAAGCCGCCGAAGACGAGCGAGTGGATCGCGCCGAGTCGGGCGATGGCGAGCGTCACGACGATCGTCTCGGCGATGACCGGCAGGTAGACGACCACCCGGTCGCCCTTCTCGACGCCGAGCGATCGCAGGCCGTTGGCGGCCTTCACGACCTCGCGCTGCAGTTGTGCGTAGGTGATGTCACGACGGTCGCCGGGCTCGCCCTCGACGTGCAGGGCGACCTTGTCGCCGAGGCCGGCGTCGACGTGCCGGTCGACGCAGTTGACGGCGACGTTGAGCGTTCCGTCGGCGAACCAGGTCGCCTCGGGCACGGTGAGCGTCCCGTCGGGCCCCTCGGTCACGGGCTTCCAGGTGTGCGCGACCGTCCACGGCGTGTGCCAGTCGAGCCGCTGCGACGCCTCGGCCCAGAACGCGACGGGGTCGGCGGCCGCGCGGGCGTGCTCGGCCGAGGTGACGTTGGCCCCCTCGACGAGCGCAGGAGGCGCGGAGAAGGTCCGTCGCTCGTCGAGCAGGTTCGAGATGGTGTCGCTGGTGGCCATGCGTCCCACGCTACGGGCGGCACGTCGGTGGTGGGCGTCGCGGGGCAACGCTGCGTAACGCGCGGGGACCGTGGCGGCGACGGCTGAGACCGTCGGCTCTTGTCGTTCAGGATGCGACGTGAGATATTTGTATGTCACGTGATTCCGACCCGAGAGAGAAGCATGTCCGACTCGACCCCCCACCGTCCTCCGTCCGCTCCCTCGTCGTCGCGTCGGGGCGGTGCTTCCTCGACGGGCGGCGGGTCGGCAGGATTCCGTCGCGACGTCCAGGGGTTGCGCGCCGTCGCCGTCGTCGCGGTCGTGCTCGAGCACGTCTCGGGCTGGCCGCACGGCGGCTTCGTGGGCGTCGACGTCTTCTTCGTGATCTCGGGCTTCCTGATCACCGGGTTGTTGCTCCGTGAGCACGCCCGGACGGGCCGCATCTCGCTGGCCGACTTCTACCGTCGCCGGGTCCGACGCCTCCTGCCGGCGGCGCTCGTCGTCGTCGTCGCGACCCTGCTCGCCGCGACGGTCCTCCTGCCCGACCGCCGCGTGGTCGGGCTCGGGGTCGACGCCCTCTACTCCCTCGCCTTCGTGGCCAACTGGCACTTCGCCGCCGTGGGCACCGACTACTTCACCGCCGACGGGCCCGTCTCGGCGTTCCAGCACCTCTGGTCCCTCTCGGTCGAAGAGCAGTTCTACGCGTTCTGGCCGCTCCTCGTGATCGTCGTCCTGGGCGCCGGGCTCCGGCGTCCCGGGCGGCCCGCACCCGTCTCACGCGAGGCGGACACGGGGCCTGGCCGGCGGCTCGTGCTCGCGGCGGTGATCACCGCCCTCTGCGCGGCGTCGTTCGTCTGGGCCGTGGTCGACACGGCGGGCGACCCGACGGGAGCCTACTTCTCGACGCTGACCCGGGTCTGGGAACTCGGGCTCGGTGCCCTGGCGGCGCTGGCCGTTCCGCTGACCCGGCGGTTGCCGCGGGCGATCGGCACGACGCTCGGCTGGCTCGGTCTCGTCGGCATCCTGGCGAGCGTCGTGGTCGTCGACGGGCAGACCGCGTTCCCGGGCCCGTGGGCAGCGCTTCCCGTGGTCGCCACCCTGGCGGTCGTCGTGGGCGGCGGCGTGCCCGGGGCCGTCGCACCGGCGCCCCTGGCGAACCGGGTCACCGACTACCTGGGTGCGATCAGCTACTCGCTCTACCTCTGGCACTTCCCGATCGTCGTCATGATCCGCGCGGTCGTGCCCGAGGGCGAGCTGCTGGCCTACCCCCTGTCGCTCGGCTTCGCCGTGGTGGGTCACCACCTCGTCGAGAAGCCCTTCATCTCGTCGCCCCTGCTCGCCCCGCGACGCGGCGAGGGCCGTCGTCGGCTGTGGCGTCGCTGGGCCGACGACCAGGCGCCGTCCGCCGGTCGAGCCGCCCTCGGGGGCCTCGGCATGCTGGCCGTCGTGATGGTGGTGGCCGCGGTGGTCTCGGTCCGGCCCGTGGCGGCGCCGCCCGTGCTCCCGCCCGTCGCAGGGGGCACCGGCCTCGGGGCCTCCGTCGAGGCCGGGGCGTCCGACGGCGGTGCCGACGGCGACGGCTCCTCCGGTCCGGTCGGTCCGGCCGAGGGGGCGATGGCCGAGTCGGTCCGGGCCGCGCTGGCGGCGACCTCGTGGCCGACGTTGACCCCCGACCCGGGCGACACCATGCCGTTCGGGGCGAACAACGACTGCGGTCGCGTCGATCTGCCCCTGCCGCGCGCCGAGTGCACCTTCGGCACCGGCGACAAGACGGTCGTCCTCGTGGGCGACTCGACGGCCGCCGCCGAGCTGGACGCCGTGGTCGAGATCGTCGAACCGGACGACAGCGGGTGGCGCCTGGTCGCGCTGCCCCTGTTCGGCTGCCCGTTCGTCGATCTTGCCGTCGCCCAGAATTCCGACCCCGAGAGCTGTACCACCCACCAGGCCGACGCCGTCCGGACGATCGTCGAGACGGCACCCGACCTGCTCGTCGTCACGAACTCCTTCGTCCCGTTCGAACACGCCGACACCGGCGCACCCGTCACGCCGCGCGAGTACGCCGAGGCACTGCAGCGCCAGCTCGAGTCGGTGGGCGGCGCGGCGACGCGCACCGTGTTCGTCACGCCCCCGCCGGCACACCGGTCGCTCGACGACTGCTACCGCCCGGGCGGTTCGCCGGTCGACTGCATCTCGTCCGTGTCGGCGGATCACGCCGCCAACCTCGCCGAGACGCAGAAGACGATGAGCGCCCTGGGCGGTTCCCTCGTCGACACGTCGCGGTTCCTCTGCGTCGACGGGCTCTGCCCCGCCTTCGTCGACGACGTGCCCGTCAAGCGGGACTTCA
This sequence comes from Frigoribacterium sp. ME-P-080, assembly GCF_030209595.1. NCBI lineage: Bacteria > Bacillati > Actinomycetota > Actinomycetes > Micrococcales > Microbacteriaceae > Frigoribacterium > Frigoribacterium sp. ME-P-080. The sequence goes on from NZ_JARVRR010000009.1 coordinate 148,272, forward strand.
CCCACTACACGGGGGCGTTCGACGCCAAGCTCGCCCCCGTGCTGCGCGAACTCGTCTTCGAGGCCGAGGCCGAGGTCGAGGCCGAGGGCGAGGGCGACCCGGCCGCCTGACGCCCGGACGAGCACGGGCCGCCGGGCCGCCGGTCCGCCGGTCCGCCGGTCCGCCGGTCCGCCGGTCCGCCGGGCCGCTGGTCCGCCGGGCCGCCGGGCCGCCGGGTCGACGCGCGGCCGGGTCGGCGAGTCCCTCGAACGGGAGGCGGGATCGTGACCCCGTCGTGACCGGTCGCCGCCTATCGTTGCCAGGTGACCCACAGCCCTCGACGCCGTCCCGCTCGTCGATCGACCCGTGCCGTGGGTGGGGCAGCGCTCGCCGCGGTCCTCGTGTTCGCACCGGTCACGGCCGTCGCCGCGGACGCCCCGGCGACCGCCGCCTCGTCACCGGCCCCGACCGCCTCCGCGTCACCGGCCCCGACCGTCTCTTCGTCACCGGCCCTCGCGGCCGACGTGCCCGAGCTCTCCGCGCCCGCCTCGAGCGCGACGCCTGCCGCAGCCCCCGCCGCGGCTGCCGTCGATGCGATGAACTACGTCGTCAACGCGGTGCCGGGCGCCGTCACGACCGAGGCGGCCTCGGCCGCGGTGGTCGCCGCGGGCGGTACCGTCCTCGCCCGGTGGGACGAGATCGGGGTGGTGACCGCTCGGTCGACCGCCGCCGGTTTCGTCGACCGGGTCCGCGCCTCCTCGTCCGTCGAGTCGGCCGGTCCGACCCGGACGGCCGCCGTCCGTGCGACGCCCGACGCCGACACGGGGGGCGACGCCGAGTCCTCTGCCGTCCCGTCGACGGGAGTGCAGGCGACCGGTCTGGCCGAGCGGGTCGCCGACGTCGCCGATCCCGGCGAGGAGCGGCGGTGGAACGACCAGGCCGTCCACGCCGCCGAGGCGCGTGCGGTGCAGCCCGGGAGCCCCGACGTGCTGGTCGGCGTGCTCGACAGCGGCATCGACGCGACGCACCCCGACCTCGTCTCGCAGGTCGACCCGGCCGCCTCCGTGGGTTGCAGCGTGGACGGCGTCGCCGACCCCGACCCCGCCGCCTGGGCGCCGTCGTCCGACGCCGCGACGAGCACCCGCGAGCACGGCACGCACGTGGCGGGCATCATCGCCGCGGCCGACGACGGCCGGGGTGTCGTCGGGGTCGCCCCGGGCGTGCGGTTGGCCAGCGTCAAGGTCGTCGACGCGGACGGCTTCATCTACCCCGAGTACGCGATCTGCGGCTACATGTGGGCGGCGCAGCAGCAGATGGACGTGACGAACGCGAGCTTCTTCGTCGACCCGTGGGCCGCCTGGTGCTCGGCCGACCCCGACCAGGCCCCGGCCCTCGACGCGGTCGCGCGGGCGGTCGCCTGGTCCCAGCACGAAGGCGTCCTCGACGTGGCGGCCGCCGGCAACGCCACGGTCGGTGCCGTCGCCGTCGACCTCGCCCACAAGACCGCCGACTCGCTCAGCCCGAACGACTCGACCCCGCAGCCGGGGCGCGACGTCTCGCAGGGGTGCTCGCAGCTTCCCGCCGAGGTCGACGGCGTCGTCACCGTCTCGTCGGCCCAGCAGGGCGGAGGCGGTTCGATCGAGAAGTCCCGGTTCTCGAACTACGGTGCGGGCGTCGTGGACCTGACGGCCCCCGGGGCCGCCGTGCTCAGCACGGTCCCCGGTGGCGGGTTCGCCGCCCTCAGCGGGACCTCGATGGCGGCTCCGCACGTCGCCGGGGTCGCGGCCCTGCTGGCGAGCGTGCACCCGGGCGCGACCCCGGCCGAACTGCGGGACCTGCTCGCCCGGCAGGCCGGCGGCGAGACCCCCTCCGAGTACTTCGGGGCCGGCATGGTGGACGCCTTCGCGGCCGTGACCGAAGACCTGGGACGCGGGGCGGTCGCCGTCGCCCCCGACGGCGTGCTGCAGGCGGGCGCTGCGGCCATCCTGCGGGGCGCCGGCTTCGTGCCCGGTGAGACGGTCCGGGCCGAGGGCGAGGCGTTCGACGACTCGACGTCGACCGTCGCCGATCAGCGCGGCCGGGTCCAGCTGCCCGTCCGGCTCTCGCCCGGCACCCCGACCGGTCCCCTGTCGTTCTCCGTGGTCGGGTCGTCGGGCTCGGGCGCGGTCGTCGACGTCGAGATGCAGGAGGCGCTGGCCGGCCCGGTCGTCACCTCACCGGCCGACGGCGACCGTCTGCCCTCGGGGCAGGCCGTGGTCGTCGAGGGCACCTCGGTCGACTCCGCCCGCGTCACCGTCACCGTCGAGCCCGCCGGGAGCCCGCTCGCCGGGGACCTGCCCGCCGGGGACCTGCCCGCGACGGCCCGGGCCTCCGCGGCCGCTCCCGCCGCTGCCGAGTCGTCGACGGTCCGTGCCGAGCAGGACGGCACGTTCCGCGCGACGTTCGCCGGCCTCGCCGCGGGTGCCTGGCAGGTCTCGGCCGTCACCTGGACCGTGGACGACGTCGTCTCGGCGACCGGTCCCGTCGTCCTCTTCGCCGTCGACCCGGTCCCGGCTCCCGTGCCGGGTGACGAGGCCGGCGTCCCGGCCGAGCCCGGGGCCGCACCGGCCGGTCCGGGGTCGGCGTCGCCCACGCCGGGCGCCTCGCCGGGCGAGACCGTCGTCCCGGCGGGTGCCCCGGGGCACCCGCTCGCCGCCGACCCGGCCCGCGCCTCCTCGGCCGCTCTCGCGTGGACCGGTTCGGAGCCGGGGCCGGTGGCCCTCGCCGCCCTGTTGATCGTCGCGGTCGGCGTGGTCGGCGTCGGCGTCGGGCGGCGTCGTCGCGTCGACGAGACCCGCTAGCGGCGGCCCGCCTGCTCGTCAGTCCAGCACGGGTCGTCGCACGAGGGAGGCCGGTCGACGGCTCGTGAGTGCACTGCCGGCGGCGACGACGAGGGGAAGCCCGACGGCCACGACGGCGAGCACCCACCACGGTGGGGCGAACGGCAGGTCCGAGGCCCAGACCATGGCCCCCGTCGGCACCAGCCCCAGGATCGTGCCCAGCACGGCACCCGTGCCGACGACCACCACGCCCTGCCAGAACGACATGGCGCGTCGCTGGGCGTCCGTGCCTCCGACGGCCTGCATGGTCACCTGGTCGCTCAGCCCCTCGGCGCGGGCCAGCCCCAGGGCGACCGCTGCCGCCGCGGCGCAGACGAGGGTCGTCGCGAGGAGTGCCAGGACGAGGGCCAGGTCGAGGCCCCGATCGACGGGACTCGTCTCGACCGTCGCCCGGCCGTCGGTGGCGGTGGTGACCTCGGCCCGGAGGCCGGCGGCCTCGTCCTCGGTCGGTTGCCGGTCGGTGGCCATCACCACGGCACGCTGGGTCAGCTCGAAGCCCAGCCGCTCGGCGGTCCCGGGGCTCATCAGGACGGCCCCGGTGCTGAGCGTCGTCGGACGCTGGACGACGGCCGGGAGCGACACGGACGTCGAGGGGGTGGCCGAGGCGTCGAAGCCGTCCTCGACCTCGGCCGGGGTGGCGAGACCGATGGTGGCCTCGCCCTCGACGACGAGCGACGGGTCGAAGGCGATGACGCCGCCCGACTCGAACGCGGCTCGGGCGGCCGTGGACGGAGCGGCCCCCAGGGTCACGGCGAGGCCGTCCTCGTCGGTCACGATGATGTTGTCCTGTGACGTGAACGAGCCGAGCGGGTAGTCGCAGGCCGGGTCGGCATCGGTGATCCGCTGCGCCTCACGGGACGACAGGCCCTCGAGGCGCCCCGTCGACGAGTCGCAACGGTCGGGGACGGTCAGCACGGCCCACGGCGTGACCGCGTCGACGGCGACCGGGGCGCCGTTCGAGTCGTAACCGCTGGGGACCGGGGTCTGCCACACGGCACGGTCGCTCACCGGGAGGCCGCGCGCGACGGCGGCGACGGCCGCGGAGTCGAGCGAGGCCGCCTCGGGGGAGCCGCCCGGCACGCGGAGGTCGGACGCCTGGTCGTACGAGATCGCCACGGTGCCCGCCGGGTAGGGGCGGTAGAAGGAGTCCTCGGACTGTCGTGCGGCCGCGGTCGACATCGAGACGCCGAACACCGCGACGAACACCGCCGTGGTGACGGCCGCCACGGCGGGAGCCGTGCGGGCGACGCCGTGGGAGGCGTCGCGCAGGGCGAGCCGCAACGGCACGGGTGCGAGCGTGGACGCGCGCCCGAGCCGACGGACGAGCGCCGGCACGAGCAGCAGGACGCCGACGAGGGCGGCCACGGCGGAGACCGCGAGGCCGACGAACGCCGCCCACCACCAGCGTGAGCCGACCGGGACCGAGGTGGCGTACGAGACCCATCCCGCCCCGAAGCAGGCGAGGACGCCGCCGACGACGAGGACGCCGGCGAGCACGGCGGATCGTCGGCCGCGGCCGCGGTCCGACGCGGCGTCCACCGCCCCCGAGGCCGTCCCGCCGCGCAGCGAGTCCATCACGTCGACCCGGGCGGCACGGCGCGCGGGCACCACGGCCGCGATCCACGACACGGCGACGGCGAAGAGTCCGATGCCCGCGACCACGACGCCGGGGACGTGGACGCCCCAGAAGGCGAACGGGCCCACGTCGACGCCGGCTCGACGGGCGAGGGCCACGACGCCGATGCCGAGGTCGACTCCCACGGCGAGACCGGTGACCGCGGCGACGACGCCGACCCACACCCCCTGCCGCGTCACGATCCGGGTCAGCGTGCGCTGGTCGGCCCCGACCGCGGCCAGCACGGCCAGCGTGCGGCGTTGCCGACGGGCCCCGACCCCGAAGGCCGCCCCCGCGAGCAGGGCGACCTCGGCGCCGGCGAAGACGGCGAAGACCACGCCGAGGGCGGCGTAGGTGCCCGTGCTGCCGTAACCCGCCTCGCTCTCGAGCCCGGGGGTGCCCTCGGGCGGGGGGTCGGCGACGACCGCCGCCGACCAGACGACGAATCCCGCGCGTCCCAACTCGCGCACCTCGCCCCAGTCGACGGCGTCCCCCACGAGGTACTGCTCGGACGACGTCGACGACGCCGAGGCCGTCGACGACGGATCGGGCAGGCCCGCCGCCAGGTCGTCGCGGGCGAACACCTGCCGGTCGTCCGTGCCGCCGCCGACCTCGGACATGATGCCGACGACCGTGACCTCGAGGTCGCGCGGGCCGTCGGCGCCGGGGACGCGGTGCACGGTCGTGGTCGATCCCGTCCCGAGCCCGTCGTCGCGGGCGAGGGCGGGCGTGACGAGCACCTCATCGCCCCGCTCGGCGGCGCGCCCCCGCTCGAGCACGTAGCGGCCCTCGAAGGCCGGGTCGGTCACCGGTCCGATCACGACGCCGGCAGGGGACGTGCCGACCCGGGTCCAGAGGGTGCGCAGGGTGAGCGTCCGCTCGACCCCGGGCACGACGTCGGCCGGCGCGCGGTAGGTCACCTCGTCGCCCGACCACTGGTTCAGCCCCCGGACGGACTGCCGGGTGTCGTAGCCGGTCCAGTGCACCCGGGCGGCCGTCTGGCCCAGCGTCGAGGTGATCTCCTGCCGGGTCGTGGGCATCGCGCTCGCGACGAGCACCGCCGCCCCCGAGGCGCCGGCCACGGGCAGCGCGATCAGCAGCATGACCATCACGTACTCGCGCAGGCGCCTGAGCACCTGTCGACGCGCGACGAGGCCGCCGGCCGTCACCGCGCCTCCGGGGTCAGCAGCGACTCGGGCCCCCGCGGCGCGGACTCGTCGACGAGGCGGCCGTCGCGGAGGAACACGATCCGGTCGGCCCAGGCGGCGTGGCGGGCGTCGTGCGTGACGAGCAGGCCCGCGGCACCCGCGTCGACCCGTTCGCGCAACAGGCCCATGACCTCGTCGCCCGTGCTGCTGTCGAGCGCGCCGGTCGGCTCGTCGGCGAGCACCAGGCGACGGCTGCCGACCAGGGCGCGGGCGATCGCGACGCGCTGCTGCTCGCCGCCCGAGAGCTCGGCAGGGAAGGCCCGTCCTCGAGCGGCCAGGCCCAGGGTGGCCAGCGCGTCGTCGGCGGCACGCCGGGCGGCACGGGTGCCGATGCCGTCGAGTTCGAGCGGCAGGGCGACGTTCTCGGCCGCGGTCAACGTCGAGACGAGGTTGAACTGCTGGAACACGAAGCCGACCGACCGTCGTCGCACCCGCGCGACCTCGGCCGCGCTCAGGTCGGCGAGCCAGGTGCCGTCGACCTGCACGTGCCCTGCGGTCGGCGTCGTCAGGCCGCCCGCGATCGCCAGCAAGGTCGACTTGCCCGAGCCGGACGCGCCCATGACGGCGACCAGCTCGCCCTCGAGGACGGTCAGGCTCACGCCGTCGAGGGCAGTGCGGGCGAGGTCGCCGGTTCCGTGTTCGTGCCCCACCGCGAGCAGGGTCAGCACCTCGGCGCGCTCGGTCACGACCGACCTCGTGCGGCCCGCGCCGGCCCCGGCGTCCGGGCAGGGGACCCGGGCCCGCTCGTCGTCGGGGCCACGGCCTCGACCGCCCACTGCCGTTCGGCGAGCGACGCCCGGCGCAGGCTCGACTCGACGTGGTCGAGCCAGCGCACCTCGGCCTCGGCCGCGAAGATCATCGAGTCGACGACGAGGCGCCAGGCGAACTCGCCGGGCGCCTCCGGGTCGCCCCCGGCGTGCTTGGTCCGGGTGAGTCGCTGCAGCTTCGCCAAGGAGGCGCGGCGCTGCGTCTGCACGAGCGTCGCCACGTCCACCCCCGGCAGGGTCGCGGCGAGGGCGAACTTGAGCGGCAGCTCGTCACGGGTGGCGTCGGGGGTGTCGACGGCCGTTCCGAGCCAGTGGGCGACCTCGGCCCGTCCGGCGGCCGTGATGCGCCAGAGTCGCTGGTGTTCTCCGGCGGCCTGCCCGGTGCCCGCCACCGAGGCCTCGGCGGCGGGCGACCCGTCGGACCCGGGCGATCCGTCGGACCCCGGCGACCCGTCGGCCTCGGGCGACGTGTCGCGGGGCGAGGGCTCGTCACGCTCGACGAGGCCGTCGCGGTCGAGCCGGTCGAGGGTGGAGTACACCTGGCCGACGTTGAGCGGCCAGGTGGACCCGGTGCGTCGGTCGAACTCGCTGCGCAACTGGTAGCCGTACCCCGGGCCCTGGTCGAGGATCGCCAGCAGGCCCAGTCGCACGGTCACGGGGCCGCCTCGCCGTCCGGTCGTGCCGTCACGTGGCCTCCTGTGGTCGAGTCGCGGCGTCGCCTCGTGGCGCCCGTGCATACCGAGTATGCCCCGCATCGTCGACTCCGACAAACGGCACCCGCGACGTCCGTCGACGGCGCCCTCGACGGCGCCCGCGTCGACGTCCGCGCCGGCGGCACCCGACGGCCGTCCCGCACCGGCCGGGGCAGGAGGCGCGGGTCGGCCCCGGGCACCGACCGACCTAGGATGGTCCGCGACCCGCCGCCGCCCTCCTGGAGGACCTCTCGTGACCAAGGCCCCGACCGTCTACGACGTGGCCGCCCACGCCGACGTGTCGATCGCGACGGTGTCGAGGGTGCTGCGCCGTCCCGACGACGTGCGCCCCGAGACCCGGAGCCGGGTGCTCGAGTCGGTGCGTGCCCTCGGCTACGTGCCGAGCGGCGCGGCCCGCGGCCTCGCCGGCCGACGCACGGGCGTGCTCGGCCTCTTCCTGCCGGGCCACGACGGCATCGACGGCCCCGAACCCGACTGGGCCCGGGTGTCGGACGCCTCGCGCATCCCGCTGATCGACGATCGCGAGCGGGCGGACCCGCCGACCGTCGTCGACCCGGGCCGCGGTGCGACGACCCTCACCGCGCCTCCCGAGGTCGACCCCGGGTCGAACCCGGCGAACCTGTACTTCGACGAGGTGCTGCGCGGCGCCGAGGTCGAGGCCTGGCGACGGGGCTTCGCCCTCATGGTCGCCGCCGGGCGGGGGTCGAGCCGCGAGGTGATGGTCAACGACATCGCGGGTCGGGTCGACGGGCTCGCGGTGCTGGCCCAGACGGTGCCGGGCGACCTGCTGGCGCACGTGGCGCGACGCATCCCGGTCGTCGTGCTCGCCGACTCGCGACCGGGCGACGACCTCGACCACGTCGGCGTCGACAACGTCGCCGGCATGCACGCCCTGACCGACTTCGTGCTGGGGTCGCGGGGGGTTCGCGACGTCGCCTACGTCGCCGGACCGTCCGACTCGCCCGACGAGCTCGACCGTCACGCCGGTTTCGACCGGGCCGTCGAGGCGCACCGCGCGGCCGGCGCGCGCGTCACGGTCCGGGTCGAGCCGGGCGAGTTCTCCCGTGCCGGCGGTCGTCGCGCGGCGGCGGCCCTGCTCGAGGCCGGCGACCTGCCCGGAGCCGTCCTCTGCGCGAACGACCAGTCGGCCCTCGGCGTCCTCGACGTCTTCGGCGAGCAGGGCGTCGACGTGCCCGGTCGCGTGCTCGTGACGGGGTTCGACGGCATCGACGCCGGCCGGTTCTCCCGGCCCCGGCTCACCACGGTGCGTCAGCCGATGGGCGAGCTCGGCCGCATCGCCGTCCGGACGGTCGTCCGGCGACTGACCGACCCGGGAGCACCGGCGCAGCGGGTCACCCTGCCGGTCGAGGTGCTGCTCCGCGAGAGCTGCCCCGCGCTCTGAGCGTGGCCCGCCCGCGAACCCGCCGGCGCCTCCGCCCGCGAGCTCGCCCGCGCCTCCGCCCGCGAGCCCGTCGGCGAGCCCGGCAGCGCCTCCGCCCGCGCCTACCCGAGTCCGCGCTGCCCGGTGTCGGCACCCGTGACGCTGCCGTCGTCCGGCCCGAAGACGAAGTAGTGCACGCGGTCGGCGTCGACGCCGTGACCGATCAGGGCCGCCCGGGCGATCGCCATGAACGGCACCGGCCCGCACAGGAACACCCGGTGCGACGCGGTGAGGTCGACCCGGGCCAGGTCGATCGGGTCGAGGTAGACCCCGGGCCCGTCGATGGACGCCTCGGCCAGCGCGCTGAGCGCCGACAGCGACCCCTGCGTGTAGCTGACCCGCAGCGTCGCGTTCGGCATCGACGCGACCAGCGCCTCGAGCTCGACGCGGTGGGCGTGCCGCTCGGGGGTGCGCTCGAAGTGCAGGACCGTCACGACGCGGTCGGGCTCGGTGCGGGCCAGGTGGTCGAGCATGCCGAGCACGGGCGTGCAGCCGATGCCCGCCGAGACGAACAGCAGCGGGGCGTCGTCGAGGTCGTCGATCGTCAGCGACCCGATCGGGGGCGAGACGCTCACCACGTCGCCCACCCGCAGCTCGCGCATCAGGTGCGACGAGACCTCGCCGTCGGGGGCGGGCGGTTCGCCGACCAGCAGCCGTGCGCTGATGCGCCACTGCTCGTCGTGCCCGCCGCGCAGGCTGTACTGCCGGATCTGCCGGGCTCCGTCGGGCAGCCGCACCTGCACCGACGCGAACTGGCCGGCACGGTACCGCGGCAGCGTCTCGCTGTCGGCCGAGACGAGGGTGAGTGCGACGACGTCCTCGGCCTCGACGCGGTGTTCGGTGACGAGGGCCTCGCGCCACTCCTCGCCCGGCTCGAGGTCGGCCTGCCGGTAGATCGCCTCGACCGTCGTCACCATCTCGTCGCGGGCCTGCCGGTAGACGGCCGACCACGCGTCGGCGACCTCGGCCGTGAGCCGGGGGCCGAGGGCGGCCGCGAACGCGTCGCCGAGGTGCCGCTCGAACAGGTCGTACTCGTCGCGGGTGACGCCGAGCGCCGCGTGCCGCTGGGCCAACCGGGAGACGATCTCGCCGGGCGTCGCCGGTGCGAGGGTCGGCGCCCCGGCCTGGCCGACGGCGTCGGCGTCGCCGTCGACGCCGGACGGTCCGCCCCCCGAGGAGGCGCGATGCCGGTCGCCACCGGCGGCACGCGTCGACCCCGGGGCCGCGTCGAGGACGGCCTGGGCGAGCGCCACGATCGTGCGGGCGAGCTCGCGCTGCTGCCGCCCCTGGGCGAGGTCGCCCCGGTTGAACTGGTCCCGCAGCAGATCGGGTCGCGTCGCGAACAGGCGGCGGTAGAAGTCGTCGGCGATGTCGTGCGCCCGCTCGGCGACCACGGGCAGCGAGGCGCGGAGCGCTCGCAGCTGCGTCGTGCTGGCCATGCGGGTCCCTCCGGTCGGCCGGGGTGCCGTGACCGGCACCCGACGCCGATTCTGGCGTGCGGGCCCTGGCGTCCCCTGACGGTTGGCTCGGCGTCGAACGACCTCGCGCCTCCTCGGGGCCCCTCGACGGGGCCGACCACTTGCGCCCCTGCGATGTATGCGCTTACAGTGGGCCCAGCTCACCTCGACGACGAATGAGAGAACGTGGCGATGACGCACGCGACACCCCCTCGGCGACACCCACGCCGACGCTTCCGCACGCTCGCGGCCCTGGCAGCGGCCACGGCCGCCGTGCTCGTGGCCACCGGCTGCAGCATCCAGATCCGCAGCCAGCCCGACCCCAGCATCGGGGCCGACACGATGCTGATCAACGCCGACAAGGGCAACCCGCAGTTCGAGCGCAACTTCAACCCGTTCCTCACGAACAAGCGCACGGCCTCGACCTGGATCTACGAGCCCCTGCTCGAGATCAATCCGCTCGACGGCGAGATCACGCCCTGGCTCGCGAGCGAGACCGTCCTGCCCGACGCGCGCACGATCGACATGACGATCCGCGACGGCGTCGAGTGGTCCGACGGCACGCCCATGACCCCGGCCGACGTGGTCTACACGTTCGACCTCATCAAGGCGAACCCCACGCTCGACCTCAAGGGTGCGTGGCAGCACATCGACACGATCGAGCAGCAGGGCGACCACGTGGTCTTCCACCTGCAGACCGACGACGTGCCGGCCATGGAGATCATCGGTCAGACGACGATCGTCCCCGAGCACCTGTGGAAGGACGTCGACGACCCCACGACCTTCCGCAACCCCGACCCGGTGGGCACCGGACCGTTCACGCTCGGCAACTACTCGCCGCAGCAGTACTCGATGGACAAGAACGAGACCTACTGGCAGGCGGACAAGATCGAGATCGGTCACCTGATCCTGCCCGCGACGAACAACCAGCTCGACACCGTCACGCGCGGTTATGACTGGTCGTACTCGTTCATCAGCGACGTCGAGGGCACCTGGGGTGCCGCCAGCCCCGACAACCAGTTCTGGTTCCCGCCGGGCGGCGTGATCGGGCTCGTGCCGAACCTCACCAAGGCGCCCTTCGACGACGTGAACGTGCGTCGTGGCATCGCCCTGGCGCTCGACCGCGGCCCCATCGCCGAGTCGGCCACCGAGGGCTACCTCGAGCCGGCCGGTCAGACCGGGCTCATCCTGCCCAACCAGCAGGACGACCTCGACCCGTCGATCCCGAACGCCGGCATCCTCGAGCAGGACGTCGACGGCGCCCTCGCGGCGTTCGCCCAGTCGGGCTACACGCAGCAGGGTGACGAGCTGGTCGGCCCCGACGGCCAGCAGCTCAAGATCACGATCCTGACGGCCAACGGCTACACCGACTGGCTGCGGGCCGTGCAGGAGGTGCGGAGCCAGTTGGGCGCGATCGGCATCGACGTGCAGATCCAGGCTCCCCAGCCGGCCGGCTACCAGTCGGCCATCGCGAACGGCGAATTCGACATGGCGATGGGCGGCATGGGCAACGGCAACGTCTACCAGGCCTACAACAACCTGCTCAACAGCCAGTTCGCCACCCCGGTCGGCGAGACCACGGCGGCCAACTTCGAGCGGTTCAGCGACCCGGCGGTCGACCAGCTGCTCGACGACTGGAAGGCCACGACCGACCCCGAGCAGCAGAAGCAGTACGCCTACCGGTTGCAGAACGTCGTCTACGACCAGCTGCCCGTGATCGGCCTCTACTACGGCGGGCTCTGGGGTCTGTTCAACGACTCGAAGTTCACCGGCTGGCCCACCGCCGAGAACCCGTACATGGCACCGCAGAACTACGACCAGGCACCGCTGCTGATCTTCACGAAGCTCAAGCGCGTCGACCAGGAAGAGGGCGACCAGTGAAGTACGCAGCCCAGAAACTCGGCCTGTTCGTGCTCACCCTGTGGGCGGCGGTCACGCTGAACTTCATCCTGCCGCGGTTGATGCCCGGCAGCCCGACCGACGCCGCGATCGCCAAGCTGTCGCAGAACGGCCCGGTCAGCGCGGCGACGCGCGCCGCCATCGAGGCCCAGCTCGGCGTGCCGAGCGGCAACGTGCTCCAGCAGTACGTCAGCTACCTCGGTCAGGTCGTGCGCCTGGACTTCGGCACGAGCTACACGTTCTTCCCCGAGACGGTCGGCCACCTGGTCGGCCAGGCCCTGCCGTTCACGCTGATCCTCGTCGGGGTCTGCACGATCATCGCCTTCGTGCTCGGCACCCTGATCGGGGTCGCCGCGGCCTGGAAGCGCGGCACCTGGCTCGACTCGCTGCCCACCCTGTCGGGCAGCTTCATGAGCACGTTCCCGTACTTCTGGACCGCTCTGCTGCTGCTGTTCTTCCTGGGCTACGTGCTGCACTGGTTCCCCACCACGGGGGCCTACGGCGCGACGACGACGCCCGGGTTCACGCCGGCCTTCGTCGGCGACGCCCTGCAGCACGCCGTGCTCCCGGCGATCACGATCCTGCTGACGAGCCTCGGCGGCTGGATACTCGGCATGCGCAACGCGATGATCTCGACGCTGGGCGACGACTACGTCACCTTCGCCGAGGCCAACGGGCTCAAGGGCCGCACGGTCGCCGTGCGCTACGCCGCCCGCAACGCGATCCTGCCCAACCTGACCGGCTTCGGCCTCGCCCTGGGCGGCGTGGTCGGCGGCTCGATCCTCGTCGAGCAGGTGTTCGGCTACCCCGGCATCGGCTACCTGCTGTTCAACGCCGTCATCGGCCAGGACTACCCGCTGATGCAGGCCCTCTTCCTGATGATCACGGTCAGCGTGCTCGTCGCCAACTTCCTCGTCGACATCTTGTACGGCGTGCTCGACCCAAGGACCCGCCGATGACCTCCACCGTGTCCGTCCACCTGCCCGAAGGCGCGCCCCCCACCGGGCCCGCCGAGCAGAAGGCGCCCAGTCGCTGGCTCACCATCGGCCGCATGGCCGCGACCATCTGGTCGAACCCCAAGGCGAAGATCGGCGTCGTCATCTTCGGCGTCTTCGTGCTCGTCGCGATCTTCGCCCCGCTGCTCGCCCCCTACGGCGCCAGCGAGAACGGCTTCGAGCGCAACGCCGACGCCAGCTGGGCCCACTGGATGGGCACGACGGCGGCCGGCGAGGACGTCCTCAGCCAGCTGATCTACGGTGCCCGCATCAGCGTCTTCGTCGGTGTCGTGGCGGGCGTGCTGTCGACGTTGGTCGCCGTGGCGATCGGGCTCAGCTGGGGTTACATGAAGGGCTTCGGCGGCGACGTCGTCGGCTTCGTCGTGAACCTGTTCCTCGTGATCCCCGGTCTGCCCCTGATGATCGTCATCGCGGCCTACCTGCAGAACGGCGGCATCACCGTGATCCTCGCGGTGATCGTCATCACGGGCTGGGCGTGGGGAGCCCGCGTGCTGCGCAGCCAGACGCAGTCCCTGCGCTCGCGCGACTTCGTCACGGCGGCACGGTTCTCGGGCGAGAGCGCGGGACGCATCGTGTTCCGCGAGATCCTGCCCAACATGACCTCGCTGATCACCGGCTCCTTCTTCGGCGCCGCGACCAGTGCGATCCTCGCCGAAGCCGGCCTCGAGTTCCTGGGGCTCGGCGACTCGTCGATCGTCAGCTGGGGCACGATCCTCTACTGGGCCCAGAACTCGAACGCCCTGCTCACCGGCCAGTGGATCCTGCTCTTCGCGCCCGGCCTCTGCATCGCCCTGCTGGCGATGAGCCTGACCCTGATCAACTTCGGCGTCGACGCCGTCGGCAACCCTCGACTTCGCGAAGGCGCGAAGCAGAAGAAGGAGGCGCGCAAGTGACCGCCACGGACCTCACCACCGCCGACCGCGCCTCCTCGTCGTCCGACGACGTGCTGCTCGACGTCCGCGACCTCAGCGTCGTCTACGAGAGCGCCGGCGCCGAGCCCGTGCAGGCCGTCGACCACGTGTCGTTCCGGCTCAAGCGGGGCGAGTTCGTCGGCCTGGTCGGCGAGTCCGGCTCGGGCAAGTCGACGCTCGGCTACGCGCTGACCCGGCTGCAGAAGCCGCCGGCGCGCACCAACGGCGGCAGCATCTGGTTCGACGGTGCCGACGTCCGCGACCTCGACACCGAGGCCCTGCGTCAGCAGCGTCAGGGCGGCTTCGCGATGGTGCTGCAGTCGGGCATGAACGCGTTGAACCCGGTGCGCACGATCCGCAACCACTTCGTCGACGTGTTCAAGGCCCACGGCCACGTGCCGCGCGACCGGTGGCACAGCCGCGCCGCCGAGCTGGTCGCGAAGGTCGAGCTCGACGCGGGCGTGCTCGCCCGGTTCCCCGGCGAGCTGTCGGGCGGCATGCGCCAGCGCGTCTCGATCGCCCTCGCCCTGTCGCTCGAGCCGCAGCTGATGGTCTTCGACGAGCCGACCACGGCGCTCGACGTGCTCGTGCAGCACGCCGTGATGGACACGATCATCTCGCTGCAGCAGAGCGAGGGCTTCACCGCCGTCCTGATCAGCCACGACCTCGGGATCGTGCTCGAGTCGGCCCAGCGCGTGCTCGTGATGCACGAGGGTCGCATCGTCGAGGACGGTCGCTCGGCCGACGTGCTCGCCGACCCGCAGGACGACTACACGAAGATGCTGCTGTCGCACTACGCCGACCCTCGTGCCGAGGTCGTGTCGCTGCCCGGGTTCGAGGACCGCTCGGTCCGCCGGGCCCGGGGCGACCGCCGCGTCGACACGACGACCTCGGTGCCGACCGTCGCCACGCGCGGCCAGCGCACGGCGCAGCACGCGATCACCGTGAGCGGCGTGACCAAGACCTACGCGCCTCCCCGTCGGGGCGACGACCCCGTGCGGGCCGTCCGCGACGTGTCGTTCACGCTCGAACCGGGCCAGTCGCTCGCCCTCGTCGGGCAGAGCGGCTCGGGCAAGAGCACGATCGCCAAGCTCGTCACGGGCGTCGAGAAGCCGACGAGCGGCAGCGTCACGTTCGGCGACACCGACGTCACGGCGCTCCGCGGCCGCGCCCTGCGCAGCTTCCGCAGCGACGTGCAGATGGTCTTCCAGGACCCGTACGCGGCGCTGAACCCGCTGCACACGGTCGAGTACACGCTCACGCGTCCCGTCGTGAACTACACCGGCCTGACCGGTCAGGAGGCGCGGCGCCGGGTGCTCGAGCTGCTCGAGACGGTCGGTCTGACGCCGGTCGAGCAGTTCGCGGCCAAGCTGCCGCACCAGCTGTCGGGTGGCCAGCGGCAACGCGTCGTGATCGCCCGGGCCCTCGCGAGCGACCCGCAGGTGATCATCGCCGACGAGCCCGTCTCGATGCTCGACGTCTCGCTGCGGGCCGGGGTGCTCGCCCTGCTCGAGGACCTCCGCGAGCAGTGGGGCGTCTCGATGCTCTACATCACCCACGACCTGCTCAGTGCCCGCCTGATCACCGACGACATCATGGTGCTCAACCAGGGAGCCGTGGTCGAGCGGGGGCACACGGCCGAGGTGCTGCAGCGACCGACCGACCCGTACACGGTGAAGCTGCTCGACGCGGTGCCGAACCCGCGCCGCACGCACCGCGCCTCCTGAACTCCTCGACCTCCTCCGAAAGGACCCCTGTGCTCACCTTCCCCGACGGCTTCCTGTGGGGTGCCGCGACCGCGGCGCACCAGATCGAGGGCAACAACGTGAACAGCAACTGGTGGGTGCACGAGCACGCGCCGGGCACGACCATCGTCGAACCGAGCGGTGACGCGGCCGACAGCTACAACCGGTTCCGCGACGACATCCGCCTGCTCGCCGAGCTGGGGCTCAACAGCTACCGGTTCAGCATCGAGTGGGCCCGCATCGAGCCCGAGCGCGGCGTCGTCAGCAAGGCGCAGATCGCTCACTACCGCCGCATGGTCGAGACCTGCCACGAGTTCGGCATCGAGCCGATCGTCACGCTGATGCACTTCACCGTGCCGCGCTGGTTCGAGCGCGACGGCTTCTGGCGCGCACCCGACGCCGCCGACCTGTTCGCCCGGTACACCGAGCTCGCCCTGCCCGTCGTCGCCGAGGGCGTCGAGTACGTCTGCACCATCAACGAACCGAACATCGCCGCGATGCTCGCCGGGGGAGAGGACGCCTCGAACCTCGTCGCGTACGGGCTGCCGAACCCCGACCTCGAGGTCGCCGACGCCCTGCTCGCCTCGCACAAGCGCAGCCGCGAGGTGCTGTCACAGCTGCCTCGGATCAAGTCGGGCTGGACCGTCGCCACCCAGGCGTTCAAGGCCGTCGACGAGCCGGGTGCCGCCGAGGCGACGCGCGAGTACGGCTACGTGCGTGACGACTGGTACAGCGAGATGGCGGCGGGTGACGACTTCGTCGGCGTGCAGGCCTACACGCAGACCTTCGTCGGGCCCGAGGGGCCGCGGCCGGTCGCCGAGGGGCTCGAGACGACGCTGACCGGGTGGGAGTTCTACCCGCCGGCCGCCGCCGAGGGCATCCGCAGCGCGTGGGAGCTGTCCGGCCACGTGCCGGTCATGGTCACCGAGAACGGCATCGCGACCGCCGACGACACCCGGCGCATCGCCTACACGCAGGGCGCGCTCGAGCACGTCCACGACACCATCGACGAGGGCATCGAGGTGCTCGGCTACCAGCACTGGAGCGCCCTCGACAACTACGAGTGGGCCAGCGGGTTCCGCCCGACCTTCGGCCTGATCGGGTGGGACCGCGACACCTTCGAGCGGACGCCGAAGCCGAGCGCCCGCTGGTACGGCGAGGTCGCGCGCGCGAACGGGCTGGCGCGGGCGTAGCGCCCTCCGGCCCTGCCGGACCGGTACGGCGCGGGGCGCACGAGGACGCAGGAGGCGCGGGTCACCCGACCCGCGCCTCCTGCGTCTCGGCCCCGGGGCCGATGCCGTGCCTAGAAGTAGGTGATGCCGTGCAGGGGTCGCTCGGGCAGCAGCATCGCGCGGAACTTCTGGACGGCGCCCTTGCGTCGCTCGCGGACCAGGCCGGCCGCGGCCAGCGTGACCGGGTCGGAGCCGCCGAGCCAGAGCGAACCCAGCGTCGCGACGTCGAGTTCGAGGTCGGCCCGGCGGACGGCCGCCTTCTTCACCGTCGCCTCGCCTGCCTCGCTCGTGACCCGGTACGTGCCGGCCGCGTGGCCCAGCGCGTCACCGATGGCGATCGTGACGACGCCGTCGGCCGCCCACGGGCGAGCCTGCAGGGCCGCGACCGGGTCGAGGACGCGGAACCACACGTGGTCCTCGTCGTGGCTGATGGTCAGGGCGCGACCGTCGACGATCGCGTGCGCCAAGGGGTCGTGCTGCGGGGCGTTCGAGTACCGGACGACCCGGACCAGGTCGACCGCGAGCAGCAGCTGCCACAGGCCGAGGTAGGCGTCGTCGGTCGCGGCCACGAGGTCGACGACGACGAGGGTCTGCACGCCGGTGGAACCGGGGCCGCCCCCGGCTGACTCGACCCGGTACGTGACGTAGCCGTCGACGGTGCCGGTCGCGTCGCGGTGCACCGCGGCCCGGACCGCGGGGTCGGGCGTGCCGTCGGCGCGCTCGCGGCCGAGGGCGTGGTTCCAGGCGCCTTCGTGCCGGTCGACGGAACCGGGACTGCGGACGTGGAAGCGGGCGAAGACGTCGGGGGCGACCTCGGCGAGCGAGGCCGTGGTGACGAGCTCGGTGCTGCCCTCGGGCTCGCTGAGCAGGCCGCCCGCGCGACGGACGTCGACCTCGATGGTGCGCTCGCGGACGCCCACGCCGAAGCCGAAGCGCCGGTAGATCGACGCCTCGCTGGCCGTGAGTGCGGCGACCGGGGTGCCGGCCGCCTTGGCGCGGGCGAGGTCGTCGGTCATCATCCGACGCAGGATGCCCTTGCGGCGGTGGGTCGGTTGCACGGTGACGCCGGCGACCAGGTCGGCGTCGATCAGACGGCCGCCGCCGACGTGCAGGGTCTTGTCGAACGACGCGAAGGTGGCGACGGGGCGACCCTCGGCGTCGAGCGAGCCGGGGGTGGCCTCGCGGCGGTAGACGCCCGTGAGACGTCGCCCGTCGGCGACGAGGCGACGCGCGGCACGGCCGAGGGAGTCGTCGTCGCCGGCCGGTTCGTGGAAGCCCATCGACTCGGCGTCGACCCAGGCGGCGGTCGCCACGTCGGCCCGCGGGGAGTCGTCACTCGCCTCGGGGTCGAGCGCGGCCGCGAAGGTGCGGAGGTCGTAGTCGTCGTCGAGGGTGCTCACCCGGTCAGCCTACGGAGGACGGCCGACGTTGTCGTCGGTCTCGAGGAGGAGCGGCGACCGCCGGGCGCGTCGGCGTCGGGGACGGGGGAGGGCCGGCCCCGCGGGTGCGGAGCCGGCCCTGGTGGTGCTGGTGCTGGTGCTGGTGTCGGTACTGGTGGTGGTGTCAGCGTCCGGTGACGAAGTCGATCCCTGTGGTGGTCTTCGTCGTGCCGTCGGTGGCCTTCTGCTCGAAGGTCAGCTGGTAGGTCGTGCCGGCGGGCCCGACGTAGCGGTCGAACGCGAACGCGCCGGTGGACGAGGCGGTGGTGCTGCCGAACGGCGTGCCCCACTGGTTCTTGCCGACGACCGTGGCGAAGGGCGTGGCGGTGCCCCGGAACGTCACGGTCCGGTGGGCCTCGCTGATGCCGCCGTCACGGATGACCGGGGACGAGATCTGCACGTCGACGAGGTCGTCCTTCTGGTGCGTCAACGTCAGGGTCGCCCGTTGCTCGTCCGTTCCGTGGGTCGCGACGAAGGTCAGGACGTAGCCGGGGTTCGTCGGTCCGAGGTTGCGCGAGAACGCCCAGGTGCCGTCGCTGCCGATGGTCGCCTTGCCCATCTGGGTGCCCCACTGGTTGGTGGAGACGAGCTGGGCGCCGACGGTGCCCGTGCCGGTGAAGCGGGCGATGCCCTCGCGGTAGGAGTCGCCGTCCACGTGGCTGGTGACGGTCAGCGGCCGCGAGGGAGCCTCGTAGTCGAGGTGCAGGGTCACCAGGGTGGGCGCACCGGTGGTGGGCGTCATCGTGAAGGTGATGTCGTAGCCGGCGCTGGTCGGGCCGAGGTTGCGGCTGAAGCTCCAGTCGCCGTCCTCGTCCACGCGGGTCGAACCCATGGGCGTGCCCCACTGGTTGGCGGCGGTCACGCGGGCGTCGGGCGTGCCGCGGCCGGCGAAGGTCGCGATGCCGGTGGTGTAGCGGCCACCGTCGGTGTGGCTGGTCACGGTGAGGTCGGTCAGGTCTTCGTCGTCGGAGTCGTCGGAGCCGTCGGAGCCGTCGGACACGGTGAACGAGCGCGTCGAGGTCAACGGCGCGAGGGTCCGCCAGTAGGGCGTCTCGGTGACCGTCATGGTCTGCGGGCCGGACGTCAGGGGCGCCTCCAGCTCGCAGGTCCAGGTCCCGTCGCTCCCGACGAACGCGGCGCAGGCCTCGCCGGCACGCGCCAGGTCGGTCGCGATCGCGATGCGGGACCCGGGGATGCCCTCGCCGGTGATCGAGGTCATGTCGGTCGAGATGGTCTCGCCCTCGGCGATTGAGGTCACCTCGAGGGGGAACGTCTCGGGAGCCGAGTTCTTCTCGGTCGCCTCGACCGTGATCGTGGTGGCCTCGGACAGCTCGCCGTTCCGGACGGTGTAGAGGTCGACGTCCTGCCCGGCGAACGAGGTCGGGATGCGCAGGATGTACGCGCCGTTCCAGGTGGACTCGGTCGCCACGACGAACTCACCGTCGATCTGGGCGATCACCGTCGGCACGAGGTACTCGTCGGCGAAGTACGAGGTGGTGCCCTGGACGTAGAAGGTGCTCGACTCCTCGGAGATGCCGTGCATCAACGGGGCCGAGAGCGGTGAGCCGGCCGGGGCCTCGAGCGGCGTCAGGTCGATCTCGAGGGAGTCGCCGTCGCCGTCGCCGTCGTGGGACAGCCCCGTGATGGTCGCGGTCTGCCCGGCCAGCGACCCGTCGAGCAGGAACGAGAACCGGCCGTGCTGCCCGCGGAGGCGGGTCTCGCTGTGGTCGCCGACGTCGATGCGGGCCTGGCCGGCCCCGTGGATGATCGTTCGGACGGTCAGGCGGCCGTCGGGGCCCTCGGTCACCGACGACAGGAGGGGGGTCGAGGGGCGACCCGGCGTCTCGGACCCGGGGTCGGGCATGGTGTCGGCGACGGAGAACGCCGTCCCGGCGGTCTGCTTCGGTGCCGCGGCCCAGACGGGCGTCTCGGTCACGACGGTGTCGTAGCTGCCGGCCGGCAGCGTCGGCGACGTGCAGCTCCAGTCGCCCAGCGACGTGACGCGGGTCTCGCAGAGCGTGGAGGAGGCGCGGTTCGTCTTCTCGTCGCGTGTCACGACGATCTGCGAGTTCGGGATGCCGGTTCCGGCGAAGGTCGCTTCGGGGGTCGCCAGCACGTCGCCCGCGGTGGGCGACCCGACGTCGAGCGGGTGGACGTCCGAGGCGGTGTTGCGTTCGGTCGGGACGAGCGCGACCTGGGCCGTCCCGCTGGCGTGGCCCTGGTAGTAGGCCGTCACGTCGATGACCTCGCCGGCGCGCGAGGCGGGCACGGTGAGCGAGAACGACCCGTTCTCGGACGGGAAGTCCCACGACATGCCCGACCGGTTGGCCCACACCTCGGTCTTCGAGAAGAGATCGGGGTGGTGCGCCACCGTGCCCTCGATCACGAGGTGGTCGTCGTCGTACTGGCTGACCCCGTGGATGACGGGCGTGCCGGGCGCCTCGTCCTCGCCCTCGGCGTACTGGGTCTCGAGGACGAAGTCGACCTCGACCCGACCCTGCGGGGTGTACGAGATCAGCGTGGCCTTCTTGCCCCGGTCGGCGACGTCGACGAGCGTGGCGAAGCGGTCGTTCCAGACGGCGGCGCCGTGGCTGCCTCCGCCCTCGATCTCGATGCCCACGAGCCGGGCGCCCGGAGCCATGCCCGCGACCGACAGCTTGTCGCCGTCGCTCGGTTCGACGAACGCGATGCGGGGTGCGGTCGGGGTCGTGGTGGACGCCGCGGGTGAGGCCTCGGCCGAGGCCCCGTCGGGGGTGGTGGTGGCGGCGGGGGCCGCGAGGGCCGCCGTGGGGGAGAGGGTGCCCACGGCGAGGGCCGCGAGGCCGACGGCGGCGAGGCCTGATCTGATCGTGCTCATGTCTTCTTCCGGATGGGGGAAAGGGAAGACCGATCGGGACGGCCGGGAGATACTTTACATTCCACGACCGGGTCAGGCGACTCCGAGCACGGCTCAGTCGATCGAGCGCTGCACCGCCTTCACCGGCAGCATCAACACCAGCCCGGCGAGCAGGACGAGCGCGATCCCGACGATCCCGAAGCGAGTGTCGCCCGTCGCGCTCACGAACAGGGTGAACAGCCCGGGGGCGAGGAAGCTCACGGCTCGCCCGGTCGTCGCGTAGAGCCCGAAGATCTCGCCCTCGCGGCCGGGCGGCGTCACCCGGGCGAGGAACGACCGGCTCGCCGACTGGATCGGACCGACGAAGAGGGCCAGGGCGAGGCCGAACACCCAGAAGAGGTTCGTCGCGGTCCCGATCGCGAGCACCGCGAAGGCGGCGATCACGAGCCCCACCAACGACGCGACGATGATCGCCTTGGCCCCGAGACGGTCGTCGAGCCAACCCCCGACGAACGTGCCGATGCCCGCGACGAGGTTCGCCCCGACGGCGAAGTAGATCACCATGCTCGGCGAGAAGCCGAAGACCTGGGCGGCGATGATCGCGCCGAAGGTGAAGACGGCCGCGAGGCCGTCACGGAAGACGGCGCTGGCCAGCAGGAACAGCAGCACCTGGCGGTTGGTGCGCCAGAGCTTGGCGATCGTCGACCCCAGGAGGCGGTACGAGCGCCACAAGCCCACCCGGGCCCGTGCGGCGGTGGCGGGCAGCTCGGGCACCGACAGCAGGACCGGCACCGCGAAGACCGCGAACCACGCCGCGGCGACGACGATCGACAGGCGGACGTCCCACGCGCCTCCTTCCGTTCCCGTGGCGACGCCGAACAGGCCGCCGCGTCCCTCGACGCCGAAGCTCTGCAAGAAGGCGACGAGCAGCAACAGCAGCAGGACGATGCCGCCGACGTATCCGAGACCCCAGCCGAACCCCGACACCTTGCCGATCGTCCCCGGTGTCGAGACCTGCACGAGCATGGCGTTGTAGTTGACGCTCGCGAACTCGAAGAAGAGGTTGCCGACGGCGAGCAGGGCCGCGCCGAAGACGAGGTACCCGGGCGCCGGGGCGACCAGCACCATCGCGGCCATGGCCAGCACCACGAGACCGGTGTTGATGGCCAGCCAGAGCTTGCGGCGCCCGGAGCCGTCGCTGCGCTGGCCGAGCACCGGCGCGAGCAGCGCGATCAGCACCCCCGCGATCGTCAGGGCGGTCGAGATGACCGTCGCGTTCTCGGCCTTGGCCAGCACCAGGGCCGGGTTGCGCGCGTCGTCGCCGGCCGCCGCCACGATCGCCGGATCGACGAAGGCGCCGGACGCCAGGTAGGTGCTGAAGACGAACGAGGTGACCACGGCGTTGAAGGCGGCGGAGCCCCAGTCCCAGAGGGCCCACGAGAGCACACGGCGGCGGGGGATCGGGTCGGCGTCGGCGAGCGTCTGCGCTGCGGTCATGGGGGTCAACCTAGTGGGCGTCCGTGGCCGAGGGGGGTCGCGCCTCCTCGTCCGGCGTGGGCGCGGCGACCCTCTCACGAGAGTTGAGTCTTTCTGGCTCAACTTTCAGGTTCGCAGCTTGACGTCGGCCGCAGCGTGAGTAAAGTTGAGCCAGGCCGACTCAAGGCCGGCCCCCAAGGCTTTCGTCACACCGCACCACGAAGGAGAAAAGCACATGGCACGTGCAGTAGGAATCGACCTCGGTACCACCAACTCGGTCGTCAGCGTCCTCGAGGGTGGCGAGCCCACCGTCATCGCGAACGCCGAGGGTCTGCGCACGACCCCCTCGGTCGTCGCCTTCACGAAGGACGGCGAGGTGCTGGTCGGCGAGACCGCGAAGCGCCAGGCCGTCACCAACGTCGACCGCACCATCGCGTCGGTCAAGCGTCACGTCGGCACCGACTGGAAGGTCGAGATCGACGACAAGAAGTACACCCCGCAAGAGATCAGCGCTCGCATCCTCGGCAAGCTGAAGCGCGACGCCGAGCAGTACCTGGGCGAAGAGGTGACCGACGCGGTCGTCACCGTCCCGGCGTACTTCAACGACTCCGAGCGCCAGGCCACGAAAGAGGCCGGCGAGATCGCGGGCCTGAACGTCCTGCGCATCATCAACGAGCCGACCGCGGCCGCCCTCGCCTACGGCCTCGACAAGGGCAAGGAAGACGAGCTCATCCTGGTCTTCGACCTCGGTGGCGGAACGTTCGACGTCTCGCTGCTCGAAGTGGGCAAGGACGAAGACTTCTCGACCATCCAGGTGCGCAGCACCTCGGGTGACAACCGCCTCGGTGGCGACGACTGGGACAACCGCATCGTCGAGCACCTCATCAAGAAGTTCAAGGACGCCCACGGCGTCGACCTCTCGACCGACAAGATCGCCAAGCAGCGCCTCAAAGAGGCCGCCGAGCAGGCCAAGAAAGAGCTGTCGTCGAGCACCTCGACCAGCATCCAGCTGCCGTACCTCACGCTGACGGCCGACGGCCCGCTCAACCTCGACGAGACGATCTCGCGCTCGCAGTTCGAGCAGTGGACGAGCGACCTGCTCGACCGCACCAAGAAGCCGTTCAACGACGTCATCAAAGAGGCGGGCGTGAAGGTGGGCGACATCGCCCACGTCGTGCTCGTCGGTGGCTCGACCCGCATGCCCGCGGTCACCGAGGTCGTCAAGCAGCTCACCGGTGGTCAGGAGCCCAACAAGGGCGTCAACCCCGACGAGGTCGTGGCCGTCGGTGCCGCCCTCCAGGCCGGCGTGCTGAAGGGTGAGCGCAAGGACGTCCTGCTCATCGACGTCACCCCGCTCAGCCTCGGCATCGAGACCAAGGGTGGCGCGATGACGAAGCTCATCGAGCGCAACACCGCCATCCCGACCAAGCGTAGCGAGACCTTCACGACGGCCGACGACAACCAGCCGTCCGTCGCGATCCAGGTGTTCCAGGGCGAGCGCGAGTTCACGCGTGACAACAAGAACCTCGGCACCTTCGAGCTGACCGGCATCGCGCCGGCCCCCCGTGGCGTGCCGCAGATCGAGGTCACGTTCGACATCGACGCCAACGGCATCGTGCACGTGTCCGCGAAGGACAAGGGCACCGGCAAGGAGCAGTCGATGGTCATCTCGGGCGGCTCG
Organism: Frigoribacterium sp. ME-P-080; assembly: GCF_030209595.1. NCBI lineage: Bacteria > Bacillati > Actinomycetota > Actinomycetes > Micrococcales > Microbacteriaceae > Frigoribacterium > Frigoribacterium sp. ME-P-080. The sequence goes on from NZ_JARVRR010000009.1 coordinate 172,566, forward strand.
TCGCTGTCGAAGGACGACATCGAGCGCATGGTGCGCGAGGCCGAGGAGAACGCCGCCGAAGACAAGGCGCGTCGCGAGGCCAACGAGACCCGCAACTCGGCCGAGCAGCTCGTCTACTCGATCGAGAAGCTGATCAAGGAGAACGACGAGAAGCTGCCCGCGGACGTCAAGTCCGAGGTCCAGGCCGACGTCGACTCGCTCAAGTCCGCCCTCGCCGGCGACGACGAGTCCGCGATCAAGCCCGCCTTCGACAAGCTCAACGAGAGCCAGCAGAAGCTCGGCCAGGCGATCTACTCGCAGAGCCAGGCCGACCAGGCCGGTGCGGCCGGTGCGGCCGGTGCCGAGGGTGCTCCCGCCGACGGCCAGGCCCAGGGCGACGACGAGGACATCGTCGACGCCGAGGTCGTGGACGACGACGACAACGACAAGAAGTAGAGGCGGTCGGCATGACTGACGACAACAAGACGCCCGACGACGAGCCGCGTCCCGCGACCCCGTCCGAAGACGGCGGCACGGCCGACGTGGTCGAGCCCGACGAGCTCGTCGACGCCGAGGCTCCCGACGTCGAGACCCCGGCCGACGCCGAGGCCCCGGCCGGGGCCAAGGCCGCCGCCGAGTCGATGGCCGAGGCGCCCGAGGGCACCGAGACGCTGAGCGCCGACGACGAGGCCATCCTCGACGCGGCCAGTGCCGACCTGGTGGCCGACATGCGACAGGACATGCTGCGGGCCCAGGCCGAGCTGGTGAACTTCCGGAGGCGCGTCGAGCGTGACCGCGAGGCCAACCGCGAGGCCGTGGTGGCCGAGGTCGTCCGTTCGCTGCTGCCGGCGCTCGACGACCTGGCCCGTGCCGAACAGCACGGCGACCTGGCCGAGGGCCCGATGACCGTCATCGCGCAGAAGATCCGCGGGGGGCTCGACAAGTTCGGCCTGGCGCAGATCGGCGCGAAGGGTGACGTCTTCGATCCCAGCAAGCACGACGCCCTCGTCCAGCTGCCGAGTGCCGACGTCACGGTCAACACCGTGGCCGACGTGATCGAGCCGGGCTACACGATCGGCGACCGGGTCATCCGGGCCGCCAAGGTCGCGGTGCACACCCCCCAGTAGCACCCCGGTGACGGGCGGCCCCCGGGCTGCCCGTCACCACCCCCCTGCGACGCGAGTCGCGATCGGCGGTGGGCTCCTCGACGAGGTGCCCACCGCCTCCCCCGTTCTCTTCCGGTCGCTGCCAGGCAGCGACCTCCAGTCAAGGAAGGAGGTGCCGCATGGCGAGTCAGGACTGGTTCGACAAGGACTTCTACGCCGTCCTCGGTGTCTCCAAAGACGTCACGCCCGCCGAGCTCAAGAAGGTCTACCGCAAGCTCGCGCGCAAGTACCACCCCGACTCCAACCCCGGCGACGCGGCCAGCGAGGCGAAGTTCAAAGAGATCAGCGAGGCCCACTCGGTGCTCTCCGATCCCGAGCAGCGTCGCGAGTACGACCAGGTGCGCGCCATGGGCGGCGGTGCCCGCTTCGCGGCCGGCAGCGGCGGCCCCGGAGGCGCGGGCGGCGGCTTCGAGGACGTCTTCGGCGGCATGTTCAACCAGGGCGGACAGCGCACGCAGTTCCGCCAGGGCGGCGGTGGCGGCGGCTTCGACGACATCTTCGGCGGCATGTTCGGCGGTGGTGGCTTCGGCCAGACCAGCGGCGGCTACCGCGGCTTCGGCGGCCCGCAGAAGGGCCGCGACATGACGGCCACGACGACCCTCGACTTCCAGACCGCCATCGTCGGCGAGACCATCACGCTGCAGGCCTCGAACGGCAAGCCGATGAAGGTCCGCATCCCGGCCGGCGTGCACGACGGCCAGAAGATCAAGCTGCGCGGTCGCGGCGAGCAGAGCCCCGACGGCGGCGAGGCCGGCGACATGGTGTTGACCGTCGCCGTCCGCAAGCACCCCGTCTTCGAGCTCGACGGCAAGAACCTGCGCCTCGACGTGCCGGTCACCTTCGCCGAGGCGACGCTCGGTGCCACCATCGAGGTGCCCACCCTGGGCGGCGACCCCGTGCGCCTGCGCGTCGCGCCGGGCACGCCCTCGGGTCGCGTCCTGCGCGTCAAGGGTCGCGGCGTGCACGCCAAGGACGGCGTCGGCGACCTGCTCGCCACCGTCCAGGTCGCGGTGCCGGCACACCTCAACGACAAGGCGCGCGAGGCCGTCGAGGCCCTGGCCGCCGCGCTGCCGGCCGAGAACCCGCGCGACGACCTGATCGCCCGCGCCCGGGCCTGACGAGACCGACCCGACCCGCGCCTCCTCGGCAGCAGGCCACGAGCGACGAGACAGGAGACGAGATGGACCGACCGGACCCCACCCAGTGGCCGATGGACGAGCACTCGCCCCTCTTCGCGATCGCGACCGCCGCCGAGCTCTCGGGCCTGCACGCGCAGACCCTGCGGCAGTACGACCGGCTCGGCCTGGTCGTCCCGCAGCGCACCGCGGGCAAGTCGAGGCGCTACTCGATGCGGGACGTCGTCCAATTGCGCGAGATCGCCCGACTCGGGGGCGAGGGCATCTCGCTCGAGGGCATCAAGCGCATCCTCGAGCTCGAGAACCAGGTGACGGCGCTCCAATCGCGCGTCCGCGAACTCGAGCGGGCCCTGGCCGACGAGATGGTCAACCGGCCCGGGGCCCGTGTCTTCGCCGCGGGTGAGAGCGGGGTCGTGCCGCTGCGGCACGGCACCCGCCCGTCGCGGCAGACCTCGGTGGTCGTGTGGCGGCCGCTGCGCTGACGCGCGGCCCCGAGAGGTCGCGACCTTCAGTGCGCACCGGGAGGTGGGCGGCAGGTCGTGACAGGTCGGCCGCGCGGACTAGCGTTGGCGGGTGATCGACTTCGAGCAGCTGCGCCGGTGGCCCGACATCGAGGCCCCCGAACTCGTCGCGCACGACGCCACTGACCGGCTGCTGCTCGACACCGCCGACGAGGCGCTCACCGCCCACCCCGAGGCCGTGACCGTCATCGGCGACCGCTACGGCGCGCTGACCCTCGGGGTCGCGGCCCTGTCGCCCGGCACCCCCGTCCGCGTGCACCAGGACGCCCTCTCGGGCGAACGCGCGCTCGACGCCAACGCCGGCCGCCTCGGCGTCACCGCGACGTGGACGCACCACGGTCTCGACGAGGCCCTCCTCGAGGGCGCGCGGACGGTGCTGGTGCAGCTGCCCCGAGGGCTCGACGCGCTCGACGAGATCGCGGGGTCGATCGCCCGGTACGCCCACCCCGACGTCCGCGTCCTCGCCGGGGGACGCGTCAAGCACATGACCCTCGCGATGAACGACGTCCTGGCGCGCCACTTCGGCGAGGTGACCGCCGGCCTGTCACGCCAGAAGTCCCGGGTGCTGACCGCGACGACCCCGACCCCAGGAGGCGCGCTCGGCTGGCCGCGCACCTCGCGTCACGGCGACGTGGTCGTCGTCGCCCACGGTGCGGCGTTCGCGGGCACCTCGATCGACGTCGGCACCCGATCGCTGCTCGCCGTCCTCGACCGCGCGGCTCCCGAGACCCGGGACGTCGTCGACCTGGGATGCGGCACCGGAGTGCTCGCCGCCTCCTTCGCCCTCGCGCGACCGGACGCCCGGGTGGTCGCCACCGACCAGTCGTGGGCGGCGGTCGAATCGGCGCGGGCCACCATGACGGCGACCGGCGTGGCCGATCGGGTCGTCGTGTCGCGCGACGACGCCGGGTCGTCGTTGCCCGAGGCCTCCGCCGACGTCGTGCTGCTGAACCCGCCGTTCCACGTCGGGGCGACGGTGCACACGGCGATCGCCCACAAGCTGTTCGAGGCGGCCGCCCGTCTGCTCCGCCCGGGCGGTGAGCTCTGGTGCGTGTGGAACTCGCCCCTCGGCCACCGGCCGGTGCTCGAACGCGTCGTGGGACCGACCACCCAGGTCGCCCGCGACCGGCGCTTCACGGTGACGCGGTCGGTCCGCCGGGGCTGACCCCGGGCGGGACCCGGGTCGGGTCCCGTCAGCGGGCCTCGGCCTCGACCTCGTCGTCGACATCGACGTCGACCTCGTCGAGGCGCAGCGACGCGTCGATGTAGGCGAGCAGGGCGTGCGCGTAGGCGTCCTCGGCGACGGAGGCGCGGTGCCGGAGGTCCGTGTCGCCCCTCGTCGGGCGCGTGGTCACCTCGTAGACGAACCCGCCGCCGTCTCGGTCGCCGCTGATGTCGGGGTCGCCGCCTGGGTTCGTGGTGCTGTCGCTGCCGGGGCGGGAGCCGGTGTCGACCTGTCGCGCCAGCCCGCGGAACACGGGGCCGAGGAGCTCGCGCAGCTGGTCCTCGCGGGGCAGCCACAGGCTGTCGTCGGCGGCGACCGAGTCCAGGGCCCACTCGGTGGTGCCGTTGAAGCCGAGCTCCGTGCCCGTGGGGTACTCGTGGACCTCGATGGTCATGTCGCTGAGCGTGAAGACGTCGCCGTCGAAACCCGGGGTCTCGATGACGAAGCGGTCTCCGGCGCGGGGCCGCCAGCGCAGTCCGGCGTCGCGCAGGCGGCGGGCGAGGGCGTGGTCGAGCATCGGCCCATGATGCACCGTCGAAGTGGGAGGGAGCGCCGGGGTGCCGACCCGCAGAGATTCGCGCCCGATCGCTCGGGCTCGGGCTCGGGCTCGGGCTCGGGGTCGACTCGGACTCGGGCTCGGATGCGCGCGCGGGGGAGGGGTGGTCCGGACCGCCGCGTCAGCGAGTGGTGACGACGTTGCCCGTGCCGTCGGTGTTGAGCAGGGGCTGGAGGTCGTCGTCGAGCCGGATGGTGTTGTCGTCGCCCATCGCATCGACCTGGTCGACGCGGGGCACGTCGACGGTGTTGCGGTCGCCCATGACGACCACGACCCGGGTCGGACCGAGGGTCAGCTCGGCGTCGCTGCCGTTGACGATGACGGTGTCGCAGCCGTCGGGCAGGCTCTTGGTGCGGGGTTCGCCGTCGCCGAACTGCATCCAGGCGAAGCCGTCGACGCAGGTGTCGTCGGCGGGCTCGGTCGCCGTCGAGTCGCTGCCCGCGATGGAGGGGCCGCCCGCTGGCGGTGCGGTGGTGGTGGACGTCATGGTCGGGGAGGGGCCCGGGTCGCTCGTCGAGGAGGCGCTCGTGCAGCCGGCGAGGCCCGCGCCGAGGGCGACAGCTGTCACGAGGCTGATCAGGGTCGAGGTCGTCGTCATGGGGTGCTCCGGGGCGGGGAAGGAGGGTGGGTGGTGCGGTTCGGGGGCGTCAGAGGACGAAAGGGCGGGTCCAGCCAGAGACTGGACCCGCCTCCCGGTCACTCCGCGGCGGGTTCGGCCGCAGCGGTGACGGAGTTGGCCTGGCCCAGGTCGTCGATGGCCGGGGCCTCGCCGGCGTGGTGGACCGTGTTGCGGTCACCGGCGAGCTGCACGGTGCCGACGTCATGCACCGAGACGGTCACGTCGGAGCCTTCGACGACGAGCGTGCCGACCTCGTCGAGCACGACGGTCCCGGTCGAGCCGACGATCGAGACGAGGTCGCAGCTGCTCGTGTCGAGTGACGGTGCGTCGTCGTCGGTGGCCCCGAGGTCGACCAGCATGAAGCCGTCGTCGCAGCTGCCGACAGGGGCGGCGTCCAAGGAGGCGGTGCTGCTGACGGTCGGGCTCGGTGTCGCGTCGGTCTCGGCGGAAGAGCACGCTGCGAGCGAGAGGATCATCGTGGTCGCGACCAGGGCGGCGGAGGCCGGCCCGCGCCGGCGGAGGACGCCGACCATCAGCGGGCGGTGACGGTGTTGTCGGTGGTGCCGTTCTCGTTGACGGTCGGAGCGGCCCCGGTGTGGCTGACGGCGTTGCCGTCGCCGGCGAAGTCGACCGTACCCACGGCACCGGCCGTGACGGTGACGCCCTGGCCCTCGACCACGAGGTGGCTCACGTCGGCGAGGGTGACGGTGCCGTCGCTGCCCACCACGTTGATGCTGTCGCAGGGCTCGGTGAAGGTGACCTCGGGGGTGTCCTCGTCGAGGACGACGACGGCGTTGCCGTCGACGCAGGTCTCGGTGACGGCGGGCTCGGGGGTGACCTCGGCGAGGGGCGTCGTCTCGGCCTCCGCCTCGGTGCTGGTGGCGTTCGAGGTGCAGCCGGCGAGGGCGGCGACGAGCACGACGCCGAGGGCGGCTGTCCGCAGGGTGGTGGTGCGCATGGTGGTTCCCTTCGGGAGGTGGGGGGACGGTGCGGGGCGTCGGCTCGGGATGCGGCCGGCGGATGGTCTGAGGGGGCCGGGGAGGCACCGTGTCGGTGCCTCCCCGGCGGGGTGGTGCGGTGTCGCTGTGGTGCGGGTGTCGCGGTGTGGTGCTAGTTGCCGCTGGGGTGCCAGGCGAAGCCGCTGATCGGGTCACCGGTCTGGCCGTCGAGGGCCTTCTGGGTGATGTTCAGCGTGTAGTTGTGGCTGGGACCCCAGGCGCGGCTGAAGGACCAGTTGCCCTGGCCGTCGGCCTGCACCTCGCGGTAGACCGTCGAGCTCGTGGCGGAGCTGATTGTGACGGTGGCGAACGGGCTGGCGGTGCCGGTGAACGTGGCGGCCACTCCGTTCTCGTAGGTGTCGCCGACCGCGGGGCTGGTCAGGACGAGCGGGGCGAACCGGGGTGCCTTGACGTTGACCGTGGTCTCGGTGGTCGTCTTGTCGGGGTTCGTCTGCGTGACCTTGATGGCGTAGTCGTTCGCCGGGCCCCAGTTGCGTTCGGGCAGGGCCCAGTTGCCCTCGGAGTCGACCTCGGCCTGGCCCATGGGCACGTTCCAGTTGTTCGTGGCGTTGACGGCCCGGACGGTGGCGCCGGGGGTGCCGGTGCCCTCGAGGACGTTCAAGCCGGGACGGTAGGTGTCACCGTCGGCGATGCTCGTGACGGCCACGGGGACGTTCGTCTCGCGGTAGTCGAGGTGGATCGTCTGTTCCTGGACGTTGCCGTTCTTGGTGGCGACGAAGGTGATGTCGTAGCCGGCCGAGGTGGGGCCGAGGTAGCGGTCGAAGGCCCAGTCGCCCTGGAGGCTCGCGGTCGCGGTGCCCATGGGGGTGCCCCACTGGTTCGTGGCGGCGATCGCGGCGTTGGGTGCCGCGGTGCCGCGGAACGTGGTGGTGCCCTCGGAGTAGGTGCTGTTGTTCGTCGGGCTGGTGACCTGGAACGCGACGACGTTCTCGTAGTTCAGCTTCAGCGTCACGACCTGGGGGGTGCCCACCTGGGGCGTGGCGGTGAAGGTGATGAGGTATCCGGCGGTGGTGGGGCCGAGGTTGCGGTTGAAGGCCCAGGTGCCGTCGGCCGCGATCGCGGCGCCCATGGGGGTGCCCCACTGGTTCTTCGCGGTCACGGTCGAGCCGATCGGCGCGGTGCCGCGGAAGGTGGTCACGCCCGCTTCGTAGAACTGGTCGTTCACGTGGCTCGTGACGCTCAGGGGCCGTTCTTCGGCCACGCGGTTGATGGTGTGGGTGATCTGCTGCACGTCGTCGCCTGCCGTCTGGGTGACGACGAGGTTGCTCGTGCCGAGGCTGAGCCCACGGTTCGGGGTGATGGTCCACTCGCCGTCGACGACGGTGCCGGTCCCGATGATGCTGTTAGGCCCGTAGCCGATGGTGACGGTGGCGCCGTCCTGGCCGTGACCGGAGAAGACCGGGCGGCTGGTCGTGACCGTGGAGCCTGCTTCAGGGGTCTCGACAGTCGGGGCGACGATCACGGGGGGCTGTTCGCCGTTCTCGGGGTTAAGGGTCACCGTCGAGGTGGTGGTGTTGTTGCCCTTGCCGGACTGCATGGCCTCGAGGACGTGCTTGCGGTCGTCGACGTTGGTGGTGCGGATGGTGAACTGGCCGTTGGCGAGGACCTGGGCGGTGCCGAGGACGGTGCTGCGGCCCTCTTCGCGGACGACGACCTGGGCGCCGACCTCGCCGGTGCCGCGGATGGTGACGGGGCCGCCGTCGTGGGCCATGCCCTCGACAGGAGCGGTGATCTGGACCGCGGCGCCGTAGGCGACGGAGACGATGATCTCGCCGGTGGCCTCGCCGTCGATCTCTTGGTGGACGCGGACGTCGTAGTCGCCGCCGGCGTTCGGTGCGCTGATCGGGGTCGACCACGTGCCCGAGCCCAGGCGGGCCTCGGTGCGGGTGATCTCGTCGCCATTCACGTCACGGATCACGATCGTCGCGCCGGGCTGCGCAGTGCCGGAGAGCACGGCGTTCTGGCCGAGGTCGGCCGGGAACGACCCCACACCGGTCACGGGGGCGACCTTCAGCTCGGCGTCGAGGGTGGTCTCGCCGGTCTTGACGGTGTCCTCGTACTGCTCGAGGGTCACCGGGTTCGACCCGAGCTTGAGGTCGATGAGTTCGTAGGACCACGTGCCGTCGGTACCGGCCTGGACCTGGTCCTCACCGTTGATCACGACGTACGCGGCGGGCACGGCCCAGCCCGAGATGCGGGCGGTGCGGTTCGGGATGTCGACCGAGTCGACCTTCGCGGACAGACCGGCTTCGACGCCTTCGAACTCCGCAGCGGGGCCACTGCCACCCATGGCGAAGTAGGAACGCTTGTACGCGTCGACATAGCGGACGGTGTTCGTGACGTACTGGCCACTCTGGCGGTTCACCATCCGGCCCTGCGCGTCCAGACTCCATTCCGTGTTCGTGCCGCTGCAGGATTTGGTGTGAAGCGTGTCGCCCCCGGTCATGGGGAAGATGCTGAGGCACTCGCCCGTGGCTGATCCGTCCCTGACGACCGCGCGGAACCAACCCTCGCCCGTGGAGTCGATGCGGAGCCCGGCCGAGGCCGCGTCAGCGGCGGCTTTCGTGTCGTATTGCTGGATGTGTGTCGGCGACGAGGGCAGGCCGCCGTAGTACTTGCCGTTGCCGACTGGCGAGACGACCTTGGCGGAGGACCCTGGCACGGGCAGGGCCGTGGTGGAAGCATCCGCCGGGCTCGTCGCCGTTGCCGCCGCAGGTCCGAAGCTGAGACCGGTGACGATCGTGGCTGCGGCGAGCCCGATCGCGCCGGTGCGCTTGAGAGTTTTTTTCATGTGTGAGAGGTGTTCTTTCATGTCTGGGCAACGCGATGCGCCGCCAGGCGAACAGATAGTGAAATGTTAGACACAAAACAAGGCATGCACAACATGACAAGTGCGAGGGCTTGCGATCCGGGCGTGTCGGCGTAAACTTGAGCCAGCTCCACTCAAGTTTCGAGAAAGGCACATCCATGGCGAACATGCAGGGCGCTCCGGCTTCCGACGAGAAGCAGAAATCGGCGCTCGAGAAGTACGGCGTCGACCTCACCGCCATCGCCCGCAGCGGCAAGCTCGACCCCGTCATCGGCCGCGACGCCGAGATCCGTCGCATCAGCCAGGTGCTCACCCGCCGCACCAAGAACAACCCCGTCCTGATCGGCGAGCCCGGCGTCGGCAAGACCGCCGTCGTCGAGGGCCTCGCCCAGCGCATCGTCGAGGGGGACGTCGCCGACAGCCTGAAGGACAAACGCCTGATCAGCCTCGACCTCGCCGCCCTCGTCGCCGGGGCCAAGTACCGCGGAGAGTTCGAAGAGCGCCTGAAGGACGTGCTGAAAGAGATCACCAAGAGCGACGGCCAGGTCATCACCTTCATCGACGAGCTGCACACCCTCATGGGTGCCGGCGGGGGCGAGGGTTCGGTCGCCGCCTCGAACATGCTCAAGCCGATGCTCGCCCGCGGCGAGCTGCGCCTCATCGGCGCCACCACCCTCGACGAGTACCGCCAGTACATCGAGAAGGACGCAGCCCTCGAGCGCCGCTTCCAGCAGGTCTACGTCGGCGAGCCCAGCGTCGAGGACACCGTCGCGATCCTCCGCGGGCTCAAAGAGCGGTACGAGGCGCACCACGGGGTCACGATCACCGACGGCGCCCTGGTGGCCGCCGCCTCCTTGTCCAACCGCTACATCCCCAGCCGTCAGCTGCCCGACAAGGCGATCGACCTCGTCGACGAGGCGGGCTCGCGCCTCAAGATGGAGATCGACTCGTCGCCCGTCGAGCTGGACCAGCTCTACCGGGGCCTGGTGCGCCTCCAAATCGAAGAGCTGGCCCTCAAGAAAGAGACGGACGACGCCTCGCAGGCGCGTCTCGCCACCCTGCGCGAGACCATCGCCCAGCAGCAGGCCGCCTACGACGACCTCGACGCCCGCTGGCAGGCCGAGAAGGCTGCGCTGCAAGGCGTCGGCACGCTGCGAAGCGACCTCAACGACGCCCGCATCGACGCCGACCGTGCCCTGCGCGAAGGGCGCTACGAAGACGCCGCCCGCATCAGCTACGAGCGCATCCCCGACATCGAGAAGCGCCTCGCCGACGCCGAGTCGTTCGAGAAGTCGGGCGACCGGCTGGTCAGCGACTCGGTCACCGACGCCGACATCGCCGAGGTCGTCGCCGCCTGGACCGGCATCCCGGTCGGTCGTCTGCTCAGCGGCGAGACCGAGAAGCTGCTGCACCTCGAGAGCGAACTCGGGAGGCGCCTCATCGGTCAGAAGGCCGCCGTCCAGGCCGTCAGCGAAGCGGTGCGGCGCACCCGCGCGGGCATCAGCGACCCCGACCGCCCGACCGGTTCGTTCCTCTTCCTCGGCCCCACCGGGGTGGGCAAGACCGAGCTCGCCAAGGCCCTCGCCGACTTCCTCTTCGACGACGAGAAGGCGCTCGTCCGCATCGACATGAGCGAGTACGGCGAGAAGCACAGCGTGTCCCGCCTCGTGGGCGCGCCTCCCGGGTACGTGGGCTACGAAGCCGGTGGTCAGCTGACCGAGGCCGTGCGTCGTCGCCCGTACAGCGTCGTGCTGATGGACGAGGTCGAGAAGGCCCACCCCGAGGTCTTCGACGTCCTGCTGCAGGTGCTCGACGACGGCCGGCTGACCGACGGGCAGGGCCGAACCGTGGACTTCCGCAACACGATCCTGGTGCTGACGTCGAACCTCGGCTCGCAGGTCATCACCGATCCCGGCCTCAGCGACCCCGAGAAAGAAGAGCTGGTGCAGGGCCTGGTGCGCCAGGCGTTCAAGCCCGAGTTCGTCAACCGGCTCGACGACATCGTCGTGTTCTCGACCCTCAGCACCGACGACCTCGGCCAGATCGTGTCGCTCTACGTCGACCGCCTCGGACGACGGCTCACCGATCGCCGCCTCGCGCTCGCCGTCACCCCCGACGCGCGGGCCTGGCTCGCCGACCGCGGCTACGACCCGATCTACGGCGCCCGGCCGTTGCGCCGCCTCATGCAGCGTCAGATCGACGACAAGCTCGCGATGGCGCTGCTCGGGGGCGAGATCGCCGACGGCGACACCGTGCGGGTCGACGTGGCCGACGGGGGCGAGGGGCTGACGGTCGTGCGGCACGACGTCGGCGAGCCCACGCCCGGCGACCTGGACGACCTGCCCGCCTGAGCCCGGCAGACTGGAACCATGCGCACCTGGGTGAAGATCTGCGGCCTGTCCACGCCCGAGACGGTCGACGCCGCCGTCGAGGCCGGGGCCGACGCCGTGGGGTTCGTCTTCGCGGCCGGCAGTCCGCGCACGATCGATCCCGAGGGTGCACGCGCGTTGGCGGCGCGCGTGCCGGCGGGCGTCGAGACCGTCGGCGTGTTCCGCGGGCAGGGCATCGAGACGGTGCTCGAGTCGGCCCGCGCCTCCTCGGTGTCGACCGTCCAGCTGCACGGCGACGAGACCCCGGCGGACGTTGCCGCCGCCCATGCGGCGGGCTTCCGGGTGATCCGTGCCGTCAGCGCCGCCGTCTACGCGGCCGAACCCGAGGAGGCGCGGGTCGCCTTCCGAGAGGACGCCCTGCTCCTCGACGCGATCGACCCCGGTGCCGGCGCCACCTTCGACGTCGGGCCGCTGCTGTCGGCGCCGCCTGCCCGGGAGTGGCTGCTGGCCGGCGGGCTCACCTCGGACAACGTCGCCGGGCTGCTGGCCGGACTCCGACCCCATGGTGCCGTCGGGGTCGACGTCAGCTCGGGCGTCGAGTCGTCGCGCGGCGTGAAGAGCGTCGACCTGATCCGTGCGTTCGTCGAGGCCGCCCGAGCCTGAGCGAACCCGGCCGGAGCGGACCTGGCCTGACCCGACCTGGCCTGAGCGGACCCGGCCTCAGCCGACGAGCGTGCGGGCGTCCTCGACGAACCGGTCGACGTGCGCCTCGGTGGTGTCGAACGAGCACATGAGTCGCACCTCTCCCGTGGCGCGGTTCCAGTCGTAGAAGTGGTGCGCGGCGCGGAGGGGCTCCACGGCCTCGGGCGGCAGGACGACGAAGACGGCGTTGGCGTCGACCGCCTGGGTGACAGCGACGCCCGGCAGGGTGGCCAAGCCGTCGGCGAGACGGGCGGCCATCGCGTTGGCCCTCGTCGCCGACCGCAGCCAGAGGTCGCCCTCGAGCATGGCCAGGAACTGTGCCGAGACGAAGCGCATCTTCGAGGCCAACTGTGCGTCCATCTTGCGCAGGTAGACCAAGCCGGCCCGTGCTTCCTCGGAGAAGGTCACGACCGACTCGCCCAGCACCAGGCCGTTCTTCGTGCCGCCGAACGAGACCGAGTCGACGCCGGCGTCGCGCGTGATCGCGCGGAGCGGGACGCCGAGGGAGGCGGCGGCGTTCGCCAGGCGCGCGCCGTCGAGGTGCACCCGCATGCCGAGCGTGTGCGCGTGGTCGGTCACGGCCCGGATCTCGTCGGGCGTGTAGACCGTGCCGAGCTCGGTGCTCTGCGTGATCGTGACCGCGAGGGGCTGAGGGCGCTGCTGGTCGCCCCAGCCGTAGGCCTGCCGGTCGATCAGCTCGGGCGTGAGCTTGCCGTCGGGGGTCGGCACGGTCAACAGCTTGATGCCGCCCAGGCGTTCGGGAGCGCCGCCCTCGTCGGTGTAGACGTGCGCGGTCGTCGCGCAGATCACGGCCGCCCAGCGCGGGGTGAGGGCCTGGAGGGCCGCGACGTTCGCACCGGTGCCGGTCAGCACGGGGTCGATGGTCGCCCCCTCGCCGAACGTCTCGACGACGACCTCGGCCAGCCGCTGCGTGTACGGGTCGGCGCCGTACGAGCCGACGTGGCCGCCGGCGGCGTCGACGATCGCCTGCAGCACCTCGGGGTGGGCTCCGGCGTAGTTGTCGCTGGCGAACGTGTGGACCGAGGGATCGTGGAGGCGCGTCACCCGTCGATTCTGCCCGACGGCCGGGTCCCGGGGTGTCAGGAGGCGCGGGGGCGCAGGGGAGTGCAGGGCCTGTTCCGAACGGTGACGGCCGCAACGTCTTGTGCAATGTAAATGTCACACGTAGAGTAGTACGTGACGCATCGTCGACTCGATGTCCCGCCCGGTCGGACCCGCCGGGCGCTCCTTCCACCCCGAGAGGCCCCGTCATGCTGTTCGCCCACGCCCCGAAGCTCGTCCTCGCCGGTCCGTACCCGGTGATCCGTCCCGTCGCCGATCGGGCGGCGGCACTCGACGCCGAGGTCGTCGTGCTCTCGTGCGAGATGGCGACCCCGATCGACGACGTCGTCGGCTTCGACTGGGCCGTGGTGGCCGTCGACGCCGCCACCCCGACGGCGGTACAGCTCGACCGTGCGGTCGACAGCCTCGCGGACGGCCTGCGTCGCGGTGCCCTCGTCGTCGTCGCGTCGGATCGCCCGGTCGCCCAGGCGGCGAGGCGTTTCGCCGACGACCTCGCCCGCGCCAGCGGGCTCCCGACCGGCGAGGCGTTCGCCGTCGCCGCGTGCGAGGCGGGTGTCGTCGCCTGGGCCGTCGACGCCCAGGCCGAGGACGAGGCGGCGCATCTGCTCGAACGCATCGGCGCCCCGGTGGGGGACGGCGTGCCCGTGGCCTGACCCGGTCGTCCCGCCGGCCCCCGGGGCGTGCGACAGGATGGACCCATGGGTGGAGTGCTGATCGGGTTCGCGATCATCGGCGTGATCATCGTGACCGGCTACGTCGTCGGTCGCATCGACCTGCTCGGAGACTCCGGCCACCGGGTGCTCTCGCGCCTCGTCTTCTTCGTCCTCACGCCCTGCCTGCTGTTCTCCACCATCTCGCAGGCCGACGTCCACGTGCTGTTCTCGCGGTTGTTGGTGGTCTCGGCGCTCGCCTCGCTCCTGGCCGCCGTCCTCTCGGTCGTCGTCCTGACGTTCGTCCTCCGACGCAGTGCCGCGCAGACGGCCATCGGGACGATGGGTGGCGCCTACGTCAACGCGAACAACATCGGCCTGCCCGTGGCGACCTACGTGCTGGGCAGTGCCACCTTCGTCGCCCCCGTCCTGCTCTACCAGCTGCTCGTGCTCACGCCGATCGTGCTCGCCGTCATGGACACCGTGACGAACCGCGGCAGCAGCCTCGGGCGCACCATCGCCCGACCGTTCACGAACCCCCTGCTGATCGGGTCCGCCCTCGGTGTGCTCGTGGCGGTCACCGGCCTCGAGATCCCCCAGGCCGTCCGCGAGCCGTTCGAGTTGGTGGGCGGTGCCGCGGTGCCGGTCGTCCTGCTGTCGTTCGGCATGTCGTTGTACGGCTCGAAGCCGTTCCAGGCAGGGCAAGGGCGCGCCGACATCGTCGTCGCCGTCGTCCTCAAGCTCGTCGTCATGCCGGTCGCGGCCTGGCTGCTCGGGGCGTTCGTCTTCGACTTCGACCGCGACGAGCTCTTCGTGGCGGTCGTGCTGGCCGGTCTGCCGTCGGCCCAGAACGTCTTCAACTACGCCCAGCGCTACCAGACCGGGGTCGTCGTCGCCCGAGACACGGTCTTGGCGACGACCATCCTCTCGGTTCCCGTGCTGGTGCTGGTGGCGGCGTTGCTCGCCTGACCCGCGCCTCCTGGTGTCGAGCGCCGCAGGCGAGCGGGGCCGGGGTTCAGAAGATCATCGGGCGGTCGTCGTCGAGCTCGGTCTCGAGGTCGAGGTCGACGACCACGGGGACGTGGTCGCTCGGGGCGTCGCCCTTGCGCTCGTCGCGATGGATGGCCGCGGACGTCACGAGGCCGTCGAAGGCCTTCGAGCCCAGGATGAAGTCGATGCGCATGCCCTCGTTCTTGGGGAAGCGCAGCTGCTTGTAGTCCCAGTAGGTGTAGCCGTCGGGCAGGCGCGAGCGGACGACGTCGGTCAGGCCGACCTCTTCGAAGCGGAAGAAGGCGTCGCGCTCGGGTTGGCTGACGTGCGTGTGGCCCTCGAAGACCGACATGTCCCACACGTCGCTGTCGAGCGGTGCGACGTTCCAGTCGCCCATCAGGGCCAACGGCTGGTCGGGGCGCGCGGCGAGCCAGGCCTCGGTCTCGGCGGCGAGCTTCGAGAGCCAGTCGAGCTTGTAGTCGTAGTGCGGGTCGCCCAGTTCGCGGCCGTTGGGCACGTAGAGGCTCCACAGGCGGACGCCCTCGACCGTGACGCCGATCGCCCGCGCCTCCTTGGGCTGGTCGGGGCCTTCCTGGCCCTTGGCGAAGCCCGGCTGCGACGGGAAGGTGATCTCGACGTCCTCCATCGGCAGGCGGCTGACGAACGCGACGCCGTTCCACTGGCTGAGCCCGTGCAGTTCGACCTCGTAGCCGGCCTCGCGGAAGGCGTCGTAGGGGAACTGCTCGGGCTTGCACTTGATCTCTTGCAGTCCCGCGACGTCGACGTCCTCACGGACGAGCCAGTCGACGACCCTGCCCACTCGAGCCCGGACGGAGTTGACGTTGTAGGTCGCGACGCGCATGCCGACCACGGTACCGGGCCGGCACCGGCGGGGTCCGAGGCCGCCGCCGTCCACCGACGGGGCGTCGAGCCGTGTCCGCCCGCCCCGACGTTCGGAGCCCGCCTGCTCTACCATGGGTCACCGTGACCGACGCACGCACGCAGCTCATCGACTACATCGGCTCCGAGGCCGTCTTCCACGGCGACTTCACGCTGACCAGCGGCAAGAAGGCGACGTACTACATCGACCTCCGCAAGGTCAGCCTCGACCACCGCGTCGCGCCCCTGATCGGCCGGGTCATGGTCGACCTGATCGACGAGGTGCCCGACGTGTTCGCGGTCGGTGGCCTGACGATGGGCGCCGACCCGATCGCCGCCGCCGTGCTGCACCAGGGCGTGGCGCTCGGCAAGGACTACGACGCCTTCGTCGTCCGCAAGGAGCCCAAGGACCACGGCCGCGGCAAGCAGGTCGAGGGCCCCGACCTCGAGGGCAAGCGCGTCATCGTGCTCGAGGACACCTCGACGACCGGCGGTTCGCCCCTCGCCGCCGCCAAGGCCCTCGAGGCCGTCGGAGCCGAGATCGCCGCCGTCGCCGTCGTCGTCGACCGCAGCACCGGGGCCCGCGAGGTGATCGAGGCGGCCGGCTACCCCTACTTCGCCGCGATCGGGCTGGAAGACCTCGGGTTGACACCGTGACCGACGACCGGCCCAGGGGCGACGACGGCGACGACGCCGGGCGCGACGACGCCAGCGACTGGCTCGCCGCCCAGTTCGACGGTGCCGACGACGACGACGCGACCGACACCCCGTCAGGAGGCGCGGGTCGTCTTCCCGACACCGCCCCCGAGGACGTCCCCACCCAGGCCCTCGACCTGCCGCCGGCCACCCGAGCGGTCGACGTCCCCCACGACGACGACGACCCCGAGCGACCGGCTGACCCGGGTGGTGCGTCCGTGCCCACGGGCTCGGCCGAGGTGTCGCCTCCGACCCCCTTGCCGTTCGTCGTGCCCGAGTCCCCGGCCGGGACGCCTCCGCCGAAGACCTTCGGTCACCCCCAGGCACTCGACCTCGGAGCGCTGACGGGGTCCGTGCCGCCGCCGCCTCCGTCGTCCGTGCCCGTTCCCGACCTTCCCGCTCAGCCCGAGTCGAGGCGACCCGAGTCGCCGCCGTCCGACCCCGAGGACGCCGATGACGCCGGTGATGCCGCTCAGGCGTCGGGTCTCGCCGACGTCGAGGAGCGTGCCGGCGTGAGCGACGAGCCAGGGCCCTTCACCGCCCTCATCTCGGCACCCCGGGCCGAATCCGCCGAACCAGCGACCTTCGACTGGGATGCTCTGCCCGAGCCCGAGCCCGAGCCCGAGCCCGAGCCCGAGCCCGAGCCCGAGCCCGAGCCCGGGCCGGCGTCCGATGTCGAGCCCGAGCCCGGGCCGGCGTCCGATGTCGAGCCCGAGTCCGAGCCGATGCCCGAGCCCGAGCACCGAGCGGAGCCGACGTTCCAAGCGGCGGCAGAGCCAGAGCCGACGCCCGAGGCCGAAGTCGAGCCCGAGCGCCTCGTTGAGCCGGAGTTCCAAGCAGAGCCGGAGCAGACGCCCGAGCCAGAGCCGATGCCCGAGCCCGAGCCGGAGTTCCAGGCAGACCCCGAGCCCGAGCCGGCGTCCGATGTCGAGCCCGAGCCCGAGCCGGCCGTCGATTCCCGCGAAGGCGGTGTCGAGGCGCCGTGGTGGGTCGAAGAGCACCACGAGATGACGCGGCGTGAGCGTCGTCTGGCCGAGGCAGCCGCAGCTGCTGCGGCCGCTGCCGCCTCGGCGGCCTCCCGTGGCGGGGTCGAGCCCGGCGTCCCCGGCGCCGCGGCGGTCCCCTCGACGCCGACGCTGACGCCGACGCCGACGCCGACCCCCACGACCCAGGCGTCGTCCGTCCCGGAGCCCAGGGCCGACTCCGGCTCGAGGGGGGACCGCGAGCCCACCTTCACCGAGATCCTCGGCGTCGTCCCGTCAGGTGCCGGCACCGCGGCCGTCGAGCCGCGGGGCGCACGTCCCGAGAGCGAGCACGAGCCCGAGCACGCGACGAACGCGGACGACGCCCCCGGCGCCTGGTCGCTGTCCGGCTCCGGCGATGTGCCGCCGTCCGAGGTCGGGCCCGTGCCCGACGTCGAGCAGTCGTCCCGCGCCGACCGAGACCCAGACGCCGACGCCGATGACGAGGGCCTGGACGACGGGGCCGAGGTGACGACCGCGACCGCGCTGTTCGCGCCTCCTCGTTCCGCCCTCGACGAGCGCCCCGACGTCGACGACCCCGGAGTCGATGCCACGCAGGTGCTGCCCGGCGTCTCGATGAGCGCCACCTCGGCCCTGACGGGTGAGCGGCCGCGCCGTGAGGTCGGCGGAGCCGGCGTGTTCGTGCCGCAGACCCGTCCGGTGGACGAGAGGCCCGCCACCACGCCGCGCACGGCAGGCCTGGCCGAGTGGGTCCGGTCGCACAAGGGCTTGGCCGCCGTGGGTGCCGGGCTCGTGATCCTGTTGCTGCTGGTCGCGCTCTTCTTCCTCTCGCGATCGCTCTTCGCCTCCACCGACGACCTGACGAGCGACGCGTCGGCCGCCGCCGCGGCACCGACCGCGGCCCGGACCGTGACGGCTGCGCCGGTCGAGCCCGCCGCCGAGGTCGCCCCGGCCGGGCCGCTCGCGGCAGGCACGCACTCGTACGCCGACCTGCAGGGCGGCGAGTGCTTCTCGGCGTTCGAATCGGCCTGGCAGCAGGACTACGAGGTCGCCGACTGTGCGCAGCCGCACGTCGCCCAGCTCACCCGACTGGGCACCCTCGACGGGGACGCGGCCGCGGCCTACCCGGGTGCCGACGTGCTGCAGAGCCAGATGAACCTGCTCTGCACGGGCGCGGACGCGCTCGACCGGCAGGCCGCCGCGGCCTACCCCGACGTGCAGTTGCTCGCGAGCTTCCCGGCCGACGCCGACGCGTGGGCCGCCGGCGACCGCACGTACTCGTGCTTCGTCAACCGCAGCGGCGGCGAACCCCTGACGACCAGCCTCGTCGCCGTCGCGGGCTGACGCGTCGAGGCTGCCCGCGCCTCCGGAGGCCTCAGGCCTCGGACGGCACCACGTCGGACTCGATCGGCTCGCTGCGCACCAGTTCGTGCACCCCGGCCAGGATCTCGTTCGGCCGGAACGGGTAGCGGTCGATCTCGGCCTGGTCGCTGATGCCCGTCATCACGAGGATGGTGTGCAGCCCGGCCTCGATGCCGGCCATGATGTCGGTGTCCATCCGGTCGCCGATCATCGCCGTGTTCTCGCTGTGCGCGCCGATGCGGTTCATCGCCGAACGGAACATCATCGGGTTGGGCTTGCCGACCACGTAGGGCTCCTTGTTGGTGGCCTTCGAGATCATCGCGGCGATCGCGCCCGTCGCGGGCAGCACGCCGTCGGCGCTCGGGCCCGTGGCGTCGGGGTTCGTGACGATGAAGCGTGCACCGCCCAGGATGAGCCGCACGGCCTTGGTGATCGAGTCGAACGAGTAGTTGCGCGTCTCGCCCACGACGACGTAGTCGGGGTTGGTCTCGGTCATGATGAACCCCGCCTCGTGCAGGGCGGTGGTCATGCCGGCCTCGCCGATGACGAAGGCCGAGCCGCCGGGCATCTGTGACCGGCAGAAGTCGGCGGTGGCGAGGGCGCTCGTCCAGATGCGCTCCTCGGGCACGTGCAGCCCCGAGGCGCGCAGACGGGCCGCCAGGTCGCGCGGGGTGAAGATCGAGTTGTTCGTCAGCACCAGGTAGGGCGTGCCCTCGTCCTGCCACTGCTGGATCAGGTCGGCCGCGCCGGGCAGGGCGTGGTTCTCGTGGACGAGCACGCCGTCCATGTCGGTCAGCCAGCATTCGACGTCTTCGCGTGCACCCATGGCGCTCACCTTAGCGAGGTGCCCTGACGACGAGGAGGCGAGGGTCGCCTCCGCCCACCGCCTACCCTGGTCGAATGCCCCAGGACGAGTCCCCGACCCCGCCGAGCGACGAACTCACGCACGGGGTGGGCCCCTGGCCCGGCGGCGAGGAGGCCTGGCCCGAGGGGGACCACTTCGACCCCGAGCTGCTGCGCGAGGGTGACCGACGCAACGTGGTCGACCGCTACCGGTACTGGACGATGGAGGCCGTGGTGGCCGACATCGACGCGCACCGGCACGGCTTCCACGTCGCCGTCGAGAACTGGCAGCACGACATGAACATCGGGTCGATCGTGCGCAGCGCCAACGCCTTCGCCGCGGACACCGTGCACATCATCGGTCGCCGCCGGTGGAACAAGCGGGGGGCGATGGTCACCGACCGGTACCAGCACGTGCTGCACCACCCCGACGTCGAGACGTTCCTGGCGTGGGCCCGTGAGCAGCGCCTCCCCGTCCTCGCCGTCGACAACGTCGAGGGGTCGGTGCCGATCGAGACGTTCGACCTGCCCGAGCGCTGCGTCTTCGTCTTCGGGCAGGAGGGGCCGGGCCTGTCGCCCGAGGCGCTCGCGGCGGCCGAGGCCGTGCTCGAGATCTCGCAATTCGGCTCGACGCGCAGCATCAACGCGGCGGCCGCCGCCGCCGTGGTGATGCACTCGTGGGTCGTGCGTCACCGCTTCTGACCCCTCGAGTCGGGCGATCGTTGACCTGACTCATATTTCACACCTATACTCTTGATGTTCGGCTTGAGGGTCGATCACCTCCTGTCTCCCGAACAGAAGCGAGAGTGCTCCGTGCCGTCGTCCGCCCCGTCCCCCGCCGCTGGCGGCTCCCGCTCGGCGCCCCGGGTCCTGCTCGTCGCGGCGCCGTTGATGGCCCGCAGCGGGGTCTACCGCTCGACCCACGACCTGGTCGCCGAAGCGCGGGGCCGGGGGCTCGACTGGCGAGCCGTCGTGGGGCTGCGCCCGACGGCTCGCGGCACGGTCGCGACCACCCCCGGCGTCCGCGAGGTGACGGTCCACGCGCACGGTCGCGCGGTCGTCGACGAGGTCGCCGGTCTCGTGACGAGCGCCCCCGAGGCCGATGCCGCCGACGTGGTCGTCACGCTCGTCACGCAGAGCGACGTCGCCCTCGCCCGGCTGCGCCGTCACGGGTCCACGCCCTGGGTGGCGTGGGTCCGCGGACTGCCGTGGCCCGCTCCCGGCGAGCAGGCGCGCCTCCGTCGGGTCGCCCTCCGCCTCGTCGAGGGTCGCGCCCTGCGCGGGGCCGACGACGTCTGGGCGACGACGCCGGTCCTCGCCGACGAGGTGGCGCGGGCGCGCCGTCCCCACCTCGTCCCGGCCGGCATCCGTCTCTCGGCCCGCAGCTCGTGGGGCGAGGCGGCCACGCCTCTCGTCTGGGCGGCCCGGTTCGACGTCGACAAGCGGCCTGCGGCGTTCGTCGAGCTCGCGGCACGGGCGGGCGTCCCCGGCTGCCTGCACGGGCAGGGTCCGCTCGAGGACCGGCTCCGCGCCTCCTTGCCCGACGGCGTGACCATGCCCGGGTGGGTCGACCCGGCGAGGCTGTGGGACGACGCCGGACTCTTCGTCGGGACGGCCTCACGAGAGGCCTTCGGTCGCAGCGCCGTCGAGGCCGCCGCCGCGGGCGTGCCCGTCCTGCTGGGTGACAGCTACGGTGCCGCGCCCCTCCTCGTGACCGACCCCGACCTGCGACGACGACTCGTCCTGCCCGTGGGCGAACCCGACCGGTGGCTGTCCGCCGTCCGCGACCTGACCGCCGACCGCGCGCTGCGCCGGACGGTCTCGGACCACGTCGCCGCGAACGCCTCGCTCCTGTCCGTCGGTGCGTCGGTCGACGCCGTGGCCGACCGGCTGTCCCGGCTCGGCATCACGGCGGCCGCCCGATGAGCGGCCCGTCCGGTCGTCCGACCCGAGCGCCTCGCCCCGGGGCGGGTCCCCTCCGGGTCCTCCAGTACGGGGTGCACGACACGGGCTACCCCCGTAACGTCCGCGTGCGGGCCCACCTCGAACGACAGCTCGGCGCGTCGGTCGTCGTCGCCCCGCGGTCGCGTGCCGCGGGTCGGCTGCGTCGCGCGATCGAGGACGTCCGCTCACTCGTCCGGGGCGCCCGGCAGGCCGACGTCGTCCTGCTCTCCGAGTTCCGGCTCAGCCACGCGCCGCTCGCGTGGCTCGTCGCCCGTCTGCAGGGTGCCGCTCTCGTCGTCGACGGGTTCGTCGGTCAATACGAGACGGCGGTCGACGACTGGCGGCGCGTCTCCCCGGCATCGCCCGCGGCCCTCCGGTTCCGTGTGCTCGACGCCGCGGCCGTGAGGTGCGCGGATCTCTACCTGATCGACACCGAGCCACGGGCCGCCGAGATCGTCCGGCGCCACGGCCCTTCGGCGACGGTCGTCCCCCTCGCGGTCGGTGCCCCGACCTGGGCCACCCGGCAGCCGCCCGCTCGGCCTCACGACGCGCTCCGGGTGTTGTACTACGGGGGGTACATCCCCCTCCACGGCGTCGATCTCGTCGTCGACGCCCTCACACTGATCGGGGCCCGTCGCCGGGTCGAGGTCGTCCTCGTCGGCGACGGTCCCGCCCGCCGGGCCGTCGAGGCCCGGGTCCGTCGAGCGGGCCTCGGCGACCGGTGCACCTTCGTCGACGCGGTGCCCGAAGACGAACTCCTCGCCCACATCGCGCGGGCCGACGTCGTCCTGGGGGTCTTCGGCTCCTCGGCCAAGGCCCGCGGCGTCGTGGCGAACAAGGTCTGGCAGGGGCTGGCATGCGGTCGGACCGTCGTCACGCAGCGATCCAGCGCCCTCGACGACGTCCGGTGCGCGGCAGGGGGCCTGCTCGTCCAGACCGAGCCGGCCAGCGCCTCCTCGATCGCCGACGCGTTGGTGGGGGCCCCGCTCGCCCACCAGGCGGAGTCGCCGCGCGACGTCGCCGAGCGCCTCGAGTCGGTGGTGCAGAGATCGTACGACCGGTTCACGGACCACCTGTCGGCCCTCGGCCCTCGGCGGGTCCACTCGTGAGGGGATTCGGGTGGCAGATCGGCCGTCTCGCCCTCCACCTGCTCGTGCCGGCCCTCGGTGCGGCCGCCCCGCTGGCCGTGATCCCCGCGATCACCTCGACCCACGGGGCGTCGGGCTGGGCGGCGGTGGCCGTCGGCCTGTCCGTCGGCATCGCCACGGCGGTCGTCGCCGAGCTCGGCTGGAGCATCGTGGGCCCGCAACGCGTCGCCCGGGCGACCCGGCCACCCGGTGACCTCTTCGCCACCGCATCGGCCAGCAAGCTCGTCGCCACCGCCGTCCTGCTGCCCGTCGCGGCGGCCGTGACGCTCGCCGTCGTGGACGAGCACCGCCCGGCGGCCGCGCTCGTCTCCGTGGGTGTCGCGCTCGGCGCACTCAGCCCGACCTGGTACTTCATCGGCCTCGGGCGCCCGCTGTTGGTCCTCGTCGCCGAGACGTCGCCGCGCGTGCTGGTCTCGCTGGTCTCGGCCGTCGCGATCGCCGCCGGTGCGCCGCTCGAGGTCTACGGCGCCGGCATGGTCCTCGCTGCCGTCGTCACGTTCGGCGTCGCGCCTCGTCTCGGGGGCGCCCGTCCGCCCGGGGCGGACGACTTCCGCGCGGTCCCGGCCGTCGTGCGCTCCCAACTCGTCCTCGTGCTCGGGAGGGGCGTGGCGACGACCTACAAATCCCTGCCCGTGGCCCTGCTGGGCGCCGTCTCGCCCGGTTCCGTCGCCGGATTCGCCGCGGTGGACCGACCCTTGCGCATGGGGCTGCAGGTCGTGTCCGCGATTCCCGACCGCCTGCAGACGTGGGTGGGCGTGCCCTCCGCCGAACTCGCGCACCGTCGCAGCCTGGTCTCCCTCGGTCTCAACGCCGGGCTCGGCCTCGTGGTCGGCGTCGGTTTCGCGCTGTCCATGCCGGCCGTCGCCGTCGTCCTCTTCACGGGCACCGTCCCGGTGTCGCCCGACCTCGCCCTGGCGGGCGGCGTGCTGATCACCGTCATCTGCGCGTCTCGTGGCGCCGGCCTCGCCCTGGTCAGTGCAGGGCGCCACGCCCAGACGACGACGGCGTCCGTCGCGTCGGCGGTCGTCGGCGTTCCGGGAGTCCTCGTGCTCGGCGCCCACCACGGCGCGCTGGGCGCCGTGTCGGCACTCGTGTCGGCCGAGGCCGTGGGGCTCGTCGTCCAGCTCGTCGTCCTCGCGCGGTCGCGCCGCGCCTCGTCCGTGCCGGCCGTCGAGCCCGCCGCCGAGCCCGCCCCGGTCGGTCCGTCGAGTCCGCACGCTCGAGGGGAGGCCGCCCGATGATCGTCGTCCTCGCCGGTGCCGCCGCGGCGGCCCTGGTCGCATTCGTCGGCGGGCTCCTCCTGCCGGCCGACCGGCGACGAGGCGCGGCGCTCGTCGTCGCCTTCGCCGTCCTGATCTCGACGACGTCGGGTTCCGCGCCCGACATCGTCCGCCACGCCGCCGTGGCCGCCGTGGCCGGAGTCTCGGTGGCGGCACTCGTCTCGCCCCGCTCGTGGTCCGTCGGCCGCCCGCGGGCCACACTGGCGACGACCGCGTTCTTCGCCTTCTCGATCGTCTGCGTGCTGGCGCTCGCCCCGTCGACGATCGTCCTCATGGCCGAGCTCGCGGCGATCGGGGTCGCGATCTCGTGGCTCGTGTCGACGTCGTCGCCCCGCGACCTCCGCGTGTTCGTCCGCGGTCTCGTCGTCCTCGGCCTCGCGCAGGTCGTGGTCGGAGTCGTCGAGCTCACGGTCACCCATCGTCCGATCCCCTTCGGGTACAAGGTCCTCGCGACGGGCCGCTCGTTCGTCAGCGACAACAAGATCCTGCCCGGTGGTCTCGTCCGGGTCGAGGGCACCCTCGGCCACCCCATCCCGTACGCCGTGTTCCTCGCGGTCTGCCTGGTCCTCGTCCTCGTCGCGCGGCGGACCTTCCCCGTCTGGTTTCCGCCGTTCGCCGTCCTCGTGCTGTCGGCGGGCATCCTGCTGTCGGGAAGCCGAAGCGTCGTCGCCGCCGTCCTCCTCGCCGTGACCTACGTCCTGATGACCTCCGAGGCGCGGTCCCGGGCAGCGAAGATCGTGCTGACGGTGCTCGGGGCGGTCGCGGGTGCCGCCGCCCTGGCGTCCGAGATCGTCGACGCGGTCGGGACGCTCGTGGCATCCGGCTCGTACGAGAACCGGATGGGGGCGGTCCGATCGGTCCCCGGACTCCTCGCGCGGCCCGCGCTCGAGGCATTGGCCGGCAGCGGCTTCGGAAGCGAGGCCGAGTTGTACGCCCGTGGCCTCCTGCCCCAGGAGGGCTTCACGGTCGTGGACAACCAGCTCGTGACCACGCTCGCCACGTTCGGTATCGCCGGGATCGTCTCGCTGGTGGCGGCGCTCATCGTCGGGTTCGTCCACGCCTCCCGGACGGGGCGGGCAGTCCTCGTCGTCATGATCGTCACCCTCTTCTCGTTCGACTACTTCGTCTGGTTCTCGACGTCCGCGATCTTGTGGGCCTTCTGCGCCTTGCAGGACCGTCCCGGCGACGACCGAGCCGCGCTGGACCCGTCCGGGGCGCACCCGTCAGGGTCGCACCGGGGTCGCGACGACCGGGGTCGCGACGACCGCGTCCTCGGCGACGCGTCGGACCGGCCCGGCGTCGTCGGCGGCACCCTCACGGCAGCCCGCTGAGCGAGCGGGACCGTCCCCGTCGCGGGACCGTCCTCGTTGCGGGACCGTCCCGCCGCACGGTCGTCCCCGGTGACGACGAAGCGCCCCGACGACCAGGTCGTCGGGGCGCTCCGTCGGAGGCGGTCGGGGCGGGGTCAGGCTCTCAGGGCTCGCCCGAGGTAGGCGAGGACGTCGTTCGTCGCGTCGACGATCTGGGCGGTCGACTTCGCGTACACGTCGGCTCCGAGCCCGAAGGGGTCGACGACGTCGTCCTCGTCGGGCGTGACGAGGGCGCCGGAGCCGCGGTGCGCCGCCGCGAGGGCGACGACCCGGTCCAGACGCTCGGCGGGGTCCGGGGTCGATGCGATCGCGCGTGCTGTCTCGTGGGGATCGACGAGACGACTCAGGCGTGCGAACTCCCGCAGGGTGAAGGTCGTGCGGTTCGCCCTCGGCACCAGCGAGACGACGGCCCGGCGGTGTTCCCGGGCGAGCGCCAGGACGAGGGGAGCGCGACCCACCACGTCGGCCGTCAGCTGACGGGCACGATGGGTCGACAGGTCGAGCCCGAGGGACTCGGCGGCCTTCAGGGTGGGACGTGGCGGCGATTCGCCCACCACCGCCGACGTCCCGAAGCTCTCGACGGCTGCCGACGTGGCACTGCGCACGAGTTCGGCGGCCAGCGGCGAGCGGCAGATGTTCCCGGTGCACACCATCACGAGGGGCGGGATGGTCATCGGGCCGCCGCCGTCGAGGCAGGGACCGAGTTCGTGGTCACCGAACCGTAGTAGCCCCCGTAGGCGCCGTACCCGTAGGCACCCAGGCCCTTCGTCGGGGCCATCGTGAGGACGACCCCCAGGGTGCGGCTGCCGATCTCGGAGACGGCGGCGAGGGCCTGCTTCAACTGGTGGCGCGACGATCGCTGGGCGGCGGTCGCGACGATCACGCCGCTCACGCAGCGGCTGAGGACGGCGGCGTCGGTCACCGGCAGCAGGGGCGGGGTGTCGATGATGACGAAGTCGTAGTCGACCTCGACCGTCGAGACGAGGCTCGCCATGGCGAGCGAGCCGAGCAGTTCGCTCGGGTTCGGCGGAACGGTGCCCGAGGGCAGCACGTGGAGGCCCAGGCGTCCCCACGGCTGCACGACGTCCACGAGTTCTGCCCGTCCGACGAGCAGGTCGGTCAGTCCGACGGCGCCCTCGAGGCCCATGACCTCGGCGACGCGGGGCCGGCGCAGGTCCGCGTCGACGAGCAGCACGGAGGCGCCGGTCTCGGCCAGGCAGACGGCCAGGTTCGCCGCCGTCGTCGACTTGCCCTCGCCGGGCATGGCCGACGTGACGATGAACGTGCGGCTGCGTCCCTCGAACGAGACGAACTGGAGATTGGTGCGGAGGGCGCGGTAGGACTCGGCGAGTGGGCTGCGCGGATCGTTGTTGACGACCAGCGGGGCCGAGGAGGCTTCTGTGTGGAAGCCGATGCCACCGAGCAGCGGGGCGTTCGTCACCCCCTCGACGTCGGCCTTGCTGCGGATGCGCGTGTCGAGGGTGTTGCGGAGGAGGGCCAGGGCCGTGCCCGAGAGGATGCCCAGGACGAGGGCCAGGCTGATCCAGAGGACCGGCTTGGGGTTGGCCGGGCTCGTCGGCACGACGGGAGCGTCGATGGACTCGACGGTGACCAGCCCGCTGCCGCCGCCCACGGGTTGTTCGAGTTGCTCTTCGACCACCTTCTCGAAGCTCGTGGCCACGGCGTCGGCGAGTCGTGCGGCCTGGGCGGGGTCGCCGTCGGTGACCGAGATGTCGATCAGCGACGTGTTGACCGGGCTGGAGGCCGAGATCTTGGAGGCGAGCCCGGCGGGGGTGGTGTCGAGCCCGAGATCGGCGATGACGGGTTCGAGCACTCGACCCGACGTGACGACGGAGACGTAGGAGCGCACCTTGGCCTGCGCGGCGCTGCTGCCCTGGACGAGGTCGCCGGCGTCCGACGAGCCGATCGACGAGACCGAGACGAAGAGCTGGGTCGACGACGAGTACGACTTCGCCGTCGCGAGCGACACGGTCGCCCCGAGCAGCACGGCGCTCAGGGTCACGACGACGATGAGGACCCACCGCGTCCGGACGACGGTGATGAAGGTCTTGAGTTCCATGGAGTTCTTCCCTGCTGAACGGCGTGGTGTCGGATCGGGGGCTGATCGGGTCTAGGACGGTCGGAGGGCCGGCAGGCGGAGCGCGTCGCGGACGACGTCGGCCTTCTGTCGCCACGTGGCGTCGGGAGGGATGGCCCCCGGGAGCCGGGGCACCCGCCCGTCGGAGTCTGCGGCGAGTGCGGCGAGCACCGAGGCGTGCCCGGCGGTGTCGGCGACCGTCACGCCGTCCAGGCCACGCGCCTCGATGCCGCAGACGGCCGTGCTGAGGACGGGCAGACCCGCCGCGCGGTACTCGTAGGTCTTGATGACGTCGCCGCCGACCTCGCGCTCGCCGACGTGGTGGGGCACCCAGCCGACGTCGAAGGTCTGCAGCAGGGCCGGCACGCGGTCGTAGTGCACGTCGCCCAGCAGGGTGACGTTGGGCGACTCGGCCAGCACCCCGTACTCGGCGTCCAGCACGGGGCCGGCGAACACGAACGACACGTGGGGCAGGGCGGCGACGGTCGTCAGGATGCCGTCGAGGTCGAGCCTCCGCCCGATCTTGCCCACGTAGCCGACGGTGGTCGGGCCGGTCGCCCGGCTCGTGCCGTCGAAGCGGTGGGGGTCGCAGCCGTTGGGCAGCAGGACGACGTCGGTGCGTCCGTGTCGGCGGGCGAGGTCGGCGGTGCCCGCGCCGTTGGCCGTCACGACGTCCGCGAGGGCGAAGGCGGCCGAGTAGGCCTCGTCGACCTCGGCGCGGATGCTCTCGAAGGCGTAGTGCCGGCTCCAGTCGTCGAGCAGGTCGAGGACGACCCGCCGGGGACCGGTGAAGGGGTTGGCCGCGACCGGGGCGACGGCGGCGAAGGGGTTCCAGACGAGGGCCGGCACGGATGCCGCCGACGGGGGCAACGCGGGGTAGGCGCGAGCGGACGCGACCCACCAGCGTCGTCGGTCGCGCGGGTCGGGAGCCCGGAGCGTGATCGGGTCGACCGACCGGGTGCCGGGGGCCGGTGCCCCGATCGGACGACGGCGGGCGATCGAGGTCACGAGGGGCTCCGGCCTCGAGACGACGGTGACCCCGCCACGGCCCGCGAGGTCGTGACCGAGCCATTCGATCAGGTGACCGTCCCGGGTGCGGTAGCCCTCGTCGAGGAGCTTGCGCTGGCCGTGCATCGGGTACGCCAGGAGGGCGGGGGAGTCGAGGGCGGCGCGGCGCGGTCGGGTCGTGGGCACGGTGGTCTTTCGTCGAGAGCTCGCGGGCACCGTGGCGCCCGATACGGCCGATGACCGTGTGTGATATCTCAGTATTGCACGACGAAACGAGTTATACCAGGGTCCCGACGGTCCCCGGGACGGACGTCGGGGATGATGGGGGGATGACCACAACGAACCTGCTCGGCGTGCCCGAGACCCGCCTGCCCGCCGAACCCGACGTCGTCGCCGACCTCGAGACGCTGACGACGGCCGAGGTCGTCGTCGCCCACCCCACGTCGTCGCTCGCCTGGGCGCTGCTCAGCGACGAGGCCGACGCCCGAGGCGCCGAGCTCGAGGCCTACGCCTATGCCCGCGTCGGCTACCACCGCGGGCTCGACGCGCTGCGCAAGGCGGGGTGGCGCGGACAGGGCCCCGTGCCGTGGTCGCACGAACCCAACCGGGGCGTGCTGCGGTCCCTCTTCGCCCTCAGGCGAGGTGCGGCCGCCATCGGCGAGGTCGACGAGGTCGAACGTCTCACGACGTTCCTGCACGACGCCGACCCCGCCGTGCTCCCCACCCTCGAGACCCGCACCGACTAGCGGCGCGACCGTCTCGGGAACGCAGGAGGCGCGGGTCACGCGACCCGCGCCTCCTGCGTCCTCGGCGGAAGCGGCGGTCTCAGCCGATCAGCGAGGGCCGCAGGTCGCGCATCGTGCGCGCCCGTGTCATGCGGGAGGTCGCGACCCAGGTCAGCACGAGCGCGCCGAGCAGCCAGGCCGCCAGCACGCCGGCGTCGCCCCAGGCCGCGGCCGAGCTGCCGCCGTACATCACCTGGCGCAGGCCGTCGGTGGCGTAGCTCATCGGCAGCACGAAGTGGAGGGCTGCGAGCGGGGCGGGCAGGGTCTGCCACGGGAAGGTCCCGCCGGCCGTGACGAGCTGCACGACCATCAGCACCAGGCCGAGGAACTGCCCGACGCTGCCGAGCCAGACGTTGAGCGTCATGATGATCGCCGCGAACGCCGCCGAGGCGAGGGCCATCAGCCCGATCATGCCGAGCGGGTGGGCGACCTCGAAGCCGAGCGCCTGGGTGACGATGACGTAGAGCGCGACCATCTGCACGACGCCGAGCACCACCGGGGCCAGCCAGCCGGCCAGCGAGATGCGCACGGGGGCCTTGACGGCGGTGATGGCCCGCTTCGAGATCGGCTTCACGATCAGGAACAGCGCGTACATGCCGATCCAGGCCGCGAGGCTGATGAAGAACGGTGCCAGTCCCGCGCCGTAGGTGCCGGCACTCGTGAGGGCGGCGTCCTTGACCGCGACAGGGTCGCTGATGGCGCTCGCCTGGTCGTCGCGCGTCCGGTCGGTGCTCGCGGGGATCTCGCCGAGTCCGCTCTGCAGTCCGTCGCGGAGCTGGGTGGTGCCGGTGTCGAGGCTGACGACGCCGTCGCGCAGCGAGGTGGACCCGCTGCTCAGGGTGTCGAGACCGGTCGCGAGGGTCGAGGCGCCCGAGGCGGCGCTCGCCGCGCCCGTGGCGAGTTGCGACGAGCCGGTCGCGGCCGACGAGATGCCCTGGGTCAGGGCCGGTGTGGCGGCGGCCAGGGTCGCGGCACCGGTCGAGACCTGGTCGGCCCCCGTGGCGAGCTGCCCCACCTGGGTGTTCAGCCCCTGGATCTGGGTGTTCGCGTCCTGGAGGGCGGTGGTCAGCGACTCGGTCGCGGGGGCGAAGGTCGCGGCGATCTGCTGGATCTGCTCGTCGGTGTAACCCTGCTGACGCAGGGCTTCGGCGATCTGCTGCTGCGCCTGCTGCTGCGCGGCGGGCAGGCCGGCCGCGGCCGTCGCGCTCGTCGTTGCAGCGTCGGCCACGCCGGTGGCCAGGGCATCGTTGCCGGCCGCCACCTGGGCGGCACCGTCAGCCAGGGTCTGGGTCTGCGCGGGCAGGTCCGTCGTCTGGGTCTTCAGCGTCTGAAGCCCCGTGTCCAGCGCGGACGCCCCCGAGCTGAGCTGGCTCGTCCCGTCGGCGAGGGTGTGGGCCCCGGTCGCCGCGTCGGCCGCACCGTCGGCCAGCTGGTTCGCGCCGGCGACGGCCGAACCGGTGCCGGCGACGAGCTGGTTCGCCCCGTCGACCGCGCTGCCCAGGTTCGTGCGCACGTCGGCCAGGCCGACCAGCAGGCGGCCCGCCGCCTCCTTGCCGACCTTCTCGGTGACCGAGGCCCGGATGGTCTTCGCCGCCTGCTCGGCGATCGTGGACGAGAGGTAGCTGTTGACGTCGCTCGTCGCGAGGGTGATCTGGGCCCGCTTCGGGTCGTCGCCGCTCGCCGAGGTGAGGTCGTCGCTGAAGCCCTTCGGGATCGTGAAGGTGAAGTCGTAGGTCTGGTCGCGCAGGCCCGCCGCGGCCTGGGCGGCCGAGACGACGTGCCAGTCGAAGTCGCCGCCGTCGGTGATCTGGTCGGTGACCTCGTCGCCGTAGTTCACCGTCTCGCCGTCGACCGTGGTCCCTGCGTCGGTGTTCACGAGGGCGGCCGGGATCTGGTCGAGCTTGGCGTAGGGGTCCTGGTTGGCCCAGAGGTACAGGCCGCCGTAGAGCAGCGGCACGGTCATCAGCGCGACGAGTGCCAGGCGGGCGAGCGGGGTGGCGGTGAGGCGCTGCAGCTCGGAACGGACGAGGGCGTAGATCTTCACGGCTGGTCGCTTTCGACGGAGGTGTCGGGGGTGGTGGCGACCGCGGTGTCGTCGGGGGAGGAAGGAGGCGCGGTGTCGGTCTCGGGTACGCCGTCGGTCCCGGCCGGGGCGAACTCGGGCGTGGGCAGCGACTCGATCGTCGCGAGGGCCGCGAACCCGGTGATGGTCAACACGGTGTAGTCGCGGCCGACCATGTCGTGGACGACCGAGAGCCAGGCGGCGACGTCGCCTCCGTGCCGTTCGGGGGTGGTCACGACCAGCCCGCGCACCTCGGGGCGCAGCACCGCCAACTCGCAGAGCAGGCGGACGCGCAGCTCGGTGGGCAGGGCGCTCAGGCGGGTCCGCTCGTGCTCGTCCAGCCCGATCTCCTCGAGCAGCAGACGAGCCGAGTCCTTGTCGGCGCGGAGCCCGGCGAGGGCGAGCTCTTCGCGGGCGACCTGGACGACCGTGAGGGCCGCGAACGGTTCGGCGACGGTGGGGGTGTCGACGAGGGCGAAGGAGGCGCGGATCGCCGCGTCGTCCGCCCGACCGTCGATCGTCACCCGGCCGGTCTCGGGGCGCATGCGGCCCCCCGCGACGAGTGACGCCAGGGTGGGCGCGTTCTCGGTCTCGACCGCGACGAAGCCCGGGACCCAGCGGTCGGCGACCGCGCTCAGCCGGGGGAGTGCCGCGCGGGGACCGTCGCCGATCGCGACGTCGTGCAGTTCGAGTCTCATGCGGGTTCTCCGGTCGGGGGCATCGAGGAGGCGCCGGTCGCCGGTTCGGGAGGGAGCGCGAGTTCGGGGGCGGTCGCGACGAGGTCGCCGGCGGTGCGCCAGTCGAGGCCGACGACGCCGAGCACCGCCAGCATGACGAGCCGGTGGCCCTCGGAGCGGCTGAGCCGCTGCGTCGTGGCCTCGTCGAGCACGGACAGGGCGGCGCCTTCCACCAGGTGGGCCAGCGTGTGGGGAGCGATGTCGTCGCGCATGCGTCCGGATTCCACGCCACGACGGACGACGTCGCGGACGGTCTTCCGCAACGGGGCGAGCGCCTCGCCGACCTCGTGGGCCATCGGGCCGCGCACGGTCAACTGCGCCATGACGCGCACGTGCTCGACCTCGGCCCAGAGTCGGGCGGCCAGGGAGGCGAGTTGCACGACCGGGTCCGCGATCGGTGCCGGTCTCGCGGCGACGCCGATGCGGGCGGCACCGCGCAGGCTGACCTCGCGCACGAGGTCGTCCCGCGTGGCGAAGTGGCCGTAGACCGAGCGTCGGGACAGGCCAGCCTCGGCGGCGATGGCCTCGAGCGACACGGACGGGTCGCGGTTGAGAAGCAGTGCCGCGGCGGAGATCAGTGCGTCGCGGTTCGCGGTGGCGTCGCGGCGTGGCGCACGGGTGGCGCGGACGGGGTCATCGGCGGCAGGCATGACCCGATCGTACTATCTTGCACACCTTTGTGCAAGTTATTTGCCGGGGGATCGTCGGTCAGCGCGAGCGGGGCAGGGTCGCTCGCAGCGCCTCCTCGTAGGCGTCGCAGACGGACTGCCAGGTGTAGGCGTCCGCGGCACGAGAAAGGGCCGCCGCGCTGAGGCTTTCCTGCTCGGCCGGATCGTCGAGCAGCGCGGTGACGGCGGCGGCGATGGCGGCGGGCTCGGGCGCCACGAGGGTGCCGGCTCCGTCGAGCACCTCGCGGTTGTAGACGGTGTCGCGCGCGACGACGGGCGCCCCCGCGAACATGGCCTGCACCAGCGCCGGGTTCGTGCCGCCGACGCTGTGGCCGTGGAAGTAGGCCCCGGCGTGCTGCCAGAGGGCGTGCAGACGATCGTCGTCGCTGACGTGGCCGAGCCAGGTCACGCGGTCGTTCGCCTCGGCCAGTCCGCGCACGAGCTCGTCGAGTTCGCCGCCGTAGCCGGTCGAGCCGACGATGACCACGTCGTGCCGCTCGGCGATCGAGCGGGCCGCCTCGACGAACTCGACGACGGTGTTCTCGGGGACGAAGCGCGCGACGACCAGGGCGTACCCGCGGTGTCGCTGGCCCGGCTCGACCGGCAGGTCGCGGACCGGGTCGCCGCCGTAGGGGATGAACAGGCCGTCCACGCCGAAGTCGGCCTGCCAGCGCCGGACGATCTCGCGGGCGTCGCAGATCAGCCCGTTCGCGAAGCGCGCGCTGGCCTTTGCTCCGAGACGGAACACCGTCTTCGCCGCGCGTCCCCACTTGGCACGCTCCCACTCGATGCCGTCGACGTTGACCAGCACGGGGATGCCGCGCAGCCTGAGCAAGGGCAGCCAGAAGCCGTTGGCCACGTTCATGACGAGGGCCGCGTCGGGCCGGCGCACGAGGGCGTCCAGCACGGCGGTGAGGCCGTAGCTCAGGGTGCTGAGCGATTTGCTCTCGACGCCCTTCGTCAGGCGGGAGGTGACCCGACGGTCGCGGGCGGGGTCGTCGTCGCGGGTCGACCCGTCGCGACCGTAGACCGTGACGTCCCAGCCGGCGTCGACCAGGGCGGGGGCGATCCGGCGCACCGCGGTCTCGAACCCGCCGTAGTAGCTGGGGTAGCCGCGGGTGCCGATGACGGCGACCGACGGTCGATCGGTCGCCGAACGGCGGGGGCGCAAGGGGCGGGCAGTCATCGAGGTCGATCCGTTCGGCCGGTCTTCAGAGCAATGCTCGTAATATACCGGATTCCTGCCCCCTGCTGGTGCCGCCGGGTCGGCCGCCCGACCGGACGGGGCGCGTCGGCGCTCGCGATGCGAACGCCGACGCGCCGGGCTCTAGCCCCGAGCGCCCATCAGGTGCTCGAGGGCGAGCTGCTGCAACCGCACGAAGCCGTACCCGTGTCCGCCGAAGTGGGCGTCGGCGTCGAAGTCCTCGTAGGAGGCGCGGTCGGCGAGCAGCTGCTCGTAGCCTTCACCGTCGGCGAGGGTGTTCACCGAGAGCTCGGCGACCTGGCTGGCGGCCAGGGCCTCCTGCACCTCGGGGTCGGCGCGGAAGGCCTGCGCGCGCTCCTTGAGGAGCAGGTACATCCGCATGTTGGCGGCCGCGGACTCCCACACGCCGTCGATCGTCTCGGTGCGCGAGGGCTTGTAGTCGAAGTGACGTGGGCCGTCGTAGGTCGGTCCGCCCTGGGGCGAGCCGTGCTCGAGCAGGTCGACGAGCGAGAAGGCGTTCTGGAGGTCGCCGTGGCCGAACACGAGGTCCTGGTCGTACTTGATGCCGCGCTGACCGTTGAGGTCGATGTGGAAGAGCTTGCCCTGGTAGAGCGCCTGGGCGATGCCGGCCGTGAAGTTCAGTCCGGCCATCTGCTCGTGACCGACCTCGGGGTTCACGCCGGCCATCTCGGGGTGCTCGAGCGTCTCGATGAACGCGATGGCGTGACCGAGGGTCGGCAGCAGGATGTCGCCGCGGGGCTCGTTGGGCTTGGGCTCGATCGCGAAGCGCAGGTCGTAGCCCTTGTCGAGCACGTACTGCGAGAGCATGTCGACGCCCTCCTTGTAGCGCGAGAGGGCGGCCTGCACGTCCTTCGCGCTGTCGTACTCGGCGCCCTCGCGACCACCCCACATGACGAAGGTCTTCGCGCCGAGCTCGGCGGCGAGGTCGATGTTGCGGAGCACCTTGCGCAGGGCGAAACGTCGCACGCCGCGGTCGTTCGAGGTGAAGCCGCCGTCCTTGAAGACGGGGGCGCTGAAGAGGTTCGTGGTGACCATCGGCACGACGATCCCGGTCGCGTCGAGGGCGCCCTTCAGGCGGTCGATCTGCTTCTGGCGTTCGGCGTCGGTCGAGCCGAAGGCGAACAGGTCGTCGTCGTGGAAGGTCAGCCCGTAGGCGCCGAGGCGGTCGAGGTTCTCGACGGCCTCGACGACGTCGAGCTGCGGGCGGGTCGGGCCGCCGAAGGGGTCCGAGCCGTTGTAGCCGATCGTCCAGAGGCCGAACGAGAACTTGTCTTCGCGGGTGGGGGTGGTGGACATCGGTGTCCCTTCCAGGGTCGAGCGGTCGGTCGCGTGGGGCGATCCCGCCCCGACGCGAATGTTGTGAGCCTCAACATATCCCGTCTTTCGTCGGCGCGGAAGAGGTCGGGGCCATTTGTCGCGGGCTCCCACAAAAGACTTGCGCGCCCCGTCGCGGCTGACGTAGTGTCTCGACCCGCGGCAGTCGAAGCGCTTCCGCACCCGTTCGGCAATCGACAGCGAGGTCATCATGACGACGATCCACGACGTGGCCCAGGCCGCCGGTGTGTCGATCTCGACGGTCTCGTACGCCCTGTCCGGCAAGCGGTCGATCGCGGCGTCGACCCGGCAGCGGGTCACCGACGCCGTCGAGCGGCTCGGCTACCGGCCGCATGCCGGAGCCCGCATGCTCGCCGGTGCCCGGACCAACATCCTGGCGCTCAGCGCGCCGATCCGGCCCGACAACCACCAGCCCACCCAGATGCGGTTCGTCACCGCCGTCGTCGAGGCGGCCCGTCGTCGGGACTACGACGTGTTGCTCCTCGCCACCGACGACGAGGTGTCCGGCATCCGGCGCGTGGCCTCGAGCTCGCTCGTCGACGGCGTCGTCGCGATCGGCGTCGCGACCGTCGACGAGCGCGTCGACCTCGTGCGCGAACTCGACCTGCCGGCCGGGTTCATCGGCATCCCGCAGGGCGTCGACGACCTCGCCTGCATCGACCTCGACTTCGCGGCCGCAGCCGCCGAGAGCGTCGACCGTCTTGCCGACGCCGGGCACCGGACCATCGGCGTCATCGGTCACCCGGCCTCCTACGGCGAGCGCGACACCGGCTTCATCCGACGTTTCGACGACGCCTTCGCGGGCCGGGCCGACAGCCGCGGCGTCGAGACGCTGACCGTGGCGGCGGACCTTGGGCGGGCGTCGGCCGTCCGGGCGTTCGACGACCTCCGCGAGAGGCTGCCCGGCATGACCGCGCTCGTGCTGCACTGCAGCGAGCCCACCGCCGAGGCCGTCCTCCAGCGCGTCCGCCGCCTCGGGCTCGAGATCCCCCGCGACCTCTCGGTGCTGGCGGCCTGTGCCAGCTACCCCGCCGACGAGTTCGAGCCGGCCCTCGACACCATCCCGCTGCCGATCGACGAGATGTGCTCGCGGGCGGTCGGGGCCGCCTTCGAGCGGATCGACGGTCGTCTCGACACGGGCGTCGAGTTGATCGCGCCCACCTACCTGGCGAAGGGCTCGGTCTCCGGGCCGGCCCGCGCCTCCTGAACCCCCACCGACCGCACCACCGCACCACCGCACCACCGTCATCCGACGGCCAGATCACATCGCTCCACGCCGATCGTCGAAACGCTTCGACGATCGGCACGGGGCCTCTACGAGGAGGTAGACACATGAAGAAACGACGCATCGTCGCCGTCGGGGCGGCCCTCGCGGCCACCGCGGCGCTGCTGACCGGGTGCTCGGCAGGCAGCTCGGGGTCGTCCGACCCCGACGTGCTGAAGCTCTGGCACTTCGAGAGCGAGACCAGCGCCATGGGCATCGCCTGGGACCAGGCCATCACGACCTTCGAGGAAGAGACGGGTGCGAAGGTCGAGTTCGAGGAGAAGAGCTTCGAGCAGATCCGCTCGACCGCGAGCCAGGTGCTCAACTCGAACGAGGCGCCCGACATCCTCGAGTACAACAAGGGCAACGCCACGGCGGGCCTGCTCGCGAGCCAGGGGCTGCTCGCGAACCTCGACGACGCCGTCGACGAGTACGGCTGGGACGACGACCTCGCCCCGTCGATCGCCACGACTTCGAAGTACGACGAGAAGGGCGTCATGGGCTCGGGCAGCTGGTACGGCATCCCGAACTACGGCGAGTACGTCGAGGTGTTCTACAACAAGGACGCCTTCGCCGAGCAGGGCATCGCGGTGCCCACGACGTACGACGAGTTCGAGACGGCCCTGCAGACCTTCGCCGACGCCGGCATCACGCCGCTCGCCGAGGCCGGTGGCGAGTACCCGCTCGGGCAGTTGTTCTACCAGCTGGCCCTCTCGAAGGCCGACCGTTCGTTCGTCGACGACTACCAGCTCTACGAGGGCGACGTCGACTGGCAGGGCCCCGAGCTGACCTACGCCGCCGACAAGCTGAAGGAGTACGTCGACAACGGCTGGATCTCGAAGGACGTCACCGGCATCAAGGCCGAGGACATGGGCACGACCTTCATGAGCGGCGGGGCGCCGAT
The DNA here is from genome assembly GCF_030209595.1 of Frigoribacterium sp. ME-P-080. Lineage (NCBI taxonomy): Bacteria > Bacillati > Actinomycetota > Actinomycetes > Micrococcales > Microbacteriaceae > Frigoribacterium > Frigoribacterium sp. ME-P-080. The sequence continues at coordinate 209,942 of NZ_JARVRR010000009.1, forward strand.
CATGGTCTCCGGCAGCTGGTGGGCCGGGCGGGTCGCCGACGAGGCGACCTTCGACTGGGGCACGTTCCTGTTCCCCGGCAGCGACATGGCACCCGGGTCGGGCGGCAACCTCTGGGTCGTCCCCGAGAACGCGGCCAACAAGGACCTCGCGTACGAGTTCATCGACATCACGATGCGCCCCGAGATCCAGAACCTCATCGGCAACAACGGCGGCGTGCCGGTCAAGGCCGACCCGGCCGACATCACCGACCCGAAGAGCCAGGAGCTGATCGCGAACTTCAACACCCTGCTCGACCGTGACGGCCTGGCGTTCTACCCGGACTGGCCCACGCCGACCTTCTACGACCAGCTGGTCGCCGGCACCCAGGAGCTCGTCAACGGCACCGCCACGCCGGACGAGATGCTCACCACCCTGGGCGACCAGTACCAGAGCGGCGTCGACGACATCACCGGGAAGTGACCGTGACCTCCCTCGACACCCGCCCCGGTGCCAGGGAGGCGCGCCCCCGTCGCGAGGGCCGACGCACGTCGTCGGCCCTCCCGCCGGAGGAGAGCCTCCTGCCCGGAGCCCGCCGCGCGGGCTTCTGGCTGTACCTGATCCCCGGCTTCGTCCTGTTCGCGGTCGTGATCCTGGTCCCGCTGATCTGGAACGTCTACCTCAGCTTCACCGACTACCGGGGCATCCGCCCGCCGACCTGGGCGGGGCTCGACAACTGGCGCGAGCTGATGAGCGACGACCGCTTCTGGACGTCCTTCCTCAACAGCGTCTTCCTCATCATCGCCATGGTGGTGGTCCCCACCGTGCTGGGCCTCCTGCTCGCCGCGATGCTGTTCGACCTGATCGGTCGGAAGTTCGGCGGGCGTCTGGCGTCGTTCCTGCGGGCGACCTACTACCTGCCGCAGATCCTGCCCGTGGCGATCGCCGCGATCGTCATCGGTTGGATCCTCCGACCCGAGAACGGTGCGCTCAACACCGTCCTCGACGCGGTGGGGCTGGGCGCCCTGCAGCACAACTGGCTCGGCAGCCCCGACACCGCGCTGCTCAGCATCATGGTGGTGATGGTCTGGGTGCAGCTCGGCTATCCCGTCGTCATCTTCATGGCCGCACTGCAACGGGTCGACCCCGAGCTGTACGAGGCCGCCGAACTCGACGGCGCCGGCTGGTTCCAGCGGTTCCGGGCGATCACGGTGAGCATCATCCGCCCCGAGATCTTCGTCGTCGTGCTGACCTGCACGATCGCCGCGCTGAAGGTGTTCGGACCGATCTACGCCCTGACCCGCGGCGGCCCCGGCGACTCGACGATCGTGCCGAGCTACTACGCGTACAGCGAGTTCTTCCAGAGCCAGCAGGTCGGCTACGGCGCGACCATCGCGACGGCGCTGACGCTCGTCATCGTCGTCATCACCATCTTCTTCATCCGGGCACAGAACCGGGTCGAACGAGCAGAGAGGGAACGCTGATGGCCACGACCGTCGTGCCGCCGGTGAAAGACGACCGCATCCGTCCCGCGGTGCCCAGCCCGCGCCTCCCGAAGGCCACGCGCCGGAAGAAGAAACGAACGGCCACCGACTGGCTGATCCTCGCCGCGGCGATCGCCTTCGGCGTGCTGATCGCCCTGCCGTTCCTGTTGATCTTGGTCAACTCGTTCAAGTCGCCCGCCGACTACACGACCGGAGGCCCGCTCAGCCTGCCGACGTCGCTGTACTTCGACGGCCTCGTCGACTTCTGGAACCGCGTCGAGTTCCCGGCGAAGCTCTGGAACAGCTTCGTGATCGCCGGGCTGGTGGCCCTGTTCGCCGTGGTCATCTCGGTGTTCAACGCCTACGCGCTCGGCATCGGCCGGGTGCGCGGTCGCACCTGGATCATCGTGCTGTTCCTGCTCGCGAACATGCTGCCCCAGGAGGCCCTGCTCTACCCGCTGTACTTCATGTTCAAGCAGGTGGGCCTCTACGACAACATCTGGGCGGTCATCATCATCTTCACGGTGATCCAGAGCGCCTTCGGCACCTACCTGCTCTCGAGCGTGTACGGCACGTTCCCGAAAGAGGTCCTCGAGGCGGCGTCGCTCGACGGGGCGAGTCGGTGGCAGATCCTCTGGCGGGTCATCGTGCCGATCAGTCGGCCGACCCTGTCGGTGCTCGCGATCTTCTTCTTCATCTGGACGTGGAACGAGTTCCTCATCCCGCTCACCTTCCTGGTGTCCAACGGCAACCAGACGGTCCCCGTCGCCATCACCGCCCTGCAGGGCGACCGGCTGATGGACGTCACCACGACGAGCGCGTCGGCCCTGCTCGGGTTGATCCCCACGCTCGTCTTCTTCCTGATCTTCCAGCGCACCCTGACCCGCGGCATCACGGCCGGCGCGGTCAAGTGACGCGTTCCACCCCGAAAGGCTCCACATGAAGTTCACCGACGGTTTCTGGCAGATCCGCCCGGGGGTCGAGTCCCTCTTCGCCCAGGAGGCCCACGACGTCGAGCCCCGGGCGGACGGACGCTCGATCGAGGTCACCGCACCCACCAAGGTGATCGGCTCGCGGGGTGACACCCTCAACCGCCCGACGCTCACGATCGCGCTGAGTTCGCCGATGGAGGGCGTGATCGCCGTCGACGTCACGCACTTCGCCGGTGGTCGTGACGAGATCGGGTTCGACCTGGTGGGCTCCGAGGGCGGCCCCGCCGGAGTCGGGGTCGTCGAGACGAGCGAAGGAGGCGCGACCCTGACCTCGGGACGCCTCACGGCCACGGTCGGTCGCGGAGCGCCGTTCGAGCTGACGTTCCGCGACGGCGACACCGTGCTCACCCGGTCGGGCCACAAGTCGGTCGGCTACCACCGGGTCGCCGCGGACGCCCGGGTCGACGGGGCGATGCTCGGCAACGCCCGGGCCGGCACCGGACGCGTCCTTGCGCCGAGCTACGTCTCGCAGCAACTCTCGCTGGGCGTCGGCGAGCTCGTCTACGGCCTCGGCGAGCGGTTCGGCCCGCTGGTCAAGAACGGCCAGACGGTCGACGTGTGGAACGCCGACGGTGGCACGTCGAGCGAGCAGGCCTACAAGAACGTCCCGTTCTACGTCACGAACCGCGGATACGGCGTCCTGGTCGACCACCCGGGTCACGTCTCGTACGAGATCGGCTCCGAGTCGGTCGAGCGGGTGCAGTTCTCAGTGGCGGGCGAGACCCTGCGCTACCTGGTGATCGCCGGCCCGACGCCCGCCGACGTGCTCGACCGGTACACGCGCCTGACCGGTCGGCCGGCCCACGTGCCGGCCTGGTCGTATGGCCTCTGGTTGTCGACGTCGTTCACGACCGACTACGACGAGGCGACGGTCACGGGCTTCGTCGACGAGATGGCCCGCCGCGACATGCCGATCAGCGTGTTCCACTTCGACTGCTTCTGGATGCGCGAGTTCCAGTGGTGCGACTTCGAGTGGGACCCCCGCGTGTTCCCCGACCCCGAGGGCATGCTCGCCCGGCTGCACGAGCGCGACCTGCGCGTCTGCGTCTGGATCAACCCGTACATCGGTCAGCGCTCGGCGCTGTTCCGCGAGGCGGCCGAGGCCGGTTACCTCGTGCGGAACCCCGACGGCAGCGTCTGGCAGTGGGACCTCTGGCAGGCCGGCATGGGCCTGGTCGACTTCACGAACCCCGAGGCGACGGCCTGGTTCCAGGGGCACCTGCGTCGGCTGCAGGCCCAGGGGGTCGACGCGTTCAAGACCGACTTCGGCGAGCGCATCCCCACCGACGTCGTCTGGCACGACGGCTCCGACCCCGAGCGCATGCACAACTGGTACACGCAGCTCTACAACCAGGCGGTCTTCGAGGTGCTCGAGGAGGTGCGCGGCGAGGGCGACGCCGTCGTCTTCGCCCGCTCGGCGACGACGGGTGGTCAGGCGCTTCCCGTGCACTGGGGTGGCGACTCGACGTCCACCTTCGAGTCGATGGCCGAGACCCTCCGCGGCGGACTGTCCCTGGCCATGAGCGGCTTCTCGTTCTGGAGCCACGACATCGGCGGCTTCGAGGGGACTCCCGACGCCGAGGTCTACAAGCGGTGGACGGCCTTCGGCCTGTTGTCGAGCCACAGCCGGTTCCACGGCAGCTCGTCGTACCGGGTGCCGTGGGCCTTCGACGACGAGGCCGTCGAGGTCACCCGCCGCTTCACGAAGCTGAAGCTGTCCCTCATGCCCTACCTCTACGCCGCCGGGCTCGCGTCGTCGCGCTCGGGACTGCCGGTCATGCGTCCGATGGCCCTGGCCTTCCCCGGCGACCGCGGCGCCGCCCACGTCGACACGCAGTACCTGCTCGGAGACGACCTGCTGGTCGCACCGGTCTTCTCAGCCGACGGCACCGTAGAGGTCTACCTGCCGGCGGGGCGCTGGACGAACTGGTTCACCGGTGAGGTCGTCGACGCGGGGTCCGGGGCGTGGCGCACCGAGCGACACGACGTCATGAGCCTGCCGCTCTACGTGCGCGAGGGGGCGGTGATCCCGGTCGGCGCGCGGGACGACCGGCCCGACCACGACTACCTCGACGGTCTCGTGCTGAGGGTGTTCCCCGGGGGTGACGGCACCCGCTCGATCACGGTGACCACGCCCACCGGCGAGTCCGCCGACTTCGTCGTCACGCGGTCAGGAGGCGCGGTGTCGGTCGACACCGCCGCCACCGGCTGGCGGGTCGACGAGGTCTGACGCCGGGGCCGGGGCCGGGGCCGGCGGGCGACTCAGGCACCGGGCGGCGTGGCGTCCTCGACGCGCCGCCCGGCGAGGTCGAGGTAGCCTCGACCGACGAAGGGGCGCGGGCGTGACGACTCAGCAGGGCGACGGTGAGGGCGCAGCGGCTCCCGACCTCGGTGCGCGGTTCGACCGGGTCCGGCGGGACAACCTCGCGACGGTGCTCGGCATCGTCCACACCGACGGGGCCGCGTCGCGGTCGGCCCTCACCCAGGCGACCGGGCTCAACCGGTCGACGATCGCGGCGCTCGTGGGTGAACTCGTCGACCGGGGACTCGTCGTCGAGACCGACCCGGTCGGCACCAACCGGGTCGGGCGGCCCAGCCCGGTCGTGGCGCCGGACCCCCGTGTCGTCGCGATCGCGGTCAACCCCGAGATCGACGCCGTCACGGTCGGCGTGGTCGGGCTCGACGGCGTCGTGCAACATCGCGTCCGTCGCGAGACCGACGGGGTGCCCAGCGCGCCCCGGGCCGCGGCGCTCGCCGCCGAGGTGATCGCCGGGCTGCGCTCCGGCGCACTGTCTCCCGACGTGCGGGTGCTCGGGGTGGGTCTCGCGGTCCCCGGGCTGGTCGGCTCCGACGGGGGAGTCGTGCGGCTCGCCCCGCACCTCGGGTGGATCGACGAGCCGTTCGCGGCGGTCGTGGCGTCCGCGACCGGCCTGCCGACCCGCGCGGCCAACGACGCGTCGCTCGGTGCGATCGCCGAGGGCCGCTTCGGCGCCGGGCGGGGCGTCGACGACCTCGTGTTCCTGAACGGCGGTGCGAGTGGTGTCGGCGGGGGAGTCCTCATCGGTGGCAGTCCGGTGACCGGCGTGGGGGGTTTCGCCGGCGAGATGGGGCACACCCTCGTCAACTCCGTCGGCGAGCTCTGCCACTGCGGCGCCGTGGGGTGCCTCGAGACCGAGGTCGGTCAGGCCCGGTTGCTCGCCGTCACCGGACTCGACCGTGGTCAGGCCGACCAGCTGGACGCGGCGCTCGCCGGCGCCGAGCCCGGGTCGCCCGTGGCCGTCGAGGTGCGGCGTCAGATCGACTTCCTGGCTGTGGCCCTGCGAGGCGTCGTGAACTCGTTCAACCCCGAGCTGATCGTGCTCGGCGGCTTCCTCGGATCGCTGCACGCGGCCGACCCCGGCCGCCTGGCCGAGCGGGTCCGCGGTCAGTCCCTGCCCGGTGCCCGCGACGACGTGCGGATCACCCGTGCCGCGCTCGGCGTGGACCGGCTCACGATCGGCGCGGCCGAACTGGCCTTCGCCGCCGTCTTGGCCGACCCTGCGTCCGTGACCCGCGCCTCCTGACGTCGTCGTCGTGGCGTTCGACCCGCCACGAAGTGAACGACACGCCACGCAATCGGGTGGCGGGTTGCTTACCTCGTGGCGGGCAGGCGGGCAGGCGGGCAGGCGGGCAGGCGGGCAGGCGGGCACGCGGGCACGCGGGCACGCGGCGCTGCCCGCCCCCGCGTCAGGCGTGCGTGTGCGGCTCGGAGTTCGCCCACACCGACGCCGCGGCGACGCCGGCCAGTTCGACGCTGCCGACCGCCCGGTCGTGCGCGTCGGTCAGCACGACCTGCAGCGAGCCAGCGTAGTCGCGACGCTCGCCGACGCGCACGTGGGCGCCGACCCGCAGGTCGAGCGAGCTGAGGTAGCGCAGCAGCTCGGGTTCGTCGTCCGAGACGCGCACGACGAAGCCGCACTCGCCCTCGACGAAGTCGCCCAGCGGATGGGCGGCAGGCCGTACGACCGTGCCGTCGGCCGCGGGGATCGGGTCGCCGTGCGGGTCGGCCGTCGGGTGTCCGAGCTCGACGTCGAACCGGTCGAGCAGTCGATCGCTGACGGCGTGCTCGAGCACCTCGGCCTCGTCGTGCACCTCGTCCCAGCCGTAACCCAGGCGTTCGACCAGGTACGTCTCGATCAGCCGGTGTCGCCGGACCATCGACACGGCGATCGCACGGCCCGCGTCGCTCAGGGCGATGCGCCGGTAGGGCTCGTAGTCGAGGTAGCCGTCGCGGTCGAGCTTGCGGAGGTTGCCCGAGACGGTCGACGCGCTCACGCCGAGCGTCGCGGCGATCTCGTTGGTCGAGATGCCGGCGCCGACTCCTGCCTCGGCCCACTCCTCGGCCTTCCAGATGACCTTGAGGTAGTCCTCGGCCATGGTGGTGCGCGTGCTGGCCGGGTCGCTGGGCATGGTCCGATCCTAGGCGGCGCCACCCGCGCCTCCTGCTGTCGTCCGCGCCCGGCGCACCGGGGTCACGGGCGGGGCAACGACCCCAGCCCCTGCGCGGCCCGGTAGCGCTCGCCGACGGCGGGTCGCAGGTCGGCCTCGAAGGAGGCGCTGGTCGCCGGGGTCCAGGTCGGTCGCGTCCCCGAGAGGGCCCAGCCCGCCTGTCGTGCCGCGCCGTCGGCGACGTACTCGCCCGGCTCGGGCACGACGACGGGCAGGTCGAACACCTGGCGGGCGACGGCCTGGACGGCCGGGTTCAGCGCGGCCCCGCCGATGAGGAGGACGCGGGTGGCCTGGACCCCCTGTCGGCGGACGGCGGCGGCACCGTCGGACAGTGCCGACAGCATGCCCTCGACGGCGGCGCGGGCCAGGTTCTCGCGGGTGGAGTTCGCCAGGGTCAGGCCCGAGAGCGTCGCCGTGGCGTCGGGCAGGTCGGGGGTGCGTTCGCCCTCGAAGTAGGGCACGAGCGTGACCCCGCCGGCGCCGGGCTCGGCCGCGAGGGCCAGACGGGCCAGTTCGTCGTGGTCGACGCCGAGCAGTCCGCCGACCGACGACAGCACCCGCGCCGCGTTCAGCGTGGCGACCAGGGGGAGGTAGCCACCCGCGGCGTCCGCGAAGCCGGCCACCGTGCCGCCGGGGTCGGTCACGGGCCGGTCGGTGACGGCGAAGGCCGTCCCGCTCGTGCCGATGCTGATGACGAGGTCGCCGACCGTGGCGTCGAGGCCGAGGGCCGCCCCGGCGTTGTCGCCCGCGCCGGCGCCGACCACGATGCTGGCCGGGATCGGGCCGTCCGCGACCGTCGTCCCGGCCGCCTGGTCGGCCTGCAGCACCCGCGGCAGCACGACGCGCCCGGCGTCGTCCGCGGGGGAGCCGGTGGCCTCGCGTGCCCCGCGACCGAAGGCGTGCTCGAAGAGCTCGAGGTCGTACGCCTCGTTGGTGGGGCTCCAGTACGAGGTGCCGCTGGCGTCCGAGCGGTCGGTGACGAGGGCGTCGAGGTCCGGCCCGAGCGGGCTCTCGTCGGCGGGACCGAAACCGAGGAGGCGCCAGGTGAGCCAGTCGTGCGGCAGGGCCACCGCGGCGACCCGCGCGGCGTTCTCGGGCTCGGCGTCGCGCAGCCAGCGCAGCTTGGTCGCGGTGAACGACGCGACGGGGACGGAGCCCGTGCGTCGGGCCCACTGCTCGGCCCCGAGCTCGTCGATCAGGTCGCGGGCGGCCGGGGCGCTGCGGGTGTCGTTCCAGAGCAGGGCGTCGCGGACGACGCGTCCCTCGGCGTCGAGGGCGACGAGGCCGTGCTGCTGACCGGCGACCGAGAGCGCGGCGACGTCGTCGAGGCCGCCGGCGTCCGCGATCGCCGCGAGCAGCGCCTCCCACCAGGCCGCCGGGGGCACCTCGGTGCCCTGGGGATGCCCGGCCGACCCCTGCCGGACGAGTTCGCCCGTCGAGAGATCACGGACGACGACTTTGCAACTCTGGGTCGATGAGTCGACCCCGGCGACGAGACTCATGGGCACAGTTTGTCGTACGTGACCACAAATGGCCACCGGCGGTGTTCCGCGGGTCGCGCGCCGCGCCTCCGTGACGGGTCCCGGGCCGTCCGGGCGGCCCGGACGAGCCTGTCGGTAGACTCAAGTGCACCTCACCCGGTGCGTTCCCCCGACGTGAGGAGAAACCCATGCCAGCAGTGGTGATCATCGGAGCCCAGTGGGGCGACGAGGGCAAGGGCAAGGCCACCGACCTGTTGTCGAGCCGCATCGACTACGTCGTCAAGTTCAACGGCGGCAACAACGCCGGCCACACCGTGGTGATCGGCGACCAGAAGTACGCGTTGCACCTGCTGCCCTCCGGCATCCTCTCGCCCGGCGTGACGCCCGTCATCGGCAACGGCGTCGTCGTCGACATCGAGGTGCTCTTCGACGAGCTCGACGCGCTGATCGCGCGCGGCATCGACGTCTCCCGGTTGCGGGTCAGCGCCAATGCGCACGTCATCACGCACTACCACCGCACCCTCGACAAGGTGACGGAGCGCTTCCTCGGCAAGCGCCAGATCGGCACCACCGGTCGAGGAATCGGCCCGACCTACGCCGACAAGATCAACCGCGTCGGCATCCGCGTGCAGGACATCTTCGACGAGGGCATCCTGCGGCAGAAGGTCGAGGCGGCCCTCGACCAGAAGAACCACCTGCTCGTCAAGATCTACAACCGTCGCGCGATCGAGGTCGACGAGGTCGTCGAGTCGCTGCTGTCGTACGCCGAGCGACTCAAGCCGATGGTCGCCGACACGGCGCTCGAGATCCACCAGGCGCTCGAGGCCGACAAGACCGTCCTCTTCGAGGCGGGCCAGGCGACCATGCTCGACGTCGACCACGGCACCTACCCGTTCGTCACCTCGTCGTCCGCCACCGCAGGAGGCGCCTCGACCGGCTCGGGCATCGGGCCGGGCCGCATCGAGCGCGTCATCGGCATCGTCAAGGCGTACACGACCCGCGTCGGCGCCGGGCCGTTCCCGACCGAGCTCTTCGACGCCTCGGGCGAGTTCCTCCGGGCCAACGGCTTCGAGTTCGGCACGACCACCGGCCGTCCTCGCCGCTGCGGCTGGTACGACGCCCCGATCGCGCGCTACACGGCGCGGATCAACGGCGTGACCGACTTCGTGCTGACCAAGCTCGACGTGCTCACCGGCCTCGAGACGATCCCGGTCTGCGTGGCCTACGACGTCGACGGCGTCCGGCACGACGAGGTCCCCGTCTCGCAGAGCGACTTCCACCACGCGACGCCGATCTACGAAGAGTTCCCGGGGTGGAGCGAAGACATCACGGGGGCGCGCGACTTCGACGACCTCCCGAAGGCCGCGCAGGACTACGTGCTCGCCGTCGAGGCGATGAGCGGCGCCCGCATCTCGGCGATCGGCGTGGGCCCGGGCCGTGACGCCATCGTGCAGCGGCACGACCTGCTCGGCTGAGCCGCGCTACCACACTCACCCGCCACCGAGCCAACTCCCAGAATCTAGGTATGGTCTTCTCCTCATGACACTCGACATCGCCTACACCGCCATCGCCCACGCCACCGGTGGGGGTCGTGACGGCCACGTCCGCAGCGAAGACGACCGACTCGACTTCGACACGCGGCCCCCCAAAGAACTCGGTGGCTCCGGCGAGGGCACCAACCCCGAGCAGCTGTTCGCGGCGGGCTTCGCGGCCTGCTTCCTCAGCGCCATGCACGGCGCCGGCAAGAAGCTCGGCGTCGACACGAAGGACGCCGAGGTCTCGGCGAGCGTCGGCATCGGCGGCAACGGCGAGGGTGGATTCGGCCTCGCGGTCGAGCTCGACATCTACACGCCGAACGTCGAGCCCGAGCGTCGTCAAGAGCTGGCCGACGCGGCTCACCACGTGTGCCCGTACTCCAACGCCACGCGTGGCAACGTCGAGGTCACGCTCACGCTGGTCGACTGATCCCGGCCGGGCCGACCCGGCCGCGAAGGAGGCGCGTCCTGCGAGAGCGGGACGCGCCTCCTTCGTCCGTGGCGGTCCGTCGGCGGCCCCGTCGTCGGGCGCGCCGATAGGGTCGGTGCATGGCACTCGACAGTCCTCTCGGGGCGGACAGCCCCCTCAGCTCGGCCGACCAGGGCGCGATCGACGAACTCGCGGGCATCCGCCAGAGCATCGACAACATCGACGCCGCCCTCGTCCACATGCTCGCCGAACGGTTCAAGTACACGCAGTCGGTCGGCCTGCTCAAGGCGGCGGCGGGCATGCCGGCGAGCGATCCCGAACGCGAGCGCGTGCAGATCCAGCGCCTGCGTCGCCTGGCCGAAGAGGCCCGGCTCGACCCGGCCTTCGCCGAGTCCTTCCTGAACTTCATCGTCGCCGAGGTGATCCACCACCACGAGCGCATCGCCGCCGGCGACGACCCCACCGCCGGCCGCGCATGAGCGACCTCGGCCCGTCCGGCCCCCAGCGTCTCTACGTCGGTTCGTACACCGCGGTCAGCGGTGGCCACGGCCTCGGCATCACCGTCCTCGAGCGGTCGAGGGCCGACGGTCGCTGGCAGGCCGGGCAGGTCGTCGAGGCCGACGACCCGTCGTTCCTCGTCGTCACCGAGGGGGCCCTGCACGCGGTCGCCGAGACCAACGAGGGCCGCGTGCTGTCGTACACGATTGCCGCGGGCCGCCTGGTCGAGGCCGGCGTCGCGGCGTCCGGCGGTGCCTCGCCCTGCCACATCGCCCACGACCCGGCCTCGAACGCCCTGCTCGTCGCGAACTACGTCGGCGGCACCTTCGGCGTGCTCAGCTCCGAGGCGACCGACCCGGCACGCGTGACGGCGACCGTCGCGCTCCCGTCGGGTTCCGGCCCGGTCGCCGACCGCCAGGGCGGGCCGCACGCCCACCAGATCGTCGCGACCCCGTGGGGCACCCACCTGGTCAGCGACCTCGGCACCGACCGGCTGGTCGAGGTCGCCGTCGACGTCGTCACGCTCGAACCGTCGATCGTCGGCGTGCACCCGATGCCCGCCGGCTCGGGCCCGCGGCACCTCGCCTTCCTCGGCGACGACCTGCTCGTCGTGGGCGAGCTCGACGCCCGTCTGTACGTCGTCCGGAGGCAGGGTGACGACCTCGTCATCCCGTACTCGGTGGCGGTCGTCGAGGGCGAGCCGGACGAGCGGGGAGACCTCCCGTCGCACCTGGCCGTCCACGGCTCGAGGGTCTACGTCGCCACGCGCGGCCGCGACACGATCAGCGTGCTCGAGACCTCGGTCGACGCCGAGGGCGGGTCCGACGGCGGCGAGCCCTCGCGGCTCCGCCTGGTCGGTCAGGTGCCGTGCGGCGGCGAGTGGCCGCGGCATTTCACCATCGCCGACGGCCTGCTCTATTGCGCCAACCAGGGTTCCGACACCGTCTCGGTGCTGCCCGTCGACGAGGCCACCGGTCTGCCCGGGGCCCCCGTCGACCTGTTCACCCTCGGCAGCCCCGCCTGCATCGTCGCCGTCTGACCGGACCGCAGGAGGCGCGGGTCAGCGTCGCGGCACGAGCCGCTGCAGCACGGCGATGACGTCGTCGATCGACGTGTCGTGGCGCGGGTCGCCGCCCGAGTCCACCGGTGAGAAGGGCCGCGGCGTGAAGTAGAGCCCGTCGGAGACGAGCGACACCACCCGGGCGACCGCGGGGTCGCCGACGGCGTCGAGGACGACCTGGTGCCAGCGGGACTGCATGGCGGTGAGGGCCTCGAGTGCCCGGGGGTGGCGTCCGCTCGACGCGAGGTTCGAGACGGCGGTGATGCAGCGGTCGAGCGGGTCGTCGGCCGGGATGGCCGCGGGTGACGAGGTGCGGACGAAGTAGTCCACGACGCCCTCCGGCGCGCTGGTCATCGCCGCGACGTCGTCGTCGAGCAGCGCGGTGAGGCGGTCGACGAGGGCGTCGACCAGCGCCTCGCGCGTGGGGAAGTGGTAGAGCAGGCCGCCTTTCGAGACCCCGGCCGCGGCGGCCACGGCATCGAAGGTCGCGGCGCGTTCGCCGTCGTCGACGACGAGCGTCTCGAACGTGTCGAGCATCGATTCCCGGGCTGACGGTCGAGGGCTCATTCTGTTACTGTACCGTCTGGACGGTGTAACTGTACCGTCCGGACGGTCAGCACCCGCGCCTCCTGCCCTCGTCGGGCCGCCGACGCCAGGCGGTGCGCGCACCGATCGACCCACCACTCCACCGACCGCGAGAGAACGCCATGCCCCGCCCCGCCACCGTCACCGCCACGACCCCGACCGGCGTCCCGCCGCGTGCCGGCCGACGACAGTGGGCCGCGTTGGTCGTGCTCATGCTGCCGGTGCTGCTCGTCTCGGTCGACAACACGGTGCTGGGCTTCGCCCTGCCCGAGATCTCGACCGCACTGCAGCCGAGCGCCGCGGGCCAGCTCTGGATCGTCGACGTCTACTCGCTCGTCCTCGCCGGCCTGCTCGTGGCCATGGGGTCGATGGGCGACCGGTTCGGCCGCCGCAAGCTGCTGCTGACCGGTGCGAGCGGATTCGCCGTGGTCTCGGTGCTCGCCGCGTTCTCCACGAGCGCCGAGCAGCTCATCACGGCACGAGCCGTGCTGGGCTTCTTCGGCGCGATGATCATGCCGGCGACCCTCTCGCTGCTGCGCAGCACCTTCCTCGACCGTGAGCAGCGCCGGCTCGCCATCGCCGTCTGGGCCTCGGGCTTCGCCGCCGGATCGGCCCTGGGCCCGATCGTCGGAGGCGTGCTCCTCGAGCACTTCGCCTGGGGCTCGGTGTTCCTCGTCGCGGTGCCCGTGCTCGTCCCCCTGCTGATCGCCGGCCCGCTGCTGCTCACCGAGAGCCGCGATCCCGCGCCGGGGCCCGCCGACCCGTTCTCGGTGCTGCTGTCGCTCGCCGCCATGGCGCCGGTCGTCGCGGCGATCAAGCTGCTCGCGACCGAGGGCTTCGTCTGGCCCGTCGCCGCCCTGGCGGTGGTCGGCGTGGGCTCGGGCTGGCTGTTCGTCCGGCGTCAGCTCGCCCGCCCGCGTCCGCTGCTCGACGTGCGGCTCTTCACGAACCCGGTGTTCGCCGGATCGGTCCTGGTCAACCTGCTCGCCGTCGTGGCGCTCGTGGCCTTCCTGTTCTTCACGACCCAGCACCTGCAACTCGTCGTGGGGCTGCGGCCGTTGCAGGCCGCGCTGACGCTGGTGCCCGGTCTCACGGTGATGATCCTGGCGGGCCTCGGCGTCGTGCGGGTCGTCCGGTGGCTCCGCCCGCGCACCATCGTCGCGATCGGCCTCGCCTCGGCCGCGCTCGCCTACGCGGCGGTCTTCGCCACCGGCGCCGGGGCCCCCGTGGTCGTGTTCGTCGTGGCCTTCGCCTTCGTCGGCCTGGGCGTCGGCGCGGCCGAGACGATCTCGAACGACCTGATCATCGCGGCCGTGCCCGCGAACCGGGCCGGGGCCGCCTCGGCGGTGTCCGAGACCGCCTACGAGGTCGGTGCCGTCCTCGGAACCGCCGTGCTCGGCAGCATGTTGACCGCCATCTACCGGGGTGCCCTGGTCGTGCCCGCCGGCGTGCCCACCGAGGCGGGCGAGGCGGCCCGCGAGACCCTGGGAGGCGCGGTGGCGGTCTCCGACGGGCTGCCCGACTCGCTCGCGGGCCCCCTGCTGCACGCCGCCACCGACGCCTTCGACCACGGTCTCGTCGCCACGGCCGGGGTCGGGGCACTGGTGATGGTCGCCGCGGTGGTGGTCGCCCTCACGACCCTCCGCCGCGCCTCCTCGGCCGACTGAGGCCCCGGGCCGTCCGGGCCACCCCGGCACGGGTGGCCCGAGCCGGCCGCAGCGCCCGCGCGGCCCACCTGCCCACGGGTAAAGTGTGGCGAGCCCCCCGAGACGCCAGGAGAACCATGCCCCGCACCGTCAGACTCGCCGCCATCCCCGGAGACGGCATCGGCCCCGAGGTGGTCGCGGAGGCCCTCAAGGTGCTCGAGGTCGCGGCCGGCGACGACGCGACGTTCGAGGTCACGACCTTCTCGCTGGGTGCGGCGCGCTACCTCGAGACGGGCGACATCCTGACCGACGACGACCTGACGGCCGTCGCGTCGCACGACGCGATCCTGCTGGGAGCGGTGGGCGGCGACCCCCGCGACCCGCGACTGGCGGGCGGCATCATCGAGCGTGGCCTGCTGCTGAAGCTGCGCTTCGCCCTCGACCACTACGTCAACCTGCGGCCCACCAAGGTCCACCCCGGCGTCCCGTCGCCGCTCTCGGCGCCCGGCGAGGTCGACTTCGTCGTCGTCCGCGAGGGCACCGAGGGTCCCTACGTCGGCAACGGAGGCGCGCTGCGGCAGGGCACGCCGCACGAGATCGCGAACGAGGTCAGCGTCAACACGGCGCACGGCGTCGAGCGCGTCGTGCGTTTCGCCTTCGAGAAGGCCCGCGGTCGTCGTGGGCACCTGACCCTCGTGCACAAGACCAACGTGCTCGTGTTCTCGGGCAGCCTCTGGCAGCGCACGGTCGACGCCGTGGCCGCCGAGTACCCCGACGTCGCCGTCGACTACCAGCACGTCGATGCGGCCACCATCCACCTCGTGGTCGACCCCTCCCGGTTCGACGTCATCGTCACCGACAACCTCTTCGGCGACATCCTCACCGACCTCGCCGGCGCCATCAGCGGCGGCATCGGGCTCGCGGCATCGGGCAACCTCAACCCCGACGGCGCTTTCCCGAGCATGTTCGAGCCCGTGCACGGCTCGGCCCCCGACATCGCCGGTCAGCAGAAGGCCGACCCGACGGCGGCGATCCTCTCCGTCGCCCTCCTGCTCGACCACCTCGGCCTGCCCGACGCGGCCGCCCGCGTCACCCGGGCCGTCGACGCCGACATCGCCGACCGCGCCTCGCGTGACGCGTCCGTCCCCGCCCGCCGCACGGACGAGATCGGCACGGCGATCGCCGACCGCGTGCGCACCCTGTCCCCGTCTGCCTCCGCCTGAAGGGCATCATGACCACCACCGACAACGTCTCCGCCCCGACCGACGACTCGGCCGACTTCCCGCTGCAGTTCGAGCTGACGCCGTCCGAGACGGCACGCGACGACGCCGAACGCGAGACGATCCTCAGCGACCCCGGCTTCGGCAAGCACTTCACCGACCACATGGTGACCATCGAGTGGACCCTCGCCGACGGGTGGCACGCGGCGTCCGTCCACCCGTACGGCCCGCTGCAGCTCGACCCCTCGGCGTCGGTGCTGCACTACGCGCAAGAGATCTTCGAGGGCATGAAGGCCTACCGGCACGCCGACGGTTCGGTCTGGTCGTTCCGGCCGGACGCCAACGGTCGCCGCCTGCAGCGCTCGGCCCGCCGACTCGCGCTGCCCGAGCTCAGCACCGACGACTTCGTCGAGTCGGTCCGCCAACTCGTGCGGGCCGATCTCGACTGGGTGCCGTCGGCCCCCGAGACGAGCCTGTACCTCCGGCCGTTCATGATCGCCACCGAGGCGTTCCTGGGGGTCCGGGCCGCCCATGAGGTGTCGTACCACGTCATCGCGAGTCCCGCCGGGGCCTACTTCAGCGGCGGCGTCTCTCCGGTCTCGATCTGGCTGACCACGAACTACGCCCGAGCCGGCAAGGGCGGCACGGGTGCGGCCAAGACCGGCGGCAACTACGCGTCGTCCCTGCTGCCGCAGCAGGAGGCCTACGAGAACGGTTGTCAGCAGGTGCTGTTCCTCGACTCGTCCGAGAGCAACTACATCGAAGAGCTCGGCGGGATGAACGTGGTGCTCGTCAAGAAGGACGGCACCCTCGTCACTCCCGACAGCGACTCGATCCTCGAGGGCATCACGCGCGACTCGATCCTCGAGTTGGCCGAGGCCCGGGGCCACCGCGTCGAGCGTCGTCGCGTGACGATCGACGAGTGGCGTGACGGCGTCGAATCCGGTGACATCGTCGAGGTCTTCGCGTGCGGCACGGCTGCCGTCGTCGTCCCGATCGCCGAACTCAAGGGCGAGGGCATCCACATCGGGTCGCCCGCCGCGACCGGTGGAGAACTGACCATGTCCCTGCGCGAAGAGCTGACCGACATCCAGTACGGCCGCCGTCCCGATGTCCACGGCTGGATGACTAGGCTCGACGCGTGAAGATCGCCCGTTTCGCCACGCCCGGAGAAGACCCCCGCTACGGCATCGTCGACGAGCGCGAGCTCATCGTCCTCGCCGGTGATCCGATGTACAGCGGGTACGAGACGACGGGCGAGCGGGTGTCCCTGCGTCAGGCCAAGCTGCTCGCGCCGGTGATCCCGCGGTCCAAGGTCGTCGGAGTCGGCCTGAACTACCAGGACCACGCCGACGAGCTCGGCCAGTCCGCGCCCGAGGCGCCCATCCTGTTCCTCAAGCCCAACACGACGGTCATCGGTTTCGGCGACTCGATCCAGCTCCCGCCCGACGTCGGCCGGGTCGACTTCGAAGGTGAACTCGCCATCGTCATCGGGTCGATCGCCAAGCGCGTGAAGGCCGAGGACTACCAGGACGTGGTGTTCGGCTACACCGTCGCCAACGACGTCACGGCCCGCGACGTGCAGAACGCCGACGGCCAGTGGACCCGCGCGAAGGGCTACGACACCTTCCTGCCCCTCGGCCCCTACATCGAGAACGAATTCGACTGGACGGACGCCACCATCGAGACCCGGGTGGACGGCGAGGTCATGCAGCGCGAGTCGACGATGCAGATGATCCACAAGATCCCCGAGCTGATCGAGTACGTCACGGACGTCTTCACCCTGCTGCCGGGGGACGTCATCCTGACCGGCACGCCCGCCGGCATCGGTCCGTTCACGGCGGGCCAGACGGTCGAGGTCGCGATCTCGGGCCTCGGCTCGTTGATCAACCCCGCCAAGAACCGGGTCTAGGCCCGCCCGGTGAGCCCCGCCGCCGTCGACGCGCCGCCGCGCGCGAATCCGGTGCCGGGGCTCCTGCTGGCCGGGGTCGCCTACGGGGTGGCGTGGGGCCTGCACCTCGTGTCGCCGGCGGTCCCCGTCCTGACCTGGTGCGTCCTGCTCGGCATCGCGGCCGCCCAGATCCGGCCCCTCCGCCCGGTGATCGACGGCAGCGGCAAGCCCGGACTGACCTTCGCCTCGAAGCGACTGTTGCGCATCGGCGTCGTGTTGCTCGGGCTCCAGCTCAGCCTCGTCGACGTCGCCGGACTCGGGTGGGCGACGGTCGTCGTCGTGATCGCGATCCTCGGGCTCACCTTCGCGGTCACCTACCTGCTCGGCCGATGGGCCCGGCTCCCCGGTGACCAACCCCTCCTGCTCGCGGCCGGCTTCTCGATCTGCGGGGCGTCGGCGATCGGCGCGATGAGTGCCGTGACCCGCGATCGCGGCAAGGACGCCGCGACTCCCGTCGCTCTGGTCACGTTGTTCGGCACGCTCGCGATCGCCGTCCTGCCCCTGATCGGAGGGTGGGTCGGTCTGACCGACCTCGAGTTCGGTGCCTGGGTGGGGGCGAGCGTGCACGACGTCGGTCAGGTCGTCGCCACGGCGCAGACCGCCGGAGCGGCCGCACTCGCGATCGCGGTCATCGTCAAGCTCACGCGGGTCCTGATGCTCGCCCCGATCGTGGCGATCACGTCGACCGTGGTCCGCCGACGGGGTGCCGACGCCGGCGCCCGGCCGCCGATCGTGCCGTTGTTCGTCGTCGGCTTCGCCGTCGCGGTCGTCGTCCGGACGGTGATCCCGGTTCCGGAGGCGCTGCTCGCGATCGCGGGGACGGTCCAGTCGGTCCTGCTCGGGCTCGCACTCGTCGGCCTCGGGTCGGGCATCCGCCTCGAGCGCCTCGTCCGCACCGGCGGCCGCGCCTTCCTCGTGGGCCTGGCCTCGTGGATCGTCATCGCCTCGGTATCCCTGGGCGCCGTGCTCGTGCTGCCCCTGGGGTAGCGGCGGCGTCCCCGCGGGGACGTGGCGGGCGACACGCCCGGGATGCACGAAGTTTGGCCATACCCGTCTCGGGCTGCGTAAAGTAATCACTTGTCACCCCAAAGGTGCGGGCGGAGCGAAGCTTCCCCGGCCCTCAAGTGGGACCAACTTCCAAGTCCTCGAGTTGCTTCACAGCCTCGGACCAAGTGAGTTGCGAACACTGATCAAGATGATGTAGAGTTACGGCTCGTTCCGCAAGGGACGTCGGCACGGTCTCGGCATCGTCGGTCAGTGCAAAAGGTTACAGAACTGCTCAGGGCAAAGGTCTTTCAAGGCTGGGTCCCTGGTGCGTTTGGTCCTTGAGAACTCAACAGCGTGCACATTGTCAAATGCCAAATTATACCCTGGCATTGC
>NZ_JARVRR010000005.1:0-1469 GCF_030209595.1 Frigoribacterium sp. ME-P-080
CCCGGTGGGGATGTACTGGGTTCGCCACCGGGCCCGAAAAGGATTGGAACGCATCATCTTCGTTACCCGGCCGTGACCTCCACCGCCGCGTCGGCACCGGCGACCGGGCTCGGGGAACGTCGTGCGCGGGCCACCGCGAGCCCGCGTTGCGAGCTCCAGAAGTCGCGAACCGTCTCGCGGAGTTCGGACGCGCCGACGTCCGCTCCGAAGGCCAGCGACCCCGGCTCGAGGGCGATGCCGTCGGCCAGGGTGGGCAGGGCGACGGGGTCGAAGCCGATGGCGTCCACGAAGTCCGCGACGACGTCGAGTGCCTCTCGGTCGTCCGATGCCAGGGCGATCGCGCTCCGCTCGGGATGACCGGCGGGCAGTGCTCCCTCGTCGAGGTCGTGGTACCCCATGTGGTTGAAGCCCTTCACGACGCGTGACGCGGGCAGGTGCTGCTGGACGAGCTCGCTCGTCGAGGTCCGGACGTCCGAGAGGTCGTCGCGCAGGCCGTCCGTCTCCCACCAGTAGTTCATGGCGTCGACGACGACCTTGCCCGCGAGTGCGTCCACCGGCACCGAGTCGAGCTTGCCGAGCGGCAGGGCCAGGACGACGATGTCGGCCTCCCGTGCCGCGTCGGCCGACCAGACCGCGCGAGCCCCGGGGGCGATCACGTCGACGATGAGGCGGATGCGGGCAGGGTCTCCCGAGCCGGAGAGGAGGACGGGGTGGCCGGCGGCGTGGACGAGGCGGGCGAGGACGGTGCCGACCTTGCCCGCGCCGAGGATGCCGATGGTGGGTGCGGACGTCATGTGTCGTGCAACGCACGAGGGCGTCCGGCGATTCCGGACGCGGCGATGCACCGCAGGCCCCTGAACCAGGTCTGCGGTGCACCGTCGGTGTGGAGTCGCTCAGGAGCGAGCGACGGAGGTGACCGTCAGGCGCGGGCCGTCCGGCGGCGGGCCGCCTCGAGCAGGCCGAGCCCGGCGAGCAGCGCCAGCAGTCCGCCCACGAGCGGGCCCGACGCGTCACCACCGGTGAAGGCCAGCGACGAGTCGGCGGCGACGGCCGAGGAGGCGCTGGTCCCCGAGGCGAGGACGCTGCGGTCGGCCGCCGCGGCGGTCACGAGCACGGTGCCGGTGGTGCCGGTCGTGCCGTCGACGCCGCTGGTGCCGTCCGTTCCGGGCGTGGTGGTGCCGCCGTCGCCCGGGATGACGGGCATCGTCGGGTCGGTCGGTTCGAACGGCTCGGCCGGGTCGACGGGGATCGTCGGGTCGGTCGGGTCGGTCGGGTCGGTCGGGTCGGTCGGCGTGGTCGGCGTGGTCGGCGTGGTCGGCGTGGTGCCGGTCGTCCCCTCCGTGGTGTCGCTGTCGCCGATCACCGAGACGGCGTTGCCCCCGACGGTCACGGGCAGCCCCACCGACGGCACGATCTGCGTGCCCCCGAGGATGCCGTCGTCACCACTGGTGCTGCCACCGGTCGAACCC
>NZ_JARVRR010000010.1:0-217623 GCF_030209595.1 Frigoribacterium sp. ME-P-080
ATAATTTGGCATTTGACAATGTGCACGCTGTTGAGTTCTCAAGGACCAAACGCACTCGAGGCCCGGTCGGAAAGACCCTCGCTCGAAGCTGCTGTGGAACCGTACCATCCTGATGGACCAAGCCGGAACGACTCGATTTCCGGCCCTCAAAGTTGAGGACCAGCACCTGGTGTTGACCAGAGGATGGATTTGAAACCCTACCACACGAATCGCAAGCCGTAAACGACTTGGCTTCGGGGAGGATGTCACCGCTTGAGGCCGGGGAACTCCGGATCAGAACCATTGCTGGTCGCTGTCCTAGCCGTTCCGCCGCACCTTTGGGCTGACTCGGATTACTTTACACAGCTCACCGGTCGCACCTCCAAATGTCTGGGCATCCCGGGCGTGTCGCGTGACTGAAGCCCTGCAGGCATGGCCAGCCGCGTGCAGTCCTTGCCGTGGGATGACGTCAAGCCCGCCCCCTCGACGAGGGAACGGGCTTCCGTCGTCCGGAGGTCGATTCGGGGTCAGACCTTGACGGTGACGCCGGCCAGCGTCTTCTTACCGCGTCGGAGCACGACGACTCCCCCGTCGAGTCTCGAGTCGGCGACCAGAGCATCACCGTTCTCGACCCGGGTGTTGTTCACGTAGACGCCACCCTCCGCCGTGGCCCGGCGGGCGGCGCCCAACGACGCGACGAGTCCGGTGTCGACCAACGCCTGAGCGATCGTGGTCGACGCATCGGCCTCGGCCGCCGGCAACTCGGCGATGGCACTGGCGAGAGTCCGCGGGTCGAGGACCGCGAGGTCTCCTTGCCCGAAGAGGGCGGCGGCTGCGTCGATGGCCGACTGCGTGGCCGAGGTGCCGTGGACCAGGGACGTGACGTTCCAGGCCAACGCTCGCTGCGCCTCCCGACGGAAGGGTTCGTCGGCGACGGCGCTCTCGAGCCGCTCGATCTCGGAACGCGAGAGGAACGTGAAGACCTTGAGCCGAGGGACGACGTCGGCGTCGTCGGTGTTGAGCCAGAACTGGTACATCGCGTACGGGCTGGTCAACTCGGCGTCGAGCCAGACCGCGTTGCCCTCGCTCTTGCCGAACTTGGTGCCGTCGGTGTTGGTGATCAGCGGCGTGCCGATCGCGTGGACCGAGACGCCTTCGGTGCGGCGGATGAGTTCGGTGCCACTGGTGAGGTTGCCCCACTGGTCGCTGCCGCCGGTCTGCAGGACGCAGTCGTAGCTGCGGTAGAGCTCGCGGAAGTCGAGGCCCTGGAGGATCTGGTAGCTGAACTCGGTGTAGCTGATGCCGGCGTCGGAGTTGAGACGCGCGGCCACGGCGTCTTTCTTGAGCATGGTGTTGACGCGGAAGTTCTTGCCGATGTCGCGCAGGAACTCGATGGCGCTGAGCGGAGACGTCCAGTCGAGGTTGTTCACCACTCGGAGACCGTTGTCACCGTCGGGCGAGAGGAACTTCTCGACGTGGACGCGGATGCGGTCGACCCACTCGGCCGTCTGCTCGGGCGTCTTGAGCACCCGCTCGGCGGTGGGGCGTGGATCGCCGATGAGGCCGGTGGACCCGCCCACGAGTCCCAGGGGCCGGTGACCGGCGAGCTGCAGGCGGCGCATGGTGAGCAACTGCACGAGGTTGCCGAGGTGGAGGCTGGGGGCCGTCGGGTCGAAACCGCAGTAGTACGTGATCGGCGGACCGGCGAGCAGGGTCTTGAGGGCATCGGCATCGGTCGACACGTGCACCAGGCCGCGCCACTGCATCTCGTCCCACACGTCGTCGAACGAGGGGTCGTTGCTCTGGGCGGCCAGGACGTCTGCAGTCGTTTCACTGGTCACGTCGGAAACGGTACCAGCGGCCTCCGCCACCGTCTTCACGCCCCACCGCGTCGTCGCGAGACGGCGGCGCGGTACGGGGAGACCGAGGGATCACCCTCGAGCGAGAACCGCCACGGGAACGCGTCGCCCCCGGCGTGACCCGACACACCGACACGCGGGCCGGCGGCGATCCGGCCGACCGGTGCGGACGGGAGGCGAAGGCGGAAGCGCGCCTCCTGACCGGGGGTGTCGGCGACGAGGCGTGAGCCGTCGTCGCCGAGCTCCATGCCGAGTGCGGAGCCGAGACGGCCGGGACCTCGGGCGAGGTCGGCCGACGTCCGCGACGTCGTCCGACGCGCTCGGACCTCGTCGACGCCGGCCACCACTTCGCCCGAACGCAACAGGACACCGGACGCGAAGCCCTCGGGCCCGCACACGATGTTGACGCAGCGGTGGATGCCGTAGGACAGGTACACGTAGAGCGTTCCGCCGCGTTCGAACATGCTGTCGTTGCGCGCCGACCGGCCCCGGTGCGCATGCGAGCCGGGGTCCTGCCCCTGACCGTGGTACGCCTCGACCTCGGTCAGGCGGATGCCGACGCCGCCCGACCAGAAGACCGAACCCAGGAGGCGCGGCGCGACGGCCAGCGCCGGTTCGGCCAGCAGTGCCGCGAGCACGTCGTCGTCGGGTGTCGTCGTCACCGCTCCCCCGTGCTCACCGCGATCGTCTCGTTCAGAAGAAGCGCTGACCACTGGCGACCGCGATCACCGCGACGGCGACGAGCACCGCCACGGCGATCGCGACGACGACGGGGACCACCCAGGCACGGACCGGCCGGTCGTCGCGAGCGCCCGGTCGTCGACGGGTCACGCTGCCGCCGGGGCGAGGGACCGGACCAGGTGGCGCATCTGCTCCGTCAGCTGCGCGAGCTGCTCGGCGACGCGCTCGGGAGCCGTGCCGCCGGCCCCTCGACGGCTGGCGATCGAGCCCTCGACCGTCAGGACGGGGCGGATCTCGGGCGTGAGATGCGCCGAGACGGACCGGTACTGCTCGTCGGTGGGCTCGTGCAGCTCGAGGTCGTGCTGCTCACAGAACCGCACCAGCTCGCCGCTGATCTCGTGTGCGTCGCGGAACGTGACCCCCTGACGGACGAGCCACTCGGCGACGTCGGTCGCGAGTGAGAATCCCTGCGGCGCGAGCTCGGCCATGCGGACCTCGTCGAAATCGAGGGTCGCCACCATGCCCGTGAACGCCGGGAGCAGCACCTCGAGCTGGCTGACCGAGTCGAACACCGGCTCTTTGTCTTCCTGGAGATCTCGGTTGTAGGCCAGCGGCAGCCCTTTGAGCGTCGCGAGCAGACCCGTCAGGTTGCCGATGAGCCGCCCCGACTTGCCGCGCGCGAGCTCGGCGATGTCGGGGTTCTTCTTCTGCGGCATGATGCTCGACCCGGTCGAGAACGCGTCGTGCAGACGGACGAAGCCGAATTCGCGGGTGTTCCAGAGGATGATCTCTTCGGCCAGCCGCGAGAGGTCGATGCCGATGGACGCCGCGACGAACGCGAACTCCGACACGACGTCACGACTGGCCGTCGCGTCGATCGAGTTCTCGGTCGTGCGGTCGAAACCCAGATCGGTCGCCACGAGGAGCGGGTCGAGCCCCAGCGAGCTACCCGCGAGGGCACCCGCTCCGTACGGCGAGGCACCGGCCCGACGCGACCAGTCGCGCAGGCGCTCGAGGTCGCGGACCAGAGGCCAGGCGTGAGCGAGGAGGTGGTGCGCCAACAGCACCGGCTGGGCGTGCTGGAGGTGCGTCCGGCCGGGCATCACGGCCGACGGGTGGGCCGTCGCCTGACCGGCGATCGCGTCGACCAGGTCGACGACCTGCCGGCCGATGACGCGGGCGTGGTCGCGCAGGTACAAGCGCACCAGCGTCGCGATCTGGTCGTTGCGGCTACGCCCCGCCCGGAGCTTGCCGCCGAGCTCGGCGCCGGCGATGCCGATGAGGCCCCGCTCCAGGGCGGAGTGCACGTCCTCGTCGGTCTCGGCCGCGGTGAACGTGCCGTCGAGCACGTCCGACTCGAGCCGGTCGAGTGCCGACAGCATGGCGTCGAGCTCGGACGCGTCGAGGTATCCCGCCGCCGCCAGCGCCCTGGCGTGTGCCCGCGACCCGGCGATGTCGTACGAGGCCAGCTGCCAGTCGAACTGCGTGGACTTGCTGAGCGCGGCGAGCTCGGCGGACGGCCCGGAGGCGAAGCGGCCGCCCCAGAGGGCGCCCGCCTCGCCTGCTCGCTCGTTCTTGCCCGACCCTTCGCCGAGCCCGCTCGCGTCGGTCACGCCCCGTGGGCCAGGTCGCGACGAGCCGAGATCTTGCTGGGCAGCGACCAGATCTCGATGAAGCCCTTCGACAGGGACTGGTCGAAGGTGTCTCCCGTGTCGTAGGTCGCGAGGTCGAAGTCGTAGAGGCTCGCGTCGCTCTTCTGACCGGTGACGACCGCGCGCCCGCCCTGCAGCTTGAGACGGATCTCGCCCGACACGTACTTCTGCGTGTCGTCGATGAAGACGTCGAGCGACCGCTTGAGACCCGAGAACCACAGGCCGTCGTAGACGAGGTTGGACCACTCGGCCTCGACACCACGCTTGTACCGGCCGAGGTCGCGCTCGATGGTCAGGGCCTCCAACGCCTCGTGCGCGGCGATCAGCGCCATCGCGCCGGGGGCCTCGTAGACCTCGCGGCTCTTGATGCCGACGAGCCGGTCCTCGACGACGTCGATGCGGCCGACGCCGTGCTTGCCGGCGAGCTCGTTCATGCGCTCGACGATGCCCAGCGGGGTGAACGCCACGCCGTCGATCGCCGTCGGGACTCCGGCCTCGAAGGTGATGACGACCTCGTCGGCGTCCTTGACGACGGCCGGGTCTTGCGTGTACTCGTACAGGTCCTCGATGGGAGCGTTCCAGGGGTCCTCGAGGAACCCGGTCTCGACCGCGCGGCCCCAGACGTTCTTGTCGATCGAGTAGGGGTTCTTGGCGCTCTGGCGGATGGGAAGGGCGTGCTCTTCCGCGTAGACGATCGCCTTGTCGCGGGTGAGGGCCAGGTCACGGACCGGGGCGATGCTCGTCAGGTCGGGGGCGAGGGCCGCGACGGCCGCCTCGAAGCGGACCTGGTCGTTGCCCTTGCCGGTGCACCCGTGGGCCACGCTGTTCGCACCCAGTTCCTTCGCGACCGACGCCAGGTGGCGGGCGATCAGCGGACGGCTGAGGGCGGACACCAGCGGGTAGGTCTTCTGGTACAGCGCGTTTGCCTTGAGGGCTGGCATCAGGTAGTCGGTGCCGAACTCTTCTTTGGCGTCGACG
This sequence comes from Frigoribacterium sp. ME-P-080, assembly GCF_030209595.1. Taxonomy (NCBI): domain Bacteria; kingdom Bacillati; phylum Actinomycetota; class Actinomycetes; order Micrococcales; family Microbacteriaceae; genus Frigoribacterium; species Frigoribacterium sp. ME-P-080. Next base: position 5,150 of record NZ_JARVRR010000010.1, read on the forward strand.
ACGACCGATTCGACCGCACCGCAGTCGAGGGCACGCTGTCGGATGTCTTCCATGTCCTCTCCGCCCTGTCCGACGTCGACGGCGAGGGCGACCACCTCTTTTCCGGTGGCATCGGCCAACCAGCCGATGCCGACCGAGGTGTCGAGGCCTCCTGAGTATGCGAGGACGACGCGTTCCGCCATGGTTCTCCTTGAGTGGTGTGGGTGTGGCTACGTGTGTGTGAGGTGGTGGGGGTGCTCAGCGGGCCAACAGCCAGGTGAGCAGCGCCTTCTGGGCGTGCAGCCGGTTCTCGGCCTCGTCCCAGATGACGCTGGTCGGGCCGTCGATGACGTCGGCCGTGACCTCGTACCCGCGGTCGGCGGGGAGACAGTGCAGGAAGATCGCGTCGGCGTCGGCCTGGGCCATCAAGGCCTGGTCGACCTTGAACGATCCGAAGACGGCGACCCGTTCGTCTTTCTCGTCCTCCTTGCCCATCGAGACCCAGGTGTCGGTCACGACGACGTCGACCCCGGCGACGGCCTCGGCCGCGTCGGTCGTGACGAGCACGGAGCCGCCCGTCCGCGCGGCGATCGCCTCGGCGTCGGCCACGACGGTCGGGTCGGGCAGGAAGCCCTCGGGGGCACCGATGCGGACGTGCATGCCCGCGGTCGCGCAGGCCAGCAGGTACGACTGGCCCATGTTGCAGCGCCCGTCACCGACGAAGGCCACCGAGAGGCCGGCGAGCGTGCCCTTCTTCTCGCGGATGGTCTGCAGGTCGGCGAGCAGCTGACACGGGTGGAAGTCGTCGCTCAACGCGTTGACGACGGGCACGGTCGTCCCCGCCGCCATCTCTTCGAGGCCGGACTGCGCGTAGGTGCGCCAGACGATGGCGGACACCATGCGCTCGAGCACGCGCGCCGTGTCGGACGGGGTCTCCTTGCCGCCGAGCTGGCTGTTCGCGGTGGCGATGATCAGCGGGCTGCCGCCGAGGTCGGCGATGCCGACCGCGAAGGAGACCCGGGTACGGGTCGACGACTTGTCGAAGATCACGGCGACGGTCTGCGGACCGGCCAGCGGGCGCTGGGACCAACGGTCGCGCTTGAGTTCGTCGGCGAGATCGAGCACCTCGAGCTGCTCGGCGGTGGTCAGGTCGTCGTCCCGGAGGAAGTGGCGGGTCATTCGAGGCCTTTCAGGACGGTGGTCATGATCTGGGTGAACTCGGCGATCTCGTCGTCACCGACGATCAGGGGAGGCGCGAGACGGATGCTCGAGTCGTTGGGGGCGTTGACGATGAGGCCGGCCTCGAGGGCGTCGGCGGCGACCTGCGCCGCGACGGGCTGCGCCAGCCCCAGGCCGATCAGGAGGCCGTTGCCGCGGATCTCGCGGACGAGCGGCGAACCGATCGACTCGACGGCCGCGCGGAGCTGGTCGCCCCGGACGATCGCGTTGAGCACGAGCTGGCTCGACTCGATCTCGCCGAGCACGGCGTTGGCCGCGGCGGTGGCGAGCGGGTTGCCGCCGAAGGTGCTGCCGTGCTGACCGGCCTCGAACAGGTCGGACGTGTCGCCGAAGGTGATGAGCGCGCCGATGGGGACTCCCCCGGCGATGCCCTTGGCGACGGTGATGGCGTCGGGGACGATGTCGTGCTGCTGGAAGGCGAACCACGAGCCGGTCCGGCCGATGCCGGTCTGGATCTCGTCGAGGATCAGCAGGGCACCGTGCTTCGTGGTGAGTTCGCGGGCACGCTCGAGGTAGCCCTCGGGCAGGTCGACGACGCCGGCCTCGCCCTTGATCGGCTCGACGAACAGGGCTGCCACCGTACCGTCGAGGGCCGCCTCGAGTGCCTCGACGGTCGTGTCGATGTGCTCGACCCCGGGCATCATCGGCTCGAACGGTTCGCGCAGCGCCGGCTTGCCGGTCAGCGCGAGCGAGCCCATGGTGCGCCCGTGGAACGAGTTCTGCAGGGCGAGGATGCGGGTGCGCGAGCCGTCACCGCGGTTGAGGCGGGCCAGTTTGACCGCGGCCTCGTTGGCCTCGGCTCCGCTGTTGCCGAAGTAGACGCGCCCACGCTCGCCGGCACCGCTGATGCGGGTCAGCCGTTCGGCGAGCTCGACCTGCGGAGCCGTCGCGAAGTAGTTGGAGACGTGGATCAGCTTGCTCGCCTGCTCGGTGAGCGCCTCGACGAGCACCGGGTGGGCGTGTCCGAGGGCGTTCACGGCGATGCCCGCCAGGAAGTCGAGGTAACGCTTGCCGTCGACGTCCCAGACCTGGCAGCCCTCGCCGCGGTCGAGCATCACCTTCGGAGTGGACAGCGAACGCATCATCGAGTCGCCGAATCGGCGCTGCCAGGTACCGCCTTGGGTCTGGATCATGGTCACGACTGTCCTTTCGTGTCGGTGCCGCTGGCGGCAGGGCCACCCGGGGCGGTGCCCCTGGTGGTGACGATCTCGCCGGCGGGGGTGCCGAACGAGGTGACGACGGGGGCGCCGGTCGACGCCGCCCGGTCGTCGGGAACCACCTCGGTGCCCGACCCGCGTTGGGTGAACACCTCGAGGAGGATCGAGTGCGGGATGCGACCGTCGATGATGGTCGCTCCTCCGACGCCACCGACGACCGAGTCGAGGCAGGCGCGCATCTTGGGGATCATGCCCGACTCGAGGGTCGGGAGCATGTCGGTGAGGGCCGACACCGTGATGGCCTCGACGAGCGAGTCGCGGTTCGGCCAGTCGGCGTAGAGCCCGGCGACGTCGGTCAGGACGACGAGCTTGGCCGCACCGAGGGCGATGGCCAGGGCACCCGCCGCCGCATCGGCGTTGACGTTGAGGGCGTGCTCGGGATCGATCGTGTTCGTCGCGATCGACGACACCACGGGGATGCGCCCCGCCTCGATCTCGGCCAGCACCGACGACGGGTCGACGTGTGTCACGTCGCCCACGTGTCCCAGGTCGAAGGTCTCGCCGTCGACCACGACACCGCGCTTGCGACCCTCGAACAAGGTCGAGCCCTCGCCGGAGACACCGCGGGCCAGGTCGCCGTGCTCGTTGATCAGGTCGACGATCTCGCGGTTGACCTCGCCGGCCAGGACGTCGCGCACGACCGAGATCGCCTCGGTCGACGTGTAGCGGTAGCCGCCCCGGAACTCGCTCTCGATGCCGGCGGCGTCGAGGGCGGCCGAGATCTGTGGCCCCCCGCCGTGGACGACCACCGGGTGCAACCCGGCGTAGCGCAGGTAGACCATGTCCTCGGCGAACGCCTGCTTGAGGGCGTCGTCGACCATGGCGTTGCCGCCGAACTTCACGACGACGACCTTGCCAGAGAAGCGCTTCAGCCAGGGCAGGGACTCGATGAGGGTCGAGGCCTTGACCGCCGCGAGCTCCTGCTCGTCGGCCGCCGTCGCACCGGTGCTCGTGTGGACGCCCATCAGCTGGAGTACGCGCTGTTCTCGTGCACGTAGTCGTGCGTGAGATCGTTCGTCAGGATGGTCGCCTCGACCGGCCCCGTCTTCAGGTCGACGAGCACGTGGACCGCCCGGGGCGTCAGGTCGACGTCGTCGCTCGGCCGATCGGGTGCCCCGGCGTGGCAGACGCGGACGCCGTTGATGGTCACGTCGACGTCGTACGGGTCGAACTCGGCCGACGTGGTGCCGATGGCGGCGAGCACGCGGCCCCAGTTGGGGTCGTTGCCGAAGACGGCTGCCTTGAAGAGGTTGTTGCGAGCGATCGAACGGCCCACCTCGACGGCGTCGTCGTCGGATGCCGCCCCCACGATCTCGATGCGGATGTCGTGCGAGGCACCCTCGGCGTCGGCCTGCAACTGCTCGGCGAGGTCGGCACAGAGCGCCGTGACCGCCGCCGCGAAGTCGCCGGCAGGAGGCGCGACACCGGACTCGGCGCTGGCCAACAACACGACGGTGTCGTTCGTCGACATGCAGCCGTCCGAGTCGAGACGGTCGAAGGTGACCCGGGTCGCCTCGCGGAGTGCGGAATCGAGACCGGACGCGTCGACGTCGGCGTCCGTCGTGAGCACCACGAGCATCGTGGCGAGTCCGGGGGCGAGCATGCCCGCACCCTTGGCCATTCCGCCGACGACCCAGCCGTCACCCGAGACGACGGCCTGCTTGGGCTTGGTGTCGGTCGTCATGATCGCCGTGGCGGCATCGAGGCCGCCGTCGACCGACAGGGCGTCGGCCGCGGCCGTGGAGCCGCTCAGCACCTTGTCGCGGAAGGTCTGGTCGCCGACGCCGATGAGGCCCGTCGAGCAGACGAGGACGTCCGTCGCCGACAGGCCGAGGGCGCCGGCCACGGTCTCGGCCGTGGAGTGCGTCGTCTGGAAGCCGAAGGCTCCCGTGAAGCAGTTCGCGCCTCCGGAATTGAGGACGACGGCGTCGACGCGACCGTCGGCGACGACCTGCTGGGACCACAGGACGGGGTTCGCCTTGGCCCTGTTGCTGGTGAAGACGGCCGCTGCGGCCGTGCTGCGACCTCGGTTGACGACCAGGGCGACGTCCGGCGCGCCCGAACTCTTGAGGCCGGCGACGACGCCGGAGGCCTCGAAACCGGCTGCTGCGGTGACGCTCACGGGGCGACTCCGTTCTGGCCGAGGCCGGTGGTCTCGGCCAGGCCGAGCGCGATGTTGGCGGACTGGACGGCGGCACCGGCCGTGCCCTTCACGAGGTTGTCGAGGGCGGTGACCACGACCACGCGGTCGGCGGCCTCGTCGACGGCGAGTCCGATCAGGGCGGTGTTGGCACCGATCGTGTCGGCCGTCCGCGGGAACTCGCCGTCCGGCAGCAGGTGCACGAAGGGCTCGTTCGCGTAGGCCTGCTGCCAGGCGGATCGCACGTCGTGGGCGGTGACGCCCGGGGCGAGACGCGCCGTCGTCGTGGCGAGGATGCCCCGCGCCATCGGCACGAGCACCGGGGTGAACGAGACGTTCACCTCCGTCGCACCGGCCACCCGGAGGTTCTGCTGGATCTCGGGGATGTGCCGGTGGCTGCCGCCCACTCCGTAGGCCGACGCCGACCCCATCAACTCGCTGGCCAACAGGTGGGTCTTGAGCGCCTTGCCCGCCCCGGACGGACCGACGGCCAGCACGGTCACGATGTCGGCGGTCTCGACGACGCCCGCCTGGACGCCGGGGGCCAGCCCCAGGGTCACCGCGGTGACGTTGCAGCCGGGCACCGCGATGCGCTTGGCCCCGACCAGGACGTCGCGCTGACGACCCGGGGTGTCACCGAGGACGAGTTCGGGCAGGCCGTACGACCAGGCTCCGTAGAACTCGCCACCGTAGAACGCCTGCCAGGCGGATTCGTCGGTCAGCCGGTGGTCGGCACCACAGTCGACGACGAGCGTGTCGTCGGGCAACTGGGCGGTGATCGCCCCCGACTTGCCGTGGGGCAGGGCGAGGAACACGACGTCGTGCCCCGAGAGGGCTTCGGGCGTCGTGTCGACCAGGGTCAGGTGCGCCAGCGAGCGCAGGTGCGGCTGGACCGCGAGGAGTGGCTGACCGGCGTTCTGGAACGCGGTGACGGTCTGCACCTCGAAGTCGTGATGCTCGGCCAGCAAGCGCAGGAGCTCACCACCGGCGTAACCACTCGCGCCGGCCACGGCAACGGAGAAAGGCATGCGTCCACCCTAATGTTCGAATTCGGCCTGGGATCAGGGGCGGCGGCGCCGGGCGAGTGTCAGTCGCGGAGCGCCGCCCCGAATCGCTCGCCGGCCAGGCGGACGGAGCCGGACTTGGCCTCGGAGGCCTCGGCGGCGGTGAGGGTGCGGTCTCCGGCCCGGAAGCGCAGGGCGAAGGTGAGCGACTTCGTCGCGTCGGGCAACCCGGCACCTCGGTAGTCGTCGACAAGCCGGACCGTCTCGAGCAGTTGGCCCGCACCCTCGCGCACGGTCGCGAGCACGTCGCCCGCGGGGACGTCGACGCCCACCACGAGGGAGAGGTCTTGGGTCGCCGCGGGGTAGGACGAGAGGGCCGAGGTGGCCGGCTCGGCGACGGCGAGGTCGATCAGGCGGTCGAGGTCGAGCTCGGCCACGGCGACCACCCGGGGCAGGTCGAGCTCGGCTGCCACGCTGGGCAGCAGCTCGCCCGCGATGCCCACGACCTCGTCGCCGACGAGCACCTCGGCCGTGCGGCCCGGGTGCAGCGAGACGTGCCGGGCCTGTCGGAAGGTGACCTCGGCGGCCACGGCCGACGCCGCGACGCGCACGGCGTCGAGCACGTCGGCGAGGGACGCCGGGACGGCGGATTGCCCAGGGGCGCGATCGACGACCGTGCCGACCGTCAGGAGGCCGAGGTGTCGCGGCTGGAGCGGCAGGGCGTCGGCGAGGGCGCCCAGCGTGGCGTCGTCGGGGCGGGCGGCCCCGAAGGGGACCTCGTCGCTGCCGTAGACGACGCCCTCGTCAGGCAGGAAGACCGTGCCCACCTCGAACACCGAGAGGTCGACGAGACCGCGACCGAGGTTGCGACGGGCGACCTCGAGCAGCCCCGGCACCAGTGACCGACGGAGTTCGGGCGCCGCCGAGTCGAGGGGGTTGGCGAGTCGGACGGCGGGCAGCCCGGTGCCGTCGGCCGAGCCGAAGGCGAGGTTCTGGGCCGAGGAGACGAACGGGTACGCGGCGACCTCGGTCGAGCCGGCCGCGGCGAGCCCGTTCGACACCTGCCGACGCAGCTGCTGCTCGCGCGACAACCCACGACCGGCCGGGGCGACGGGCAGGACGGAGGGGATGCGGTCGTAACCCGTGATGCGAGCGACTTCTTCGACGAGCGACGCGGAGTCGACCAGGTCGCTGCGCCAGGTCGGCGGGGTCACGAGCCAGTCGTCACCAACTCGCTCGACGCTCGCCCCGATGGCCGTGAGGGCACCGGAGACCTCGTCGTCGGTGTAGTCGACGCCCATGAGGCGGGCGGCTCGATCGACCGACAGGGTGATCGCGTCGGGGGGGGTGGAGGCGTCCCACCGTGACCCGAGCGCGTCGGACGTGCCGCCGGCGAGCTCGACGAGCAGGTCGACCACGCGCTGGGCGGCTGCCTCGGCCACCTGCGGGTCGACACCACGCTCGAAGCGCTTGGACGCCTCGCTCGGCAGCTTGTGGCGGCGGGCGGTGCGGGCGATCGACGTGGGGTCGAAGGTCGCGGCCTCGACGAGGACGTCGGTCGTGGTCGCGCCGATCTCGGTCGAGGCGCCGCCCATGACGCCGGCCAGGCCGACGGCACCCGACTCGTCGGCGATCACGAGGTCCTCGGCGTGCAGGTCGCGTACCTGGCGGTCGAGGGTCTCGAGGCGCTCGCCCGGTGCGGCCCGGCGGACCGAGAGGCCACCGCTGACCTTGTCGAGGTCGTAGCCGTGGATCGGCTGGCCGAGCTCGAACATGACGTAGTTCGTGACGTCGACCGGCAGCGAGATGCTGCGGACCCCGGCCAACCGCAAGCGCGACGCGAGCCACGGAGGGGTCGGACGGGTCGCGTCGATGCCGCGGACCACCTTGGTGGTGAAGGTCTGCACGCCGACCCGGTCGCGCAGGGGGGCCTGGTCGTCCACGACGACCGGGAAGCCGGACGACGGGGTCGGAGAGACGAGCGACGCGGGGTCGCGGAAGGTCGCCCCGGTGGCGTGCGAGTACTCGCGGGCCACCCCCCGGATGCTGAAGGCGTAGCCGCGGTCGGGCGTCACGTTGATCTCGACCGCGGCCTCGTCGAGGCCGAGCAGCGCGATCGCGTCCGTGCCGACCTCGGGATCGAGACCGAGCGACGAGAGGACGAGGATGCCGTCGTGCTCGTCGCCGAGGCCGAGCTCGCGGGACGAGGCGATCATGCCGTCGGAGACGTGCCCGTAGGTCTTGCGGGCGGCGATCGGGAACGGCCCGGGCAGCACCGCACCGGGCAACGACACGACGACCTTGTCGCCGACGACGAAGTTGTGGGCACCGCAGACGATGCCGTGGACGTCATCGGGCTCGGTCGAAGCGTTCGGGCCCACGGCGACCTGGCACCAGTTGATCGTCTTGCCGTTCTTCTGCGGCTCGGGCGTGAACTCGAGCACCTGACCGACCACGAGGGGCCCGGTCACGTCGCCGACGTGGACGTCTTCTTCTTCGAACCCGACCGACACGAGGGCGGCGTGGACGCTCTCGAGCGACACGTCGCCCGGCAACTCGACGAACTCACCGAGCCAACTCAGCGGAACCCGCATCAGACCACCATCCCGAACTGCTCGCTGAACCTGACGTCACCCTCGACCATGTCGCGCATGTCGTTGAGGTCGTTGCGGAACTGGAGGGTGCGCTCGATGCCCATGCCGAAGGCGAAACCCTGGTAGCGCTCGGGGTCGATGCCGGCCGCCCGCAGCACGTTCGGGTTGACCATCCCGCAACCGCCCCACTCGACCCACCGTGCGCCGCCCTTGGCGTTCGGCTGCCAGACGTCCATCTCGGCGCTGGGCTCGGTGAAGGGGAAGTAGTTGGGGCGCAGCCGGATCTGCGCCTCGGCGCCGAACATCGAGCGGGCGAGGTGCTCGAGGGTTCCGCGCAGGTGCGCCATGGTGAGGCCCTCGTCGACGGCGATGCCCTCGAGCTGGGTGAAGACGGGCGTGTGCGTCGCATCGAGCTCGTCGGTGCGGAACACCCGGCCCAGCGCGACGTTGTAGACCGGCAGCTCTTTCGAGAGGAGCGTGCGGATCTGCACCGGCGACGTGTGCGTGCGCAACACCAGGTGACGGTCGACGGGGTCGACGAAGAACGTGTCCTGCATGGCTCGGGCCGGGTGGTCGGCGTCGAAGTTCAGGGCGTCGAAGTTGAACCACTCGTGCTCGAGTTCGGGGCCCTCGTTGACCTCCCACCCCATGCCGACGAACAGGTCGGCCATGCGCTCTTGCAGCAAGGTCAGGGGGTGACGGGCCCCGGCGCGACGGCGCGACGGCAGAGCCGTGACGTCGACGGCCTCGGCCTCGAGCCGCGCGGACTCCTCGATCACGGCCAGCTCGGCCTCGCGCGTGGCGACGGCCTGACCGACCCGACCTCGGGCCTGACCGACGAGCTTGCCCGCCGCCGCCTTCTGGTCGTTCGGCAGGTCGCGCAGACCGGCGTTCAGGCGGGCCAGCACCGAGGCCTCGCCGACGTGCTGGGCACGGGCGGTCTTGAGCTCGGCGACGGTGGCCGCCGTGGCGATCGCCGCGAGGGCGGCGTCGACCGCCGACGCGACGGCGTCTTCGGAGAGGGGGACGGAGTCTGACACGAGAACCAAGCTTAGCGATCGTTGGGAGGCGACCCGCGCCTCCTGGTCGTGACGGACGAGGAGGCGCGGGCTGGGATCGGGTGGACGGACCGGGTCAGGTCGCGCGGCCCGACACGTGGTCGGACTCGTAGCGGCCGCCGCGTCCGAACATGCCCGGGTCCTTCGGCGTGCCCGGGCGCTTGGCGACGACCGCACGCCGCCCCGTCCGTCGGTCGACGACGCGGACGACCCACGAGAGCAGGAGGTTCGTGGCGAGGTAGACCACGAGGACGACCGCGAAGAGGGTGAACGTGTACGTGCTGCCGTAGTAGGTGCCCAGACGCGTGAGACCGCTCCGGGTCAGTTCGACGTAGCCGACGATGTAGCCGAGCGAGGTGTCCTTCAACAGGACGACGAGCTGGGCCAGGATGATCGGCAGCATCTGACGGAAGGCCTGCGGGAACTCGATGGCGAAGCGCGTGCGGATCGGGGTGAGCCCGATCGCGAGGCCCGCCTCGCGTTGCCCCCGCGGCAGCGAGGCGATGCCCGCGCGCAGCGCCTCGCCGATGAGCGCCCCGTTGTAGACCGCCAGCGCCGCGACCACCGCCCAGAAGGCCCCGGTCGAGAAGACCAACAGGATGAACAGCATCATCAGCAGGACGGGCATGCCGCGGAAGAACTCGAGCAGCACCGTTGTCGGAACGCGCACCCAGGCGGACCGCGCCGTCCGGAGGAACGAGAAGAGGACGCCGATGACCACCGCGAGGACCGACGCGACGGCCGCGGCCTGGATGGTCGCCAACCAGCCCCGACCGATCGCCCGCCAGAGCGCGAGGTCCCCGAGGATGTCCCACCGCGACGCGTCGAGCACGCCGGGACTCTCGGCACCGTTCGCGCTGATGCGGGGGCGGCCGAGGAGGTAGACGAGGTAGGCGACCAGGGCCAGGACGAGCACGACGCCGACCACCGAGATGATCCGCGAGGTGCGGCGGGCCCTCGGCCCCGGGGCGTCGTAGAGGACGGAGGTGCTCATCGGAGGACTGCGACCTTCTTCTCGACCACGGCGGCGAGACGGCCGAGCGTGATGGTGACGAGCAGGTAGAAGAACGCCACGGCGAGCAGCGTCGTGATGACGGCGTCACCACGATCGTTCGCGATGTAGCGCCCCGCGGCGAAGAGTTCGGCCACGAAGAAACCACCGGCCACCGAGGTGTTCTTGGTGAGGGCGATGAAGACGTTGATCAGTGGGGGCACGACCATGCGCATGGCCTGCGGGAGGATCACGTGGCCGAGCGTCTGGCCGAAGCCGAGGCCGATGCTGCGGGCCGCCTCGGCCTGCCCGACGGGGACGCCGTTGATGCCCGACCGGATGGCCTCCGCGACGAACGGCGAGGTGTACGCCGTCAAGCCGATGACGGCCAACGGGAAGTACGTGCCGAAGTCGACTCCGAGGTACGGCAGGACGAAGGCGCAGAAGAAGAGCACGAGCGTGAGCGGGATGTTGCGCAGCGCCTCGGTGTAGACCGTCGCGAACGTGCGGAAGGACGCCACGGGCGAGATGCGCAGAGCCGCGACGAAGAAACCGATCACGAGGGCCCCGAGGCCCGACAGAACGAGCAGCTGGAGCGTCGTGACGAAGCCGTCCCAGAAGCGGGGCCAGTTGTCGGTCACGGCGTCGAAGCCGGGGATGACGTCCAAGGGGTTCAACAGGGTCCTTCGGTCGGGGCAGGACGCGGGCACCCGGGGCTGGTCGCCCCGGGTGCCCGCGCGGTGTCAGTAGCGGTCGATCGTGGGGGGCGTCGGGGTGTCGAGCACCTTGCCCGCGGTCTTCTCCCACAGCTCGTCCCAGGTGCCGTCGTCCTCGGCGTCCTGGAGCGTGTCGTTGACGAACATGCGGAAGTCGGTGTCGTCGAGGGCCAGACCGATGCCGTAGGGCTCCTCGGTGAAGGTCTCCCCCACGACCTCGAACTCGCCCTCGTTCTGGTCGGCGAGGCCGGCCAGGATGACGTTGTCGGTCGTCACGGCCGACACCGCACCGGTGCGGAGGGGCTCGAGGCAGTTCGAGTACGTGTCGGTGGCGAGGATGTCGGTGGTGTACTCGGCCACGTTCTTCTCGCTGGTCGAGCCGCTGACGGTGCAGACCTTCTTGCCGGCCAGGTCGTCGGCGGACTCGATCCCCTCGGGGTTGCCGTCGAGCACCAGCAGGTCTTGACCGGCCGTGTAGTACGGGCCGGCGAACGAGACGACCTTCTTGCGATCGTCGTTGATCGTGTAGGTCGCGATGACGAGGTCGACCTGGCCGTTCTGGATGAACGGCTCGCGGTTGGCCGAGACGGTCTCGACCCACGTGATCTTGTCGGCTTCGATGCCGAGCTTCGCGGCGACGAGCTTGCCGATCTCGGCGTCGAAGCCCTCGGGCACGCCGTCGGGGTTGGCCAGGCCGAACAGCGGCTGGTCGAACTTGGTGCCGATGGTGATCTCACCGGCGTCGGCGAGGCGGGCCATGGTGCTGCCTTCGGCGAAGTCGGCCGGCGTCTCGACGTCGACGGCCGGGGCCGACGAGTCGGTGCAGGCCGAGAGGCCGAGGACCACGGCGGCTGCTGCGGCTACGGCGACGAATCCCTTGCTGAGTCGCATTCTGATCTCCTTGCTGGGTGACCCGGACGCCGGGCGGCGATCGGGTGTCGTGGGCCGGCTGTTCGGGTGCCGGGGAACGGGTCGCGGACTCGGCCGCGCCCGCTCAGTGCGTGAGGATCTTCGCGAGGAAGTCCTGGGCGCGGGTCGACTGGGGGTCGGTGAAGAACTTCTCGGGCGTCGCCTCTTCGACGATCTGACCGTCGGCCATGAAGACGACGCGATCGGCGGCCTTGCGCGCGAACCCCATCTCGTGGGTGACGACGATCATCGTCATGCCGTCCTTCGCGAGCTGCACCATGACGTCGAGCACCTCGGTGATCATCTCGGGGTCGAGTGCGCTGGTGGGCTCGTCCAGGAGCATCACCTTGGGGTCCATCGCCAGTGCCCGGGCGATCGCGACACGCTGCTGCTGCCCGCCCGAGAGCTGGGACGGCATCTTGTCGGCCTGGTTCGCGACGCCGACCCGCTCGAGCAACTGCATCGCCCGCTCGCGCGCCTCGGCCTTGGTGCGCTTCCGCACCTTGAGCTGGCCCAGCATGACGTTCTCGAGGATGGTCTTGTGCGAGAAGAGGTTGAAGCTCTGGAACACCATGCCGACGTCGGCGCGCAGGCGGGCGAGAGCCGCACCTTCTTCGGGCAGACGCGTGCCGTCGATCGTGATGACGCCGTCGTCGATGGTCTCGAGGCGGTTGATCGCCCGGCAGAGGGTCGACTTGCCCGAACCGCTCGGGCCGATCACGACGACCACCTCACCCTTGCCCACCGTCGTGGTGATGTCCTTCAGGACGTGGAGGTCACCGAAGTGCTTGTTGACGTGGTCGACCACGACGAGGGGTTCCATGCGCCCACACAAACAGACCCCCAGGTCGGGGTCAAATTCACAGTGGATTCTTAATGAAAACGAAACGACGCGTCCCACCGCGACCAGAGTGCCCGACCCGACCCGCGCCTCCTGCGAGACGAGGAGGCGCTAGCCGCGGTGGGCGAAGGCGCTCTCGTAGAGGCACACCGAGGCCGCCGTCGCGAGGTTCATCGATTCGGCGTGACCGTAGATGGGCACGACCAAGGTGCGGTCGGCACGCGCGAGGTCGGCGTCGGTGAGACCCCGGGCCTCGTTGCCGAAGAGCCAGGCGGTCGGCTCGGCGAGCACGCCCTCGGTGCGGGCGGCGAGCAGGTCGTCTCCCTTGACGTCGGCGGCGAGCACCTGGAGGCCGATCTCACGACACCGGTCGACGATCGCCGGCAACTCGACGCCCACGGCGACCGGCACGTGGAACAGCGAACCCGTCGTGGACCGGACGACCTTGGGGTTGTAGAGGTCGACGCTGCGACCGGTCATGATGACGGCGTCGGCACCCGCGGCGTCCGCGGCCCGGATGATGGTGCCCGCGTTGCCGGGGTCGCGGACTTCCTCGAGGATCACGACGAGCTTCGGCTCGGCGGCGAAGACGTCCTTGACCGACGTGGGGAACTGCCGACAGACGGCGACGATGCCCTGTGGCGTGACCGTGTCGGCCATGGCCTCGAGCACCGGCTCGGTGACGAACTGGACGTCGATGCCCTCCGCCCCGGCGGCGACCGCCACCTCGGGGTAACGCTCGAGAGCCGTCGGGGTGCCGAAGAGTTCGACGATCAGCTCGGGCCGGAAGGCCAGGGCCTCACCGACCGACTGCGGCCCTTCGAGCAGGAACGTGCGGGTCTCGGTGCGAGCGTCGCGCTTCGAGAGCTTGGCCACCGCCCGGACTCGGGGTGAACGGGGATTGTCGAGCAGGGAGTCGTGGGGCACCCGTCCATGATGCCGCACGAGGACCACCGCCTGCCGCGGACGCACGAGACCCGACGGCGACACCGGGGTGGGTGTCGGGCCGTCGGGCCTCGAGGGTGGTGCGGGTGCGACTACGCGGCGACCTTGGGGGCCGAGGTGTCGGCGGGCAGCGCGGCCTTGGCGGTGGCGACGAGCGACGCGAACGTGGCGGGCTCGTTGACGGCCAGCTCGGCCAGGATGCGACGGTCGACCTCGACGCCGGCCAGGGACAGACCCTGGATGAGGCGGTTGTAGGTCAGGCCGTTCGCACGCGACGCGGCGTTGATGCGCTGGATCCACAGACGACGGAACTCGCCCTTGCGCGCACGACGGTCACGGTACGAGTAGACGAGCGAGTGCGTGACCTGCTCTTTGGCCTTGCGGTACAGGCGCGAACGCTGACCGCGGTAACCCTCGGCACGCTCGAGGATGACGCGACGCTTCTTGGCGGCGTTGACCGCTCTCTTGACTCTTGCCATTTTCTTGTTCCTCTACGTTCGTGTCAGCGGTCAGTGACCGAGAAGCTTCTTGGCGACCTTGGCGTCGGCGGGAGCGAGCACCTGGTCCTGGTTCAGGCGAGCCTTGCGCTTGGCGCTCTTCACCTCGAGGTTGTGGCGCATGCCAGCCTGCTGCTTCATGATCTTGCCGGAACCGGTGACCTTGAAGCGCTTCTTGGCGCCGGAGTGGGTCTTCTGCTTGGGCATGTCTTACTTACTTTCTTCTGTCGGTCGCTCGGCCGGTGCATCGGCCGGGACCTCGTCGGACGTCGGGTGCTTCGGCGGCTTGTTGGCCGCCTTGCGAGCTTCTGCCTCGGCCTTGGCCTCGGACTTGTTCTTGTGCGGGCCGATGACCATCACCATGTTGCGGCCGTCGATGGTGGGCGTCGACTCGACGCTGCCCCACTCGGAGACGTCTTCGGCGAAGCGCTGGAGCAGGCGGACACCCTGGTCGGGACGCGACTGCTCGCGACCACGGAACAGGATCATGGCCTTGACCTTGTCGCCGCCCTGGAGGAAGCCCTCGGCGCGCTTGCGCTTCGTCTCGTAGTCGTGCTTGTCGATCTTCAGGCGGAAACGGACCTCTTTGAGGATCGTGTTCGCCTGGTTGCGACGGGCTTCTTTCGCCTTCTGCGCAGCCTCGTACTTGAACTTTCCGTGATCCATGATCTTGGCCACGGGAGGCTTCGAGTTGGGGGCCACCTCGACCAGGTCGAGCTCGGCCTCTGCGGCGAGACGCAGGGCCATGGCGATGGGAACGACGCCGATCTGCTCACCTGCGGGCCCGACGAGGCGGACCTCGGGGACGCGGATACGGTCGTTCGTACGGGGATCGCTGATGCGGAACTCCTCTGTCGTCATTTCTGCATCTGGCGGGGCCGGACGGCCTCGCCAGAGAAAGAGGAGTTTCGTGCGGGCACCGTCTGACGACGCATCACACCGCACCCTGGCTGCTCGATCACCGTCTGCCCGAGGCCTCTGACGAGGACCGAGGTGGAACGGTGGTGCTGATCGAACGGGGTGCCAACAACCCGGTAACCTTGTCTAACGGTCAAGCGCGGGTGGGAGAATCTCCACTTTCGCACGGAGCAGACGCTCCGAGCCTGGACGAGTTTAGCAGAGGATCAGTTCGTGAGCCACTCCCCCGACGACGCACCCATTCCCGACGCCCGCTTCGGCGATCCGGCACCGGCCACGTCGCCCGACACCTCCCCCTCGACGGCGCGGTTCGAGGACGATCTGCACTTCGGTGACGACGCCGCCCGTGACATCGCCGACGTCAACGCGGTCGAGGTCATCAACACCGTCTGCGTCCACCTGATGAGCGCCGCCGCGGTGAAGGTCGGCCTGGCCGACGACCCGCAGCGACAGACCGACCTCGACGAGGCCCGCAAGCTCATCACCTCCCTCGCCGGACTCGTGACCGCCAGCGCACCCGAGATCGGCGACCAGCACGCCCGGGCGCTCCGCGACGGCCTGCGGTCGCTGCAACTCGCCTTCCGTGAAGCGTCGGCCATCCCTGACGCGATCGGCCAGGGCCCCGGCGAGAAGTACACCGGCCCCGTCAACTGAACGGCGCGTCCCCCGTACCGCGCGTCCGGCTCCCGCACCCTGACGGACGGCTCTTCCTCAGCCCGGGACGACCTTCACCGACATGCTGTCGACCCGGTCGGCGATCACCGGATCGGCGGCCCAGGCCGCCTGCAGTCGCTGTAGCAGCGCGTGAAGGGCGTCGCGGTCCAGACCCGGCGCCACGCCCAGCTGGACGACGATCTCGGGGGCACCGAGCCGGGCGTCTCGATAGCCGGGCGCGACGACCAGGCTGACCAGCGCCTCCTCGTCACGTGACGCGTCGAGGAACGCGCGCAGGACGTCTTCGTCGTGGTGGCTCGGCACCCACGGGAGGTCTTGCGCGACGGCCCAGACGGCCGGACGACGCAGACCGAACTCGGTGATCGATCCGGGGTCGACCACGATGCGGTCGGTCGACTCCGAGGCGGCCGCGAGGGCCACGCGCCGAGCCTCCACCGGCACCGGTCGGGCAGCGGGACGCCACCGCGTCAAGGTCTCTACCGAGGTGAATGCCGGCAACACGTCCCGGCCGTCGGGACCCGAGACCGTGACGATGGAGAGCTCCTGCGTCTTGTCGACGCGGCGACCGTGGTCGTCGAGACCTTCGTCCCCCGCCACGGCGACCAGAGGCACGAGCAGGCGCGCCGGACGGAGGGCGTCGACGACGTCGCTCTCTCCGAGCCGCCCCTCGCGGAACCCGAGGAGGGCGTCGAGCAGGTCCGGGTCGGCTGACCCGTCGTCTCCGGCGTGCGCCGTGTCGTGATGGTCGAAGGTTCGCCCGGCCCACGGACGCCCGGCGCTGTCTCCGCCGGGACCGGGATCGTCGTGTGCGTGCCCCGGTCCGCCCGGCGCGGTCGTCATCAGTTCGACGCGACGTCGAGGGCTGCGCCGAGGGTGAAGGCTCCCGAGTAGAGCGCCTTGCCGACGATGGCGCCCTCGAGCCCCTGCGGCACGAGCTCACGCAGAGCCACGAGGTCGTCGAGGCTCGAGATGCCCCCCGAGGCGATCACCGGACGATCGGTGTGCTCCATCACCTGACGCAACAGGTCGACGTTGGGACCCTGGAGCGTGCCGTCCTTCGTCACGTCGGTCACGACGTAGCGCGCACAGCCGGCCTCTTCGAGCCGCGCGAGGACGGTCCAGAGATCGCCGCCCTCTTCGGTCCAACCCCGCGCCGCCAGCGTGGTACCCCGGACGTCGAGCCCGACGGCCACCGCCTCGCCGTACTCGGCGATGACGTGGGCGGCCCATTCGGGGTTCTCGAGGGCCGCGGTACCGAGGTTGATGCGCTTCACACCGGTGCTCAACGCGTCCTCGAGGGACTTGTCGTCGCGGATGCCACCGCTGAGCTCGACGTTGACGCCCTTGACCTGCTTGATGACCCTCTTGATGACGGCGCGGTTGTCTCCGCGCCCGAAGGCGGCGTCGAGGTCGACCAGGTGCAGCCATTCGGCGCCCTGGCTCGCCCAGTCGTCGGCTGCCGAGACCGGGTCGCCGTAGTTCGTCTCGCTGCCGGCCTCACCCTGGGTCAGGCGCACGGCCTGACCGCCCGCCACGTCGACGGCGGGGAACAGGGTCAGGGCGGGGGTGGTGCAGAACTCGCTCATGTCGTCTCTCTCACGGCGCCGGGCACCGCAGGGTCAGGAGGCGCGATCGGGTCGGTCGCGCCGGGGTCAGAGGGTGCCGAGCCAGTTCGAGAGCAGCCGGATGCCCGGCCGGCCCGACTTCTCGGGGTGGAACTGCGTCGCCCAGAGCGGGCCGTTCTCGACGGCGGCGACGAAGCGGCCGCCGTGGTCGGCCCACGTGACGTGCGGTTCGGTGAAGGGTCGGATCACGTCGAGGGACCACTCTTGTGCGGCGAACGAGTGGACGAAGTAGAACCGCTCGTCGGCCACCCCGTCGAAGAGCACGCTGCCCTCGGGAACGTCGACGGTGTTCCAGCCCATGTGCGGCAGGACGTCGGCCTTCAGTTCGTCGACCACGCCGGGCCACGCCCCGAGGCCACCGGTGCTGTTGCCGCGTTCGACGCCGCCCTCGAAGAAGACCTGCATGCCGACGCAGATGCCCATGACCGGACGCCCGCCGGCCAACCGTCGGTCGATCAGCTCGCCACCGCGGACGGACTCGAGCTGGCTCATGACGGCTGCGAACGCACCGACGCCGGGGACGAAGAGGCCGTCGGCCGCCTGCACCCGGGCGCGATCGGACGTCAGCTCGACGTCGGCACCCGCCAACTCGAGGGCCTTGACGGCCGAGTGGACGTTGCCGCTGCCGTAGTCGAGGACGACGACGGAGGGACGCGCGCCGGTCACAGGGCGCCCTTCGTCGACGGGATGCCACTGACGCGCGGGTCGGGCTGGACCGCCTGGCGGAGCGCCCGGGCGAACGCCTTGAACTCGGCCTCGGCGATGTGGTGCGGATCACGCCCGCCCAGCACGCGGACGTGCACGGTGATGCCGGCGTGGAAGGTGATCGCCTCGAAGACGTGCCGGACCATCGAGCCGGTGAAGTGCCCGCCGATGAGGTGGTACTCGAACCCCTCCGGCTCGCCCGTGTGCACGAGGTACGGGCGCCCCGACACGTCGACGACCGCCTGCACGAGGGCCTCGTCGAGCGGGACCAGCGCGTCACCGTAGCGAGAGATGCCCGACTTGTCGCCGAGCGCCTGCTTCAGCGCGGTGCCGAACGTGATGCCGATGTCTTCGACGGTGTGGTGGACGTCGATGTGCGTGTCGCCCTTCGCGGTGACCTCGAGGTCGATCAGGGAGTGCTTCGACAACGCCGTCAGGAGGTGGTCGAAGAACGGCACCGACGAGTCGATCGTCGATCGGCCCGAACCGTCGAGGTCGAGGGCGAGGGCGATGCTGGACTCGCTCGTCTCGCGCGAGAGGGAAGCGGTACGGGCGGCGCGGGTCGTCTCGGTCACGAAGAGAGCCTAATGTCGCGGAGCGCCTCGAGGAACGCGGTGGTCTCGGCCTCGGTGCCCGCGCTGACCCTCAGGTGGTTCGGGATGCCCAGGTTGCGGACGATGACGCCCCGCTCGAGCAGGCGCTCGAAGACGTCGGTCGGGTCGTCGACCCCGCCGAAGAGGACGAAGTTCGACCAGGTGGGCCATGGCTCGTACCCGAGCTCGGTCAGCTCGTGCACGATGCGATCACGCTGGGCCTTGATGTCGTCGACCATGGCGAGCATCTCGCTCGCGTGCGAGAGCGCTGCGACGGCCGCCGCCTGCGTCAGGGACGAGAGGTGGTACGGGAGGCGCACGAGACGCAGTGCGTCGGCCACGGCCGGGTGCGCGGCCAGGTAGCCGACCCGGGCACCGGCGAACGCGAACGCCTTGCTCATCGTGCGGGACACGACCAGTCGTTCGCGGCCGGCCAGGAGGGTCAGTGCCGTCGGCTGGTCGGCCGGCATGAACTCGGCATAGGCCTCGTCGACGAAGACGATGCCGTCCGTCGCGTCGTAGGCAGCCTCGATCGTGGCGAGATCGAGAGGGGTGCCCGTGGGGTTGTTCGGTCCGCAGAAGAAGACGATGTCGGGACGGGTGCGCTCGATCTCGGAGACCGCGGTCTCGGGCGAGATGCGGAACCCCTCGTCACGACGACCCTCGATCCACCGGCTGCCGGTGCCCGTGGCGATGATCGAGTGCATCGAATACGTGGGGGGGAACCCCAGGACGGATCGGCCCGGGCCTCCGAAGGCCTGGAGGAGCTGCTGAATGACCTCGTTGGAGCCGTTCGCCGCCCAGATGTTGTCGCGGGTCAGGTCGTGACCGAGGTAAGCCGCCAGCGAGTCGCGCAGCGTCGTGAACTCACGATCGGGGTACCTGTTGACGTCGAGGACCGCCCGGGCCACCGACTCGACGATGTCGCGAGCGACGTCCTCGGGGATGGGATGCGTGTTCTCGTTGACGTTGAGAGCGACCGGGACCTTCTTCTGGGGAGCGCCGTAGGGCGCCAGCCCCCGGAGGTCGTCACGGATGGGCAGGTCGTCGAGACTGAAGGACACCCCACCATCGTACGGGCGGGCCGACGGTGTGTCGGGTCGGTCGCCACCGAACGAACACGATGTCAGTGGGCCGGACCACCCACCTCGTCGGCGGCGGCAGTTCAGCGAGCGTACTGAGCGGGGACGGCGAGGCTCTGCCCGGCGGAGACCTCGGCGCTCGGCAGGTTGTTGAGCGAGACAAGGTCGGCGATGACGTCGCGAGGATCGGCGTCGGGGTCGATCTCCGAGGCGACCTGCCAGAGCGTCTCGCCACCGTCGACGGTCACGTGCTGGAAGTCCGCGCGACCCGTCGTGTCGGACGCGACGGCGCCGCCACCGTTGAGGACGAGCGCACCCGCCACGACGACGAGCGGGACCGCGACGAGCGCGGCGACGACCGCGCGGCCCCGCCGGGTGATGCGCAGACGCGTGCGCACGACTCGGGTCGAGTCGACGGGGGACACAACTGCTGATGCTGAGGTGACGCTCATGAGGTGGTCCTTTCACCGTGGAAGACAGGGGACGAGTTCGTGCCCGGCACTCGGCCGGGAATGCCAGGCACGAAGACGTGTTCCGAACATACATTCGATTGCCGAGGCTTTCAACCCCCGCGACAGGTATCACCGGACGGAATCGCTGTGGATCGGGAGGCGATAACGCGACACACTCGAACATGTGTTTTGTCGACACCGCCCGATCGGATACGGTTTCGATCGGTGGTAAGAGTCAAACAGGGACCACCGACATCGACGGCAGGAGACCCATGAGCGACCCGAAGCGCACCCCGCAGGCGGCCACCGACGCCCCCCGTCAGCTCGATCCGGGTGTCCTCCCCCGCAAGGAGTTGACGGCGAAGCAGGAGTCGATCCTCGCCGCGATCACCGAGAGCATCGGACACCGCGGGTATCCCCCGAGCATGCGCGAGATCGGCGACGCCGTCGGCCTCAAGTCCCTGTCGAGCGTCACGCACCAGCTGAACCAGCTCGAACTCGCCGGCAAGATCCGCCGCGACCCGAACCGACCCCGAGCCCTCGAGGTCCTCGTGGACGCGACGGCGCCGGCGGCGGCCCCGGCCACCGTCTTCACGACGAGTGACGACGGCGACACGGCTCACGTCCCCATGGTCGGACGGATCGCCGCCGGCATCCCCATCACGGCCGAGCAGCAGATCGAGGACGTGATGCCCCTGCCGCGTCAACTCGTCGGCAAGGGCGAACTGTTCATGTTGCGGGTGGTCGGCGACTCGATGATCGACGCGGCGATCTGCGACGGGGACTGGGTCGTCGTGAGGCAGCAGCAGGACGCCGAGAACGGCGACATCGTCGCGGCCATGCTCGACGACGAAGCGACCGTCAAGGTGTTCCGCCAGAGAGACGGCCACACCTGGCTGCTTCCCCGGAACAGCGCGTTCGAACCCATCGTCGGCGACCATGCGCAGATCGTCGGCAAGGTCGTCGCCGTGTTGCGCTCCGTCTGATCCTCTCTCGGCGGTGGCGACCCGCCCCGCGCACGACGAAGCGCCGACCACCACAGGTGGTCGGCGCTTCGTCGTTCGAGGACGTGGGGCTCGGCGTCAGCGCCCCACGCCCACGGGAGCCACGTAGGGCGTGAGCCCGGCGACGTCACTCGGGTAGACACGGGCGTGGACCCGGGTGCCCTCTTCTTCGTAGTCCGTGCTGACGATGCGGCCCGAGTCGTGGAGGTGGGAGACGACGTCGCCGCGGTCGTACGGCACCAACAGGTCGAGCTCGATCTCGGGTTCGGGCAGGACGGCTGCGATGCGGGCCAGCAGCTCGTCGATGCCCTCACCCGTCCGTGCCGAGACGAAGACCGCCGTCGGCTCGAGCCCGAGCAGGACGAGACGCTGGTCGTCGTCGACGAGGTCGCTCTTGTTGTAGACGACGATCTCGGCGATGTCGCGACCGTCGACCTCGGCGATGACGTCTCGGACGGTGGCGAGCTGGGCGGCGGGGTCGGGGTGCGACCCGTCGACGACGTGCACGATGACGTCGGACGCCTCGACCTCCTCGAGCGTCGATCGGAATGCCTCGACCAGCTGGTGAGGGAGGTTCCGGACGAATCCGACGGTGTCGGCGTACGTGAAGGGACGACCGTCGGCCGTCACGCTCTTGCGGACCGTCGCGTCCAGGGTCGCGAACAGCGCGTTCTCGACGAGGACGCCCGCGCTCGTCAACCGGTTCAGGAGGCTGGACTTCCCGGCGTTCGTGTATCCGGCGATGGCGACGGTGGGCACCTCGTTGCGGTCACGGTTGGCCCGCTTGGCGTCGCGGGCAGGCTTCATCTCTTTGATCTGCTTGCGGAGCCGGGCCATGCGGGTGTGGATGCGGCGCCGGTCGAGCTCGATCTTGGTCTCACCGGGCCCGCGGCTGCCCATTCCGGCACCCGCGCCTCCGACTTGTCCACCGGCCTGGCGGGACATCGACTCGCCCCAACCGCGGAGACGGGGCAGGAGGTACTCGAGCTGGGCCAGTTCGACCTGCGCCTTGCCCTCCCGGCTCTTGGCGTGCTGGCTGAAGATGTCGAGGATGACCGCCGTACGGTCGATCACCTTGACCTTGACCACGTCCTCGAGGGCGCGTCGCTGGCTGGGGGCCAGTTCGGTGTCGGCGATGACGGTGTCGGCGCCGAGGGCCGCGACCGTTCCCCGCAGTTCTTCGGCCTTGCCCTTGCCCAGGTAGGTGCTCGGGTCCGGGTTCGGCCGTCGCTGCAGCAGTCCGTCGAGCACGACCGCCCCCGCCGTCTCGGCCAGGGCAGCGAGTTCACGGAGGGAGTTCTCGGCGTCCGCCATCGACCCCTGCGAGTAGACGCCGATCAGGACGACGTTCTCGAGGCGCAACTGCCGGTACTCGACCTCGGTGACGTCCTGCAGTTCGGTCGACAGGCCCGCTACGCGGCGGAGGGCCTGGCGGTCGTCGCGCTCGGACTGATCGCCGTCGGAGTCGCCGTCGTGGTGCAACGAGCGGGTCTGGATGGCCTGAGCCGGCGAGAACACGGTGTAGCCGGATGCCCTCTGGGCCGCACGATCGAGCACGCGCGCGACGACGTCGTCGGGCTGGTCGTTCCGCTCCGGATCGAGCGGGGTCGTGGTGTGGTCTGTCATCGGGGTGATACTAACCCTTTCGGTGTGCGGAGAGCAGGGAGCGAGGCCCTGCCGGATGTTCGGTAGGTTGGCGACCATGGCCAGCGAGCACTACTTCTCCCCCCAGCCCGGCAGCGAGGCCAAGCCCCGGACGATCGAGGTCGTCCTCGCAGGACGGGAGCTGACCCTGACCACGGCTGCCGGCGTCTTCAGCCCCGGCCGCGTCGACCCGGGCACCTCGGTCCTGCTGGCGGGCACGCCGACGCCGCCGAGGGCGGGCCATCTGTTGGACGTCGGGTGCGGGTGGGGCCCCATCACACTGAGCCTCGCGTTGTCGTCACCCGACGCGACGGTCTGGGCCGTCGACGTGAACGAGAGAGTGCTCGACCTCGTGCGCGAGAACGCGCGGTCGGTCGGCCTCGAGAACGTCAACGCCGTGACCCCCGACGGTGTTCCCGGCGATCTCCGCTTCGCGACGATCTGGTCGAATCCGCCGATCCGGGTCGGCAAGGCCGAACTGCACTCCCTGCTCGAACGGTGGCTCCCCCGCCTCGACGCGGGGTCGGACGCGTGGCTCGTCGTGCAGAAGAACCTGGGGGCCGACTCCCTGCAGCGCTGGATGAACGAGACCATGACCGGCGTCGTGGACGTGACCCGCGCCTCCACCAGCAAGGGATACCGGATCTTGCGTGCCGAGCGACTCACCGACGCCGACTGATCGGTCTTCTCGCCGAGATCTGGACGCCGGCTCCCGGCGCGGCTCAGAGTTCGAGCGCGCCGGTGAAGACCAGTTCGGCCGGCCCGCTGAGCGAGACGTGCTCACCATCGGCGTGATGACTCACCGACACGCCCACGACGCCGCCGGGGACCTCGACCAACCAGGCCTCGGGTGCCGAGGCTCCTGCCCAGAACCGCGTCGCCAGGGCGGCCGCTGCCGCACCGGTGCCGCACGACAGGGTCTCGCCGCTGCCCCGCTCGTGGACACGCATGCGGATGCGACCCAGCCCGTCGACCACGAGCGGATCCGCCGGGACCACGAACTCGACGTTCGCCCCGTCGGCCGGGGCCGGGTCGACGATCGGCACGTAGGTCAGGTCGAGACCGTCCAGTTCGCCGTCGCCGGCGAGTGCCACCACCACGTGGGGGTTGCCCACCGAGATCGGCAGGCCGGGACGCGCCGCGTGCAGCTCGCGCGCCCGCACGACCGGATCGTCGTCGCCGAGCCTCCACGGCCCCAGGTCGACGCGGAAGCCCGTGCCGTCACGACGCACCTCACGCGCGCCGGCCCGCGTGCCGACGACGAGCACGTCGTCCTCGCCCAGCTGGACCAGCCCCCGCTCGAGGAGGTAGCGCGCGAAGACACGGATGCCGTTGCCGCACATCTCGGCCGGGCTGCCGTCGGCGTTGTGGTAGTCCATGAACCACTCGGCGCGCGGCTCGGTCTCGAGCAGGCCCGCCTCGGTGGACAACGCCGCCGTGCGGACCGCACGGATGACCCCGTCCCCGCCCACCCCGAACCTCCGGTCCGCCAGGGCCCGGATCATGGCGGGGCTCAGGTCGGTGCCCGCATCGGGATCGGTGAACAAGACGAAGTCGTTGCCCGTGCCGTGCCCTTTGGTGAACTGCAGCGTGGTGGTCACCCCAGGATTCTAGCCACGGCCCGGTCGACCGCCTGGGCGTCGCCCGAGCGGGACCACTCGACGTCGTCGTACCGGCGGAACCAACTCGCCTGGCGGCGGGCGTAGCGACGGGTGAGGGCCGCCGTGGCATCGATGGCGTCCCCCTCGCCGAGCTCACCCCGGATCTGGGCGACGGCCTGCGCGTAACCGATCGCCCGGCTCGCCGTGACCCCTCGCTCGAGCCCGAGGGGAAGCAGACCCCGCACCTCGTCGACGAGGCCGTCTCGCCACATCTGGTCGACGCGTCGGTCGAGACGTTCGACGAGCACGGGGCGCTCCTCGGCCACGCCGAAGACGATCGACGGCCGCCACGGTGACGACTTCTCGGGCAGCGTTCCCGAGAGGGGACGGCCGGTGAGGTCCCCGACCTCGAGCGCCCGGACGAGACGTCGGGCGTTGGAGGGCCCGATCGACGTGGCGGACGCCGGATCACGCTCTCTCAACAAGTCGTACAGCGCCCCTGGCCCCTGCTCGTCGGCGATCGCCTCGTAGCGACTCCGGATCGCAGGGTCGGTGCCGGGGAACCGGAAGTCGAACAACACGCTCGAGACGTAGAGCCCGGACCCACCGACGAGGACCGGCACCGCCCCGCGCGCGACGATGCCGTCGATGAGGTCCCTGGCTTCGCGTTGATACCATTCGACGCTCGCCTCGTCGGTGACGTCGAGGACGTCGAGGAGATGATGCGCGAAGCCTCGCCGTTCGGCGACCGGCAGTTTGGCCGTGCCGACGTCCATGCCCCGGTAGAGCTGCATGGCGTCCGCGTTGACGATCTCGACCGTCTCGCCCCGGGCCGACAGTGCCTCGGCGAGGTCCAGCGAGAAGGCGGACTTCCCCGTGCCCGTCGCTCCGACGATCGCGACCAGCACGTCAGCGGAGGTCGTCGGTCGTGCTGTAGACCGGCGTCGTCGCCACCCGCAGCGTGGGCAGACCGAGGCTCACCCTCGCCGGCCGAGCCGAGGAGGCGCGGGTCGCGTCGCCCCCGGACGGCACCCCGCACGAGGCGGCCTGCGCGGCGTCCCAAGCATCACCCGCGCGCGTGCGACGGACCTCGTAGAGGGATTCGGGCCCCTCGACCGCATCGGCGAGCAGGTAGAACGGCGCGGCGTCGGTGATCCTCACGCTGACGACGTCGCCGGGTCGCGGAACGGCAGCACCCGTCGGCACCTCGAAGTGGACGAGACGGCTGTCTTCGGCGCGACCCGAGAGACGGTGGGTGGAGGCGTCCTTCCGCCCCTCGCCGGTGGCCACGAGGACCTCGACGGGACGCCCGACCTGGCGACGGTTCTCTTCGGCCGAGATGCGGTCCTGAACGGCCGTCAACCGCTCGAACCGTTCTTGGACGACGGCCTTGGGAATCTGGTCGGCCATCTCGCCCGCGGGTGTCCCGGGGCGCACCGAGTACTGGAACGTGAACGCCGAGGCGAACCGGGATCGTTCGACGACCCGGAGGGTCTCGGCGAAGTCGTCCTCGGTCTCGCCGGGGAACCCGACGATGATGTCGGTGCTGATCGCGGCGTCGGGCATGGCCGCGCGCACACGATCGATGATGCCGAGGAACTTCTCGCTGCGGTAGCTGCGTCGCATGGCCCGCAACACCCGGTCGGACCCCGATTGCAGGGGCATGTGCAACTGGGGCATCACAGCGGGCGTCTCGGCCATGGCGGCGATGACGTCGTCGGTGAAGGACGCCGGGTGCGGGCTGGTGAAGCGCACCCGCTCGAGCCCGGGGATCGCGCCGACGGCCCGCAGCAACTTGCCGAAGGCGAGTCGATCGCCGAACTCGACACCGTACGAGTTCACGTTCTGCCCGAGCAGCGTCACCTCGACGGCCCCGTCGTCGACGAGCGCCCCGACCTCGGCGAGGATGTCGCCGGGGCGGCGGTCCTTCTCCTTGCCTCGGAGCGAAGGGACGATGCAGAAGGTGCAGGTGTTGTTGCAGCCGACCGAGATCGAGACCCAGCCGCTGTGCGTGGACTCGCGCTTGGTCGGCAAGGTCGAAGGGAAGACGTCGAGCGCTTCGAGGATCTCGAGCTGGGCCTCGTCGTTGTGCCGCGCGCGTTCGAGCAGCGTGGGCAGGGCACCCATGTTGTGCGTACCGAAGACGACGTCGACCCACGGCGCCCTGTCGAGGATGACGTCCTTGTCTTTCTGGGCCAGGCACCCGCCGACGGCGATCTGCATGCCTTCGTGCTTCTTCTTCAGGCCGGCGAGGGTCCCCAGGGTCCCGTAGAGCTTCTTGTCGGCGTTCTCGCGTACTGCGCAGGTGTTGATGACGACGATGTCGGCCTCGGCTCCGTCGGCGGCCACGTAGCCGGCCGCCTCAAGTGAACCACTCAACCGCTCCGAATCGTGCACGTTCATCTGGCACCCGAAGGTACGGACCTCGTACGTGCGGGCCGGGCCGTCGACGGGCGAGGGGATGCTGGTGGTGGCGACCGTCGTCATGGTGACTCAGTGTAGATCGCCGCCACCCCCGAGCCGATCACTCGAAGCGGACGCCGCCCCGACCGCTGCCACCCCGAGGCAGGGCCTTCTCGATGGCACGACGCACGACCTCGGACCGGTACCCGCGGCGCATCAGGTACCCGTTGAGACGACGCTCCGCCGTCTCGCGGTCGAGCCCGCGCAACGAACCGGCCCGTTTGCGAGCCCATCCGTCGGCACGTTCTTGCTCTTCGTCGTCGTCCGTGTCGGACAGCGCCTCGTCGATGATCGACGGATCGATTCCACGGGCGCGGAGTTCGGACGTGACGGCCCCGCGGCCCAGCCCCTTGCGCTCTTGCTTCGACCGGACCAGGGTCGCGGCCAGTTCGCTGTCGTCGAGCAGGCCCACCCGCTCGAGCCGAGCGATCTCGTCGGCGACGACCGATTCATCTAGGTCACGCGAGAGAAGCAGCTTCTCCATCTCGTGAGAGGACACACCACGGCGCGAGAGGGCGTGCAGGCTGACGTTCTCCGCCCGTCGCTTCTGCGCTTCGAGGTCCTCCGGCCCGTCGTCGGGCTGATCGTCGAACCCGGTGGCCTTGGGCCGACCGGCCGCGCCCGCCCGAGAACCTCGCGCGGACGGGTGGTCGGCCTCCGAGGCCAGCGGGGACGCGTCGCCGACCCAGTGGGCGCTGATGGCCGTCAGGACGGCTTCGGAATCGTGGGACGGAGCGTCCGAAGCCGCTGGAGCGACCCTCTCGCCGGACGTCGACGATCCGGTTGCAACACCGAAGAGGGGCGTGACCGGCGCGAGCCGCCCGCTGTCAACGCCGTCGACAGCGGGACCCGCCCCCGTGGCGTCGTCGTCGCGCGTGGTCATGCGCCCTTGCGAGCGGCGATCTTGGCCTCGATCGACTCGACGGGCGCTTCGACGGGCTTGGCACCACCGACTCCGAGCTTGGCGAGGATCTTCTGCTCGATCTCTTGAGCGATGGCGGCGTTCTTGATGAGGAAGTTGCGCGAGTTCTCTTTGCCCTGACCGAGCTGGTCGCCTTCGTACGTGTACCAGGCACCCGACTTGCGGACGATGCCGTGCTCGACACCGAAGTCGATGAGGCTGCCCTCGCGCGAGATGCCTACACCGTAGAGGATGTCGAACTCGGCCTGCTTGAAGGGCGGAGCCATCTTGTTCTTGACGACCTTGACGCGGGTGCGGTTGCCAACCGCGTCGGTACCGTCCTTCAACGTCTCGATGCGGCGGATGTCGAGACGTACGGACGCGTAGAACTTGAGCGCCTTTCCGCCGGCCGTCGTCTCGGGGCTGCCGAAGAAGACACCGATCTTCTCGCGCAGCTGGTTGATGAAGATCATCGTGGTGCCGGTCTGGCTGAGCCCACCGGTCAACTTGCGCAATGCCTGTGACATGAGTCGAGCCTGCAGACCGACGTGCGAGTCGCCCATCTCACCCTCGATCTCGGCACGCGGCACGAGCGCGGCGACCGAGTCGATGACGACGAGGTCGATCGACCCCGAACGGACGAGCATGTCGGCGATCTCGAGAGCCTGCTCACCCGTGTCGGGCTGCGAGACCAGCAGCGCGTCGATGTCGACGCCGAGCTTCTTGGCGTACTCGGGGTCGAGAGCGTGCTCGGCGTCGATGAACGCAGCGATGCCGCCGTTGCGTTGGGCATTCGCGATGGCGTGCAGGGTCAGGGTCGTCTTACCGGACGACTCGGGACCGTAGATCTCGACGATGCGGCCACGAGGGATGCCACCGATGCCGAGAGCGACGTCGAGGGCGATCGAGCCGGTGGGGATCACCGCCACGGGAGCACGCTCGTCGCTGCCGAGGCGCATGACGGCGCCCTTGCCGAACTGGCGGTCGATCTGGGCGAGAGCCGTCTCGAGTGCTTTCTCGCGGTTTTCAACTGAGGGCATGTCGTTCTCCTTCGTGGTGGTCGTCCGTGCGCCTGTAGGCTGTCGCGTCGACGCCGACCGGTGGTGCAAGGTCGTCGTCGCTACGACAAGGCTGGTGTCGCCGGCATGTGCCGGTGACGCGGGACGTCGATGCGAGAAACGCTACGGGCCACCTCCGACATCGCAGTGGCGGTGGGGGCCCGACGTACAGAACTCGCTCGTCCACGTCCTTGTGGAGGACGCTACCACCCGTCCGAACAGGTGTTCGACCCATCGGCCTCGGCGTGTCGAACACACGCCCGACCGGACTGCGCCTCAGTCCGTCGGTTCGGGCAACCCCACACCGTGGCGACGGCCCATGGGGACGCCCTCGGCGTCGCAGAGGGCGAGCCACACGTCGCGGGGTGACTCGCCCTGCGCGATCGCCTGGTCGGCGGTCCTGTCACCGAGCGACTGGATCACGAGATCCCGGGTGACCACCCGACCGTAGGCTTCTCCGAACTCGTCCTCGACGGCCCGGGCGAACTCGCTCTTGCGCATCAGACGAGGGTACCCCGGACGACGAACGCCCCCGGCGGGAGCCGGGGGCGTTCGTGGCGACGAAGGACGGTCAGCGGACCGCGAGGTCGGAGTCGAACTCGGCGACGAGGTCGTCCGGAAGCGTGTCGGGGATCGGGTTCAGCCCCTCGATGACGGCCATGCGGTCACCGACCTCGCGCATGATGACCGAGATGGGCGTCTCGAGGGCGTCCGCGACGGACGCGAGGATCTCGGAACTCGCTTCTTTCTGACCCCGCTCGACCTCGCTGAGGTAACCGAGGGCGACGCTGGCCTTGCTCGCGACCTGACGGAGCGTGCGACCCTTCTGCAGACGGAAGTCGCGAAGGACGTCGCCGATTTCTTGACGTACCAGGACCATGGGACCCTCCTTCGGGGACGACCCATCTGCCGGGATGGTTGCAGATGGGGGACGGCGGGTGGTGCTCGGACCGACTGACCACGACTGTAGCCATCGGGGACTGTGCACCTGTTGTGAACTCGAGAGATGTAACGAGACCGAAACGCCGGCTATTCCCTCGTCTCGACCAGCCATCGATCGAGTGCTGCGAGGGATTCGGAGACGGTGGCGTTTCGGATGGCCTGCCGGTCGCCCGCGAGCGAGAGCTCGGCGACGCGGACGTCACCGGGCACCGCCAGACCGACGAAGACCGTTCCGGGTGCGTGACCGCCCTGGGGGTCGGGACCGGCGACGCCGGTGGTCGCGAGACCGATGTCGGCCGGGTGACCGCCTGCGGCCAACCGATCCCGAACCCCGACGGCCATGGACGCGGCGACGTCGGGATGCACGGGTCCGTGTCGCGCGAGCAGTCCTGGATCGACCCCGAGGAGCGTGTGCTTGAGCTCTGTCTGGTAAGCGACCACCCCGCCCAGGACGACGGCCGAGGCTCCGGGCACGGACACGAGTTCGGCGACCAGGGCACCGCCGGTGAGGGACTCGGCGACGGCGACCGTCAGCCCCCTGCTCGTCAACTCGGCCACGAGGTCGGCAGCCACGGTCATGCGGAGGTTCGTCCGTGCTTCATCGCCACGCGCAGGTAGTCCGCCCCGGAGACGAGGGTGGCGACCGTGGCCGCCGTCATGAGCACGCCGTTGACCCAGTGCATGCCTTCTCCGACGACGTTCCAGAGGGGGAAGAGCGCCAGCGTCACCGCGACGGCTTGCAGCACGGTCTTGACCTTGCCGCCGCGGGAGGCCGGGATCACCCGGTCCCGCAGGACGGCGAAGCGGTAGACGGTGATGCCGACCTCGCGGACGAGGATGAGGGCGGTGACCCACCACGGCAGCTCACCGAGGATGGTGAGCGAGACGAGTGCGCCACCGATCAACACCTTGTCGGCGATCGGATCGACGATCTTGCCGAAGTCGGTCACGAGGTCGAGGCCACGGGCCAGCATGCCGTCGAGGCTGTCGGTGAGGATCGCGACGACGAACAGGGCAGCGGCCCAGACGCGGAGTGAGCCGTCGGCCCCGTCGTCGATCAGCAACCAGGCGATGAACAGCGGCGCCATGAGTATGCGCACGACGGTGATCACGTTCGCGATGTTGCCGGTGCTGGCGGGCCCGGGCCCTCTCGAGGCCACCCGACCTCGGAACGAGAAGGCCGAGCGTGTTGCCGTCGGGCGGGAGGCGTCGTCGTGGCTCATGGTCTACTCCCTGCCGGTCAGGTGCCAGGCGTCTTCGCTGCCGGCGTCGTCGTCCTCGGCGTACCCACGGGTCATGGCCTCGACCGGATCGCCGTCGTAGTCACCGGCGTCGGCGCGCGCGGCGGAAGAGGACCCCGAGGAGGCGCGGCCGGCGCCGGCGTCGGAGGCCGCGTCGCCCCCGCGCAGCTTCGCGAGCACACCGGGGAGCTGCTCGGTGGTGACGAGCACGTCGCGAGCCTTCGACCCTTCGGACGGACCGACGATGTCTCGCGACTCCATGAGGTCCATCAGGCGGCCGGCCTTGGCGAACCCGACGCGCAGCTTGCGCTGGAGCATCGACGTCGAACCGAACTGCGTGCTGACCACGAGCTCGGCAGCCGCGAGGAGCAACTCGAGGTCGTCGCCGATGTCACCGTCGATCTCGCGCTTCTCGACCACCGCGGCGACGTCGGGGCGGTAGTCGGGTCGCGCCTGGCGGGTGACGTGGGCCACGACCTGGGCGATCTCGTTCTCTTGAACCCAGGCGCCCTGGACGCGCATGGCCTTGGAAGCACCCATGGGGAGGAACAGCCCGTCGCCCTGACCGATGAGCTTGTCGGCCCCGGGCTGGTCGAGGATCACCCGCGAGTCGGTGACGCTCGAGACGGCGAACGCGAAGCGCGAGGGGACGTTCGCCTTGATGAGTCCGGTCACGACGTCGACCGAGGGGCGCTGCGTCGCGAGAACGAGGTGGATTCCGGACGCACGGGCCAGCTGGGTGATGCGGACGATGCTGTCCTCGACGTCGCGCGGAGCCACCATCATGAGGTCGGCCAACTCGTCGACGACCACGAGGAGGTAGGGGTACGGCTTGAGCTTGCGCTGACTGCCGACGGGGAGGACGATCTCGCCACCGACGACGGCGCGGTTGAAGTCGTCGATGTGCCGGAAGCCGAAGCTGGCGAGGTCGTCGTACCTCATGTCCATCTCTTTGACGACCCATTGCAAGGCCTCGGCGGCCTTCTTGGGGTTCGTGATGATGGGCGTGATCAGGTGCGGCACGCCGGCGTAGATCGAGAGCTCGACCCGCTTGGGGTCGATCAGCACCATGCGGACGTCGGTCGGCTTGGCGCGCATCAGCAACGAGGTGATCATCGAGTTGATGAAGCTGGACTTACCCGACCCGGTGGCGCCGGCCACGAGCAGGTGCGGCATCTTGGCCAGGTTGGCCACGACGTAGCCGCCCTCGACGTCCTTGCCGACGCCGATCGTGAGCGGGTGGACGCTCTTGCTCGCCGCTGAGGACCGCAGGACGTCGCCGAGGGCGACGATCTCTTTGTCGGTGTTGGGGATCTCGACGCCGATCGCACTCTTGCCGGGGATCGGCGACAGGATGCGGACCTCGTTGGAGGCCACCGCGTAGGCGAGGTTCTTGGTCAGGGCGGTGACCCGCTCGACCTTGACGCCGGGACCGAGTTCGATCTCGTACCGCGTGACGGTCGGACCGCGCTTGAGGCCGGTCACCTTGGCGTCGACGTTGAACTGGTCGAGCACCTGGCTGATGGCGGCCACGATCGCGTCGTTCGCCTCGCTGCGGGCCTTCGCGGGCTCGCCGACCGACAGGCTCGAGGCAGCGGGGAGGCGATACGGGGCGCTCTCGGCACCGTCGTCGACCTCGTCGAGAGAGGGCGGTGCCGCCTCGTCGGGGTCGACCGCCAGGAAGTCGGCCGCTGCGTCGCTCTCGCCGACGGGCTCGGCCGGGACGACCGGGACGACCGGGACGACCGGGAGCACCGTGGTCGACGCGGTGGGCTGAACGGACGGGACGTCGAACCCCTGGGCACGGACGGCGTCCTCTGCCCGATCGAGGTCGCCGAGGAGGTCGGCGGAGAAGACGTCGGTCGGAGCCGTCGTCGGCGCGGCGGAGCCTGCCGCACCCGCCGCGGCGGCGCTGCCCGCGTCGTCCACGCTCGGCTCGAAGACGGGCTTCTTCCGTCGACGTCGTCCGGACGGCTCGGTGGCGGACGACTCGTCCGCCTTCACGAGTGGGGTGTCGTATGCGGGGTCCTCCTCGCGCTGGTCCTTGTTCCGCCGCCACCAGGGCAACGACTCGGACTCTGCCAGGTCGACGAGGTCGGGATCGGCGTCGGCCCCGTCCGCAGCCGAGGTCGTCTCGCCGAAGAGGTAGGAGTAGAGCTCGCCCAGACGGCGGTGGATGCGGTTCGGCGGCGTCTTGGTGATGATGAGCAGCGAGAACGCCAGCAAGATGACGACGAGAGGCACCGCGACCCACTCGGTGGCGAGAGCGACGAGCCAGGACGCCACGACCCAACCCAGCACGCCGCCACCGGTGGCGAGGGCCCGGAGCCCGGCAGCGGCCTCGGGTTGCCCTCCGAAGATGTGGCACAGAGCGCTGATCGAGACGATGGACAGGCCCAGTCCGATGCCGATGCGGGTGTTGTCGTGGACGGACGCCGGGTGCCGGAAGAGCCAGCCCGCGAAGAGGATCATGATGACCGGCAGGGCGTAGGCCACGCGCCCCACGAGCCCGCCGAACGTGTAGGCGTCGAAGCCGACCGCGAGGGGGCTGGTCGGGTTGAGCCACTCGACGACGGCCCCGGCGATCGCCAGCAGCACGAGCAGGAACGGCACGCCGTCTCGCCGCTCGTCCTTCGCCAGGGACTCTTTGCCCAGGAGCCGGAACGCGCCCCCGGTCAGGTGCGCGAGCCCCATCCACGCCGCCACGAACGGCCCTGGGCCGTCGGGGACCGGGTCGGGCTGACGGGACGCGGGCAGCTTCTTGGTCGCCTTGGTGACGCCGGAGGTCTGCGACGCTCGCGACGACGAGCGAGCGCGCGCGGTCGACTTGGTGGGCGTGGCCATGGGCTCCAAGGTACCTCTCGGCACCGACAGCGGCCGGAGGTGCTCCGGTGTGTGTCAGTAGCGGATGGCGTCGATCACCTTGACGCGGATCGCCACGAGAGCAGGCAGGAGACCGGCCACCGCTCCGATCGCCGTGGCCGACGCCAGACCGATCAGGGCCGCCTCGACCGGGAACGGCGGGAGATCGCTGACGGCGCCCTGCGCGATGAAGCCCTGGACCGTCGGGTTCTCGACGACCAGGACGGCCACCATCACGCCGACGGCTCCCGCGACGACCGTGCCGACGACGCTCTCGAGCATGACCGAGAAGAAGACCCGAGGAGCCGTGGCCCCGAAGGACCGGCGCACGCCGATCTCGCGGATGCGCTGACGGACGGTCACGAGCGCGATGTTGACGAGGCCGAGACCGCCCAGCAACAACACCAGCACACCGACCCCGGTGATGATCAGCTTGATGGGACCGAAGGGGTCGGCGTCGCCGCCTGCGGCGTAGTCCTGTCGCGACACGTCGACCTGCACGTCGTCGCCGAGGCTGGCCCCCATGTCGGACGCCACCTGAGCGCTCAGGGCATCGCTGGTCTCGGGCGGCAGCCACATCTCGTACTGCGGGGTCTCGGCGCCGTAGCTCGCCAGGGCGAGGTCGTGGTCGGTGATCGGCAGAAGGTACATCTGCGGACCGTCGTGCTCGGTCGCGGCCGAGACTCCGGTGACGACGAGCGTCGCCGAATCCGCCCCTCGGACCAGCAGGGTCGGATGCGACGACAACGGTGGGGAACCGAGCTGCCGCCAGAGCACCTCGTTGACGATGACGGGCGGCGCGAGACGTGACGCGTCCCCGTCGGTGAACCACGACCCCTCCGTCATGACGACCCGGTGCATCTCGCCGTAGGGGACGTCGACCGTGACGGCCCCGACCTCGGTCACTCCGTCCGGCAGCTGGACGGCTCGATTGCCGTACACGACGCGGCTGGTCTGCTCGATTCCGTAGCGTGCCGTCGTCGTGGCGAAGGCGTCCGCGATCGCCTCGGTGCTCGGCGACGTGGCACCGTTGGAGTAGGCGTTGACGTAGTAGTTCGCGGGACGGCCACCGAACCGCTCCGCGTTCTCGCGGGAGGACTGCTCGGCGAGCCCGCCGAGGGCGACCACGCCGGTCAGGGCCGCGACGGCGACTGCGACCCCGATCAGGCTGAGCAGCACGCGGAGCTTGTTGACGCGCAGTTCGGCCCAGGCCTCGGCGAAAGCCCCCACCACGTCGGCCACCACACGCTTCACGCGTCGACCTCGTCCCGCGAGGACGACGTCGACGCGGCAGACGACGACGTCGACGTCGGTGTTCCGAGAGCTCCGTCGACCGACGCCGAGAGGACACCGGTGTCGAGCTGGTAGTGCCTCGAGGCCCGGGCGGCGACGGCCAGGTCGTGGGTGATGGTGACCAGGGCGGCCTCGTTCTCGGTCGCGATGCCGTCCAGCAGCGTCATCACCCCGGCGCCCGTCTCGACGTCGAGGGCGCCGGTGGGTTCGTCGGCGAGGATGACGCGCGGCCGTCGCACGAGCGAGCGGGCGATCGCGACGCGCTGTTGTTCGCCACCCGACAGGCGATGGGGCATGGAGTCGGCCCGGTGACCGAGACCCACGCGCTCGAGCATCTCGCCCGCGATGGACCGGCGACGCCAGAACTCGGAACCCGACGAGTAGAGCAGGGGGGTCATGACGTTCTCGAGGGCCGAGCGCCCCTGGAGCAGGTTGAACTGCTGGAAGATGAACCCGACCTGGGCACCCCTCAGCCGGTCGCGCCGGCCGCGCCGGATCGAGCGCACGTCGACGTCGTCGAACCAGTGCGTCCCCGTGGTGGGCTCGTCGATGAGCCCGAGGATGTTGAGCAGGGTGGACTTGCCCGACCCCGAACGACCCACGATGCTCACGTGCTCGCCGGCGTCGACCTCGAGGTCGACGCCCGTGAGGATGTCCAGCGTCCGGTCGTCGGAGAGGGGCACCGTCTTGGTGACCGCCTCGAGCCTGATCAGAGCCATCAGCCGCAGAGGTCCGCGCCCGTGGCCGGGTCGACGCAGTCGCCCTGTGGTGCGGCGGCGGCACCCGGGACGAATTCGAGCACCTGGTCGCCCTCGGCGAGGCCACCCGTGACCTCGACGATCGTGCCGTCGTTGATGCCGAGCGTGATGTCGCGCTCCTCGGTGGAACCGTCCGCTCCGACGACCGAGACGACGCCCTTGCCCGCCGCGCCCTCCACGGCCGTGAGGGGCACGGTCAGGACGTCGGTGGCGACACCGGCAGGGATGGTCAGCCTGGCGGCGAGTCCGCTGAACACGGTGACGTCGCCCGGCACGACGCAGGACACGCTCTGGCCCGACGAGTCCCCCGTCGGCGCGCCGGCGTCCCCGCCGTCGTCCGGCCCGGCGGATGACGGGGTGCTCCCCCCGACGGTGAGCGCCGTGCACGGGAACGGCGCCGGTCCCCCGGTGATCGCGACGGAACCCTCGGTCGGGCGGCTGACGAGCCGGTACAGCTGGTCGGCAGCGAGCGACCCCGTCACGTGGAAGGTGGGAGGCGCGACCTGCGCGACCGCGTCACCCACGACGACCGTCTGGTCCTTGATCACCGCGACGGCCGAGATCGTCCCGGCCACGGGTGCCGTGATGACGGCGGTCTTGACGATCGGCTTGCGCTCGGTCACGGTGCCGTCGGCGGCCACCAGGGGCTCCTGCGGCGTCTCGGACCGGAGCGTCGCGAGTCGGTCCCCCGCCGCGACCGCCTGTCCCTTGACGACGTCGACGCCGGTGACCGTGCCCGCCAGCGTCGCGGGCACGGGAGCCGCGGGGTCGGCGACGACGCTCGCGTCCACCACCACGTCGTTCGTGATGGTGCCGACGGCCACGGCGACCTGTGGTTCGACGAGCTCGCCGGTCGGCACGGCGACGGTGTCGTCGCCGACGGCCGGCGCCGCGAAGAACGCGAGCTTGACGAGTGCCGCCGCGATGGCGACGAAGATCAGGATGCGCAGGATCGGGAAGACCCAGACTTTGGCGATGCGCACGGCTACCCCCGGTCGATGTACTGACGTGTCAGACGTCACCGTATCGACGCACCGGGTGTCGCCGCCTCACCCCCGAGGATGACTGCGGGCCCGCGATGCCCTCCTCGAGGACCATCAGAGTGCCGGCCTCGCGCCCGGGGTACGACGACGGCCCACGGGGTCTCCCGTGGGCCGTCGTCGTGTGCCTGCGCGTCAGGCGCTGATGACCACCGGCACGATCATCGGACGACGACGGTGCTGCGTGTTCACCCAGCGACCGACCGTGCGCCGCACGACCTGGCTGAAGGCATGCGTGTCACGCGTGCCGTTCTCCGCCGCCTCGGTGAGGGCCGCGATGATCTTGGGCTTGACGTCGTCGAAGACCCGCTCGTCTTCTGCGAAGCCACGCGACTGGATCTCGGGTCCGACCACGACACGGCCCGTGGACGCGTCCATCGCGATGAAGACCGAGATGAAGCCCTCTTCGCTCAGGATGCGGCGGTCCTTCAGATCGGCGTCGGTGATCTCGCCGACGGTCGAGCCGTCGACGTAGACGTAACCGATGTCGAGCTGGCCGACGACCTCGGCGACTCCGTCGCGCAGGTCGACGACGATGCCGTCCTCGCCGAGGATGGTGTTCTTCTGCGGCACGCCGGTCCGGACCGCCAACGCCGCGTTCGCGTACAGGTGCCGGTGCTCGCCGTGGACGGGCATGACGTTCTTCGGCCGCAGGATGTTGTAGCAGTACAACAGCTCGCCGGCGGAGGCGTGCCCCGAGACGTGGACCTTGGCGTTGCCCTTGTGGACGACCTTGGCCCCGAGTTTGGTGAGGCCGTCGATGACGCGGTAGACCGCGTTCTCGTTGCCGGGGATCAGGCTCGACGCGAGGATGATCGTGTCGTCCGCGCCGATCTCGATCTGGTGCTCGAGGTTCGCCATGCGGGCGAGGACGGCCATCGGCTCGCCCTGTGACCCGGTGCTCATGTAGACGATGCGGTCGTCGGGAAGGTCTTTGGCCTTCTTGGCGTCGATCAGGACGCCGTCCGGCACCTTGAGGTACCCCAGGTCGGCCGCGATGCCCATGTTGCGGACCATCGAGCGGCCCATGAAGGCCACGCGGCGACCGTTGGCGTGAGCCGCGTCGAGCACCTGCTGGACGCGGTGCACGTGGCTGGAGAAGCTCGCGACGACCACGCGACGCGGAGCCCGGCGGATCACGTCGTCGAGCACGGGCCCGATGTCCCGCTCGAGCGCGGTGAACCCGGGCACGTCGGCGTTCGTCGAGTCGGGCAGGAAGAGGTCCACGCCCTCTTCACCGAGGCGGGCGAACGCCCGGAGGTCGGTGATGCGGTCGTCGAGCGGCAGTTGGTCCATCTTGAAGTCGCCGGTGTGCAGCACGGTGCCGGCCGACGTGCGGATGGCGACGGCGAGAGCGTCCGGGATCGAGTGGTTGACCGCGATGAACTCGAGGTCGTACGGCCCGAGCGACTCGCGCCCACCCTCTTTGACGGCCAGGGTGTAAGGCGTGATGCGGTGCTCTTTGAGCTTCGCCTCGATCAGCGCGAGCGTCAGCTGCGAACCGATCAGCGGGATGTCCTTGCGGAGACGCAGGAGGTAGGGCACGGCGCCGATGTGGTCCTCGTGGCCGTGCGTCAGCACGACGGCGAGGATGTCGTCGAGGCGATCACGGATGGGCGAGAAGTCGGGCAGGATCAGGTCGACGCCAGGCTGGTGCTCTTCGGGGAAGAGCACTCCGCAGTCGACGATGAGCAGCTTGCCGTCGATCTCGTAGACCGTCATGTTGCGGCCGATCTCGCCGAGCCCGCCGACCGGGATCACGCGGAGCGTGCCTTTGGCGAGTTCTCGGGGGGCATGGATTGTCGCGGGCATCTGTTCCTTCGGTTGGCGTGGGGCTCGTGCCCCTCTGTGCGGGAGGTCTGCGGCCGACGTCGTCGTCGGCGGGGATCAGGAGGTCAGCGCGTGGTGCCGTGCACCTTGGGCAGCGCACCGCCGGCCGCCGCGTTGCGGTCGGGCCGGAAGCGGCTGAGGTCGAGGCCGGGGATCGAGCCCACGTGCGACAGCTCGTCCTCGATCAGGGCGGCCTCGCTGTCTTCCGGGCCGACCAGGGGGAGGCGCACGCGGGGGCTCGAGATGCGACCGAGGCCGTGCAGGATGTACTTCGCCGCGACGGTGCCCGGCACGTGCGTCATGACGGCGCGCACGAGCGGCTCGAGCATCTGGTGCGCCTCGGTCGCGGTGTGCAGGTCGCCGACGTTCACGGCGTCGACGATGGTGCGGTACGGCGCCGCGGCGATGTTCGCGGTGACGCCGATGAGGCCCGAGGCGCCGATGGCGAGGTGGGGCAGCACGTTGGCGTCGTCGCCCGAGAAGTAGAGGAGGTCGGTCTGGTTCAGGACCCGACTGACTTCGGCGAAGTCGCCCTTGGCGTCCTTCACGGCGACGATGTTCGGGTGCTTGGCGGCCCGGAGCAGGGTCTCGTACCTGATCGGGATGCCGGTGCGGCCCGGGATGTCGTACAGGATGACCGGCAGGTCGGTCGCGTCGGCGATCATGCGGAAGTGCGTGAGCACACCGGCCTGCGTGGGTTTGTTGTAGTAAGGCGTGACGATCATGACGCCGTCGGCGCCGGCCTTCTCGCTGGCCTTGTAGAGCTGGATGGCGTGCGCCGTCTCGTTCGACCCGCCACCCGTGATGATCTTGGCCCGGCCTGCGGCGACCGACTTGCCCACCTCGACGAGTCGGAGCTTCTCGGGGTCGGTCAGCGTGCTGGTCTCGCCCGTCGTGCCCGTGACGACGATGCCGTCGGCCCCGGCGCTGATGCAGTCGTCGATGTGCTTCTCGACAGCAGGCCAATCGACCTCGCCGTCAGCGGTGAACGGCGTCACGAGGGCGACGAGGACCTGACCGAAGGGGTTGCTGATGTTCGACACGCCCTCCAGCGTACTGGCTCGCGTCGGGCCCGACCTCCTCGTGAGGCGTCGGACGCCCCGGTCAGGAGGCGCCGGTCGCGTCGGCGAGGACGGCCGTCAGGGGGCGACGCGCCCGTTCGCCCCGAACGCCGCGTAGGTGAGGGGCATGAGCTCGGCCCAGAGGTCTTCCATCTTCTCGGCGCACATCTCGATCTCGCGCTGCGGGAACGACGGGAAGTGGGTGCCCTCGCGCTTCGTCCGGAGGCTCAGGAAGTTCATCAGGGACCGTGCGTTCACGGTCACGTACATCGACGAGTAGATGTTCAACGGCAGCACGATCCGCGCGACCTCGCGGGCGATGCCGGCGTCCAGCATGCGCTGGTAGG
This sequence comes from Frigoribacterium sp. ME-P-080, assembly GCF_030209595.1. NCBI lineage: Bacteria > Bacillati > Actinomycetota > Actinomycetes > Micrococcales > Microbacteriaceae > Frigoribacterium > Frigoribacterium sp. ME-P-080. Next base: position 45,375 of record NZ_JARVRR010000010.1, read on the forward strand.
CCTCGAACGCCTGCACCGACGCGGCGCGGGTGGCCTCGTCGACCAGCGCGGACTGCTCGGGTGTGCCGGGCAGGAAGTCGTAGGCGCCGGGCTTGCCGACCTGCTGCAGGTTGCGCGTGGGAGCGGGGACGTAGAAGACCGGGTTCAGCTCGCGGTAACGACCACTCTCTTCGTTGTAGCTGGCCATGCGGTGACGCATGAACTCGCGGAAGACGAAGATCGGCGCCTGCACGTAGAAGGTCATCGAGTTGTGCTCGAACGGCGAGCCGTGACGGTCGCGCATCAGGTAGTTGATCAGGCCGGCACCCTTGGTCGCCTGGGCCCCGTCGGCCGACGCCTGCGCGCCGTCGAGTGTGAGCTCGCCCATGGTGGAGACCCGGGCCGCGAACAGCACGTCGGAGTCGTGGGCACTCGAGCGGACCAGCTCGACGGTGACGTCTGAACGGAACTCGGGGGTCTTGTCGGAGGGCACGGCGGGGGTGGCTTCGGTCTCGGGCACGGCGTCGACTCTACCTCGCAGGGCGCTCCCGACGGGAGGCGCCCGCGCCACCGGCGGACGCTCCCCCAGCGGGCCGGAATACGGTGTCCCCATGACCGACGCACTCACCGTCCTGATCTCCGGCGCCAGCGGCATGATCGGCACCGAACTCACCCGCCAGCTGCGCGAGGCAGGCCACCGTCCGCTCTCGCTGGTGCGTCGCGAACCCCGGGCCGACGACGAGTACACCTGGGTGCCCAGCGCCGGCATCGTCGACCACGACCTGATCGCCCGCGCGGACGCCGTCGTGAACCTGGCCGGCGCCTCCTTGGGTCGTCTGCCCTGGACGGCCGGGTACAAGCGCGAGATCCTCGAGTCACGTCTGGCCGCGACGTCGACGCTCGTCGACGGCATGGCGGCGGCGTCCACGGCGCCCTCGACCTTCCTCAGCGGCTCGGCCGTCGGCGTCTACGGCGATCGGCCCGGCGAACGACTCACCGAGTCGAGCGGCCGGGGTGAGGGGTTCCTGAGCGACGTCGTCGTCGCCTGGGAGGCCGCCGCCCGGAAGGCCCCCGAGGCCACGCGCGTCGTGATGCTGCGGACCGGCATCGTCATCGGCCCTGGAGGAGGCGCGCTCAAGCCCCTGCTGCCGCTCACCAAGCTGGGGCTCGGCTCACGACTCGGCACCGGTGACCAGTTCTGGCCCTGGATCAGCGTGCACGACGAGGCCGCCGCGATCGTGCACCTCCTCACGTCGTCCGTCTCGGGACCCGTGAACCTGGTCGGCCCCACGCCGGCGACGAGCGACCTCGTGACGCGCACCCTGGCGGCCGACCTGCACCGTCCCTACCTGCTGGGCGTTCCCGAGGCCGTCATCTCGACCGCCATGCAGGAGGCCGGGCGGGAGATGCTGCTGCCGAGCCAGCAGGTCGTGCCCGAGGTGCTCGAGCGCGACGGTTTCACCTTCAGGCACCGCACGGTCGAGGACGCGCTGACCGCGTTCGTCGACGCGCTCTGAGCACGCGCACGACTCGGGTGGGCGGCTTCAGCCGGCCGTCTCGCGCCGGAGCTTGATGGCCCAGCGCAGGGCCTGGCGAGCTCGTCGGCGGTCACCGCAGGCGTCGTAGGCCAGGCCCAGGCGGAACCACGCGCGCCAGTCGTCGGGTGCCGCCTCGACGGCCGTCTTGTAGGCGGGGAACGCCGCGTCGGCCGCCTCGCGCTCGTACCGACCGGAGGTACGCCGTGGCACGTCGTCGACCGGCAATCCGCCCTCGGCCGCGAGTTGCCCGACGATCTGCTGTGTGCGCAGACCGAAGCGCAGTTCGACCACCAAGGCGAACAATCCCAGGAGGGGGAGGACGAGCAGGGCGACGCCGAGCGCGATGGCGACCGGTTCGCCCGTCGACAGGAAGAGGACGGCCCGCTGACCGACCAGCACGACGTAGAGGAGCAGGAGCAGCGCCATCAGGAGCGCGGCCGCACGCCCCTTCACGATTCGAGGGGCAGGACGGCGTCGAGCCCCACGACGACCCCGGTCACGCCCGGGGTGGCCTCGATGGCGACGAGGAGCCCCTTCTCGTACGCGCGTTGCGAGAGCGTGTCGTGCGTGAGCGTGAGGGTCTCGCCGTCACCGCCGAAGACGACCTCCTGCCTCGCGACGACGCCGCGCAGGCGCATGCTGTGCACCGGCACACTCGCCACCTGCTGACCCCTGGCCCGTTGGTCCGCGTGCGGCGCCGACACCGGGCCGAGGTCCCGACGAGCCTCGGCGATGAGTTCCGCCGTGCGCACGGCCGTGCCCGACGGCGAGTCGACCTTGCCCTGATGGTGCGCCTCGACGATCTCGACGGATTCGTAGAAGCGCGCCGCGAGGGTGGCGAACCGCGTCGCGAGCACCGAACCGATCGAGAAGTTCGGCACCACCAGGACGCCTGGGCCGTCCGCGTCGGAGACGACCGTCGAGAGACGGGCCAGGCGTTCGGCGTTGTAGCCCGAGGTTCCGACGAGCACCGGGATGCCCGCGCGGACGACGTGCTCGACGATCCCCGGACTGACGGCAGGGTGCGTGACGTCGACGACGAGGTCGGCCCCGAGGACGTCGTCGAGATCGTCGCGGGACGAGAGACCGGCGTGGAGCTCGAGCCCCGGGGTGCGCTCGACGAGGTCGACGATGAACGAACCGAGGGTGCCGGTGGCTCCCACCACGGCGATGCGCGAAGTCATGCCGTCCAACTTACCGGGGGCACCACGACGGACCGGGCCGCGCCGCGACCTAGCATGGACGGCATGCCCAGGTTCCGCGAGACGAGCGTCTCCTCCCCCGATGCCGCCGCCCTCCTGACCGAGTACTTCACCGAGCGCGAGAGCACCTTCCCCTCGGCACAGGGCACGTACACGACGACCCTGCCCGACGCCACGGCCTTCGTGCCGCCGGGCGGCGTGTTCGTCGTCGTCGAGGCAGAACCGGCCGACGCGGGCCGGGCCTCCGAGCCGACCGCGTGCGGCGGCATCCGACTCATCGCCCCCTCGGCCTCGGGGGCCGTGCGGTACGAGGTCAAGCACCTCTACGTGCGTCCCGCGGGCCGGGGACTGGGTCTCGGTCGGGCCTTGTTGGACGAACTCGAACGTCGGGCGTCCGCATTCGGGGCCGACGAGATCGTGCTCGACACGAACGACAGCCTGGCGGCTGCCGGAGGGCTCTACCGCAGCGCGGGGTACGCGACGATCGAGCCCTACAACGCGAACCCGAACGCCACGACGTGGTACGGCAAGGCCGTCCGGGCAGAGGACCCGCGCGGGACCGCCTGAGGGCGGTGCCTCCGGCGGACGAAGACCTCAGAAGGGCTGTTCGACCGGAAGGCCGGTGCGCAGCTCGACGGGCAGGTGCCCGAGGTCGTTGTGCGTCACGAGCTCCGGCGGCTTCGCCGATCGCACCCGGATGATCGTCAGCCCGGCGTTGGCCTGGTTGACGCCCATCCACCGCCAGTCCGGCGCTCCGAACACCTCGCGGACGAACCACCCGATCACGAAGTTGTGCGTGATGAGGAGATCGTGGCGGTCCTCTCGGGCCGGGGTGAGCCACTCGGCGACCGCGTCGGACATCTGGGCCTGCCCGGCCTCGATCTGCTCGTCCGTGACCCCGCCGAAGAACGGCTTGTAGGACGACGGCATTTCGGCCGTCGGACCGGACGGCACGCAGTCGAAGAGGAGGGTCGACGGCTGTGACTCGAGGGCCGGCATGCGCTCGGTCATGATCGCGGCCGTCTCTTCGGCGCGCTCGAGCGGGGAGTGCCACGCTGCGTCGAAGGGGACTCCCCCGAGGCGCTCGGCGAGGAGGCGCACCTGGCGTTTGCCCCGTTCGCTCAGTGGACCGTCGGGCAGTCCGTGCTCGGCGTCCTGCTGTTCGCCGTGCCGGACGAGGTAGAGGTAATGGGACACCGTCGTCTCCTGGTTCATCGAGGGGTCGCTCCCGACGTCGTCGTCGGGATCGGGATCGGGAAGGACGTCTCGTCGACCTCGCCCACCAGCACGGTCGACAAGGGGCCGGAGAGGAGACGGTCCGCCAACGTCCGGACGTCGTCGGACGTCACGGCCTCGACCCGGGCGAGGGACGTGTCGAGGTCGACGAACTCACCCGTCGAGATCTCGGCCCGACCGAGGCGGTTCATCCGGGTGTCGCTGTCCTCCAGGGCAAGGGCCGCCGCCCCTCCGAGTTGGCCGAGGGCTCGTCGGCGCTCGTCGTCGGTGATGCCGTCGGTGGCGAGGCCTTCGAGCTCGCCGAGCATGAGCCGGGCGACCTCTCCGGCATTGGCGGGCGTGCACCCGGCATAGAGCCCGAAGAGACCGGCGTCGGAGTAGCTCGGGGCGAACGAGTAGACCGAGTAGGCGAGTCCACGGCGCTCACGGATCTCTTGGAACAGTCGAGACGACATGCCCCCGCCGAGCACCGAGTTCAGCACGGCCAGGGCGGGTCGGCGGTCGTCCCCGACGGAGATGCCCGGCAGCCCCAGCAGGACGGTGGCCTGCTCGAGGGGACGCCGGATCACCTGGAGCGGTTCACCCGCGACGAGCCCGACGGGTGCGTCGTCGCGACGGGGCACGGGCGACGCCGACTCGGTGGGCCACCCGGCCCGGTCGAGCGCCGCCGTCAACCGCTCGAGTGCTCGGTCGTGGTCGACCGCCCCGGCGATGGACACGACGAGATCCTGCGGACGGTAGTTCGCTCGGTAGTGCCGGTCCACGTCGTCGCGGGCCGCAGCACGGATGCTCTCGGGCGACCCCCCGATCGGACGACCGAGCGGGTGGTCGCCGAAGACCGACTCGAAGAGCCGCTCACCGGCCATGTCGGCTGGATCGTCCTCCGCCATGGCGAGTTCTTCGAGGATCACCCCTCGTTCGGTCTCGAATTCGGCCGGGTCGAGGGTCGACGAGGTCACCATGTCGGTGAGCACGTCGATCGCGTCGTCGAGGTCGACGTCGCGCACCCGGGCGTAGTAGCAGGTGTACTCCTTGGCCGTCGCGGCGTTGTGCTCGCCACCCACCGACTCGAACGACACCGCGATGTCGAGGGCGGACCGGGTCGGGGTGCCCTTGAAGAGGAGGTGCTCGAGGAAGTGGGTCGACCCCCGTTCGGCGTCCGACTCGTCACGGGACCCGACCGCGACCCAGAGGCCGATGGTCGTGCTGCGCGCCCCGGGCATGCGCTCGCTGAGCACCCGGACGCCCGAGGGCAGCACGGTGCGCCTCACCAGCGCGTCGCCCGTGGCGCGGAAGGAGATCTCGACCTCGTCGAGCGGGAAGGAGACAGGGCCGTTCATCATGTCGAGCCTAGGCGACCTCCCCTGCGGTAGTCCGTGAGCCCCACGGGACGGCTGGCACCCGAACTGGGGGACGATTCTGAGGACAAACAGACAACTCTGTTTGTCCTCATCGGTGTTAGAGTCAGACCACCGACGACGACCCCATCCCCCCTGATGGTCGTCGTCGGCGGCTGGTCGGACGTCGTCAGAAGGTCCGGAGCGCGCGTCCCCCACGCGGCTTCTAGCCGAGACGTCCCAAGGAGCCACGCTGTGACGGTCGATTCCCCCCAACCGGCCGTCCAGCGTCTCCCTGGTCGCCCTCGCGCCGACTCCCCCGTCCCCGGTGCCCGATCCCGCGTCCTGACGACCGCCAATCGCCTGTTCTACGACGAGGGCGTCCGCGTCGTCGGCGTCGACCGCCTCATCGCCGAGTCGTCGGTGACCAAGGCGACGTTCTACAAGCACTTCGGCGCGAAGGACACCCTCGTGCTCGAGTACCTCGCCGGTCGTCACGACCTCGAGGCAGCCGAGCTGTCCGCCCTGGTCGAGGCCCACGACGGGGGCCGCGCGACCCTCGAGGCGTACCTCGAGGCGGTCGGCGCCCGACTCCAGACCGTGTCGTTCCGAGGCTCGGCCTTCGCCAACGCGGCGTCCGAGTTCAGCGATCCGACCCACCCCGTCCGTCTCGCCATCGCCGAGCACCGCGAGTGGCTGACGGCCGAGATGGTCTCCCTCTTCAAGGTCGCGGGCCACCCCCTGCCGGGCGACGCAGCGGACGATCTCGTCCTCGCCCTCGACGGCGCCCAGGTGGGCGCCTACGCCGGCGACGCCATCGCCGCGGCGGCTTCCCTGCGCCGCACGGCGGAGCGGCTCCTCGTCGCCGCCTAGGTCATCGGCGGACGACGCAGCACATCGACGTCACCATGGGCGCTGTCCCGGCAGCGCGTCACCGTGGCGCCGTCCCCGCGGACGTCGTCGTCGGGTACCCCCAGGTACGGGCCGACCACGTCGCCTGGCGGTCAGGCCGAGGCGCGGTCGAGGTCGAGGACCTGGTTGCGTGTGAGCTGCACCCGCGCGGCCTGGGCGAGTTCGTAGACCTGCTTGGCGTTCGTCGCACTGGCCACCGGTGCCACGACGTTCGGCTTGGCGAGCAACCAGGCCAGCGCGATCGCAGCACTCGAGACCTCGTGGACGGACGCGATGCGGTCCAGCTCGTGCACGACCCTGAGGCCCCTCTTGGACAAGTACTTCGCGAGCGCCCGGCGACGGGGGCTGTGGGCGAAGTCGGAGCGCGAACGGTACTTGCCCGCGAGGAACCCACTGGCGAGGGCGAAGCGCGGCATGACGGCGAGTCGCTGCTGCGCGGCGACGTGCGCCAGGCCCTTCTCGTACTCGGACCGGTCGAGGAGGTTGTACTGGTTCTGCAGGGCCACCATCGGGGCGATTCCGAGCATCCCCGCCGCGATGCGGGCCTCGTAGAGGCGGTTGCCCGAGTGATGGGAACCACCGAACCATCGGACCTTGCCCACCCGGATGAGGTGGTCGACGGCCAGCAGGGTGCGCTCGAACGCCACCTCGGTGTCGTCCACGTGCAGGTAGAGCAGGTCGATGTGGTCGGTTCCGAGCCGCTCGAGGGACGCGTCGACGGCCCGCTCGATCGCGCGGGGGGTCAGACCGGGGTTGTCGGCGCTCTTGCCCACCTTGGTGGACACGACCATGTCGTCGCGTGATCGACGGGAGCGCATCCACGATCCGATCATGATCTCGCTGCGACCCCCGGCGTAGGAGTCGGCCGTGTCGACGAAGTTGCCGCCGAGATCGAAGTAGGCATCGAGCACGGAGGTCGTCTCGGCCTGGTCGGCCGTCCACCCGAACACGTTGCCGCCGAGGGCCAAGGGGAAGACCTTGAGGTCGGAGAGGCCCAGACGGCGGCGCGGCTGGATGATGCCGAGATCGACGGGAACGGTGGGCTGGGCGGCGGACGCCCGGGCGGCGGCGGCCGCGATGGCGGCTGCGGCGGCGAAGTCGGACGTGGCAGAACGGGCGAGCTCGGCCGTCGTCTCGGTCACGCCGTTCCTTCCTCGTCGCGAATTCCCGATGCGACTCTGTGCGATCGCATGGGGTATGGTTCGCCCTCCACGATCAAGAATACGGCCACGCGCCCGGTTTCCGCCGCCGCCGCACCCAATCGTTACGCCGTGTCGCCGCCCCGATCCGGGGGACGCGCCTCCTGCTCCGGCAGCGACCAGGGAGCCACGCCGGGACGGCGAAGGGCCCGCCCCGACCGAGGTCGGGGCGGGCCCTTCGTGGTGCGGTGACTACGCGTCGACGGACTCGTCGGTCGACTGCTCGGTCGCTCCGCTCGAGTCGGTGTCGGCTTCTTCCGCCACGACCGGGGCGAGCGAGAGCTTGCCGCGGTCGTCGATCTTCGTGATCTCGACGAGGATCTTCTGGCCGACGCCGAGGACGTCCTCGACGTTCTCGACGCGCTTGCCGCCGGCGAGCTTGCGGACCTCGCTGATGTGCAGCAGGCCGTCCTTGCCGGGGAGGAGCGAGACGAACGCACCGAAGGACGCGATCTTGACGACCGTGCCGAGGAACTGCTCGCCGATCTCGGGGTTGGTCGGGTTGGCGATCGCGTTGACCTGGGCGCGGGCGGCCTCGGCCGAGGGACCGTCGACGGCACCGATGTAGACGGTTCCGTCTTCTTCGATGCTGATGTCGGCGCCGGTCTCGTCCTGGATGGCGTTGATCGTCTTGCCCTTGGGGCCGATCAGCTCGCCGATCTTGTCCTGCGGGATCTGGACCGAGATCACGCGGGGCGCGGTCGGGGCCATCTCGTCGGGGGCGTCGATCGCCGAGTTGAGCACGCCGAGGATGGCGGTGCGCGCCTCCTTCGCCTGCTTGAGGGCGGCGTCGAGCACGGCGGTCGGCAGACCGTCGAGCTTGGTGTCGAGCTGGATCGCCGTGACGAACTCGCTCGTGCCGGCGACCTTGAAGTCCATGTCGCCCAGAGCGTCTTCGGCACCGAGGATGTCGGTCAGGGCCGCGTAGCGGGTCTGACCGTCGACGGTGTCGGAGACGAGTCCCATGGCGATGCCGGCGACCGGGGCCTTGAGGGGCACACCGGCGTTGAGCAGCGACAGGGTCGACGCGCAGACCGAACCCATCGACGTCGAACCGTTGGAGCCGAGGGCCTCGGACACCTGACGGATCGCGTAGGGGAACTCTTCGCGGCTGGGCAGCACCGGCACGAGGGCGCGCTCGGCGAGGAAGCCGTGCCCGATCTCGCGACGCTTCGGCGACCCGACGCGGCCGGTCTCACCGGTCGAGTAGGGCGGGAAGTTGTAGTGGTGCAGGTAGCGCTTCTTGGTGACCGGGCTCAGCGAGTCGATCTGCTGCTCCATCTTGAGCATGTTCAGCGTGGTGACGCCCATGATCTGGGTCTCGCCGCGCTGGAAGATGGCGGAGCCGTGGACGCGCGGGATGACCTGCACCTCGGCGTCGAGCGGACGGATGTCGGCGAGGCCGCGGCCGTCCATGCGGATCTGCTCGGTGAGGATGCGGTCGCGGACGACCTTCTTCGTGGCCGACTTGTAGGCGGCACCGACCTGGCCGAGGGCCGTGTCGGGCAGCTCGCCCGCGTCGACCTTGGCGGCGATCGCGTCTTTGACACGCGACTTGAGGGCGTCGTCGGCGTCCTGGCGCTCGATCTTGCCGGCGATCTTGTACACCTCGGCGAGCTCGGTGCCGGCGGCGGCCGTGACGGCCTCGAGCACCTCGTCGGTGTAGGGGAGGAACACCGGGTAGTCGGCGATCTCCTTCGCGGCCTGGGCGGCCATCGTCGCCTGGGCGTCGACGAGCTGCTTGAGGAAGGGCTTGGCGGCCTCGAGGCCCTGGGCCACGATCGCCTCGTCGGGCTTGGTGGCGCCGCCCTGGATGAGACCCCAGGCGTGCTCGGTGGCCTCGGCCTCGACCATCATGATCGCGACGTCCTCGTTGCCGGCGGCGTCGGTGACGACACGGCCCGCGACGGTCAGGTCGAAGACGGCGTCCGCGAGCTGGCTGGCCTTGGGGAAGGCGACCCACTGGTCACCGATCAGGGCGAGACGCACACCGGCGATGGGGCCGGAGAACGGCAGACCCGAGATCTGGGTGGAGGCGCTGGCCGCGTTGATCGCGAGGGCGTCGTAGAACTCGTCGGGAGCGATGCTCAGCACCGTGATGACGACCTGGACCTCGTTGCGCAGACCCTCGACGAACGAGGGACGCAGCGGCCGGTCGATGAGGCGGCAGACCAGGATGGCCTCGGTCGAGGGGCGACCCTCGCGGCGGAAGAACGAGCCGGGGATCTTGCCCGCGGCGTACGAACGCTCTTCGACGTCGATGGTGAGCGGGAAGAAGTCGAAGTTGTCCTTCGGCTTCTTGCTGGCGCTCGTGGCCGACAGAAGCATGGTGTCTTCGTCGAGGTAGGCAGCGACGGCTCCCTGAGCCTGCTGGGCGAGACGACCGGTCTCGAATCGGATGGTGCGCTTGCCGAACTTGCCGTTGTCGAGGACGGCTTCGCCGAACTTGATCTCTGGACCCTCCATGTGGGGGCTACTCCTCTTTGTTTTGCATCGAGGCCCCGTGTGGGCATCGATGTGTACCGGAGCGGGCGGCGTGGACGGCATGGCGACATGCACGTGCAACAACGCGACGGAGGCGGTGGCACGTCTGGCCAACAGTAGAAACGGTCGGACCCCGCACCCGACCCGGACGCTCGGCGTCGGTCGGGGCATTCCGCCTGTCACCACCGGTGACCAGCAGCCGTACCGGCCTGCTCCGAGCGCGATCCTAGCACTCGGACCCGTCCGGCCGGGGTCCGCGACGCGGGTGTCGCCCGGACGGGGAGGCGCGGTGCCGGGGGGACGGCGTTAGGGTCGTCTCCATGCGTGCTCACGACAGGTCCGGCCGGGATCGTCGCGCGAGCCGCCTCGCGGTGGCGACCGGCGCCTCCTTGGCTCTCGTGTTGACGACGCTCGTGGCGCCGTCCGCCGCGTCCGCCGCGGGGTACCCGACCTGGGCCCAGGTCGAGGCCGCGAAGGGGAACGCCGCGGCGACCCAGGCGCAGGTCGACCTGATCGACGCGTCGCTCGACAGCCTCGAGAAGGCCGCGTCCGACCGCAGCGACGAGGCGGTCCTCGCCGACCGGGCCGACGCGGCGGCGCAATCCGACCTCGCGGCGGCGTCGCAGCGAGCGGACGAGCTCTCGGCCGACGCCGAGCGTGCGCGGGCCACCGCCGACACGGCGGAGCGGGAGGCCGGCCAGCTCGCCGGCAGCCTGTTCCGCACCGGCGGCACGCAGACCCTGGGCACCGACCTCTTCACGTCGCCCGACCCCGGGGCCGCGCTGTACCAGTTGGGCTCGCTCACGCAGCTCGGCGACCGGTGGCAGACGGTGCTCGCCGACGCCACGACCGCGAGCAACACGGTGTCGTCCCTCAGCGAGCAGGCGACGACCGCGGCCGACCGGCGCGACTCGCTCGCGCGCGACGCCAAGGCCGCGGCCGACCAGGCCGCCGCGGCGCAGGCGACCGCGGACGCCGAGGTGGCCAGCGCCACCCAGAGGTCGACCGACCTCTACGCCCAGCTCGCCGCCCTGAAGGACTCGACGGCGGAGCTCGAACAGCAGTACCGGGCCGGGGTCGCCGCGCAGCAGGCGTACGCGGCGCAGGAGGCCGCGGCGAAGGCCCAGACCGCCGCCGCCGCGAAGGCGCCGTCACGTGGCGGATCGTCCGGAGGTGGCGGATCGTCCGGAGGTGGCGGATCGTCCGGGGGTGGTGGATCGTCCGGGGGCGGGGCGACCGTCCCCGACACGGGACGTCCCGGCGGAGCGACGCCTCCCCCGACCGGAGCGGTGAACGACCCGGCGGGCGCCAAGGCCTACGCGGCCACGAAGGTCGGGTCCGGGGCCGAGTACACCTGCCTCGTCCAGCTGTGGAACAAAGAATCGGGCTGGCGCACCACCGCGACCAACCCGTCGGGCGGCGCCTACGGCATCCCCCAGGCCCTGCCCGGCAACAAGATGGCCTCGAGTGGACTGGACTGGCAGACGAACTACCGCACCCAGGTGGACTGGGGCATCGGGTACATCCAGGGCCGCTACGGCACGATGTGCGCCGCGTGGGCGCACTCGGTCGCGAACAACTGGTACTGAGCGCCGCACCTGCCCTCGGGCACGGGCACCGCCCCTCCCCCGGAACGAGAGAACGGCCCCCTCGGCGTGCAGCCGGAGCTGGGTGCCGAGGGGGCCGTCGTCGAGACGTCCGGAGCGCGAGGACTAGCGGCGCAGGCCGAGACGACCGATGAGCGTGCGGTAGCGCTCGATGTCGACCTTGGACAGGTAGCCCAGGAGGCGACGGCGCTGGCCGACGAGCAGCAGCAGGCCACGACGCGAGTGGTGGTCGTGCTTGTGCTCTTTGAGGTGCTCGGTCAGGTCGAGGATGCGCTGCGTCATCACGGCGACCTGGACCTCGGGGGATCCGGTGTCGCCGGGGTGGGTCGCGTATTCTTCGATGATCCGGGTCTTGACGTCAGGTGCGAGTGCCATGGAGGGATCCCCTTTCAGTTCGTTGCGCGGTGCTCGTCACCGGATGTGCGAGCTCTCTTTCTCCGCGGCCGTTCAGACGGCAACCTGAGGAGCCTACCAGACGGGCGCCGCCGACCCCTGTCGCGATCGGCCCCGTCCCCGACCCCGACGCCGCCGGGGCAGGACGAGTCCGACGAACGCCGCGCCGATCGCGGCCCCGAGGGTGTTCATGACGAGGTCCTGCGGGTCGGAGAAGCGCGTGGCCGACAGGTACGTCGCCTGGACGGTCTCGATGCCCACCGTCGCGGCGAACCCGACCACGATGCCGACCCACCAGAAGCGCTTCGGCAGCAGGAGCGCCGGGAACATGCCCATCGGGACGAACATCGCCACGTTCGCCGCGGCCTCGACCCGGGCGAAGGTGATCCACGAGGTCTCGTCGTGCCGGGCGAAGACGTCGAGCGCCCGCCAGAGCAACGCCCCGGTGTCCGCGTCGTAGACGCTCGGTCGCAGGGTCATCCAGGCGACCCCGGCGAGGTAGACGAGGGTGAGCAGGAGGAGGACGGCGCGACGCATCCGTCCATGGTGCGGCACCGGTCGGTGGGAGGACGCCCGGAACGGCCGAAGATCAGCCTGGAGGACGACCCGCCCCGGGGGCGACCGCGGCAGGGCCGAGGAGGCGCGGTGCGCGACCCCGCGCACCGCGCCTCCTAGGCTCGTCGGGTGGACGCACTCACCGACCTCTGGGCCCGGATCAGCCAGCTCGCCGCCCCGCTGCCCGGCTCGTGGCTGCTCGGCAGCGTCGCCGCCGGCCTGCTGCTCGTGCTGCTGCCGGGCACCTGGCACACGGTGCGGCACGCCGTCACCGTCGTGCACGAGGGCGGGCACGGCCTCGCCGCGGTGCTGACCGGTCGTCGGCTGACGGGCATCCGACTGCACTCGGACACCTCGGGCCTGACCGTGTCGAAGGGGCCGCGGACCGGGGCGGGCATGGTCATCACGTTGCTCGCCGGCTACACCGCACCCGCGATCGCCGCCCTGGGCGCCGCGTGGCTGCTGTCGGCCGGCTACGCGGCCGGGCTGCTCTGGGCCCTGCTGCTGCTGCTCGCGCTGATGCTCGTGCAGATCCGCAACTGGTTCGGGCTCTGGGTGGTGCTGCTGGGCGCCGCCCTCGTCGTCGCCGTGACGTTCTTCGCGTCGCCGACCTGGCAGGCGGTGTTCGGACTCGTCGTGACGTCGGTCCTCGGCTTCGGCGCGCTGCGGGCGTCGCTCGAGCTGCAGCGCAGCCGGCGGCGCTCACGCTCGACCGCGTCGGACGCCGACCAGCTCGCCGGGCTGACCCGGGTGCCGGGCGTCGTCTGGGTCGGGGTCTTCGTGCTCGTCGCCCTGGGCTGCCTGCTGGGCGGGGCGGGGTTGCTCTTCCCCGGGGCGCTCGAGGCCGCTCGGTCGTTCGCCTGAGGTCGGACGGCCACCGGCGCCCGGCGGCCGACGCGAGAGGTCAGGCGGGGGCGGACGACAGGGCGTGCACGGGGACGTGGCCCTCGAGGCGGGCCCGGCCACCGAGACCGTCGAGCTCGAGCAGCACGGCGACGCCGGCCACGACGTAACCCGCTCGTTCGAGCAGGGTGACGGTCGCCTCGACCGTGCCGCCGGTCGCCAGCACGTCGTCGACGATCAGGACGCTCGACCCCGCCGGGATCTGGTTCGGACGCAGTTCGAGCGTGGCCTCGCCGTACTCCAGGGCGTAGCTCTCGCTGAGGACCTCGCCGGGCAGCTTGCCCGCCTTGCGCACCGTGAGGACGCCGACGCCCTGCTCGATCGCGATGGCCCCGGCGAGCGCGAAGCCGCGCGCCTCGATGCCGGCGACGGCGACGAACCCGCCGTCGAACGGCTCGGAGAGCGCCGTGGTCACGGTGGCGAAGGCGTCGGCGTCGGAGAAGAGCGGGGTGACGTCGCGGAAGAGGATGCCGGGCTTCGGGAAGTCGGGGACGACGGCGATCTTGCTGTCGACGAACGAGGAGGCATCGGTGACGGTCATGCCCTCAACGGTAGTCGGGCGGACGGCGCCCCCCCGCCCCTCGAGGCCTGCTGCGTCCGTCCCCGCGACGCGCGACCGACCGGTACGTCACGATCGTGTGAACAGTCGGGCCCGATGTCGGAGGCGCGTGCGAGAGTGCACGCATGTCGCGGTTCATCGTCCCCCCGTACCTGCTCGCCCACCTCGCCGAAGCCGATTCGCCCCGCCTGCACCGGGCACCTCGGGCGGCGCGCAACGGCCTGCTCGCGATGGAGGCCGTCGACCGCAACGCGACTCCCCCGGTCGTCCGGGGGGCGCTCGGCGCAGAGTCCGTGCTCGAGCGCTCGGTGTTCGACGCGCAGGGCACCGAAGAGCTGCCGGGCGTCCGCGTCCGCGGCGAGGGTGAACCCGCCACCGACGACGTCGCCGCCACCGAGGCGTACGACGCCCTCGGCGCGACCTACGCGCTGTTCCACGAGGTCTACGGGCGCTCGTCGATCGACGGCGCCGGGCTGCCGCTCGACGCGACCGTCCACTACGGCCAGGACTACGACAACGCCTTCTGGAACGGCGAGCGGATGGTGTTCGGCGACGGCGACGGCGAAGTCTTCGGGCGCTTCACGGCCTCGGTCAGCGTCATCGGGCACGAGCTCACCCACGGCGTCACGCAGTACACCGCAAACCTCACCTACCAGGGGCAGTCGGGTGCGCTCAACGAGTCGGTCAGCGACGTGTTCGGGGCGCTCGTCGAGCAGCACCTGTTCGGGCAGACCGCCGACGACGCGACGTGGCTCATCGGCGAAGGGCTCTTCACCGCCGAGGTGCAGGGGCGGGCGCTGCGGTCGATGAAGGCCCCGGGCACCGCGTACGACGACGACGTCCTCGGGAAGGACCCCCAACCCGCCCACCTGGACGACTACGTCGAGACCACCGACGACAACGGCGGGGTGCACCTCAACTCGGGCATCCCCAACCGGGCCTTCTACCTCGTCGCCGAGGCGCTCGGCGGCGAGGCCTGGTTGCGGGCCGGGCAGATCTGGTACGACACGCTCACCGGCGGCACGCTGTCGACCGAGGCGACCTTCGCGCAGTTCGCGGCGGCCACCGTCGAGGCGGCGACCACACGGTACGGAGCGGACTCCGACGAGACCCGCGCGACGTCGGCCGGGTGGGCGGGCGTCGGGGTCACCCCGGCCAGCTGACGCCGACCGGCACGAGACCCTGCTGCCCCGGACACGGCCGGGGTAGCATCGCGCCCATGAAGGTCACCGTGTCGCGCTCCGGTGGCTTCGCCGGTCTCACCCGCAGTTGGACGGTCGACGTCGACTCCGAGCCCGACACCGAGTCGTGGCTCGTCCTCATCGACCAGGTGCCCTGGTCGCAGGCCCCGGCCGCCGCGCAGGCCGTGCAGCCCGATCGCTTCGTCTGGGTCATCACGGCCGAGACCCGGCCCACCCGCAAGGCCAAACTGCCCGAGCAGCAGGTCACGGGGCCGTGGCGCGAGCTCGTGGACCGCGTCCGCAGCACCTCCGAGGCCGAGGCCGGTCCGACCCGATGAGCGACCGTACGCGCCGACCTCGTCGGCGTCTCTCGGGCGAGGTGCTCGCGGGGCTGCTCGCCCTCGTCGTCCTCGTGGCGGGCGGGGTCGGGGTGGCCGTGGTGCAGAGCGGCAACCCGCTGAACGTCCGAGGGGCCGTCACCGCGCCTCCGTGGGGTCGACCCGCCACCGACCGGCTCGAGACCCGGGCCGCCGCCGCCGGTCTCGAGAACGTCTGGGGCCAGGACCTCGCCATGCACGTGCACACGCACCTCTCGATCACCGTCGACGGGCAGGCGGTGACCGTCCCCGGCGACATCGGGCACGACTCGGACGCGAAGTTCGCCGCCGAGATCCACACGCACGACACGAGCGGCATCGTGCACGTCGAGTCCCCCACCCGCGAGACCTTCGTACTGGGCCAACTGTTCAGCGAGTGGGACGTCGCCCTCGACGGACGCGGGGTCGGCTCGCTCGGGCACGACGACGGGCTCGAGCTCCACACCTTCGTCGGCGGCAGCCCCTACACGTCCGACCCGGCCGGCATCCCGCTGCGGGACTTCGAACGCATCGACCTCGTGCTCGCGCCGATCGGCGAGACCGTCACCGCGCCTCCGGCCTTCGCCTGGCCCGCCGACTACCGCTGAGGCGCCTCCCGCTGAGGCGCCCGACGCCCGACGCCTGACGCCCGACGCCCGGCGCCCACCGCCGAGCCTCCTCCGGCCCGGCCGCCTCCAGCCGAGCCGCGTCGGGCTCCGCAGCCCGTCGGCGAGGTCAGGGCCAGCGGACCGGCACCGGGAGGCGCGTGGAGGTCGGCTCGGACGGCCCACCCGGTGCCAGCAGCTCGAGCAGGCGGCCGGCCGCGACCCGCCCCAGGTGCTCGCCGTCGACGTCGATCGCCGGGACGCCGACCAGACCGAGGGCGTCGACGACCATGCGCTCCGAGCTGACCGTGACGGAGCGGTCGCGGTGCTCGTCGGCCCGGAGGACGAACATCAGGCCGAGCCCGATGGCCGTCGCGTAGGGCACGACGGCCGTCGCCCCGGAGGCGAGGACGTGGTCGCTCGCCCGGACGCCGGCTTCGAAGGTCGACGGGTAGGGACCCAGCACCGTGAGCTCGGCCCGGCCGGCCGCCGCGTCGACCACCGCGGCCGTGCGTTGGGTGTTCTGCCACGAGCCGTCGGGCCCGCCGAGGTAGACGACGCGCTCGTGCCCCTCGGCGACGAAGCGCGACACGAGCGAGCCGAAGGCGGCAGCCGTGTCGGCGACGACCGACGACACCCCGGCCACCTCGCGGTCGACGAGCACGGTCGGCTTGTGGCCGGTCGCGGCCCGCACGACGTCGTCGGCCCCGCGCGGGGCGACGACGATGAACCCGTCGACCTGGTGCGACAGCCGCTCGAACGCCGCCAGCTCACCCGCCTCGGCCAGCGGGTGGACGGCGACCGTCAGCTGGAGGTCGGCCTCGCCCGCCGCGGCCTGGGCCCCGGCGATGATCGGCGTGAAGAACGCGTTGTCGAGGGTCGGCACGACGAGCGCGACCACGCCCGTGCGCCCCCTCGCCAGTTGACGGGCCGCCCGGTTGGGCACGAAGCCGAGCTTCTCGGCGGCGGCGAGCACGCGTCCGGCCGTGTCGGGCGACACCAGCTCGGGGCGGCTGAGGACGCGAGAGGCGGTGGCCTTCGACACGCCCGCCAGCGTCGCCACGTCCGCCAGCGTCGCGAGCCGCCCTGCCCCAGTCATGCCCACCACCCTAGGGCCTCCGTGAAACCGGTCCCGCGCGGTGGTCCGACGCTTGTAACAAGGTGTTTACACGGCGGGGCCGACGCAGGCGACCAGCGCCCTTAGGGTCGATGTAACCGGTTTCACCCGAGGTGGGGTCGGCATCCCCCCAGAGGCCACACCGATCGGAGGACAACCCGTGACGTCCCGCAAACCCGCGCTGCTGTTGCTGCTGCCGGGCCTCGCCTTCCTGCTGATCGGATTCGCGGTGCCGTCGCTCGCGATGCTGTTCGCCCCACCCGGCGTGACCGCCGGCGAGATCGTCGGCCGCCTCGGCCAGATGCTCACCGACCCGTTCGACCTGCGCATCATCGGTCGGACCGTGGGCCTCGGCCTCGTCGTGACCGTGATCTGCGTAGCCCTCGGCTTCCCCGTCGCCTACCTGCTGGCGCGCTCGACCTCGCGCTGGTCGGGCGTCCTGCTCGCCCTGGCGATCTTCCCGCTGCTGCTCAGCAACGTCGTCCGCACCTTCGGGTGGCTCGTGGTGCTCGGCAAGAACGGCGCCATCGGTCAGTTGCTCACGACGCTCGGCCTGGTCGACGAGGCCCCGCAACTGCTCTACACCGAGCTGGCGATCGTCCTGGGTCTGACGCAGTTGTTCCTGCCGCTCGCGATCATCTCGTGCTACTCGGCCGTGGCCCAGGTCGACCCGGGACTCGACGACGCCGCCCGCGGACTCGGCGCGAGCCGCACCCGAACCTTCTGGAGCATCGTCGTACCCCTCTCTCTGCCCGGCGTCGTCGTCGCGGCCACCCTCGTCTTCGCGGGCTCGGTCACCGCCTACACGACCCCGTACCTGCTCGGCGGCTCGGGCCAACGCATGCTCGCCACCCAGCTCTTCTCGTACTCGAGCGTGACGATCGACTGGGCCGGGGCCTCGGCCACCGCCTTGATCATGACCGTGTTGGTCTTCGTCGTCTCCGGCCTGTCGTCGCTCGTCGCCCGGAAGGGAGCCACCTCGTGACCACTCGCCGCCCGGTCGCCGGCACGCTCGCCGTCGCGGGCTACGTCGTGATGATCGTCCCGATCCTCTTCGTCGTCGCCACCGCGTTCACGAGTGAACGCACCCTGCGCTTCCCGCCCCAGGGGTTCTCGCTGCGCTGGTTCGAGGCCGCCTTCGGCTACGACCCGTTCACCCAGGCCCTGGTCTCGAGCCTCCAGCTGGCCCTGATCGCCACCGTGCTCGCCCTGCTCGTCGGCATCCCCGCGACCCTGGCGATCCATCGCGGCAGGCTGCCGGGCAAGGGCCTCGTCGAGGCGCTGTTCCTGTCGCCCCTGATCGTCCCCGAGCTCGTGGTGGGGCTCGCGCTCTACCAGCAGCTCGTCATCGGGTTCCGGCTCGACGCCTTCCCCGTGCTGTTGATCGGGCACACCGTGTTGATGCTGCCCTACGCGGTCCGCGTGACCGGCGCCTCCCTGGCACTGGCCGACCCCGCCCTCGAGGAGGCCGCCCGCGGTCTCGGCGCGTCTCCCCTGCGGGCCTTCGTCACGGTGACCCTGCCCCTGCTGCGGCCCGGCATCTTCTCGGCGGCGCTGCTCAGCTTCGTCACCTCGTTCAACAACGTGCCCCTGTCGCTGCTGCTGCAGAGCCGCGACTTCCGCACCCTGCCCGTCACGATGCTCGACTACGTGCAGCAGAGCTACGACCCCATGGTCGCGGCGATGGCCACGCTGATCCTCGCGGGCACCGTCGTCATCGCCGTCATCGCCGAACGCACCGTCGGCTTCGCCAAGATCTTCGGAGGCATCAACAGATGAGCACCGCAGCAGAATTCGTCGCCGTCAGCCAGGTCTTCGGCGACTTCACCGCCGTCGACTCGATCGACCTGTCGATCGCCGAGGGCAAGCTCACGACGCTGCTCGGCCCGAGCGGATGTGGCAAGACGACGAGCCTGCGCATGCTCGCCGGCTACGCCGCCCCGACGTCGGGGACGATCCGCATCGCCGGCGTCGACAGCACGCGCACCCCACCCGAGAAGCGCGACCTGGGCATGGTGTTCCAGTCCTACGCGCTGTTCCCGCACCTGAGCGTCGCCGACAACGTCGGCTACGGCCTGAAGCTGCGCGGCGTCGACACCGCCGAGCGCCGCCGTCGCGTGATGGAGACCCTCGACCTGGTCGGCCTGGCCCACCTCGCCGGCAGCAAGCCGAAGAAGCTCTCGGGCGGCCAGCAACAGCGCGTCGCGCTGGCCCGCGCCATCGCCATCCGGCCGAAGCTGTTGCTGCTCGACGAACCCCTGTCGAACCTCGACGCGCGCCTTCGCGTCCAGATGCGCGCCGAGATCCGCCGCATCCAGGGCGAGACGGGCCTCACCGTCGTGTTGGTCACGCACGACCAGGACGAAGCGCTCGAGATGAGCGACGACATGGTCCTCATGCGGGCCGGCCGGATCATGCAGCAGGGCTCGCCCCAGCACGTGTTCCCGAACCCGGCGAACCGCTTCGTCGCCGACTTCCTCGGCTACGAGAACTTCGTCACGGCGGCCGACGGCACGCTGCTCGCGATCCGCCCCGAGCACCTCGGGGTCGTCCCCGGGACCCCCGCAGGAGGCGCGGTGCCCGACGGCCTGCAGCTCGCCGGGGTCGTCACCGACGTCGCGTACCGCGGGGTCGACCTGCTCGTCACCGTGCAGGCCGTCGACGCCGCCGGTACCGAGGTGCGCCTGCTGTCGGACGTCCGCAGCACGGGCTCCGAGACGGTCGCGATCGGCGACCGGGTGACCGTCTCGGCGCCGGCGTCGCGACTCGTGGCCCTCGCCGACTGACCCGCCCGGTGCGCGGAGCCGCGCGCGCCTCCTCGGGTCTCCCCTCCACCGTCCCACCCACCCGCGTTCCACACCGCCCGGTCTCGCCGAGACCGCCCCGAAAGGACACGACCATGACCTCCACCCTCCGCACCCGCCTGGCGATCGTCGCCGGCGTCGCCGCGACGACCCTCGTGCTCGCCGGCTGCTCCGCCGACGGCGGCGGCGAGCCCGACGCCGACACGATCACCGTGAGCACGTTCCCGTTCGGCGTCGAGGAGTTCCAGGAAGCCGTCATCGACCCGTTCACCGAGAAGACCGGCATCGAGGTGGTCGTCGACACCGGATCGAACTCCGACCGCCTGTCCCAGCTGCAGGTCGCGGGCGGGCAGCCCGACGTGGACGTCATGCTGATCTCGGACTACTACGCGGCACTCGGCCAGGAGGACGACCTCTTCCAGCAGGTGGACGCCTCGGCCGTGCCGTCGCTCGACGAGATCGCCGACTTCGCGAAGGAGGACTCGTACCTCGGCCCGGCCTACAGCTACCAGCTCAACGGGACGATGTACTCGACCGACGAGCTGACCGCCGACGAGGCCGCGCAGTGGAGCCTGTACGGCGAGGAGGAGCTCTCGGGCAAGGTCGCCCTGCCGGACATCTCGGTGACGGCCGGCCAGCTGATGGTCTCGGGCGTCGCGGAGGAGTACGGCGACGGACCCTACGACATCGACGCGGCCCTCGACCGGCTCGGCGAGTGGGCCCCCGGCGTGCTGCAGTTCTACAGCTCCTCCACCGAGGTGACCAACCTGCTGACGCAGGGCGAGATCGTCGCCGCGGACTCCCTGAGCGGCTTCGCGACCGACCTCGTCGAGTCCGGCGAACCGATCGCCTGGACGGCCCCCGCGACCGGCCGCTACATGGCCACCAACCGCGCGATGATCCCGACCGGCGCCGAGAACGTCGACGGTGCGAACCAGTTCATCGACTACCTGCTCTCGGTCGAGGCGCAGACCTCGTCCGCCGAGATCGTCGGCGACCTGCCGGTCGCCCCGGGCGCCACCGTGCCCGACACGATCGAGGCCGTCGTGGGAGACATCGCCGCCGACCCGGTCGCGGCGGGCTACTCGACCCTCGACCCGACCGAACTCGTCCCCACCCGCTCGGACTGGGTCGACCGCTTCGCCCGCGAGGTGACCTCGCGGTGACGGACACCACCCTGCCCCCGGCCTACCTGGACCGCATGCCCAAGGTGGACCTGCACTGCCACCTGATCGGGACGGTCCGCGCGAGCACCTTCGCCGAGTTGGCCCGCCGCGAGGGTCTCGACCTGCCCGACGAGCCCGAGCGGATCTTCGCCGACATCAACTCGCTCCCGCCCGACCCGGCTCTCTACCGCGACACGCGCATCCCCGTGCCGCAGGGGCGCAGCGTCGACGAGCCCGAGGTGTCGTACTCGCTGTTCCAGGCCTCGAACTGGGTCGTCGAGGTGCTCCGCGACGCGGACGACCTCACCCGGATCGTCTACGAGGCCTTCGAGGACGCGCACCACGCGAGTGCGACGCGGCATCTCGAGCTGTTCTTCGACGCCGTCCCGCCGCACCTCGCGTCGCTCGGCTACACCGGCTCGGTGGAGGCCTACGCCGAGGGCATCCGGCTCGCCGAGCGCGACTTCGGCATGACCGGGCGCATGATCCAGGGCATCGACCGCAGCAGGAGCGGCGAGCACGCCCTCGAGCTCGTCCGTCAGGTGGTGGACCACCCGCACGAGTACGTGGCCGGGATCGGTCTCGACAACCTCGAGACGAGCGGGCCACCCGAGCGGTTCGTGGATGCCTACCGACTCGCGGGCGAGGCCGGGCTGGGCCGGACGGCGCACTCGTCCGAGCACTCCCCCACGGCGGTCAACACGATCACGTGCCTCGACCAGCTCGGCTGCGACCGCATCGACCACGGGTACTACGTGCTCGAGGACGACGAGGTCGTCGCGCGCGTGCGCGACGAGCAGGTGGCGTTCACCGTCGTGTCGACGACCTCGCGACGGTCGTGGCGTCCCTGGCGCCGCGCCTCCATCGAGGCCATGCTCGAGGCGGGCCTGAACGTCGTGCCGGCCTCCGACGACCCGGGCATGTTCCCGACGACCCTCGCCGCCGAGTACCGCATCGTGCACGAAAAGATCGGGGCCACCGCCGACCAGGTGCGCTCGATGGCCTCCGCGGGCGTCGACGCCAGCTGGCTGCCCGCCGTCGAGAAAGACGCCCTGAGGGCACGCGTCGACCGGGAGTTGGCGGCCCTCGACGACGAGTTCGGGGTGGCCGGGGCCTGACCGGGTCAGGGGCCGAGCCGGCGCGGGGACCGAGCCGGCACAGGCCGAGTCGGCACAGGCCGAGCTGGCCGGCCCCGGCGCCCCGACCCGGCCTGCGAGACGACCCGGCCTACGAGACGACCGTGAGGCGTTGCGTGGGCCGGGTCATCGCCACGTAGAGACTGGCGTTGCCGCGTCGGCTCGCCAGTCGGACGCGCTCGGGGTCGACCACGACGACCGAGTCGAACTCGAGACCCTTCGACGTCGCCGGGCTCAGCACCGAGATCGGCTTGGTCAACGACGCCGTGCCGGCGGCCACGAGACCGTCGAACTCGGCCGACAGGGCCTCGACGAGCGTCGAGACGGCCTGCTCGGGGGCGATCACCGCGAGCGTGCCCTCGGAGTCGATCGCCCGGTCGGCCCGGACGGCGTCGACGGTGGCACGGACGAAGTCGTCCTTCGAGGAGGCGCCGGTCACCTCGCGCACCGGCCATTCGCTCGAGCGCACCGATCGGCTCGGGGTGATCTGCAGACCGCTCGCCGTCGCGACGCCCTCGGCGTAGGTGACGATCTGCGCCGGCGTGCGGTAGTTGACGGTCAGTTCTTCGAGCCGCCACGGAGCCGACGTGCCCTGGGCGCCTCCGCCGCGACGACGGCCGAGCAGGGCCTGGAGGGCGCGGTCCCACGAGGTCGCCGACGCCGGGCTCGACGCCTGGGCGATGTCGCCGACGACGGTGAACGACCGCAGCGGGCAGCGCCGGGAGAGCAGTCGCCACTGCATGGGCGAGAGTTCTTGCGCCTCGTCGACCACCACGTGGCCGAACGCCCAGGCACGGTCGCCCGCGGCCCGCTCGGCCGTGGTCATCGACGCCGCCCGCTCGGCGAAGCCGCCGGCGATCTGTTCGGCGCTGACCATGCCCTCGACGCCCATGTTCTCGATCGCCCGCTCGGCGTTCTCGATGTCGCGCTTGCGCTGGGCCTTGCGGGCCAGGCGCTCGGGGTCGACACCGGTCTGGAACTCGCCGAGCAACTCGGCGGCCTCGTCGAGCAGCGGCACGTCGGACACCGTGAAGCCCGCTCCGCGTTCACGCCGCAACAGGGCGCGCTGCTCGGGCGTCCAGCGCGGGGTGATCGACGCGAGCCAGTTCGGCCGGGCGAAGAGGTCCTCGACGAGCTTCTCGGCACTGAGCGGCAGCCAGGCCGTGTTGAGCAGCACGCGCACGTCGTACGACTGCCGGATGTCTTCCCGGAGGACGGCCTCGTCGGACTCGTCGACGGTCGTGCCGTGCTCGCGCATCTGGTCGACCAGCTGGCGCGTCAGGGCCGAGAGGGCCGCCTTGTTGAAGGTGACCCGGGCCACGTTGTGGGGCTTGCCGCGCTCCTGGGCCTTGCGCATGGCCTCGCCGACGAGCTCCGGTCGCACCACGAGTCGTTCGCCGTTGATGTCGATGGTCGTCGGCTCGGCCGGGCGGACCTGCCGCGACCGGACGGCGCGACGCATGAGCTCGGCCATCTCGGCCGACCCCTTGAGGGCGGCGACGTCGGGCGCGTCGTCGGTCTGGGCCTCGACGCCCGGGTACAGGCCGCCGAGGCTCGACAGGACGACGCCGCTCTCGCCGAGGGACGGGAGCACCTGTTCGATGTAGCGCAGGAACGACCGCGACGGCCCGACGACGAGCACGCCCGAACCCTTGAGCCGGTCGCGGTGCGAGTAGAGCAGGTACGCGGCCCGGTGCAGCGCGACGGCCGTCTTGCCCGTGCCGGGGCCGCCCTGGACGACGAGCACGCCGTCGAGCTGAGAGCGGATGATCCGGTCCTGCTCGCCCTGGATGGTGGCGACGATGTCGGTCATGCGGCCGGTGCGCTGGGCGGTCAGGGCGGCCATGAGCGCCCCCTCGCCCTGCAGCTGCACGTCGTCGCGATCGAGCAGATCGGGGTCGAAGACCTCGTCCTCGAGGCGGGTGACCGTGCGACCGTCGAGGGTCAGGTGACGACGGGCCCGGGCGCCCATGGGAGTCGCGGCCGTCGCCTGGTAGAACGCGCTGGCCCCGGGGACGCGCCAGTCGAGCAGGATCGGGTGGTGGGCCTCGTCGCGCAGGCCGATGCGGCCGATGTAGCGGTAGCGCCCGCCCTCGCCCGGTTCGGCCGGGCGGTCGACGTCGCCGGTCTGGCCGAGCAGGTCGGGCGTCTCGAGCTCGAGGCGACCGAACGCGAGCCGTTCGTCGACCGAGCCGAGCTGGACGATGGTGTCTTCGTACAGGCGCGCGTAGGCGTCGCGCTCGCTGCGGCTCTGGTGGTTGCCGCCGACGGTCTCGCGACGGGTCCGTTCGAGACGGACGCGGGCGTCGGCCTTCAGCTCGTCGAGGCGTTCGTAGAGGGTGCCCACATAGGCGCGTTCGCGGTCGATCTCGGATGACAACAGGTGTTCGTACCCTTCGGGAAAAGTCGGCACGCCAGTCTAGCTTCCGACCACCGACGGCGAGGCCCGGGAATCCGTCCCGAGACGCAGGAGGCGCGCTCGTCCTCGGGGGGACGAGCGCGCCTCCTGGGGTGGCCGCGGTGGAGCCGGGCCTAGAACTCCTCGTGGGTCAGCGGGTCGCCGTCCCACAGCCGGCCCCGCTCGAGGCCGCTGATCGACTCGACCTCGTCGGGCGTGATCTCGAAGTCGAAGACGTCGAGGTTCTCGCGCTGACGACCGGCGTCGGCCGACTTCGGGACGGGGACCGCGCCGAGCTGGACGTGCCAGCGCAGGACGACCTGCGTGGGCGTCTTGCCGTGGGCCCGCGCGATGTCGGTGACCCGCGCCTCCGTGAGGAGTTCGCTCTGCTTCGCGAGCGGGCTCCAGCTCTCGGTGACGATGCCCATGCTCTCGTGCACGGCACGCAGCTCGGCCTGGGGGAAGTACGGGTGGAGCTCGATCTGGTTGACCGCGGGCACCACGCCCGTCTCGTCGGCGACGCGCTGCAGGTGCTCGGCCGTGAAGTTCGAGACGCCGACCGAGCCGACGAGGCCGTCTTCCTGCAACCGGACGAAGGCCTTGAACGCCTCGACGTACTTGTCGATGCGCGGGAGGGGCCAGTGGATCAGGTAGAGGTCGACGAAGTCGAGGCCGAGGTTCGCCCGGCTCTCCTCGAAGCTCGCCAGGGCCTCGTCGAACCCGTGGTGTCGGCCGGGAAGCTTCGTCGTGACGACCAGGTCGTCACGGGCCACGTCGGTCTCGCGGATGGCCGCCCCGACGGCCGCCTCGTTGCCGTAGTTCAGCGCCGTGTCGAGCAAACGGTAGCCCGACGAGATCGCCTGGACGACCTGCGCCGTGCCCTCGTCGCCGTTCAGCCCGTAGGTGCCGAGGCCGAGCTGCGGCAGGGTGCGCCCGTCGTTGAGGCCGACCGAGGGGGCGACGGGCATCAGCTGACGCCGAGCAGGTCGATGACGAAGATGAGCGTCTTGCCCGAGAGCGGGTGTCCACCGCCGGCGGGGCCGTAGGCCAGGTGGGGCGGCACGACGAGCTCGCGGCGTCCGCCGACCTTCATGCCGGGTATGCCCTCCTGCCACCCGCGGACCAGGGCCTGCAGCGGGAAGTTGATGGCCTCGCCACGGCTCCAGGACGAGTCGAACTCCTCGCCGGAGTCGTGCTCGACGCCGAGGTAGTGGACGTTGACGGTCGAGCCGGACTGCGCCTCGGCTCCGTCGCCGACGGTGATGTCGGTGATCGTCAGCTCGGTGGGGGCGGGGCCGGTCGGGGCGTCGATCTCGGGCTTGGTCTGGGGATCGTGAGTCATGCCGACCATCCAACCACCGACGGGCCGAGGGGCGGGTCGGCCACTCGCGTCCTCCCTGCGAGGCTCGAGGAGCCGACCCGACATCCGCACCGAGATGACGTCATCGATGCGAACACATGGACGCTACTCCGACGGTGACGGGACGCCAAATCGATCGGGCTGCGCCGCGGCCGGGGGCGGGGGCCCGGGCGGCGCCGGGAGCCGCACCGGCTGCCGCCGCCGCCGGCCTGCGGAAACCTGCACGATCGGCAAGAATGGCAGCTTGTCCGCCACCCCGCCTCCGCCGTCCGGCCCCGCCGCGCCCGCCCGTCGCCCGCTGTTCGTCGACGTCACCCCGCTGCGGACGAGCCCGGCCTTCGCCCGCCTCTTCGCGGGCAGCGCGATCAGTGGCATCGGGACGCAGCTCACGCTCGTCGCCGTCGGGCTCGAGATCTTCGAGATCACCCGGTCGACCTTCGCCGTCGCGCTCGTCGGCGTCGTCTCGCTCGTCCCGATGATCCTGGCCGGCCTCTACGGCGGCATGCTCGCCGACGCCTTCGACCGTCGGAAGGTCGCGCTCGTCGCCGCCGTCTTCGCCTGGCTCTCGACTGCGGCCATCGCGCTGCACGCGTACCTCGGGCTGCACGAGGTGTGGCTGCTCTACCTGTTGACCACGGTCAACGCCGTGGCGGGCACGATGATCGCGACCTCCCGCGCCTCGATCGTGCCGCGCCTCCTGCCCCGCGAGCTGCTGCCCGCCGCCTCCGCACTGAGCGGCATCAGCATGGGTCTGATGCTCACCGTCGGACCCGCCCTGGCCGGCGTGCTCGTGGCGGGCGTGGGGTTCCCGCTGACGTACACGGTCGACGTCGTGTTGTTCTCGACGGCGTTCCTCGGGATCGTCACGCTGCCCCCGATCCGTCCCGAGGGCGAGACCCAACGTCCGGGGCTCGAGTCGCTGCGCTTCGGCCTGGCGTTCCTGAAGCGGTCGCCGAACATCCGGACGACCTTCGTCATGGACATAGTCGCGATGACGTTCGGGATGCCCCGCGTCCTCTACCCGGTGGTCGGCACGCTCGTGATCGGAGGAGGCGCGGTGACGGTCGGCGTCCTCTCCGCCTCGTTCGCGGTGGGCGCCCTGCTGAGCAGCGTGTTCTCGGGACGCCTCGGCCACGTGCGCCGACAGGGTGTCGCCGTGCGGTGGGCCATCACCGCCTACGGTCTCTGCATCGCCGCCTTCGGCGTCGTGCTGCTCGTGACGCCGGCCCACGGCGGCGGCGTCACGGCCGGACTCGACCAGGCGAACCTGGCCGCCCTCGGCGGGGCCGCCCTCGCGCTGGCCGGAGCGGGTGCGAGCGACAACGTCAGCTCGATCTTCCGCTCGACCATCCTCCAGTCGGCCGCGCCGGACGCGATGCGGGGCCGCCTGCAGGGGATCTTCATCGTGGTGGTCACGGGCGGGCCGCGAGTCGGCGACCTGTTCGTCGGACTCGTCGCGGGCATCGCCGTCTTCTGGCCGCCGCTGCTCGGCGGTCTGGTGGTCGTCGCCCTCGTCGCGCTCGTGGCCCGGCTGACGCCCGCGTTCGGGCGCTACGACGCGGAGGCGCCGACGCCCTGACCCGCGGCGGCGGCCACGGTCGCCGCTGCCGCCGTCACCGCCGTCGCCGTCGCCGTCGTGGCGCGCATCACCACCCGGGGCCCGACTGCGGCGGCACGGGCGGCCCGGCCACCTGCGACGGCCACCCCGGGTGCTGCGGGTACCCGACGAAGGCCGTCGGTGGAGCCTGCAGGGCGACGCGACTCGCGGTCAGCGCCTGCAGCAGCTCGGCCTCGTCGCGTTGGACGGCCTCGTCGAGCGCGCGGCGGCCCTTCACCAGCCGCTGGCGGGTGAAGGCGAGGCGCGTCGCATTCGAGATGAAGACCTTCATGGCGGGTCGGATGCCCCGTGACGCGGCCCACGACCGCGCGCGGCGGCGACCGGCGCTCGACGAGAGCATGCCGACCTCGTCGGCGCTGAACCAGCCGACCGCGGCGTACTCCGCGAGCCGGTCGTGGGTGACCCTCCGCTCGTTGCGTCGCAGGAACACCACGAGCAACACCATGGCCACGAAGATCGGCACCTGCACGAGCAGGTAGTAGATGAAGAAGCCGTCGCCGACCACGAAGAGGGCACCGTTCCAGAGCGCGTGCAGTCCCGCCGCGGGTACGAGGCCGACGAAGAACCAGCCGATCGCGCCGTACGGGCCCGTCCGCCGTGCCGCGAGACCGAGGGCGAAGCCCGTGCAGGCCGTGTACATCACGTGGGCGAACGGCGACATCAGGGCCCGCACGAAGAAGACGTAGGCGAGGCCCTGGCTTCCCGTGGCCAGGTCCTCCCCGACCTGCAGGGCGAAGTACTGGATGTTCTCGACGAAGGCGAAGCCCGCCGCGACCGTCGCCGCGTAGACGATGCCGTCGACCGGGCCGTCGAAGTGGCGTCGGAAGATCCACAGGACCAGCAGCACGCCGAGCCCCTTGGCCCCCTCTTCGACGAGGGGCGCCTGGACCACCGCCCCGAGCACGTCCTCGAGCCCGCTCGAGCGGACCCCGAGCACCGACCGCGCCGTCGTGAGGGCGATGTCGACGATCAGTGCGGTGCCGACCGCGACCGCCGCACCCCAGAGGAAGGCGAAGAGCAGCGCCACGCGCGGCTCGGGCTCCCAGCGGTCGACCAACCAGATGCCGACCAGGACGATGGCCAACGGGACGAAGGCGAGCAGGCTCCCGGCCAGCAGGACGGCGGGCTGGACGAAGATCAGGAAGTACAGGCCGACGGCCAGGGCGAAGGTGCCGATCACGGTGAACCCGACGGCGAGCGCCACGGCACTGGCCACCCGGCGGCGAGGCGTCGGCTGGGCGAAGACCGGCTGCACGGGGTACCAGACCGGCTCGGGGTTGGCCGCGGGAGCATGCGCCGACCATCCGGGAGCGCCCGCCGGGGTGACGGAGGAGGGGTCGGCGTACGGCGTCAGCGGGCGGCCGTACGCGTCGTGTCCGACGCCGCGGGGATCGGACCAGGTCATCCCCCGACCCTACGGGCTGACGCCGGGGTCGGCGCAGCCTGCGGGCGCAGCCTGACGCCGGGATCGGCGCAGCCTGCGGGCGCAGCCTGACGCCGGGGTCGGCGCAGCCTGCGGGCGGGCCGCGACGAGCCGGACGGCCCGGTAATCTCGCAGGATGGCCTCGACGCGTTCCCTGCCCGAGGACCCGTCGCTGGTCCGGTACGTGGTGATGCGGGTCTGGCACGATTTCCTGCGCCATCGCACCATCGACGCGGCCGGGTCGCTCACCTTCTTCTCGATGCTCGCCCTGGTGCCCGGCGCGCTCGCCCTCGTCTCGGGGGTCGCCCTGTTCGTCGACGACGGTGACGCCGTGGACGAGATCCTCTCGGTGGCCCGGTACGTCCTCACCCCCGACGCGATCGACACCCTGCGCTGGCCGCTCGAACAGATGCTCAGCCTGTCGAACCCCGGCGTCGCGTTCGGCATCGGCCTCTGGCTCACGCTGTGGTCGCTGTCGGCCTACACGACGGCGTTCGGCCGGGCCATGAACACGGCTTACGAGGTCGAGGAGGGGCGCCGCATCTGGAAGTTCCGCGGCCACATGATGATCGTCACGCTCGTCCTGATGGTGTCGTTCGCCGTCATCGCCGTCATCCTGCTGGTGACGCCCACGTTGAGCGACGCGGTGGCCGCACGGTTCGGCATCGGCCGCCCCTGGACCGACCTCTACGACGTCGTCAAGTGGCCGGTGCTCGTCGCCCTGGCCGTGCTGTCGGTCGCGATGCTCTACTTCTTCACGCCCAACGTCCGGCCTCCGCGCCTGCGCTGGGTGTCGTACGGGGCCATGGTCGCCCTCGGCGGCTGGGCGCTCGCCACGGTCGGCTTCGCGGTCTACGTCGCGACGGTGTCGAACTACGACCGCTTCTACGGCTGGGTGGGCGGCGTCGTGGTCGTGTTGCTCTACGCGTACATCAGCAACTTCGTGCTCGTCATCGGCGGTGAGCTCGACAGCGAGATCCTGCGGATGCGCCAGCTCCGTCGCGGGGTGCAGGCCGAAGAGGTCATCCCCCTGCCGCTCCGCGACACGGCGCGCAACCACATCCTGGCTCGCAACCTCGCCTGGGACGTCCGGGTGGGCCGGGCGATCCGCGAGCGTGCCCTGCGCGAGAACGGCGGCGTGCTCGAACCCGACGAACTCCGGCGCGTCCACCTCCGCGGTGATCGAGACCGGCCGGCCGACGAACGGCCGCAGGCCGCCCAGCGCGCCGACCAGGTCGACCCGACCACCCACGCCCCCTCGACGTCGTAGAGGCCGTGACTCGAGGAGGCGCGGTGCCGGTCGTCCGACACCGCGCCTCCTCGACGTGGTCGCGTCAGCCGGCGGTCTCGTCGCCCGGGTTGCGGGCGCCCGTCGTGTTGGCCGCCCGGGCCACCGCCGCGGCGGGGTCCTCGACGTCGATGACCGTGATGGCGCTCGTGATCGGCGCGAGCCCCGAGAGTCGGGCGGGCGAGAGCACCTTGCGCACCTGCTCGTCGGTCATGAGGCCCGCTGCGACGACGAGCGGCGCGATCGCCGCGTTGGTCGTCAGCGCCGTGTGGGCGATGGCCGCCGCCGCCGTGTAGCCGATGTAGGGCGTGAGCGCCGTGACGCTGCCGACGTTCGTCTCGACCTGCTGGGTCAGGCGGGCGCGGTTCGCCTCGATCCCGTCGACGCAGTTGATCCGCAGGGTCTGGCAGGCGTAGGTCATCCACTGCAGGCTCTGCATGACCGAGTGGGTGATCACGGGCTCGAACGCGTTGAGCTGGAGCTGCCCGGCCTCGGCGGCCATCGTGACCGTCACGTCGGCCCCGGCCACCGAGAACGCGACCTGGTTGACCACCTCGGGGATCACCGGGTTCACCTTGCCCGGCATGATCGAGGACCCCGCCTGGCGCGGCGGCAACGTGATCTCGCTGATGCCGGCCTGCGGACCGGACGAGAGCAGCCGCAGGTCGTTGCAGATCTTCGACAGCTTGATCGCGCTGCGCTTCAGGGCACCGCTCAGCGTCATGAAGACGCCGGTGTCGCTCGTCGCCTCGATGAGGTCGGGGGCCGTGACGAGGTCCATGCCCGAGAGCGTGCTGAGGTGTCGCCGGACGGCGTCGGCGTAGAGCGGGTCCGCCGTGATGCCCGTGCCGATGGCCGTGGCGCCGAGGTTGATCTCACCGAGCAGCGGCACGACGTCGCGCAGACGCTGGACGTCCTCGGCCAGGGTGTGCGCGAAGCCCGTGAACTCCTGCCCGAGGGTCATGGGCACGGCGTCCTGCAGCTGAGTGCGGCCGACCTTGAGCACGTCGTGGAACTCGGCGCCCTTGGCGGCGAACGAGTCGGCGAGCAGGTCGAGCTCGACCAGGAGGCGGCGCAGGGTGAGCACCATCGCGATCTTGATCGAGGTGGGGTAGGTGTCGTTGGTGCTCTGGCTGCGGTTGACGTCGTCGATCGGGTGCAGGTGGCGGTACTCGCCCTTGGCGTGGCCGAGCAGCTCGAGGGCGCGGTTGGCGATGACCTCGTTGCTGTTCATGTTGGTGGACGTGCCGGCGCCGCCCTGGATGACCCCGACGGCGAACTGGTCGTGCAGCGCGCCCCCGCGGATTTCTTCGCAGGCGCGTTCGATGGCCTCGGCCTTGACCGGGTCGAGCACGCCGATCTCGACGTTGGCGCGGGCCGCCGCCTGCTTCACGAGGGCGAGGGCCGTGACGAGGTCGGGATAGACCGAGATCGGCCGCTGCGAGATCGGGAAGTTCTCGAGCGCCCGGGCGGTGTGGATGCCCCAGTAGACGTCGGCGGGCACCTCGCGGCTGCCCAACGAATCGGTCTCGGTGCGGGTCGGTGCTGCTGTCTCGGTCGTCACGTGTGGTGAGCCTCCGTCGTCAGTCGGGGCCCGGTCGTCGTCGACCGGACGCTTCCGTCGAGCCTACCGGCGGGACCGCGGACGGGCCGTTCCCGCGGAGGCGCGGGGCGGCCGTCCGAGAGGGGTCCCGCCCTGGGGACGAGACGAGCCGGGGTGGCCGAGGGTCAGCGGTGGAAACCCGGGACGATGAGGTAGATGCCGTACAGCACGCCGAGGGCGCAGACGACGAAGCAGGCGTACCCCGCGGCGGTGCGGACGGGCGTGCGGCCCTCGACGGTCAGGAGGCGCAGGCCCAGCGAGTAGAGCGAGACGAGGGCCGCCGCGGAGAAGAGCGCGACGAGCGCGACCACGAGGAAGGCGGACCAGTCGATCATCAGCGCACCTCGTCGTCGGTCGGGACCGGACCCCGGGGGGCGGGGACGGGCTCGGGTGGGTCGTCCATGCGGACGAACGGGGCCTCGACCCCGGACGCGGGCGTGTCGACGCGGCCCTTGCGGACGGCGCGTCGGGCACGGCGGCGCGAGAGCACCGAGGTGGCGGCGAC
The DNA here is from genome assembly GCF_030209595.1 of Frigoribacterium sp. ME-P-080. NCBI lineage: Bacteria > Bacillati > Actinomycetota > Actinomycetes > Micrococcales > Microbacteriaceae > Frigoribacterium > Frigoribacterium sp. ME-P-080. The sequence continues at coordinate 77,839 of NZ_JARVRR010000010.1, forward strand.
GTCGACCTCGATGGCCGAGCCCTGGTCGTGCGGCCGGCGGCGGGAGATGACGAAGATTCCCGCGATGACGACGGCACCGACGGCGGCGTCGATCACGAGCCCCGCGACGCCGAGCGTGGCGATCAGGGCCGCGACGGCGCCGACCGCCGCCGAGGCGGGCAACGTGATGAACCAGGCGACGACGATCTTGCCGGCGGTGCCCCACTGGATCTTCGAGCCGCGGCGTCCGAGCCCGGCACCGATGATCGAGCCGCTCGCGACCTGCGTCGTCGACAGCGCGAAGCCCAGGTGGCTGGAGGCCAGCACGGTCGCGGTCGTCGACGCCTCGGCGGAGAAGCCCTGGGTGGGCTTGACCTCGGTCAGACCGCCGCCCATGGTCTGGATGATGCGCCAGCCGCCGGTGTAGGTGCCCAGGGCGATGGCGAACGCGCAGACGACGACCACCCAGAACGGCGGGCCGGAGTCGGGCGTGAGCAGCCCGCCCGCGATCAACGTGAGCGTGATGACGCCCATGGTCTTCTGCGCGTCGTTCGTGCCGTGCGCGAGGGCGACCAGCGACGACGTGAAGATCTGGCCGTAGCGGAACCCGCCGCGCTCGCTCTTGTCGTCGCGGCGTCGGGTGATCGTGTAGGCGAGCCGCGTGGCGGTGTACCCCACGACGCCGGCGATCAACGGCGCGAGCAGGGCGGGCAGCACGACCTTCGACAGCACGACGCCGAAGTCCACCGACCCCATGCCGGCACCGACGATCGCCGCACCGATCAACCCGCCGAACAAGGCGTGCGAGGAACTCGAGGGCAACCCTCGCAGCCACGTGAACATGTTCCAGACGACGGCGCCGATGAGGCCCGCGAAGATCATCTCGGGGGTGATCTGCACCCCGCCGTCCCCCTCGCGGATGATGCCGCCGGAGACGGTCTTCGCGACCTCGGTGCTGAGGAAGGCGCCGACGAGGTTGAGGATCGCGGCCACCGTGACGGCGACCTTGGGCTTCATCGCGCCGGTCGCGATCGGGGTCGCCATGGCGTTGGCCGTGTCGTGGAACCCGTTCGTGAAGTCGAAGAAGAGAGCCAGCGCGATGACCAGGACGACGATGAGTGTGATGTCCACCGGCCTGAGTGTCACAGGTGGGTGGACGCGGGTCAACTCGGTGGTGACCTGCGGGGTACATCCCGGTGAACGGCGGGTGACGCGGACCGTCGCGCGGCCGGGGCGAGCCTCACACGTGCGGGACGAAGTCCTGCCAGGCCCGTCGCCGTTCGCCCCGCGGATCGTGCTCGACGCGGTCGCGGGCGTCGATGATGAGGGTGCGTCGGCGGTGCGGGTCGTAGGTCGGCCAGTCGGCGACCGCCCCGGTGCGGACGAACTCCAGCCAGCGGGAACGCGTCCGCGCCGCCGTGCGCAGGAACGCCCGACGACCGCCCAGGAGGCTCATCGCCCACCCGAACGCGGAGCCCATCCGGTCGTAGATCGCCCAGAGCTCGAGACCGTGGAACGCGTCGACCCCGACCGTGCGGAGGATGCGCGTCGTGGCGTCGAAACGGTAGAACCGGACCGGCTGGTGGACCGCGTGCCGCTCGGCCACCTTCACGCTCGGGAACCAGAACGCGTAGTCACCGCCGAAGTCGAGGGCGGCCGGGCGGGCGGGCAGCCCCGGGTAGTGCTTCTTGATCGCCTTCCGGGCCTTCTTCTCGGTCGCGGCGAAGATGGCCCGGATGCGGGGCTTCGTCGTGGCGAGGATGTCGCGGCGGCCGGTGAACACCGACCCCTCGCGGTCGTTCGTGCCGATGATCAGCGGCACCGGGTGGGCCCGGCCCGCCTTGAAGGCGTCGAGCGGGCGTTCGGGCAGGAAGTCGCCGTCGATGACGGGGCTGAAGCAGATCGTCCCCGGGTCCTCGTCCGGGGTGCGCAACTGCAACCGGCTGGCGGCCCGGACGATCGCCGTCGTCGGTGCCTCGGCGAGCATCGTCGCCGCGTCGTCGACGCTCGTGGCCTCGAGGTCGTCGTCGCGCAGGTCGTGGGCGAGCAGCTCGAGGAACTCGCCCGCCCAGCGCCGCGTCACGTCCGGCGGGTAGATGGCGTTCGGCGGTGCGCTCTGGGCGACGACCCCCCGGAAGAGGCCGCGAGCGCGCGGCACCGTCATGAGGGTCGTCACGGCGTTGCCGCCGGAGCTCTCGCCCGACACGGTGACCCGGCCGGGGTCGCCGCCGAACGCGGCGACGTTGTCGCGGACCCACTCGAGGGCGGCGACCTGGTCGCGCAGCCCGAGGTTCGAGTCGAACGGGCGGTCCTCGGTCGCCCAGTGGCTGAAGTCCAGGTAGCCGAAGGCGCCCAGCCGGTAGTTCAGGCTCACGTAGACGATGCCGCCCTCACGGACGAGCGTCTCGCCCTGTCTCGGGAACTCCCTCGACGACCCCACGCTGTACGCGCCTCCGTGGACGAACACGAGGACGGGCAGCCCGTCGCCCGGTGCCGTGCCCTCCGGTGCGATCACGTTGACCGTCAGGCAGTCCTCGCTGAGCGGGGTGGTGGCGTCGACGCCCACGAACTGCACGCGGTCCTGCGGGGCTGCGGGTCCGAACCGGCCGGCGTCGCGGACGCCCGTCCACGCCGCCGGCGCCTCGGGGGCCCGGAAACGGAGGCGCCCCACGGGTGGTGCGGCGAAGGGGATGCCGCGCCAGGCGAGCACGCCGCGCTCCCGCACGCCGCGGACCTCGCCCGAGCGGGTGGTGCGGACGAGGTCGGGGGCCGGGACGGTCGCCCGGGGCTGTGCGGTCACGGAGCGATGCTACGGGTGGTCGGACGGTCGACCGGGGCCGTTCACCCGACGTTCTCCTAGGGGGTGCCTGGGAGGATGGTCGGGACTTTGCAGTCGATGCACATCGCACGGCTGCCCCGACGACTGGACGGAGCCCGGCTCACATGGAACTCGGCGAGCTGCTGATCATCTTGACCGGGTCGCTCGTCGTGACCGCCTTCGCCCGCTGGCGCGGCCTGCCCGCCCCCCTGCTGACGGTGGGCGTCGCCCTGCTCGTGTCGTTGATCCCCGGCGTGCCCGACATCGAGATCGACTCCGAGGTCGTCCTGACCGTGGTCCTGCCGCCGCTGCTCTACTCGGCCGCCCTCGACGTCTCGCTGCTGAACTTCCGGGAGAGCCGCGTGCAGATCGCCCGGCTGGGGGTCGGTGCCGTGATCGTGACGGCCTTCGCCGTCGGGGGCGTCGCCTACGTGATGATCCCCGACATGACCCTTCCGGCCGCCCTCCTCGTCGGGGCGGTGGTCGCGCCTCCCGACGCCGTGTCGGCGGCCGCCATCGGCCGGAAGCTCGGCCTGCCGCGCAAGGTGATGACCGTGCTGTCGGGCGAGAGCCTGATCAACGACGCCGCGTCGCTCACCCTGGTCAAGGTGTTCCTGGCGATCGTGGGCGGTGCCAGCCTCACGCTCTGGGACGACCTCGGCATCTTCGGCCTCGCGATCGGCGTCGGCGTCGCGGTCGGTCTGGTCCTCGGCTTCGTCGCCCACCGCGTGCGCATGCGGATCGACGACCCCGTGGTCGAGAACGTCATCGGCCTGCTGCTGCCGTTCATCGCGTACATCGCCGCCGAGGAGCTGAGCGGCTCCGGCGTGCTGGCGGTCGTGGCCGCGGGCCTCTACGTCGGCTTCAACTCGCCCCGCACGGGCTACGCGACCAGGCTGCAGGAGCGCCCGTTCTGGTCCGCCGCCGACGTCCTGCTCGAAGGGTTCGTGTTCGCCCTGATCGGCCTCCAGCTGCGTGCCGTCGTGCTCGACGTCAGCGAGAGCGAGCGAGGCCTCGGACAGAGCGTCGGCGTCGCCCTCGCCGTCCTCGCCGTGGTCGTCCTCGTGCGCCCGGTCTTCGTGTTCGGCACCTACCACGCGGCCCGTGCCGGCCGGTACCTCTTCCTCTCGACGGTGCTGCGGAAGCTCCGCCGGGTGCCCGCGCTCCGCCGGCTGCGGCGGGCGCCGGCTCTGCGGACGGTGCGCTACCACCCGCAACCCCGCATGGACTGGCGACAGCTGAGCGTCATCTCGTGGACCGGCATGCGGGGCGTGGTGACCCTCGCCGCCGCCGTGTCGATCCCGGCCGTCACCGAGTCGAGCATCCCCGTGCCGGCGCGCGACACCATGTTCCTCATCGCGTTCATCGTCACGGTCGGCACCCTGCTGCTGCAGGGGCTCACGCTGCCGGTCGTCATCAGGGTGCTCGGCGTCCGGGACGACACCCAGCGCGACCGTGACCTCGCCGCCGAGCTGGCGGTCTTCGCGACGAGCACGGACGAGACCATGGCCTACGTCGCGGAACGGCGTGCCGACTGGGAGAAGCGCTGGGGGCCCGAGCTCACCGAACGCGCCGTCCTGCTCGCGACGACGCGGCTGCTGCGCCAGAACGAGGCGCTGCAGCGCACGGCCGTCGACGACGCCGACGAACGGGACGTCTCGGGGGCGACGGCCGCCCAGCGCGCCCGCCGTCGAGCGGCACCCCAGGCGCTCGGCTCGATCCGACGCGAGCTGCTCGCCAAACGCCGCGAGGTGGTGCTGCGCGAGCGCGACGCCGGGGCCCTCGACGAGGAGGTCATGAGGCGCGTGCTGCTCGGGCTCGACGCCGAGGAGCTGGCCATGGACACCTCGGCCTTCACGAGCACGAGGTCGTGACGCGCCCGCGGCGTATCGTGAGCGGCACCGGCGACGAGACGAGAAGACGACCGAGAGCAGGAGGGCGCGGCACCGTGGCGACCACGACGAACCAGACGACCACGGACGACGCGGGAGGGCCGCCCAAGCCCGAGCTCGGACGGTACCGTCGCTGGTACTCGACCCTCCACCCGTCGCTGCAGCTGATCGGCCTGCAGCTCTGGCTGCCGCTATTCTTCATCGTCGGCTTCTGCCTCTGCTACATCGCGGCCTTCCACGCCCCCCACCCGCACGACGTCCCCGTCGCGGTCGTCGGGTCCTCGTCGGCCGCCGCCGACCTGCAGACGGGCCTCGACGACGCCCGCCCCGGCGTGATCGACGTGCGCGCCTACGGCTCCGCCGACGAGGCCGAGGAGGCGGTGCTCGCCGGACGCGTCGCCGTCGCCTACGACCCGGCCGAGACCACGATCTACACCGCGAGCGCCCACCAGTACCAGGTCGCCGCCCTCATCCCGGCGACGATCACCCCCGTGCTCGAGGCCCAGGGGGTCACGCCCACCGTCACGGACCTGGCACCGCTGCCCGCGAACGACGAGTACGGCACCGTGTCGATGTACCTCATGCTCTCGTGGTGCATCGGCGGCTACATGGTGGCGATGTTCATCGGGCTGATGGGCGCCCCGCTCCGCCACCGCACCCGGATGACGGTGATCAGCGTCGGCGGCGGCGTGATCTCGCTCGTGACGAACGTCCTCGCCGGGCCGGTGATCGGGGCCGTCGACGGGCACTTCGTGCCGCTCTTCTTCATCGCCTGGGCCTGGATCATCGCGATCGGCCTCGCGGTCAACGGCATCAGCTACTTCGTCGGACGGTTCGTCGCCCTGCCCGCGATGATCGTGTTCGTCTTCCTGTCCATGCCGTCCTCGGGTGCCGCCTACCCCGCATGGTTCATGCCCCAACCGTTCGCGTGGCTCAACGCCGTCGTCGTCGGGAGCGGCATCACCGAGATGCTCAAGCGCGTGCTCTACGGCGTGGGCCCCGGCTACGGCCGCGGCGTGACGATGATGCTCTGCTACGCCGCTCTCGGCATCGTGCTGATGCTCGTCGGCAAGCGCTGGTGGGAGAGCCGCCGCATCGCCCGCATCGTGTCCGGCCGCACGACGATGTTCGCCGACGCCCAGAACGCGAACCGCGAGTTCCTCGTCGCCGAGCGCGACGAGGTGCTCGCCCGACACGGCCTCGTGGCGACGGACACGGGCACGATCAACACGATCCCGGCGGACGAACGCGACGACCTCGGTGACCCCGGCGAGCGGGGCGACATGTTCCTCGGTGCACCCGGCGGGCTCGAGAACGACGAGCTCGCGACGCGACCCGTGCGCGTCGTCCCGAGCGACCGGATCGGGTCGGGGCACCCCGGGCGCGAGGACGGCGTCGCGCGCTGAGGCGGTACCCTCGACGCTCGTGACCACGACCACCCTGCACCGCCTGCTCGTCGCCCTCGCCGTCCTGCTGCTCGTCGCGGCCGGGGCCCTCTACGTCCTCTCGGTGACGCTGGCACCACAGGGCGGTCCCGACGTGGCGGCGCGCTTCGTCGGCTACGCCTGGTTCGCGGTCGTCGGTGCCGTGCTCACCGGCGTCGTCGACTTCTTCGTACGCGCGGGTCTGTCGCGCACCGGGACCCGACGCGGACGCTGACCCGCCCGGACGGGGTGTCGGGCTCAGACGAGTCGTGCCTCGGCGGTCGAGGCACGTCGCTCGGCCAGCTCGATCGCCGCGAGGCGTTCGATGCGCTGCCACCGCGCGGCCGTGGCTGCCATGCCCGCGACGAGGGCGACCACGCCGAGGCTCGAGAGCGCCAGCAGGACGCCGCCGAAGGCGGCCCCCACCACGACGACGACGAGGCCGAGGGCCCAGGCCACCGCGGGCAGCCAGAGCGGCAACGACAGCTGGCGGGGCGCCACGGCGGTGCGGGCCGGGCTCCGGAGCGTGGTCGTGGTCAGGCCGTCGTAGCTGGTCATGTCGCTCCCCGTGAGATCCGTCCGACGGCGGGGATCTCCCCGTGATCCGTCTCGGAACCGACCCTAAGCGGAGCACGGCGCCACCGCGCCCCCCTCTGCGAGGGCCAGGCGTCCGGGCCGGAACGCCTCAGGGGCCGGCGTGTTCCGCCGGCAGCGGAGCGTCGGAGGCCACCGTCGCGAGGTCGGCCGCGAAGACGAACGTCCGGGTGACCCGTCCCCCGGCGAGCACACCGGGCAGCCAGTGCGACGCGTCGTCCCACATCTCGTCCAGGGGCAGCTCGTCGAGGTCGAACCACCGGGGCACCAGCTCGTCGCTCTCGGCGGGGTCGCCGCGCCACGCGGTGACGACGAAGACCGTCGACCGCTGGCTCCAGCTCTCACGGTGCGGGAAGAGGTAGAGCAGGTCGCCCCTCCGGTCGAGGTCCGACGCGAGCACCTCGACGCCGCTCTCTTCCGCGATCTCGCGGACCACCGCCTCCTGCACGCCCTCCCCCGGCTCGAGCTTGCCCCCGAGGCCCACCCAGTGCCCCGTGCCGAGTCCGCGCTTCTTGCGTCCCAGCAGGACCTGCCGACGCCCCTCGTGCTCCCGCAACAGGTAGGCGACGCAGACGCGGTAGACCGGCATGCCGGAAGGCTACCGGCTGTCGTCCCGCCCACAGGGCGGACGGCAGGAGGGCGGACGGCAGGAGGGCTGACGGCAGGAGGCGCGGGCCGCGTCCCCGGGAACCGCACGACGCCTCGCGCGTAGGCTCGTCGGCATGTCCGAAGCACGATCGAGCGGGAGGCGACGCCCCGGGCCCGAGTTCCGCGGCGCCGGCCGGAGCCTCGAGGTGCTGCGCGCCGAGGCCCACGACGAGCTCTCCGCCCTGATCGAACTGCGCTGCCGCAACGGCGAGGACCCCTGGGACGTCATCCCCGGGCTCCCCACCGTCGACGAGCAGGTCGTGATCTCGCTGCGGGCCGACGCCCTGGGCACCGACGGCGTGCCGACCGCGACGGGGCTCGGTCTCGCCGACGAGCTCGGCTACCTGCGCACCATCGCGTTGTGGCACCCCGAGCTGTCACGGGCCGTCTGGTCGCTCATGGGGCGGCTCGACGACGCCTCTCGCTGACCGCGCCTCGCCCGACCCGGCTGTCGGTGGTCCGCCGTAGCGTGGCCCCATGAGCTGGTGGGACGTCGTGACCGTGACCGTGGGTGCCTTCGTGGGTGCCGGGGCGGCGTTCGCGTCGAACCTGCTCGTGCGGCTGATCGAGTCGCGCCGGCGCGAGGCGTCGGCCCTCAACGAGCTGATCACCGAGATCCACTTCCGGCGCGTACTGCGCCGGGTGGCACCGAGGCTCAGCCCCAACCCCCGCGCCCTCGACCCCGTCTACGAGCAGGCCCGTCATTCGATCTCGGCCCTGCGGGGCGAGATCCGGCGGGCGCGACGGGCGCTCCGTCCTCGCTCGTCGGCCCTGCCCGTGCTCAACGAGATGACGCTGGCGTGCAACACCTTCCTCGACGACAGCGACGACGCCCCCGAGCGCTACCGCCTGCACCTCATGCAGCTGCACGCCCGGCTCAACGCCTCGGTCCGACGACTGAGGTCCGACCGTCGGTCCATCTCCGACCTCGAACCCGGCGAGGCGCACCTCGGCGCCACCGTCCAGGGGTTGAGCGCGCCCACCACGGCCCTGCCCGTCGACGACTGACCGCCGCCGGGTCGGACGCCGACCCGCGTCAGGGCCGGCCGACGACCGACGGCCTGGCCGGACGTCACCGAGGAGGCGCGGGTACCGTCCCCCGCATGAGCGTCCGCGACCAGACCCCGGCCCCCGACACCACCCCCCGCGACGACGCGTCCGGCGCGAGCGAGACGGTCGACCCGGCCGGGCACGACGTCGACGCGACGTACACGGTCCCCGGGACGCACTCCGAGTCGGCCGCCGAGAAGGCCGGCACCCCCGAGCAGGCGATCGACGAGGCCCGCGAGGGCGAGGCGCCCGACCCGGCCGACGTCCACGTCGCCTCGGACGAGTACCCCGAGGTGCCGGCCTTCAACGGCATCACGGCCAGCGACCGCTCCGTCTGAGCCGCCGTTAGGCTCGGGTGATGGCCTCCGTTCCCGCTCCCCGTGCCCCCCAGAAGCCCGTCACCCGGTCGCACCACGGCCACGACTTCGTCGACGACTACGAGTGGCTCCGTGCCAAGGACGACCCCGAGGTCGTCGCGCATCTCGAGGCCGAGAACGCGCACACCGAGGCCGAGACGGCCCACCTCGCCGGTCTGCGGCAGACGGTCTTCGAGGAGATCAAGGGCCGGGTGCAAGAGACCGACCTGGGCGTCCCGGTCCGTGAGGGCTCGTGGTGGTACTACTCGCGCACGGCCGAGGGGCAGCAGTACGGCATCCACTGCCGCGCACCGATCACCGGGCCCGACGACTGGAATCCCCCGTCGATCGAGGCGGGCGAGGCCGCCGAGGGCGAGCAGGTGCTGCTCGACGGCAACGCCGAGGCCGAGGGGCACGACTTCTTCTCGATCGGCAGCTTCGACGTCTCGCCCGACGGCACCCTGCTCGCCTACGCGGTCGACGTCGAGGGCGACGAGCGCTACACGCTGCGCATCCGCGACCTGGCGACCGGCCGCGACCTCGACGACGTGGTCACCGGCACGGCCGCCGGCGCCCTGTTCGACGCCACCGGCCGATACGTCTTCTACCCCACCGTCGACGAGTCCTGGCGGCCCGACACCATCTGGCGTCACGAGGTCGGGCAGCCCGGCGACGACGTCACGGTGTTCACCGAGACCGACGACCGCTACTGGATCGGGGTGGGCCTCACGCGCAGCCGCCAGTACCTCGTCGTCGACGTCGGGTCGAAGATCACGAGCGAGACCTGGCTGCTCGACGCGGCCGACCCGACCGGCGAGTTCCGGGTCGTCTGGCCGCGCCGCGAGGGCGTCGAGTACGACGTCGAGCACGCGATCGTCGCGGGCAGCGACCGCCTGCTCATCGTCCACAACGACGGCGCCGAGAACTTCGAGCTCGTCGACGTGCCGGCCGACGACCCCACCTCGACGACCGACCGCCGCGTGATCGTCGAGCACCGCGCCTCCGTCCGGCTCGAGTCCGTCGACGCGTTCTCCGGCCACCTCGTGGTCGAGTACCGCCGCGACGCGCTGCCGCGCTTCGCGGTCGTGCCGCTCGGTCCCGACGGCTACGGCGAGGTCTCCGAGGTCGGCTTCGACGAGCCGCTGTTCGCCGCCGGCGCGGGCGGCAACCCGGAGTTCCACCAGCCGACCGTCCGCTTCGGGTACACCTCGTTCGTCACGCCGTCGACGGTCTACGACCTGGACGTCCGCACGGGCGAGCGTCACCTCCTCAAGCGTCAGAACGTGCTCGGCGGCTACGACCCGGCCGACTACGACCAGGCCCGCGAGTGGGCCACGGCGACCGACGGCACCCGCGTGCCCGTCTCGCTCGTCTGGCGCCGTGACGCCGTCCCCGCCGAGGGGCCCTCGCCCGTGCACCTCTACGGCTACGGCTCGTACGAGCACAGCATCGACCCGGGCTTCAGCGTCGCCCGCCTGTCGCTGCTCGACCGCGGCGTCGTCTTCGCGGTCGCCCACGTCCGCGGCGGCGGCGAACTGGGACGCTCCTGGTACGAGGACGGCAAGACGCTCACCAAGAAGAACACCTTCACCGACTTCGTCGCCGTCGCCGACCACCTGATCGCCGAGGGTCGCACGACCCCCGAGCTGATGGTGGCCGAGGGCGGCAGCGCGGGCGGCCTGCTGATGGGCGCGGTGGCGAACATCGCCCCCGACCGGTTCGCCGGCATCGTCGCGGCCGTCCCGTTCGTCGACGCCCTGACGAGCATCCTCGACCCCGACCTGCCGCTCACCGTGATCGAGTGGGACGAGTGGGGCGACCCCCTGCACGACGCCGAGGTCTACGAGTACATGCGCGGCTACAGCCCGTACGAGAACGTTCGCGACGACGTGACCTACCCGCGCATCCTCGCCGTGACCTCGATCAACGACACCCGGGTGCTCTACGTCGAACCCGCCAAGTGGGTGGCGCGGCTGCGCGAGGTCGACGCCCCCGTGCTGCTCAAGACCGAGATGTCGGCCGGGCACGGCGGCGTCAGCGGACGGTACGAGTCCTGGCGCGAGCGGGCGTTCGAGATCGCGTGGATCCTCGACGTCCTCGGGCGGGCCTGACGAACGTGGACCACGTCGCCCTGCTGCGGGGCGTCAACGTCGGCACGGCCAAGCGGGTGGCCATGGCCGACCTGCGACGCGTGGCCGCCGACCTCGGCTTCGAGCGCCCCGAGACGCTGCTCAACAGCGGCAACCTGGTGTTCGGGGCGTCGTCGCGGCTCGGTGCCGACGACGCCGCCGGGCTCCGGGCGTCGATCGCCCGGGCCACCGGCGTCGACGCCGACCTGGTGCTGCTCGACGCCGAGCGCTTCACGCGGCTGGCCGTGGCGAACCCCCTCCGACGCGAGGAGCGCGAGCCGAAGCTGCTGTCGGTCGCGTTCGCCGAGGTGCCGGGCGCGCTCGACGGGGTGGCGCCTCCCGACGTCGACCTGGGCGACGAAGAGATCGTGGTCTCGCCCGACGCCGTCCGCCAGTGGCTGCCGGCAGGCGTGCTCGCCTCGCGGGTGCCGGCCGCCTGGTGGCGGGGGCTGCCGACTCCGGTCACGGCCCGGAACGACGCGACCGTGCGCAAGCTCGAGGCGCTGCTCGCCCGCCGCTCCGCCTGACCCCTTCCGCGCCCGAGGTCCGACGTCAGAGGTCGGCGTCCCGACGTCAGAGGTCGGCGTCCCGACGTCAGAGGTCGGCGGCGGCGCGGCGGAAGCGGCGGAGGGCGTCGTCGGCACGGGCGGACTCGAGGGTGGCCAGCACGCCGTAGCCGAAGGCGTCCTCGCCCGACCGGTTCGCGAGCGTCGCGACCTCGCGCATCGAACGCACCGCCGCGAGGGCGTCGCGGTGCTCGCCGAGGGCGTCCTGGACGGCCTCGGCCCGGCGGGCCCGGCCGCGACCCGATCCGCTGCGGGCCCGGTCGGCCTCGAGGGCGTACCGCAGTCGTCGGGCGGCCTTCCGCGCGTCGTGCAGGACCGGGAGCGCGTCCACGGCGCCTGCTCGGTCCGTCGCGTCCACGGCCGCCAGCCCCGCCCGGACGGCCCGCCTCGTCCGCTTCCGCTCGGCCCGCAGCCGCGCGGCCGAGAGGTCGGCGGCCGGGTCGGTGGCGTGCTCCCCCGTCGCCGGGGCCGCCACGAGCGCGTCGACCGCGTCCAGCAGGTCGAACCAGGCGCCCGAGTCGAGCAGGCGACGCACGTCACCGACGGCCTCGTCGAGTCGTTCGCCGAGCCGGGCGTCGATCCGCCCCGTGACCTGGGCGGCCACGAAGCCCTCCGGAGCCGAGGAGGCGCGGGTCGCCACCCGGCCTCGCGCCACCTCGACGTCCCGAGCGGCACCCGAGACGTGGCCGACGTGGCGGGCCCCCGCCACGACGGCGGCGGCGAGCCCGGGGTCGAGGACGCCGTCCCACACGGTCAGCAGGGCGCGCAGTCGCCGGGTCGTGGTCCGCAGCCGATGGACCGCATCCGGCCGGCCGTCGCGCACGGCGGCGTCGACCGCGAGCAGCTCGTCACGGAGTCCCGACGCAGCGGACGCCACGAAAGCCGCCGCCGACTTCTTCTTCGGGGCCGGGGTGGCCGGGGCAGGCACGACCGTCGAGGCGGCCCCGCCGGTGCCGTCGCCCGACGCCGCCGGCACCGCGAGTTCCGAACCCAGCCCTCTGGCCAGCTTCGACTTCGACGACGAGAGCGACGCACCGGCCGCCTCCAGCCGCTCCGCGACCGCGTCGAGCAGCCGCTCGCCCTCGTCGCCGTCGACACCTGGCGCGAGCTCGACCTCCCACTCGCGCCAGGTGCGCAGCACGCCCGTGTCGGGGTTCGACGCCCGCACGACGTCGTCGGCGAGCTCGGCCAGCTCGCGGTCCGAGCCGTCGAGCAGGCGGGTCACGGTGCGCGTCGTCTCGAGTCGGAGCACGGGGTGCACCGGTCGGCCCCGCAGCCGCGCCTCGACCAGCCGGCGCAGGACGTCCGGCACGGGCTCGCCCGGGTCGCCGAGCGGCCAGTGGACCTCGCGGCGCCCGGTCGTGCCGGCCGACGGCGGCAGCTTGAGGTGCCATCCGGCGTCGCCACCGCCCTCGCGCCTCCTCAGGGTGGTCCGGGCCCCGAGCAGCGTGTGGTCGACGGTGTCCCAATAGGTCGCGGCGAGCTCGACGGGGTCGTCGTGCCCCACGCCGTCGACGACGAGCGCCTCGGCGGCGTCGCCCCCCACCCCGACAAGGTCGGGCACCCCGGCACTCTCGTGGACGTCGTACTTGCGCTCGATCTCGGTCTGTTCGGTGCGGTGCGGTGATGCGGGGCTCATGCCTCCGTTCTAGTCGGGAGGCCCGGTGGCCGGCCCTCCGGACCCCGCGGGGCGGCCCGGCGTAGGGTCGTCGCATGAGCGATGTGGCACCGATTCTTGCCGGATGGATGGCGCGTCAGCGCTGGTACGCGACCAAGGGACGAACGCCCGCCCTGCGGGTGATCGGATCGTTCGAGGCCGAGGTGGACGACGCCCTCACCATGACGCTGCTGATCATCGACGAGGCGGCGGACGTCCCCGTCCTCTACCAGGTGCCCCTCGTCAGCCGCGCGACCCCGTTGCCCGGCGGCGACGCGGCCTTCATCGGCTCGGCCGACGGACGCTACCTCTACGACGGTCCCCACGACCCGGCCTACGCCCGGGAGTTGCTGCGCACCATGTCCGCCGAGGCGCACGTGGCGGGTGCCGACGTCACGGTCGACGGCACGCGCATCGTCGACCCCGGGCAGGTGCGTCGCTCGCGCGTGCTCTCGGGCGAACAGTCGAACACCTCGATCGTCTACGACGTCGAGGGCGGCCCCGTCGACCAGGTCATCGCGAAGGTCTTCCGGGTGCTGCACCACGGCGACAACCCGGACGTCACCACCCAGGCCGCCCTGACCCGTGGCGGGTCGACGCACGTCCCCTCGTCGTTCGGCTCGTTGCGCGCGACCTGGCCCGACGTCGGGCGCGAGGGCGGGACGGCCACCGGCCACCTCGCCTTCTCGCAGGAGTTCCTCCCCGGCCTCGAGGACGCGTGGCGCGTGGCCCTGACGGCGGCGGCCGACGGTACCGACTTCACCGCCGATGCCCACGCGCTCGGCGTCGCCGTCGCCGAGGTGCACGCGACCCTCGCCGCCGACCTGGGCACGGTCCCCGCGGGCGACGACGAGATCGCCGGGGCCCTGACGAGCATGCGTCGACGCATCACGACCGCGTCGCGCGAGGTGCCGCAGATCGCCGAGCACGCCGCCGCGATCGGTGCCGTCTACGACGCGGCCGAGCACCTGCACTGGCCCGACCTGCAGCGCATCCACGGCGACCTCCACCTCGGTCAGGCCCTGCTCTCGCCCGAGCGCGGCTGGATGCTCATCGACTTCGAGGGCGAGCCCCTGCGGCCGATGCCCGAGCGCTCGCGCCCCGACCTGCCGATCCGCGACATCGCGGGCATGCTGCGGTCGTTCGACTACGTGGCCGGTTCGCTGGCGCAGGAGGCCGTCCCGGTGGACGCCGCGGCCTGGGCGCACGACGCCCGCCGCGCGTTCGTCGACGGGTACGTCGCCTCGTCCGGCGTCGACGTCCGGGCCGCCCGGGCCCTGCTCGACGCGTTCGAGATCGACAAGGCCGTGTACGAGGCGATCTACGAGAGCCGCAACCGGCCGGACTGGATCGACATCCCGCTCGCGGCCGTCGCCCGGCTCGCCGCACGCAGCGCCCCCGCCGCCGGCTGAGCCGGGCGGGCAGGGTCGCGAGGCGTCCCCCGCGTGCGCGCCGCGCCTCCTGACCCCTCGACAGCGAGGGGGCAGGAGGCGCGGCGCCGACCTCAGGGACGCGGCACGTTGCGCAGGTTCGACCGCGCCATGGCCACGGCCTCGCCCGCGCCGCCGTTCATGACGATCTTCGACATGGCGAGCGAGAAGCCCTTCACCTGGGCGCCCGTGATCGTCGGGGGTAGCGAGAGTGCCTTCGGGTCGGTCGCGATGTCGACGAGCGCCGGACCGTCGTGTTCGAAGGCTGCCTCGTAGGCCGCCCGGAGGTCGCGGGGGTCGTCGACGTGGACGGCGTGGATGCCGATGGCGCGCGCCACCGCGGCGTAGTCCGTGTAGGGCACGTCGACGCCGAAGTCGGGGAACCCGTCGACGAGCATCTCGAGCTTGACGAGGCCGAGCGTCGAGTTGTTGAACACGACGATCTTCACCGGCAGCTGGTACATCTGCGCCGTGACGAGTTCGCCCATCAACATGGACAGCCCGCCGTCGCCCGAGATCGAGACGACCTGGCGATCGGGGTAGGCCATCTGCGCACCGAGGGCGTGCGGCAGGGCGTTGGCCATCGAGCCGTGCAGGTACGAGCCGAAGATGCGCCGCCGCGGGGTCGGGGTGACGTAGCGCGCGGCCCAGACGTTGCCCATGCCCGTGTCGGCCGTGAAGATGGCGTTGTCGGCGGCGACCTCGTCGAGCAGCGAGGCCGCGTACTCGGGGTGGATCGGCCGCATCTTCTCGACGTTCTTCGTGTAGGCCCCGACCGCACCGGTCATCAACTTCTCGTGCTTCTTGAGGGTCTTCTCGAGGAACCTGCGGTTCTTCTTGCGCTTCACGAGCGGCATGAGCGCCCGGAGCGTCGGGGCGATCGCCCCGTGGACGGGCACCTGCACGTCGGCGCGACGACCGATCACGGCGGCGTCGACGTCGACCTGGGCGATGGTGACCGTCGAGGCGTCCGGCAGGAACTGCGGGTACGGGAAGTCGGTGCCGAGCAGCACGAGCAGGTCGGCGTCGTGGATGCCCGCGTGGGCGGCACCGTAGCCGAGCAGGCCGGTCATGCCGACGTCGAACGGGTTGTCGTACTGGATGACGTCCTTGCCCCGCAGGCTGTGCCCGATCGGGGCACCGACGAGGTCGGCCAGGGCGATGATCTCGTCGTGCGACCCACGACCGCCCTCGCCGACGAAGAACGCGACGGTGTCGGCCTGGTTCACGGCATCGGCCAGGGCCTGCACGTCGTGCCGGTCGGGCACGAGCTCGGGCGGGCGGACGCTGACGTAGGCGGGCACCTTGCCGCCCGCGTCGAGTTCGGCGATGTCGCCCGGCAGCGTGATCACGCTGACGCCCTCGCCCGCCAGGGTGTGCCGGATCGCGCTGGCGACGACCATCGGCGACTGCTCGGCCGACGAGATCATCTCGCTGTAGCCCGAGCACTCGACGAAGAGGCGGTCGGGGTGGGTCTCCTGGAAGTAGTCCGAGCCGATCATCGTGCTCGGGATGTGGCTGGCGATGGCCAGGACCTTGGCACGGCTGCGGTTGGCGTCGTAGAGCCCGTTGATGAGGTGCAGGTTGCCCGGGCCGCACGACCCGGCGCAGACGGCGAGCTCGCCGCTCATCTGGGCGTCGCCCGAGGCCATGAACGCCGCGGCCTCCTCGTTGCGGACGTGGATCCAGTCGATCCCGCCCTTCGCCGAGCCGCCCGTGCGACGCACGGCGTCGACGATCGGGTTCAGGCTGTCGCCGACGATGCCGTAGATCCGGCGGACGCCGGCGGTGACGAGCTGGGCGATGATCTGGTCGGCGACCGTGTCTGCCATGGTGTTCCCTTCGTGGTGCGTGCCGGTACGCCTCCCAGACAACTCCCCCGGCGCTCACCGCCGACCGGGCTTAACCTGGGGTCATGAGCGACATCGCGAGCACGTACGTCCCCGAGTCCGGCACCATCACCATGTTCAGCACCTCGTGGTGCGGCTACTGCGCCCGCCTCAAGCAGCAACTCGGCAAGCAGGGCATCGCCTTCACCGAGGTCAACATCGAAGAGGTCCCCGGCACGGCCGAGATCGTCGAGAAGGCCAACGGCGGCAACCAGACCGTGCCGACGATCGTCTACCCCGACGGCTCGACGGCCACGAACCCCTCGCTCGCCGACGTCCAGGCCAAGCTCGGTCTCTGACGCCGTCGTGGGCCCGACCGGCACGACCTCCTCGGCACGTCGCCCCCTGCGGCTGCTGATCCTCGGCGGCACCGCCTGGCTCGGTCGGACGATCGTCGAGGCCGCCCTCGCCGGCGGCCACGACGTCACGTGTCTCGCCCGCGGGTCGTCCGGCGACGTCCCCGAGGGCGCGGCGTTCGTCCGGGCCGACCGTCGCACGCCCGGGGCGTACGACGCCGTGCTCGAGGGCGGACGACGCTGGGACGCGGTCGTCGACCTGAGCCGCGACGCGTCGCACGTGCGTGACGCCGTCTCGGTGCTCGAACCCGCCAGCGCCTCCTTCGTCTTCGTCTCGAGCGTCAGCGTCTACGCCGACACCGCGACCACCGGCGCGGACGAGACGGCGGCCCTCGTCGACGCCGACGAGTCGGACTACGGCGGGTCGAAGGTCGCGGGCGAGCGCGCCGTCGTCGAGGCGTTCGGTGCCGACCGGTCACTGCTCGTCCGGGCGGGCCTCATCGGCGGACCGGGCGACCACACGGGCCGCACGGGCTGGTGGCCGCTGCGCTTCGCCCTGGCCGCCGCGTCCTCGGAGCCCGATCCCGTGCTCGTGCCCGACGTGCCCGGCCTCGACGTGCAGCCGGTCGACGTCCGGGACCTGGCGAGCTGGATCGTCGCGTCCGTCGAGCGAGGTCTCTCGGGGACGTTCGACGCGGTGGGTGATCGGCAGTCGCTGGCCGACCACCTCGCGGTGGCGCGCCGGGTCGCCGGCCACACGGGCGAGGTCGTACCGGTCGACGAGCCCTGGCTCGACGCACACGGGGTCGGGCCGTGGGCCGGGCCCCGGTCGATGCCCCTCTGGGTGCCCGTCGCCACGCACGCGGGCTTCGGCGCCCGGTCAGGAGGCGCGGGCCGGGCCGCCGGGCTCGTGCCGCGCCCCGTGGACGAGACGCTGCGCGACGTCCTCGCGTGGGAACTCTCGCGTCCCGGCCCGGCGGGCCCCCACGGCGCGGGGCTCGAGCCCGCCGACGAACGCAAGCTGCTCACCGCCGCCCGCGACCGCTGAGGCCGACCCCCGCTCTGCCACTCTTTGCCGGTCTCTGCAAGCCGCGCCCCGCGCCTCGCGCACCGCCCGCCGCACCCGCCATGCAGTGCACCGCGTTTCGTGCAGCACGCTCCCTCTAGTCGCGGTGCGGTGAACGAAACGCGGTGCGATGCCGGCAGGCGGCCCGGTCCGGCGCGTCCTGGGTAAAAGGCCCCCGCGCCTCCGCACCCCGTTTCGTGCGCCACACACCGTCTAGTCGCGGTGCAGTGCACGAAACGCGGTGCCGTCGCGGCAGGCGGCCCGTGTCAGCTCTGTGCGGGCGGGGCGAAGAACTCGATCTGGTTGCCGTCGGGGTCCTTGATCATGAGGGCGTGGCCGAAGTCCGCGTCCTGCAGGTCGGACTCGATGCCGACCGACGTGGCGTGCTCCTGCCAGGCGACGACGCCGTCACGATCGGTCACGGCCAGGCCGATGTGGTCGAGCCCGGGGACGGTCGGGTCGAAGGCCGCGCTCGATCCCCCGGTGTAGGCCGTCACCCCGAGGATCTGCCCGTTGCCGACGGAGAAGATGCGGCGATCGAGGCCGTCGAGTTCGATGCGGCCGACGGGGCCGGCGCCGAGCAGCTTCTCGTAGAAGGCGAGGCTCGTGTCGAGGTCGGAGACGGTGATGGCGACGTGGGCGTAGCCGGAGAGTTCGGGCATGGGGTGCTCCTTCGGTGGTCGGGTGTTCTCCGACCCACCGAACTCGCCTCGACTGAGAACGGCCTCTCGTCCCGCGCTCCGCCGTCCCCCGCATCCCTCCACAGGGTGGCGAGATCCGATCCCGGAGTCCGCTCGAGCCCGAGACGATCGACGCGTGACCACCCACGAACGAGACCTTCGTTCCCTCCTCATCCGCTCGCGGTTCGACGATCCGTCGGAACGCCGAGCCCACGCGCGTGGCGAACTCGTGCGCGTCGCGCCCGGACGCTACGTCGAGTCGGCGGCCTGGCGGGGCCTGCGCCGCGAGGAACGCCACGCCGTCCGAACGGCGGCCGCGGTCGGCCGGATGCGTGACGCGGTCGTCGTCTCCCACACCTCGGCGGCCGCGGTGTGGGGCATGCCTGTGCTCGGCCCGCCGCTCGCCCGCGTCTCGACGACCGACCCGGCGCGCGCCCGGACCCACACGGGTGCGCACGTGACCAGACATGCGGCACCGCTGCTCTCGGACGAGATCACCCCTCATCGGGGTCTCCTCGTGACCACGCCGGCCCGGACGGCCGTGGACGTCGCTCTGAGCGGGACACGCAGCCAGGCCGTGGCCGTCCTCGACCACTGCCTGCGACGTCGGTTGTGCACGCTGGCCGAGTACCAGGCGTGCCTGCTGGGACGAGACCGTGTCCGGGGCTCGACCCGCGCCTCCTGGGTCGCCGAGTTCGCCAGCCCCCTGGCCGGTTCCGCCGGTGAATCGGTCTACCGGGTCGCCCTGGACGGTCTCGGATTCCCGGCACCCCGTCTCCAGGAACGGCACGTCGACGACGAAGGGCTCATCGGGTTCACCGATTTCGGGTGGGAGGCCTACGGCGTGTACGACGAGTTCGACGGCTTCGTGAAGTACCTCGACCGCGAGATGCGGCACGGGCTGACGGCGGAGGAGATCGTGGTCCTCGAGAAGGTCCGTGAAGACCGGCTGAGGGGGCTGCCCTACGTGAACCGGGTGACACGAACCGTCTGGCGCGATCTCGCGCGTCCGCAGCGGATCGTCACACGGCTCGAGCGAGCCGGCCTCCCGCGCGTCCACACCGCGAATCGTGCACGGCACCGTGACTAGTCGGGGGGCCGTGCACGAAACGCGGTGCGGCGCGGTGCGGCGCGGCGCGGCGCGGCGCGGTGCGGCACGGTGCGGCGCGGTGCGTCGAGGTGCAGCGCGGTGAGGGCGGGTCAGGCTTCGAGGGCCTCGGTGAGCAGGGCGACGAGGGCCGAGAGCTGCACGTCGACGGAGTCGACGACCTCGGAGTCGTCGCCGTCGAGTGCCCGGGCGGCGAGGCCGGCCTTGCTGTCGATCAGCTCGGCGATCTTCGTGTCGATCGTCTGAGCCGCGATGACGCGCCACGCCGTGACCGGCTCGGCCTGGCCGATGCGGTGCACGCGGTCGATGGCCTGCGTCTGCTCGGCGTCCGTCCACGACAACTCGGCCAGCACGACGTTCGAGGCGACCTGCAGGTTGAGCCCCACGCCGGCCGCGGTCAGCGAACAGACGACGACCTCGACCTCGGGGTCGTTCACGAAGGCGTCGATCTGGCGCTGACGGACGGCCGGGGTCTGGTCGCCGCGGATCGACGAGTACTTGATGCCCCGCTTGGCGAAGGTGGCCTCGGCGACGTCCATGACGTCGATGTGCTTGGCGAAGAACACCACCTTGCCGACGTTGCGGGCGAGCTGGGCGGTGTAGTCGGCGGCCAGGCCGGCCTTGGCCTGACCGATGCGGCGCACCATGCTGAAGACGTTCTCACCCGTGCTCGACGCGCTGGCGTCCTCGAGCTCCCACTTGGCGACCTGGCGGACGAGGTCGTGATCGATGCCCTCGACGCGGACGCCGGACGTGCGGGTGGTGAGCGCGGTGCGGTACTTCTGCACCATGCGGCGGGCCAGCTCGCGTTCGGCGTCGCGGATGGACCGGCCCACCTCGTCGTCGAGCTCGACCGGAAGGTCGGCGATGCGGCGGGCGGGGATGTCGGAGGCGACGTCGACCTTCTTGCGACGGACGATGCCGAGGTCGATCACGATCTCGCGCGCCGACGAGAAGAACCCGGGGTCGGCGGGGGTCAGGCCGACCTCTTCGAGGCGCTCCATCAACTCGGCGGCGGGCTTCTTGTCGCCGATCCAGCCGAGGAACTCCCAGATGGCGCGGAAGTCCTCGATGTCGTTGATCAACGGGGTGCCGGTCAGCGCCATGAGCAGCGGGTGGGCGGTGCGCGACCGGATGCGCTGGGCGAGCTGCAGCACGTGCCGCGACCGCTGCGATTCTTTGTTCTTGATGAAGTGGGCCTCGTCGACGATCATGCCCTTGAAGCCGAGCTCGCCGAGCCAGCCGACGTGACGGTCGAGCACCTCGTAGTTGACGATGACCACGTCGGCGAAGGCGTCGAGCTTCTCGCCGTCGCCGTGGATGACGGTCGCCGTGCGCGTCGGCGTCCACAGCTGGACCTCGCGGGCCCAGTTCGTCTTGACGACGTTGGGCACGACCACGAGCAGCGGGTACGCCGCGGCCGCCTGGGCGGCGAGCAGGGCCTGGGCGGTCTTGCCGAGGCCGGGCTCGTCGGCGAGCAGGTAGGTGCGGTGGCCCTGGCGGGCGGACTCGACGAGCTGTGCCTGGTGGTGCATCAGGGTGGCGCCCGCGGGGGCGTCGACCGTGGTGGGCTCGGGCAGCGGCATGCAGGCCGAGCCTCCCCCGGCGCCGTACTCGAAGGACTTGAACAGGGGGCCGAAGAGCTCCCAGTTCGCGAGCCGGCGCGGGTGCGCCTCGCGGGCGACCTCGGCGAGCGCGAAGTCGGGCGGCAGGAACGGGTTCGCCAGCTGCCGCGAGATGACCGACTGCGGGACGACCTGTCGCTCGGAGGTCGGCGCGACCGGCGCCGCCTCGGTGACGATGATCTGCTGCTCGGGCTCGAGCTCGAGCCCGGCCGACATCTGCATGTCGCGCTTGAGCGTCTTGGCGGCCTCGCTGACCGTGGCCGCGTCGCCCAGCAGGGTGATCAGCGACGTGTCGCGGGCGGCGGTCTTGGCCAGGATCTGGGCGACGCCGTCGAGGCGCTTCATCTGCTCGGCGCGCTCGGACTCGCTGATGGCCCTGTCGACCTTGACCCGGGCGCGTTCCTCGCGCATGAGCAGGGCGATGACCTGGAACTTGGTGCGGCTCGAGGGCTTCACCTGACCGCGTTGCGCGGCGGCCTCGACCTCGCGCACCGCACGGGCGAGGACGGGGATCAGCCCGTCGTTGTCGACCTCGCGGCGACGGTTCGGACGCTGGGCGGTGCGGGTACCACCCGATTGACGCTGGCCTGGTCGAGCCAAGGCTCCTCCTCGTGGTCGACGCGGGACGTCGACGGTGCTGTGCCGCCGTGTCGGCGGAGGGTGCTGCGCGGGACGCCGAGAGGCTCGGCGACCCGGACGGACGACGACCGAGAGGGTCGCGCCGGATGCGTGCGGGGCGGGGTGCCGCGCGATGGACAGCTGTACCGGCTTCGCGACGGGCGACCTTCGTGGCGGGCAGTCCGACGACGGCACGTGCCCCGAAGCCCCGTCACGCCGAGGTGTCGACTCGCACCGGAGGAGGCGCGGACCGGAGAACACCCGGGCGGTGAAGCTGGGGACAGTTTACGCGTACGACGCGCCGGTACGCCACCAGCGCCTCCTCGTGTCTCGGGGCCCGGTCCCGACGGGCCGACGACGCGTCAGCCGCGACGACGCAGGCCGCGGGTCGCCGGCCCCTCGAGCACGCTGCCGTCGGCGGCGAACCGCGACCCGTGCAGCGGGCAGTCCCACGACCGTTCGGAGTCGTTCCAGGTGACGATGCCGACGAGGTGCGGGCAGATAGCCGACACGGTGCACACCTCGCCGTCGACGGTCGAGCGCGCGACGGGGGCGAAGCCACCCGAGCGGCCCACCTCGCCCTGGCCCTCGGCGGGGGCGACGGCGACCAGACGGCGGGTCATCGCGCCGGCCCAGCCCTTGGCCGCCCACCACGCGTCGGCCGCGTTGATGCCGATCCCCGACGCGATGGCGATCGGCGTCGTGACCCGCCCGTGCAGCGTGGTCATCCAGGGCTGCGGGTCGCCGAGCACGTCCGACACGAGGGTCATCGCGGCCTGGACCGCGTTCGTCAGCCCCCAGTGCTCGTAGCCGGTCGCGAGGTAGATGCGGCCCCGACCCCGCGGCAGCCAGCCGACGAACGGCACGTGGTGCGGCGTGCCGTAGTCCTGACCGCTCCACGAGTGGGTCGGCCGCGCACCCGGCCAGTGGCGCGTCGTCCACTCGGCGAGGTCGTCGACCATCGCGATCGTCGAGGAGGCGCGACCCACCGGGTGCCGGTTGCCGCCGGTCACGAGGCGGTCGCCCACCGCGGAGAACGACCGGGTGGGGCCGTCGACCGCCTGGTACATGCCGTCCGGCAGGTCGTCGACGCCCTCGAAGGCCAGGCCGTAGGAGCGCTCGCTGCGGAGCTTGGCGAAGTAGAGGCCGCGGTCGAGCACGGGGCTGCCCGTCGTGACGTGCACGCGGCGGCCGCGGACGTCGGGACCGTCGCTGTGGGTCACCGTCGGATTCGTCGCGTCGACGCCGGTGACGCGCACCCCCTCGACGACGACGCCACCGAGCGCCCGGACGTCCGCCACCAGCGCGACGATCGCCTGCACGGGGTCGAACTGCGCCTGGTCGGGCAACCGGAGTCCGCCGGTCGTGCCGAACGGGAGGTCGAGGCCGAACTCCTTGACGACGGGGAGGCCGGCCTTCCTCGCGACGAGGTACTCGTCGTCGACCGTGGCGAGCCCGGCCCGGGTCGTCGCGTAGCTGAAGGCGTCCCGGCGCTCGACCTCGACGCCGGCCTCGTCGAGGTAGTCGACCATCCAGTCGAAGCCCGCCCGGTTGGCCGCGACGTAGGCGTCGACGACGCTCTGGTAGGTGTTCGTGCGGATGCGCTGGAGCTGCCTGCCCTGCAGCAGCGACATCGACGCGGACCCGCTGCCGCTCGCGACGCTGCCGACCGTGCGCGCCTCCAGGACGGCGACCCGGTGACCGCGACGCGCGAACAGCAAGGCGGTGACGAGTCCGGTCAGGCCCCCGCCGACGATCACGTCGTCGTAGACGGTCTCGGGGTCGATCCTGTCGGTGGTGACGTCGGGAGCGGCGTCGAGCCAGGGTGACGGCATGGGGGCCTCCGGGTGCGCGGGTGGGTGCTGCGCGCCACGGTAGGCCCGTCCGCCCGTCCGTGGGTGCGCGGCGGACCCGTCCGTGGGTGGGCGGCGGAGGGGCGGGCTGTCAGGCGGGGCGGGCGAGGGTGCCCGCGGCGGCACCGATCAGCTGGACGGCCTTGCGGCGGCCCGTGTCGGTGCCGAGCGTGGCCTGTCCGCCGGCGTGGGCGAGCAGCTGCGACGCGACGCCCGGCGCGAGCCGGTCGGCCAGGCCGGGCAGGCGTTCGACCCAGGCGCGCGTCACGTCGTCGGCGAGGCGTTCGCAGGCCCGGGCCTGGGCCTCGTCGCCGTTGCCCCGGTGCCACTGTCCCGTCACGACCAGATGGGCGACGAGGGCCGCCGCGTCGCGCGCCGGGTGCCCGAGCCCCGCGGTGTCGACGTCGAGCAGACCGGTGACCCGCCACGGCTCGGACGGGTGCACGAAGAGCTGCTCGAGGTGCAGGTCGCCGTGGATCACGGCGAGGGCGTCCGAGGCGGATGAGGCGCGGCGCCGGTCGATCTCGTCGTAGAGGCCGTCGATCTCGGTCGCCCGGTCGGGCAGCGCGGCGCGCAGCGTCGAGCGGTGCCAGGCTCCGTGGTCGAGGGCGTCGGACTGCGCCCGCGCCACCACGTCGACGCGGGCGATGCGCGTGCCGAGGTCGACCATCTGCTCGACGAACCGCGGGTCGTCGACGAGCTCGACGACGCGCTGCCCGGCCGGCACCCCCGGGACGCGTTCGAGGACGAGCAGGCCGTCCGCCCGCGAGGCGAGCACGGCGGGCACCGGCAGCCCCTGCGCCCGGAACGCCTCGTGCAGGGCGACGATCGGTGCCACCCGGTCGGGGCGGACCACCTTGAGGAAGACGGTGGTCTCGGCGGCATCGAGTCGGATGACGGCGCGCTTGCCGGGTCGGTACGCCGCGACGCTCAGCCGCGGTTCGGTGACGACGACGCCGAGCGCCGCGAGCGCGTCGGCCACCCGGTCGGGATACGTGGCCCCGGCGAGCGCCGGCAGCATCGGGTCGGCCGGGTAGGCCCAGACGGCGAGCGGCTGACCGGTGGTCGGGTCGCGGGTGAGCACCGAGGACTCGTCGGCGGCCCGGGTGTCGGTGTCGATGAACGTCAGCACGGTCGAGGTCGCGCCGACCGGGTCGACCGTGTCGACCTCGTAGCCGTAGAGGAACCCGGCGCCCGAGGGCTCGACCGAGTGGGGTCGGAAGGCGACGACGGTCAGCCCCGAGTTCGCGAACGCGGCGGGGAGCACCTCGGCGGAGTTGGGCCACACGAGGACGCAGTCAACCAGCAGCCGGACCGATCGGTGGGGAGGCGCGGGCGGGGTGACCGTTTCGTGACCTGTCGCGACGTAGCGACGCGGGCGGCGCCTCCCCGTCTACCCTGGAGGGCGTGAAGGTCGTCTCGCGCATCCGGCAGACGAAGCGCACGCCCCTGCTCCAGGTGGTGAAGACGAGCGTCGCGGTGATGGCGGCCTGGTTCGCCTCGGTGGCCCTGTTGCAGCAGCCCCTGCCGATCTTCGCCGCGATCGCGGCCCTGCTCGTGGTGCTGCCGAGCGTCAACCAGTCGTTCGTGCGCGGCCTCGAGCGCAGCGTCGGCGTCATCGCCGGCGTGCTCATCGCCTTCGCGGCCGGCCAGCTGTTCGGCGACGCGACCTGGATCGTGCTGGCGATCGTCGTGGTGAGCCTGCTCGTGGCCTGGGCCTTCCGGCTCACGCCGAGCTCGGCGAACCAGGTGCCGATCTCGGCGATGCTCGTGTTGGCGATCGGCGCCCAGACCCCCGACTACGCGCTCGACCGGGTGCTAGAGACGATCATCGGTGCGGCCATCGCGCTCGCGATCAACGCGTTGATCGTGCCTCCCGTCGCCCTCGCCCCCGCGCACCTCGCCGTCGGACGGCTCGCGCGCGACATCGCGTCCGTGCTCGACGAGACCGCCGCCGTGCTCGACGAACCGGTCGACGGGTCGCGGCTCGCCACGGGCCTGACCAGGGCCCGCGAGCTCAGGGTGGCCCAGGCCCGGGCGGTCGACGCGGTCACCGCGGGCGAGGAGAGCCTCCAGCTCAACCCCCGTGCGAGCCGCAACCGCAGCGTCCTCGAGGCCGACGCGGCGCTGCTGCGGCGCCTCACCGTGCTCGTCAACCGGGTGGTCGGCATGGTGCGGTCGGTCCACGACAACTACGACCCCGGGCTGTCCGACGACCCCGTGGTGCAGAGCATCGCCGAAGACCTCCGACGAGCCGCCCACGACGTGCGCCTGCTGGCGCGGACCACCGAGGAGGCGCTGCCGGCCGGGCGCGCCTCCCGCCTCCCCGACGCCACCGGCGGTCCCGCGACGGGCACCGGGCACGACGACGGCCCGGCGCTCACGTCGCCGGTGAGCGTGCTGCGCCCCGACCCGGACAACTGGGTGCTGGTCGGGTCGCTGCTCGAGGACCTGCGCCGCGTGCGCGAGGAGATCATCGGGTAGCATCCGACGATGCGACGGGGCCGGGCGACAGGGGTGGCCGACCCGACCCTCGACCGCTACGCCCCGTTCGCGCTGGTGACCGAGCCCGGTGCCCTCGGGCTCACCCGCTCGACGATCGAGACGGCACACGGCCGGACGGTCGTGCACCACGCGACGGCGTCGGCCGACCGGTCCTCGCGCCGCCGGGCGACCGTCCTGCTGCACGGGGCGGCTGGTTCGTGGACGACGTGGACCCCCCTGCTGCAGGCCGCCCGCGAGGTGGACGCGGTCGTCTCCCGCCCGGTGCTCATCGACCTGCCGGGGTGGGGCGCCTCGCCCGAGCCGGACCCGGGCCTCGACGTCGAGTCGGCCGCCGCCGTGGTGGTCGAGGTCGCCGAGGCGCTGGGCGTCACCGAGTTCGACCTCGTCGGTCACTCGATGGGCGCGTTCGTCGCCCTGCACCTGGCGGCCGTCCGACCCGACCTGGTGCTCAGCGTCTCGGTCGTGTCGGCCACGTCCTTCTCGGCGATCGACGCCGTGACGCACCCGGTGCGGGGCCTCGTGCGGCTGCCGGCCTTCACGCTGCTGCGCGCGGCGTTCGGGGTGCTGCCCCGCGCCTCCGCGTCCCTGCTGCGCGGCGCGGCCCGCATCGGACTGCTGCGAACACTGTCGTCACCCGTCTTCCGCCACGTCGACCGCGTCCCACGCTCGGTGCTCGAGGCGTTCGTGGCCGAGCTCAGGCCCCGGGGCTTCCTGGCGGCGTCGAGGTCGGGGCAGGGGTACGACGCGACCCGGTGGCGAGGCATCGAGTGCGACGTCGCCGCCGTCAGCGGAGCCGACGACGTCTTCGCCCGGTCGTCCGACCTCGACCGCCTGGCCGACGTCGTGCGGCACGCCCGGACGACCCTCCTCGCCGACTGCGGGCACTTCGCCCACGTCGAACGGCCCCACGAGACCTTGCGGGCCCTCGGCTGGGTCGAGGGCTAGGACGCCTCGGCCGACGCCGCCGAGCCCGCCCCGGCCTCGACCTCGCGCACGATCATCGCGACGCACCGCGCGTGGCCCAGCGGCCGGAAGTGGCCGTCGACCGGGAACTCGAGGTTGACGGCCCCCGGCAGGACGCTGCCCTCGGTGACGTGGGCGTCGAACCGCGACGCCATCGACGTGATGGTCCCGTTCGCCTCACGCTGTCCCGCGAGCCGCAACAGGTCGGCGTCCCGGGGCGAGAAGGGCCTCAGCGCCCTGACCGGCAGCACCCTCGCCCAGCGCGACCCCGAGAAGGGACTGTTGACCGTCACCATGCGGGTGATGCGTCGCTCGGCGTCGGTCGAGACCATCATGGTCTTGCCGACGAGCCCGCCCTTGCTGTGGGCCAGCACGACGACGTCCCGCAGGTCGTGGGCGTCGAGGATGCGTTGGGCCACCTCGGCGGTGGCCGCGATCGGACGACGGTTGTGGCCCATGCCGGGCACCACGACGATCGGGTGACCCCGATCGTTCAGCCGGTCGGCCACGGGTCGGAGGAAGCGCCAGGTCTCGTAGACGCCGGGCAGCAGCAGGACGGGCTCACGGTCGCCGTCACGGTAGCGACGCGGCACCACCCGGCCCGACCGCGGGACGAGGTGCACCCACCAGACGTACCGGTAGTCGAGCACGACCGTGCGGACGAAGCGCCAGAGGCCGACCCGGCGACGTCCGTGGCCACGCGACGGTGTGGAGCTCATGCCGCCACGCTAGGCGACGTCAGGCGGCGGTGCCCACCAGGGGCAGCTCGCCCCAGGGCTCGCCCTCCGGCCAGGCGATCGACTCGACCGCGGCCCGGGCCATCTCGAGCGTGACGTCCCAGCGGCCGCAGATCGACGCCCACGGCGGCGGGAACTCCGACGCGTCGTCGAGCAGCGCCAGGGCGAGTCGCCCGAGCCCCGCGCGGGCCGCCGCGCTCGCCGCGTCCGGCAGGGAGTCGGTCAGCCCGTGGACGACCCTCACCCGGTGGGCGAAGTCCATCTGCTCGATGTCGTCGAACGCCCCCCAGGCGCTCTCGATCTCTCGTCGCAGCCTCGTGATCTCGACCGCGTCGAAACCGTGACGGTCGGCGCGTCCGGGTACCGCTCGTGCCATGTCAGCCCCCCTCAGAGCATGGCCACGGATCGGGTACCCACGGCCGGGCGTCGGCTTCGGTGCCGATGCAGGCGAACATACCATCCAGTACGGTCCGGGCTCCAGCACCCTCGATCACGAGTGGATCACGGCGGCGAGCGACCCCCTGGACCGGCTCGGGACGGCCTGCGCCGGCGACCCCTCGGGCCGACGCGCCCCGGCGTCCCCACCCGTCGTCGGTCGAGCTGTCCCCCGAAGGCTGAGCCGTCGCCCGGGCCCACGGTCTACCGTCCACGTCGCACCCACCGGTGCGACGACTCCGCACGAACCCACGACGAACGGGAGACATCATGTTCCAGGGATCCGACCAACTCCGCGACAACATGCAGAAGGTCCTCGTCGACCTCATCGAGCTGCACGTCCAGGGCAAGCAGGCGCACTGGAACCTGCTCGGCTCGAACTTCCGCGACCTCCACCTGCAGCTCGACGAGATCGTCGACGCGGCCCGCGAGTTCAGCGACGAGGTGGCCGAGCGCATGCGCGCCGTCTACCTGATCCCCGACGGCCGCACCTCGACCGTCACCCGCGGCACGAGCCTGCCCGAGTTCCCCGCGGGCCCCGTCGAGACCACCGCGGTGGTCGACCTCATCGTCGACCGCATGTACGCCGTCACCGGCACGATGCGCACGGTCCACGACGACGTCGACGACGAGGACCCCACGACGGCCGACGTGCTGCACAGCATCCTCGAGCGCCTCGAGCAGCTCGCCTGGATGACCGGCGCCGAGAACCGCCACCCTGAGAAGGACGCCCGCCAGGACGACACGCGTCAGCGTGACGAGGACGCCGCGGCCGAGGGCCTCGACCGCGTCGGCGCCGTCGCCAACTGACCCGACCACCTCACGAGGGCACCGTCCGGGAGCGCGCCACCCGCGCCTCCCGGGCGGTGCCCTCTCTCGTCGAGAGGACGACCCCATGACCGAATCGTTCGACCACGTCATCGTGGGCGGCGGCATGACCGCCGACGCCGCCGCGAAGGCCATCCACGACACCACCCCGGACGCGTCGGTGCTGATCGTCAGCGCCGACGTCGACGCGCCGTACACGCGCCCGGCGCTGTCGAAGAAGCTCTGGACCGACCCCGACTACACCGAGGCCGACAACGCTCTCGGCACCGTCGCCGACTCGGGTGCCGAGATCCGGCTGCGCACGCTCGTCGAGTCGATCGACCGCGAGGCCCGCACCGTGACCACCGACCGCGGCGACGTGATCGGCTACGGGGCCCTGCTGCTCGCCACCGGAGGCAGCCCCGTCGCCCTCGACCTGCCGGACGACGACCGCGTCGTGTACTTCCGGACCGCCGAGGACTACCGCCGACTCCGCTCGCTCTCGGGCGGCGGCCGGCACGTCGTCGTCGTGGGCGGCAGCTACATCGGCACCGAGCTCGCCGCGGCCCTCGTGCAGAACGACACCCGCGTGACGCTGGTCTTCCCCGACGACGTGCTCGGCGGATCGGTGTTCCCCGCGTCCCTCGCCTCGTCGTTCGAGAAGAGATTCGAGGAGGCGCGGGTCGAGCTGGCGCGCGGACGTCGCGTCGAGAGCGGCACGGCCGACGACGCCGGCGTCCACCTCCGGCTCGACGACGGCTCGACCCTCGACGCCGACGCGGTCGTCGTGGGGCTCGGCATCTCGGTCGACGACCAGCTCGCGGCCGACGCGGGTCTGGCCGTGGACGACGGCATCGTGGTCGACGAGCACCTGCGGACGAGCGACCCGAACGTGTTCGCCGCCGGCGACGTGGCCTCGTACCCGGACGCGATCCTCGGGCGCCGCCGCGTCGAGCACGTCGACAACGCGAAGTCGCAGGGCCCCGTCGTCGGTCGCAACATGACCGGCGCCGACGAGGTCTACGACCACACGCCGTACTACTACTCGAAGGTCTTCGACCTCTCGTACGAGGCCGTCGGCACGCTCGACGCGTCGCTCGAGACGATCGTCGACGACAAGGGCGAGGGCGAGGCCGTGGCGTACTACCTGGGCGACGACGGCGCGGTCGAGGGCGTGCTGCTCTGGAACGTCGAGGAGGCGCGTGACGCGGCCCGCACCGTCATCGCGGCGGGCGTCGTGCCGCGCGACGAGCTCGTGGGGCGCATCTGAGGACGCGCCGTCGGCACGACGACGCCCGCCCGATCGGCTGACCGGGCGGGCGTCGTCGCGTCGGAGGGTCGTCGCAGGGGCGACGGGCCGGGCGTCCCCGGGGGGCCCGCCCGCACGGGCGGCGGTCTCAGCCGAACAGGAACGGCGGGCGAGCCGCCCGGTCGAGGTCCAGCGCGAAGATGCCGCCGCTCAGCGGGAACTCCTCGAGCTGTTCGTCGCTCAGCCCCTCGCGGGCCGACAGCACGAACAACGTCCGCAGGTCGTCACCACCGAAGCCGATGCCGGTGACGTTCGGCACCGGGAGGGTGATCTCGTCGACGAGACCACCGTCGACGTCCAGGTGCACCACCTTGCCCTCGCCGTAGATGGCACCCCAGAACTCTCCCCGCTCGTCGCGGGCCAGGCCGTCGTGGGCGCCCTGGGACGAGAACGGGACGAGCTCGCCCAGGGTGCCGTCGGCATCCCACGAGGCTCGGTAGATCGTGTCGTCGCCGGTGTCGGTGAGGTAGATCTCGCTGCCGTCGTCGTTCCACTCGAACCCGTTGGTCGTGGCGAAGTCGTCGCGGAGCTGCGTGAGCGTGCCGTCCGGGGCCACGCGGTAGAGACCGGCCACGGGGCTGCCCTCGGGGTCGGTCGCACCGACGACGAAGGCGCCGAACGGGTCGCACTTGCCCTCGTTGAGGCGCAGGCGCTCGTCGGCGTGGTCGACGGTCGCGATCGTCCGCTGCTCGGTCCCGTCGTCCCGCATGACGACGACGGTGTCGTCGAGGGCCGCGATCAGGCCACCGCCGCGCCGACGCTGGAAGCTCGGCAGGGGCGGGTCGACGACGACGGTCGTGTCCCTCGTGCCGTCGGCCGACGTGCGGTGCAGGAGGCCGTTCGTGATGTCGGTCCAGACCAGCTCGTGGGCGTCGACGTCCCAGACGGGACTCTCGCCGAGCGTGGCCTTCGCGTCGAAGAACAAGCGGGGCTCGGACGTGGTTCCGGTCGGAAGAGGCATCCGACCGGTCTACCCGCCCGACATGTCCACCGGCTCCTTTTCTCGCCCCCAGGGGTACGGAGGCCGTTGTTGGCACACAGAACACTGCGAGGGACGGGCACGAGGAGGCGCGCTGGGCCACCGTAGGAGGCGTGACGGACACCCTCGAGACCACCGACGACATCCAGGCCGACCACTTCGGCGCGACGACGGCCGCCGCCGGCGAATGGCACCGCCCCGACCCCCGGGACGACGGCTACGTGCCGCTGCGCTCCTACGGGGCGATCGGCGACGGTCGGACCGTCGCCCTCATCGCCCGCGACGGCCAGATCGACTGGCTGCCGATGCCCGACATGGACAGCGACCCGGTGTTCTCCGGCATCGTCGACGCCGGCAAGGGCGGACGCATCGAGCTGCGTCCCGTCGACGACGACTTCGAGGTGCAGCGCGAGTACGTCGAGAACACGAACGTCCTCGTGACCCGCTTCCGCACCTCCACGGGCGTCGTCGAGATCACGGACGCCCTCGTCACGGGCATCGCCGGTCGGCTGCCCTGGGCCGAGCTCGCCCGCCGCATCGAGGGCGTGACGGGGTCGGTCGCCATGCGCTGGGCGGTGATCCCGGGCAACACGTTCGGCACGCACCCGATTCGCCGGGTCGACACGTTGCACGGGCCGGTCCTGCGCGCCGCCGACATCAACCTGGCGCTCGTCGGCTTCGAGCACGGCCGCCTCGACTCGGTCGAACCCGGCGACGGAGAGGCCCACGGCGGGCCGCACCGGTTCTGGGGCGAGTTCACCACCCACGAGGGGTCGCGCTCGTTGATCTGTCTCTGCGGCGTCGAGGACGAACCCCTGCACCTGCCCGACCCGCACGTGGTCGACCAGGGCATCGACCGCACGGTCCGCAACTGGCAGACCTGGTCGGACGAGTTCAACTGGGACGGCCCGTGGTCCGACGCCGTGCAGCGCAGCGCCCTCGCGCTCAAGCTGCTGATCTTCAGCCCCACCGGCGCGATCGCGGCAGCCGCCACGGCGGCCCTGCCCGAGAACTTCACCGGGGACAAGAACTGGGACTACCGCTTCGCCTGGGTACGCGACCTGGCCTACACGGTGAACGCGCTCGTCCGCTTCGGCCTGCGAGAAGAGACCCAGGCAGCCGTCTCGTGGTTGCTCTCGGCGCTCAAGGCCAACGGCCGCACGATGCACATCTTCCTCAACCTCGACGGCTCGGTGCCGGACGGCACCCACGAGACGGGGTCCGAGGGCTGGCGCGGCATCGGCCCGGTCTACAAGGGCAATCCGGCGGGCGAGCAGCTGCAGCTCGGCACCTACGCCGACATCCTGGCGATCATGAGCCAGTACGCGGCCGACGGCAACATCCTCGACGAGTCCACCGGCGACCTGCTCGCCGGTTTCGCCGACGACGCCTGCCGCCGCTGGCAGGAGAAGGACTCGGGCATGTGGGAGCTGCCGGACGAGCAGCACTACGTGAGCAGCAAGATGGGCTGCTGGCAGGCCATCGACGCCGCCCTGCACCTCACCGAGGTCGGCCAGATGCACCCCGACCCCGAGGACGTCGTCTTCTGGCGGAAGAACCGCGACCTGATCGAGGACTGGGTCGCCGAGCACGGCTGGAACGAGAAGATCGGCTCGTACGTCATGTACCCGGGCAGCGAGAAGCTCGACGCGTCGGTGCTGCTGCACGCCCCCAGCGGTTTCGACCGCGGCGAGCGCATGTCCCGCACCATCGACGCGATGCAGCGCGGGCTCTCGGCCGGCCCCCTGCTGTTCCGCTACAGCGAGGTCGATCAGGAGGAAGGCACGTTCGTGGCCTGTGCCTTCTGGCTCGCCAGCGCCCTGGCGTGCGTGGGCCGTCAGGAGGAAGCGGTCGAGCTGATGGACCAGCTCGTGCAGCAGCCGAACGACGTGGGCCTGCTGACCGAGATGATCAGCGCCGACGACGGGCAGTTCCTCGGCAACGTGCCGCAGGGCCTCAGCCACCTCGCCCTCGTCAACGCGGCGATCACCATCGACGAGATGAGCCGTGAGGGCACCACCGACGACATGGAGGGCCAGTGACGAACGACCACTCGACGCCGATGCCACCGGCGACCCCCGACGACCTCGCTCTCGTCGACGCGTGGTGGCGGGCCGCCAACTACCTGACCGTCGGGCAGATCTACCTGATGGACAACGCGCTGCTCACGCGGCCGATCGCGCGCGACGACATCAAACCGCGCCTCCTCGGCCACTGGGGCACGTCGCCCGCGCTGAGCTTCGTCTACGCGCACCTCAACCGCGTGATCCGGCGCGACGACCGCGACCTCTTGTACGTCTGCGGCCCGGGGCACGGCGGGCCGGCCATGGTCGCCAACACGTACCTCGAGGGCACCTACAGCGAGCTGTTCCCCGAGGTGACGCAAGACGCGGCGGGACTGCAGAAGCTCTTCACGCAGTTCTCGTTCCCGGGCGGCATCCCGTCGCACGCGGCACCCGAGACCCCGGGGTCGATCAACGAGGGCGGTGAACTCGGGTACTCGTTGAGCCACGCCTACGGTGCGGTGCTCGACGACCCCGACCTGGTGGCCGTCTGCGTCATCGGCGACGGCGAGGCCGAGACCGGGCCATTGGCGACGAGCTGGCACGCGAACAAGCTGCTCGACGCCCGACACGACGGGGCCGTGCTGCCGATCCTCAACCTCAACGGCTACAAGATCGCCAACCCGACGGTGCTCTCGCGCATCCCCGAGGGCGAACTGCTCGAGCTGATGCGGGGCTACGGATACGAGCCGCTCGTCGTCGCGGGCGGTTTCGACGGCGAGGACCCGATGCGGGTGCACGAGCGCATGGCCGCCGCCCTCGACCACGCCTTCCTCCGCATCGACGAGCTGCAGCGGGAGGCCCGCGACGGCGACGGCACCGCACGCCCGCGGTGGCCCATGATCGTGCTGCGGACCCCCAAGGGGTGGACGGGCCCGAAGGTCGTCGACGGCGAGCGCGTCGAGGGCACCTGGCGCGCACACCAGGTGCCGCTCAGCGGCGTGCGCGAGGACGACGGTAACCGGGCGCAGCTCGACGACTGGATGCGGTCGTACGGCGCCGACGAGCTCTTCGACGAGACGGGTCGGCCGGTGGCCTGGCTCGACGGACTCCGCCCGCGGGGAGCGAAGCGCATGAGCGCGATCCCGGCGTCCAACGGTGGTCTCGTGCGTCGTGACCTGCACCTCACGGACTACCGTGCGCACGCGGTCGAGACCTCCGACGATCGCCGCACCCAGGCCGAGGCCACACGCGTCCTCGGCCGGTGGCTCGCCGAGATCGTGCGCGACAACCCGTCGACCTTCCGTCTCTTCGGGCCCGACGAGACGGTGTCCAACCGACTCGACCCGGTGTTCGACGTGACCGAGCGGGTGTGGGCGGCCGACATCTGGCCCGACGACGAGCACGTGGCCCGAAGCGGCCGCGTGATGGAGGTGCTGAGCGAACACCTGCTGCAGGGACTCATGGAGGGCTACCTGCTGACCGGGCGCCACGGGCTGCTCAACACCTACGAGGCCTTCGTGCACATCGTGGACTCGATGTTCAACCAGCATGCGAAGTGGCTCGAGAGTGCCGACGAGATCGACTGGCGCGCGCCGATCTCGTCGTTCACCTACCTGTTGTCGTCGCACGTCTGGCGGCAGGACCACAACGGCTTCTCGCACCAGGATCCCGGGTTCCTCGACGTCGTCGTCAACAAGCAGGCGCACCTCGTGCGCATCTACCTGGCCCCCGACGCCAACACGCTGCTCGCCGTCGCCGACCACGCGTTCCGCACGACCGACACGGTCAACGTGATCGTCGCCGGCAAACAGGAATCCCCCGCCTGGCTGTCGCTGCCCGAGGCCGAGGAGCACGTCCGACGCGGCGTCGGCATCTGGGAGTGGGCAGGCACCGAGGGGACTCCCGTCGACGGGGTCGACCCCGACGTGGTGCTGGCCTGCGCGGGCGACGTGCCGACCCTCGAGACCGTGGCGGCCGCCGACCTGCTCCGTCAGGTGCTGCCGTCCCTGACCACGCGCGTCGTCAACGTGGTCGACCTGATGCGGCTGCAGGACGCGAGGGAGCACTCGCACGGCCTCACGGACGACGACTTCGACGCACTCTTCACGACCTCGAAGCCGATCGTCTTCGACTTCCACGGCTACCCGTCGCTCGTCCACCGGCTCACCTACCGCCGCACGAACCACGCGAACCTGCACGTGCGCGGCTTCCAGGAGAAGGGCACCACCACGACGCCGTTCGACATGGCCATGCTCAACGACATCGACCGCTACCGGTTGGTGCTCGACGTGCTCCACCGCGTACCGGGCCTGGCCGACGAGCACCCCGAGCTGGTGGCGGACGTCGAGTCGCGGCGCGAGGCGGCCCGGGCGTACGCCTACGAGCACGGCGAGGACCACCCCGACGTCACCGGCTGGCAGTTCGGCGCCTAGGGGTGCGACAAGCCGCCGCGCCGGGCGTACGGTCGGGCGCATGACGCCGAAGGACGAGACTCCCCCGCAGCTGAAGAACCCCGACATGTACGAGGCACTCCGCGACGAGGGGGCGTCGAAGGAGAAGGCCGCGCGCATCTCGAACGCCGCCGCCCAGAAGGGCAACAGCGAGAAGAAGGTGGCCGCCAAGGGCGGGAAGTCCGGGTCGTACGACGACTGGACGGTGGAGGAACTCAAGGCACGCGCGAAGGAACTCGGCGTGACCGGCTACTCCGACCTGAAGAAGGCCGACCTGATCGAGGCGCTCCGCGAACACTGACCGTCGCGGTCAGCCGGCCTTCTTCTTCGGGGCCGCCTTCTTGCCGGAGGCGGACGAGGCGGGCTTCTTCCTCGCCGCGGAACCCGACCCTCCGGACGTCGACCGCGAGGACTCCTTCTTCGAGGGCTCCTTCTTCGCAGGCGACTTCTTCGCGGCGGGTTTCGTCGCCGACGTCGACGCGGCCTTCTTGGTCGGCTTCGGATGTCCGCCCGACCGGTTCTTCTCGACCGACCGACGCAGCGCCTCCATCAGGTCGATGACCTCGCCGCCCTCGTCGTCGTCCTCCGGCTTCTCGCCGAAGGTGGCGTCCGTGTCGAGCGACTCGCCTTCCTCCAGCTTCGCGTCGATCAGCTGTCGCAACTGCTCCTGGTAGTCGTCGCTGAAGTCCGCGGGCTCGAAGTCGTCGCTCAACGAGTCCACGAGCGACGACGACATGTCGAGTTCCTTGTCGCTGACGCGCGTCTGCTTCTCGAGCGCCGGGAACCGTGCCTCGCGCACCTCGTCGTCCCAGAGCAGGGTCTGCAGCATCAGCACGTCGCCGCGGACGCGCAGGGCGGCGAGCCGGGTCTTCTGCCGCAGCGAGAAGTGGACGATGGCCGTGCGGTCGGTCTCCTCGAGGGTCCGGCGCAGCAGCACGTAGGCCTTGGGCGAGGTGCCGTCCGGCTCGAGGAAGTAACTGCGGTCGAGCATGATCGGGTCGACCTGGTCGCTCGGGACGAACTCGAGCACGTCGATCTCGCGCGAGCGCTCCTCGGGCAGCGACTTCAGGTCGTCACCCGTGATCACCACGGTGCGGTCGCCGTCGTCGTACGCCTTGTCGATGTGCTCGTAGTCGACGACCTTGCCGCAGATCTCGCACTTCCGCTGGTACCGGATGCGGCCACCGTCGGCGTCGTGCACCTGGTGCAGGGACACGTCGTGGTCCTCGGTGGCGCTGTACAACTTGACGGGGACGTTGACGAGCCCGAACGTGATCGCGCCCTTCCAGATCGATCGCATGACGCTCATCTTTCTCCGCGTGCGCTCCGAATGACCACCGGTGGGGTACAGACCCCCGAGCGGCCGAGGCGCGGCGAGGGCACCGTGGACGTCATGAGCCAATACGACAAGAAGAACCCGGTCGACCTCTACCCCGCGCCGCCGTTCCCGAAGCAGGAGCAGTCGCTGCCGGGCGAGGCCTGGAAGATGGACCCCAAGCCCGACCACGGCGAGACCAGCTACGTCGGCAAGGAGCGCCTCACCGGCTTCCGCGGCGTCGTCACCGGCGCGGACTCGGGCATCGGTCGCGCCGCCGCGATCGCGCTCAGCCGCGAGGGCGCCGACCTCGTGCTCAGCTACCTTCCCAGCGAGCAGAAGGACGCCGAGGAGGTGCGCGACCTGCTCGAGGGCGAGGGGCGCAAGGCCGTCCTCGTCCCCGGCGACATCTCGGACGAGCAGTACTGCGAGGACCTCGTGCAGAAGGCCGTCGACGAGTTCGGCGGGCTCGACACCCTCGTCATGGTGGCCGGCCGGATGAAGAGCAACGACGACATCCTCACGCTCACCACGGAGGACATCGACTCGACCATCAAGACCAACGTCTACTCGCTGTTCTGGCTGACCCAGGCCGCCATCCCGCACCTCGAGCCCGGTTCGTCGATCGTGACGACCGGCTCGGTGCAGGGCACGCAGCCGAGCCCGGACAAGATCGACTACGCGCTCACCAAGGGTGCGATCGGCGTCTTCACCTCAGGGCTCGCGCAGCAGCTCGCGCCCAAGGGCATCCGCGTCAACCAGGTCTCCCCCGGCCCGGTCTGGACGCCCCTGCAGCCCGGCTCCGACGACGCCGAGACGGTGTCGGAGTTCGGCGGCCAGGCGCCGTTCGGTCGCCCCGGCCAGCCCGCCGAGCTCGCCGCCGCGTACGTGCACCTGGTGAGCCCGGAGTCGAGCTACACCTCGGGCGCGACCATCACGATCGCCGGAGCGATGCCCGCGGTCTGATCCGCGCCTCCTCGGCTCCGTCGTCCCGACGACGCCACGGCCCGTCGTCCCGCCCCGCGGGGAGGCGGGCCGTGGTCGATCCGGCGGGTCCCCGTCGTCGGCGGCGGGTCGGCGCCGACCCGCCGCCGACGACACGGACCCACGCCCGGGTAGAACGAGGAACACACGAGACAGGGAGGCGCGCGATGGCGGGCAAGGGACGCGGCGAGACGGTCGAGGTCGGCGGGCACCGGTTGCAGCTGACGAACCTCGACAAGGTGCTCTACCCAGATGCCGGCACCACCAAGGCCGACGTCCTGGGCTACTACGCCGCCGTCGCGGAGTGGATGCTGCCGCACGTCGAGGGGCGGCCGGCCACCCGCAAGCGCTGGGTGAACGGCGTCGACGGCGAGGTGTTCTTCGAGAAGAACCTGCCCGACTCCGCGCCCGACTGGGTCGCCCGGCACACCCTCGAGCACAAGGACCACGCCAACGTCTACCCGATGGTGAACGACGTCGCGACGCTCACCTGGCTGGCGCAGGTCGCCGCGCTCGAGGTGCACGTGCCGCAATGGCGGTTCGGCCCGAAGGGGGCGCAGCGCAACCCCGACCGACTGGTGCTGGACCTCGACCCGGGTGAAGGCGTCGGCCTCGCCGAGTGCGTCGCCGTGGCGCAGCTGCTCAAGCCGATCGTCGAGGGCATGGGCCTCGAGCTGATGCCCGTGACGAGCGGCAGCAAGGGCGTGCACCTGTACGCCCGGCTCGACGGGAGGCAGACCAGTGCCCAGGTCGGCGAGGTCGCCCACGAACTGGCCCGTGCGATGGAGGCCGACCACCCCGACCTCGTGCTCAGCACCATGGGCAAGGCCGACCGCCGGGGCAAGGTGCTGCTCGACTGGTCGCAGAACAACGGCAACAAGACGACGGTCGCCCCGTACTCGCTGCGGGGTCGGTCCCGGCCGACCGTGGCGATGCCTCGCACCTGGCGCGAACTCGCGTCGAAGACCCTGGCGCAGCTCGAGTACACCGACGTGCTCTCGCGCCTGAAGCGGCGCGGCGACCCCCTGGCCGACGTCTCGGCGCACGTGCCGGTGCCCTCGGGCGAGCTGGGCGAGGACTTCCGCAACACCGAGGCCCCCGACCACGACCCCTCCGAGAAGGTGCGCGACCGCCTCGAGGTCTACCGCTCGAAGCGCGACGCGTCGAAGACCGCCGAGCCCGTGCCCGCCGAGGCCCCTGCCTCGACCGACGGCACGAGCTTCGTCATCCAGGAGCACCACGCCAGCTCGCTGCACTGGGACTTCCGCCTCGAGCACGACGGCGTGCTGGTCAGCTGGGCGTTGCCGAAGGGCGAGCCCGACGACCCGGGCACGAACCACCTCGCCGTCCAGACCGAGGACCACCCGCTCGAGTACGGCACCTTCGAGGGCACGATCGCCAAGGGCGAGTACGGCGCCGGCGAGGTGACCATCTGGGACTCCGGCGAGTACGAGCTCGAGAAGTGGCGGGAGGGCAAGGAGGTGATCGTCGTGCTGCACGGCGAGCAGCGCGGCACCCGACGCGTCGCGCTGATCCACACCGGCCACGGCGGTGGGCGGGCGGAATCGAACTGGCTCATCCACCGCATGAAGGACGACGCGGGCGACGTCGGCTCGCACGACGGCGCTTCCGTCGGCAATTCAGGAGGACGACCGCATCGAGCCCGGAAGACGACCGAAGACGCGCGTTCTCCGGAGTTGCCGCCGTCCGCGCGGGCGAATCGGCGAGGCGACGCCGGTAACTCCTCACGCACGGCGCACGCGACCGGCGGCTCCCCCGGAGGGTCGGGCCGCGCCTCCTCGGCTCGCGACGGGAAGCAGGAGTTCGCGGCACCCGACCCGGTCGCGCCGATGCTGGCGACGACGGGCGACGCGCACGACGTCTCCGAGGGCGGCTGGGCGTTCGAGATGAAGTGGGACGGCATCCGCGCCGTGGCGGTCGTCCACGACGGCGCGGTCACGCTGACCAGCCGCAACGGCAACGACCTGACCCCGGCCTACCCCGAGCTGCAGGTGCTGGCGGAGCGGGTCGACGGCGAAGGAGGCGCGGTGCTCGACGGCGAGATCGTGGCCGTCGACGAGAAGGGTTGCCCCGACTTCGGCCTGCTCCAGACGCGCATGGGGTTGACGCGTTCGCGCGACGTGGCGCGAGCCGCCGCGGGCGCGCCGGTGAAGCTGCTGCTGTTCGACGTCATGCGGGCCGAGGGGCGCTCGCTCGTGAAGGACGAGTACGACGACCGGCGTGAGGTGCTCGAGCGGATCGTCGAGAGCGGCGGGGCCGTCGACGTGCCCCCGGCGTTCGACGGGGACCTGGAGGCGGCGGTCGCCACCTCGAAGCGCCTGCGACTCGAGGGCGTGGTCGCCAA
This sequence comes from Frigoribacterium sp. ME-P-080, assembly GCF_030209595.1. Taxonomy (NCBI): domain Bacteria; kingdom Bacillati; phylum Actinomycetota; class Actinomycetes; order Micrococcales; family Microbacteriaceae; genus Frigoribacterium; species Frigoribacterium sp. ME-P-080. The sequence goes on from NZ_JARVRR010000010.1 coordinate 118,372, forward strand.
GCGGCGCGACGCGACCTACAGCGCCGGTCGACGGTCCCGCGCCTGGATCAAGATGAAGCACCACCAGACGCAGGAGGTCGTGATCGCGGGCTGGCGCCCCGGTGCCGGCCGGAGGGCCGACGGCGTCGGCTCACTCCTGATGGGCGTCCCGGGCGAGGACGGGCTGCACTACGTCGGCCGGGTCGGCACGGGGTTCACCGACCGCGAGCTCGACGAACTGTTGCCGGCGTTGCGCGCGGCCGAGCGGAAGACCAGCCCCTTGGTGGGTGTGCCCGCCGTGGACGCCCGCGGCGCCCACTGGGTCACCCCGTCGCGGGTGGGCGAGGTGTCGATCGCCGAGTGGACCTCGACCGGGCGGCTGCGGCAGCCGAGCTGGCGCGGGTGGCGGCCCGACAAGTCGCCGGACGACGTCGTCCGCGAGGGCTGAGGCCGGGCCGTCGGACGACGGGGCATCGATCGGCGCCCGTCGGGTGTTGAGTGCAGCATGAGCACACCTCCCCCCGCCCCGAGCGACGCCGCGACCCTGCGCGGCAGGCGGGTCGTCCTCGTGGTCGCCGTGCTGGCCTCGTTCGTGGCGTTCCTCGACGGCTCGATCGTCACCGTGGCGCTACCCGCGATCGCCCGCGAACTCGGCACCGGCACGGGAGGCGGCGCGACGGCCGACGACGGCGCGGGCCTCGCCCTGCAGCAGTGGGTCGTCGACGCCTACCTGCTGACGCTCGGATCGCTCATGCTCGTGGCCGGCTCGCTCAGCGACACGTTCGGCCGGGTGCGGGTGCTGCGCGCGGGCCTGATCGGCTTCGCCGTGACGAGCGTGCTCGCCGCCCTCGCCCCCGACCCGGGCCTGCTGATCGCCGCCCGGGCCCTGCAGGGCGTGACCGCGGCCCTCCTCGTGCCGAGCAGCCTCGCCCTCATCACCTCGACCTTCAGCGGCCCGGCACAGGGCAAGGCCATCGGCAGCTGGACGGCCTGGACCGGCGTCGCGTTCCTGATCGGTCCGCTGACCGGGGGCGCGCTCGTCGACACGCTCGGCTGGCGCTGGGTGTTCGCCGTCGTCGTCGTGCCGGTCGTCCTCACCCTCGTGTTGATGACCCGGTTGCCCGGCGACGCCCACCGGGGGCGCGACGGTGCTCCCCCGCGGGTCGACGTCGTGGGCGCCGTGCTGGCCGCGGTGGGCCTCGCCGGACCGGTCTTCGCGCTCATCGAGGGGCAGCGCGTCGGGTTCGGCACCTGGTTCGTCGTCACGCCGCTCGTGGTCGGCCTCGCCGCGCTCGCCGCCTTCGTCTGGTGGGAGCGCCGCTCACCCGCTCCGATGATGCCGCTGACGCTGTTCCGGACCCGCACCTTCACCGTCGGCAACCTGGCCACCGTCGGCATCTACGCGGCCCTCAGCCTCGGCACCCTGACCATCCCCCTGGTGGTGCAGGAGCTGGCGGGTCTGACGGCGACCCTGGCCGGGCTCGTCACCCTGCCGACGACGATCGTGTCGCTGCTGTTCTCGACCCTGTTCGGCACGCTCGCCGCCACCCACGGCCCGCGCCCGTTCATGACGGTGGGGCCGCTCATCACGGCGAGCGGGTTCCTCTGGATGCTGCTGGTCGCCGATCCGATCGACGTCTGGTGGCAGGTCGTGCCCGGCGTGGTCCTGTTCGGCTTCGGCCTGTCGGTGACCGTGGCTCCGCTCACCTCGACGGTGCTGTCGCAGATCCCGGCCGGCCAGTCGGGCATCGCCTCCGCCGTCAACAACGCCATCTCGCGCGTCGCCGGGCTCGTCGCGGTCGCGTTCCTCGGGGTCATCGCCGGAGGCGCGCTCACGGTCGGCGGGTTCCATCGCGTCGTGATCGTGGTCGCCGTGCTGCTCGGGGTGAGCGCCCTGGTGTCGTTCGTCGGTCTGCGCGACCGCACCCGCGCCTCCTGAGGGCGCCGGCGCGAGGAGACCAGCCGGACGCGACCAGCCGCGCGCGACCAGCAGGAGGCGCGGCGTCATGGCCCGAAGCGGCGCCAGGACGCGTCCTGCTGGGCCAGGCGGCGCAGCGCCAGCAGGAGCGGCTCGACCAACACGGTGCCGAGCACGACGTACTGCACCGCGGCGTCCACCGAATCGACCGGGATGCCCGCGATCTCGGCCTCGGCGACCTCGGCCATCGACCGCGCGTAGCCGTCGAGCGTCCCGTCGGGCAGCTCGAACCCCGCGGCCTCGAGTCCGTCGACCGCGACCTCGAGGGCGGCGAGCACGTCGGCCGACCCCGGATCGATCGTCCACCCCCACCCGGCCACGAGCGCTTCGGCCCGCGAGAGGTCGACGCCCTCGGGGGCCGTCGTCGTGACGGCCGACTGGGCGACGCCGAGCACCTCGGCGACCGTCTCGTGCTCACCGTCGAGCTGCCCGAGGACGGCGCGCGCGCCGGCGACGCTGAGCCCGCCCGCGCCGAGCAACGCCCGGACGAGCCGCAGCCGGCGCACGTGGTCGTCGCCGTACCGGGCCTGCGTGGCGCTGGTGCGCTCGCCCTCGGGCAGCAGCCCCTCGCGCAGGTAGTACTTGATCGTGGCGACCGGCACCCCGGTCGTCTCGGCGAGCTGGGAGATGCGCACGGACTGCCCCTTGACATTGGATAGCGCGACTCTCCAATATTGGAGAGCGCCACTATCCATCTAAGGAGACATCATGTCGAGAGTCAACCCGGGCCGCACCACGCACGAGCACGACGGCGAACTCGTCGTCTTCCTGATCGGCATGACCGTCAACCGCTGGTGGCGGCCCGACCAGTGGGGGCCGGTGTTCGCGGCGATGGGACCGATGCTCACCGAGTTGTTCAGCGATCCCGAGAGCGGGCTCGCGGGCATGAGGCTGACGCTCGGACGTGGCGGGCCGGTGCTCGTGCAGTACTGGACGTCGCTCGAGAAGCTCTACGCCTATGCCAGCTCGCCGCAGCAGGCGCACCGGCCGGCCTGGACGGCGTTCAACCGTCGGGCACGCAAGGCCCCGGGGGCCGTCGGCATCTGGCACGAGACCTTCGTGGTCGAGCGCGCCGAGAGCATGTACGTCGGCATGGCACCGTCGGGGCTGGCCCGGGCGACCAGGTCGGTGCCGGTCGGTCCGCGCAGCGACACCGCGCGGGCCCGGGCCGCGAGCGGCCGGACCCCCGGCGCCGCGTCGGCCTGACGCCGCGTGCCGCCCCGCCGCGCCGCGTCCGTCACCGCACCGCGTGTCGTGCACCGCACCCGGTCGAGACGAGGTGCCGTGCACGGGACGCGGTGCGCTGTCGGCCGGTCGCGTCAAGCCCCCACGGGCCCCATTGCCCTCGAGTCGCCTGTGACCCTACGATGAGCCAGACGTGAGCCGCCCTCGTTCGGGGGTGGCTCCAGCTCTGTCGTGAGACAGCCGTGATTACAAAGGAGTAATCGTGTCCGCTGCCCCTGCCCGCTCCTCCTCGACCCCTCGGTCGCGAGCCCCGCGCCGTCCGCGCCGCGGTCTCGCGCTCGCCGCCGGCACCGCCGCCGCGGCCCTGCTGCTCAGCGGCCTGCCCGCGATCGCCGCGCAGGCCGCACCGGTCGACCTCGCCCGCTTCGGCACGGTGACCGCCTCGGCGAGCCAGGCCGACGGCGACGGCACGTTCCCCGCCGAGGCCCTGATCGACGGCGATCCGGCGACCCGCTGGGCGAGCGGCAACGGGCCCGACGAGGACGTCGAGTTCACCGCGTCGGTGATCGTCGACCTCGGCGGCACCGCCCGCGTCGACGCGATCGGCCTCGACTGGGAGGCCTCGTACGCGACCGACTACACGGTCGACGTCACGTCGGGCGACCCGACCCTGCCCGCGAGCTGGACCACCGCGCAGACCGTCGCGAGCGACGGCGGCCGCGACGACGTGACCCTGTCGACGCCCACCGAGGCCCGCTACGTGCGCGTCAGCATGCTGCACCGCTCGGCCGCGACCTGGGACCCGGCGCGCCCCCACTTCTACGGCTACTCGGCCTTCGGCCTGCAGGTCTTCGGTGAGGCCGAGACGCGCTCGGTCACCTTCGACCGGTCGACCGCGACCGTCGCTGCCGGCCAGACCCTGACCGCGGGCCTCAGCCTGACCGGTCCGAGCGACGAGCCGGTCACCGTCCGGGTGCGCTCCACCGGCGGCACGGCGGTGGCGGGCACCGACTACACGGCGCTCGACGAGACCGTCACCTTCGCGCCCGGCGAGACCAGCGCCTCCGTGGACCTCGTCACGACCTCGACGGGCGCCCTCACGCCCCGCAGGTCGATCGAGCTGACCGCGTCCGAGCCGAGCGACCCGACGGTCGTCGGCACGCGGGCCACGCTCACCGTCGCGCTCACCCCGACGGGCACCCTGCCGAACGTCGGCGCGACCACGGTGCTCGACGACTTCGAGGGCGGCGTGCCGAGCGGCTACTTCGGCTGGGGCCAGAGCCCCGCCGTCACCCCGACCCTCGAGACCGGGGAGGCGCAGCGCGAGGGAGCGACCGGCGTCCAGGCCCTGCGCGTCACCGTCGCCGGCCCGACCACCGCCGAGAGCTGGTTCGGCTTCTCGCACGACGTCCCCGCCACGGACTGGAGCGACCACGACGGCTTCTCGTTCTGGTTCAAGGGCGCCGCCTCGGGCCTGCCCCTGCGCTACGAGCTGAAGAACGGCGACGGCGCCCTCTTCGAGCAGACCGTCGTCGACGACAGCGCGGACTGGAAGCAGGTCAGCGTGCTGTTCGCCGACCTCCGTCAGAAGGGCCAGCCGTCCAGCGACCTGCGCTTCGACCCGTCGGCGTCGACCGGCTTCGCCGTGACCCTGACCGGCCTCGGCGCGGGCACCTGGCAGGTCGACGACGTCGCCCTCTTCGAGCGCGCGACGATGATCGAGGACTTCGAAGGCGACGTCCCGCTCGGCACGACGGCCGACCCGCTCGGCTTCTTCACCTGGGGTTCACCCGCGCCGCTCGAGCCCACCATCAGCCGCGACGTCACCGTGCAGGAGCGCGACGGCCGCGCCGACAACCACGTGCTGAGCGGCACCTCGTCGATCCCGGCCGGCGGCTACGGCGGCCTCAGCCACAACCTCGCCGACAGCCAGGACTGGTCGAGCTACCAGGGCCTGCGCTTCTGGTGGTACGCCTCGCAGGCGAACAACCCGGCCTCCCCGACGGCGGGCGCCGACATCAAGGTCGAGCTCAAGGACGGCGACCCGGCCGGCGGCGACAGCGCCGAGACCAGCGAGCTGTGGGCGACGACCTTCAAGGACAACTGGGGCAGCAGCACCAACCGCTGGAAGCTCGTCGAGCTGCCCTTCTCGGCGTTCACGCCGTCCGGCTACCAGCCGGGTGACGCCGCGACGACGAACGGCACCCTCGACCTGACGAGCGCGTTCGGCTACTCGTTCACCTTCACCCCGGGCACGCCCGCCCCGGTCGGCTACGCCCTCGACGACACGCAGCTCTACGGCACCCCGGCGAGCGCCGCGTCCGTCACGGTCGACCCGTCGCAGGACGTCTACCTGGTGGACGCCGGCGGCTCGGTCGAGATCCCGCTGACCGTGACGACCGCGGGTGACGAGCCGTTGGCGTCGGACGTGTCGGTCGACTGGTCGACCGCCGACGGCACGGCCGTCGAGGGCACCGACTACGACGCGGCCTCGGGCACCGTGACCTTCGCGGCGGGGACCGCATCGGGGACGGCGCAACCCGTGACCGTGTCGACCCGCGCCTCCTCGGGGGCCGCCGAGTCGAAGGAGTTCGCGATCGCGCTGGCCTCGACCACGGCGAAGGTCGGTGACGGTCCGCGCGTCGTGATCGGCGCGCACGACCTGCCGTACCTCGACCCGTCGCTGCCGACGGCCGACCGCGTCGCCGACCTGCTCGGCCGCATGACGCTCGACGAGAAGGTGGGCCAGATGGCGCAGGCCGAGCGGCTCGGGCTGTCGTCGCCGCAGGACGTCAGCGGACGCGCGCTCGGCTCGCTGCTGAGCGGTGGCGGGTCGGTGCCCGAGGGCAACACCGCGGTGGCCTGGGCCGACATGGTCGACGCGTACCAGCGCGAGGCGCTGTCGACTCGCCTGCAGATCCCGATGGTCTACGGCGTGGACGCCGTGCACGGCCACAGCAACGTGGTGGGCGCGACGATCTTCCCGCACAACACCGGCCTCGGCGCGACCCGCGACCCGGCCCTCGTCGAGCGGATCGCCGAGGTCACGGCGACCGAGGTGCGCGCGACGGGCGTGCCGTGGACCTTCGCCCCGTGCCTCTGCGTGTCCCGCGACGAGCGGTGGGGCCGCAGCTACGAGTCGTTCGGCGAGGACCCCGACCTGGTGCGCACCTTCGCCGCCCCGTCGGTGATCGGCCTGCAGGGTGAGGACCCGACCGACATCGGCGGTGCCGACGAGGTCCTGGCCACGGCCAAGCACTGGGCCGGAGACGGCGGCACGAGCTACGACGAGTCCGTGGCCGGCACGGGTGCGTACCCGATCGACCAGGGCGTCACGCACGCCGACTCGCTCGAGGACTTCACCCGGCTGCACGTCGACCCGTACCTGCCGGCACTCGAGGCGGGCGTGGGCACGATCATGCCGTCGTACTCGGCGGTCGACCTGGGCGACGGGCCCGTGCGCATGCACGAGAACGCGGCACTGAATGACGACCTGTTGAAGGGCGACCTGGGGTTCCAGGGCTTCCTCATCAGCGACTGGGAGGGCATCGACAAGCTGCCCGGCGGCAGCTACGCCGACAAGGCCGTGCGCTCGGTGAACGCCGGGCTCGACATGGCGATGGCGCCGTACAACTACGGCGCGTTCATCGATGCGATCGTGGCGGCCGTCCGCTCCGGTGACGTGGCCGAGTCGCGGGTCGACGACGCCGTGCGTCGCATCCTCACGCAGAAGTTCGACCTCAACCTGTTCGAGCAGCCGTTCGCCGACCGCACCAACGTCGACGGCGTCGGCTCGGCCGAGAACCGCGCCGTCGCCCGTCAGGCCGCCGGCGAGTCGCAGGTGCTGCTGAAGAACGCCGGAGGCGCGCTGCCGTTGGCCGCGGACGCCGACCTGTACGTGGCCGGCTCCAGCGCGGACGACCTCGGCCGCCAGATGGGCGGCTGGACGATCAGCTGGCAGGGCGGATCGGGCGACACGACGACGGGCACGAGCATCGCCGAGGGCATCCGTGAGGTCGCTCCCGGCGCCTCGGTCACCCTCAGCCCCGACGCCTCGGCACCGATCGGCGCCGGTCAGACCGGCGTCGTCGTGGTCGGCGAACGTCCGTACGCCGAGGGTCAGGGCGACGTGCCGAACAACGGCTCGAGCCTGTCGCTGACGGCCTCCGACCAGGCGATCGTCGACGAGGTCTGCGCCGCTGCCGCATCGTGCGTGGTGCTCGTGGTCTCGGGCCGACCGCAACTGCTCGGCGACGTCGTGAGCGTCGCGGACGCGGTCGTGGCGTCGTCGCTGCCGGGCTCCGAGGGTGCGGGCGTCGCCGACGTGCTGTTCGGCGACCGACCGTTCACCGGTCGCCTGCCCGTGACCTGGGCGGCCCGTGCCGACCAGGTGCCGATCAACGTGGGCGACGCCGACTACGAGCCGCTCTACCCGTACGGCTGGGGCCTGCGCACCGACGGTGCCCGCGAGCGTCTGGAGGCGCTGGTCGCCTCCCTGCCCGAGGGCGCCTCCCGAGCGGCGGGGCAGGCCGTGCTCGACGCCGACGTGTGGGACGGCGACGGTGCCGTGACGGACGCCGCCGCCGCGCTGCGCCTCCTGCTCGCCGCCGTCGCCCCGGTCGGCGGGACCGACCTCGGTGCGATGTCCACGTCGGACGCCCTCGTGTCGGTCGCCCGCGACCTCGCCCAGCAGGCGATGGTGGACGGCACGGCGGTCGACGGGTCGGCGGCCCTGACGGCCGACGCCGAGAACGCGCTGCAGCGCGGTCTGCCGGACGTGGCACTGGCCGGCTTCGCGACGGTGCTCGGCATCGACCTGGACGTCGTCGAGCCGACGAAGGTCGTCGTGCCCGGCACGCTCGACCCCGCGACCGCCCGCCCGGGCGACACGGTGTCGATCACGGCCACCGGGTTCGTCGCCGGGGAGGACCTCGCGGGCACCGTGTTCTCGGCGCCGCAGTCGATCGGCGCCACGACGGCCACGGCGGCCGGGGTCGGCGTGCTGCGGTTCGTCGTGCCGGCCGACCTCGAACCCGGGACGCACGTCGTCGAGCTCGAGGGGACGGGACAGATCGCCCGGGCCACCCTGACGGTGCTCGCCGCGGCGGTGCCGGGCGACCCGGGGACGCCGGGTGGCGGGACGCCGGGCACGCCGGGTGGCGGCGGCACGGGCTCGGGCACGGGCTCGGGCTCGGGCTCGGGCTCGGGCGGCACCGTCGTGGCGTCGCCGGTCGGGCTCGCCTGGACCGGCTCGGGCGAGTGGATCGGCATCGCCCTCGCGGCGTTCCTGATCGTGGCGCTCGGGGTCGCCCTGCGGCTGCGTCGGCCTCGCGACCGCGGCTGACGCGCCCCCGCCGCACCGCGCCTCCCCCACGAACCCCGTCTCGAACGATGCACCCCGCTTCTTCCGGGTGCATCGTTCGGAACGGGGTTCGTCGTCGCGTCGGCACTGCGTCACCTGAGCGCAGCCGCTGTTAGCGTCACGGGGTGCTCACCACCGACCGCCTGCTGCTGCGCCGCTGGCACGAGGCCGACCGTGCGCCGTTCGCGGCCCTCAACGCCGACCCCGAGGTGATGAGGTACTTCCCCTCGACCCGCACGCGTGCCGAGAGCGACGCCCTGGTCGACCGGCTCGACGCCGCGATCGAGGCGGACGGCTTCGGGCTGTGGGCCGTCGAGCGTCGCGACTCGGGTGCGTTCGTCGGCTTCGTCGGGCTGTCCCGTCCCTCGTTCGACCCCGCGCTCGTGGGGCAGGTCGAGATCGGGTGGCGACTCGCCCGTGAGGCCTGGGGTCAGGGCGTCGCCACCGAGGCCGCCCGAGAGGTCGTCCGGTTCGCGTTCGACCCGTCCGGCGCCGACCTGCCCGCCCTCGTCAGCTTCACGGCGGCGACCAACGACCCGTCCCGCCGCGTGATGCGCCGCCTCGGCATGACGCACGACCCCGCCGACGACTTCGAGCACCCCGCCCTCCCACCGAGCCACGCACTCCGGCCGCACGTGCTGTACCGCCTGAGCCGCGCCTCCTGACCCGCGCCACCGGCGACGCCGCTCCGGGCGACGGACCGCCGAGGCAGGGGGCACGCGAGACGCGACCGGCCCCACCCTGTGGCCTACCCGGGCTCGACCCCGACCAGGCGGTCGTCCACGTCCGCCGCGGCGAGCACCGTGCCCACCTCCGCCAGCGGGATCGTCCCGCCCACGAGCGACTCCAGCGGCCACCGTCGCCACGCCTCGGTCGCCCACGCCACGGACGAGTCGAGACGCTCCGGCTCCGCCTCGCGCACGCCGCCGACCGTGACGAGCCCCTCGACCAGTCGGGCACCGCTCGCGCCGACCTCCCCGCCGCGCGCTGCCGCCCCCGCCAGCACCACGACTCCCCCGACGGCCACCCGCTCGACCAGGGCCGACGCCGCCGCGACCCCGTCGAAGGCGAGCCCCACCGTGCGGTGACGCCCCGACCGGTCGACCGACGCGAGCACGCGAGACAGGGCGTGCGGCCCGGTCGCCGCCCCGGGGTCGGCCACGGCGACGGCGCCGAACGCGCGCGACCTCTCGCGCCGCGCCTCCTCGGGGTCGACGACCACGACGCGCGCCCCGGCGTCCGTGGCCATCGCCGTCGCGACCAGTCCGACGGCACCCGCCCCCGACACGACGACGACCTGGCCCGCGAGTGACGGCACCCCCGAGAGTCCGAGCACCGAGGAGGCGCGGTGCAGCACCTCCGCGGCCGTCGCGGTCACGCCCGCCACCGGGGCGAGCACGGCCGCGGGCACGTCGTCGGCGACGACCACCACGGTGGTCCCCCGGCGCAGGTGCACGTGGCTCGCGACCGTGCCGGACAACTGCCAGCTGCGCCGCGTGCGCTCCTCGCCGTACCGCTCCCCCGAGACGCAGGCCGAGGTCAGACCCCGATGACACGGGACGCACCGACCGCACGCCACCGTGCCGGACCAGACGACGCGCATGCCGGGCCGCAGCCGTCGGCCGTCGTGGGCGCGGGCGTGCTCGTCGGCCTCGACGACCTGCCCGACCGCCGAGCCGCCCGGCACCACGGGCAGGCACGCCGCCCCCCGATCGCCGAGGGAGCGCACCACGTCGAGGCGGACGGCCGTGAGCTCGACGGCGATCAGGGCGTCCCCGCGCGCGAGGCGCACCCCGGGCACGGCGATCTCGCTGAAGCCGTGTCCGCTTCCGACCCCGGTGCCGAGCCAGACCTGTGCCGACGCCGGCGGGTCGAGGCACACGTCGTGGCCGTCGAGCACGGGACGCATCGGGTCGACCCGCGGCCGCCCCGCCTGCGTCGCCCTCGACATCGTCCCCCACCCCTCGCACCCGCCTCCGGCGCACGCCTCCGGCGCACGCCACGACCCTAGGCAGGGCGGGTGGCGGTCCGGCGAACCGCGGGCGTCCACCCGGTGAACGCGTCGCACGGTCGTGTGGGCAGGAGATGCCGTCACCCACCCCGTGGCCAGCATCTCCAGCCCGCTCGGGCCCCGGTCACGGCACCGGCAGGAGTGACGGAGGCGCGGCCCGGGTCAGGCGACCGGCGTCAGCCCCAGCGCCCGGATCACGTCGTCGGCCTCGTCCTCGGGCGACCGGCCGGCGTCGACCACGACGTGCCGCTCGTCGGCCTCGGGCGGTTCGAGCGTCGCGACCTGCGAGTCGAGCAGGGCGGTCGGCATGAAGTGGCCCTCGCGGGCGGCCATGCGGTCGCCGAGCAGGTCGCGGCTGCCGCGCAGGTAGACGAAGACGACGTTGTGCTCGCGCAGCACGTCGCGGTACTTCCGTTTCAGCGCCGAGCAGGTGATCACGCCGGGCACACCCGCCAGGGCGTGTTCGACGATCCAGGACGAGACCGTGTCGAGCCAGGGTGCCCGGTCGTCGTCGTCGAGCGGGGTGCCGGCCGCCATCTTCTCGACGTTCTCGTCGGGATGCAGGTCGTCGCCCTCGTACGAGTCCCAGCCGAGCCGCTCGGCGAGCAGGGCCGCGACGGTCGACTTGCCCGAACCCGACACGCCCATGACGACGAGCACGGGGTCGGCGGCGTACGGACCGCCCGCCGGCACCGCGCCTCCCGCATCCGGCGCGGCAGCCGAGGAGGCGCGGTCCGCGTTCTCGAGGACGGTCATCAGATGAACACGCTCGCGAGCATGACCCCGGCGAGGGCCGTGAGGCTGAGGACGCACTCCATCAGGCTCCAGGTCCTGAAGTTCTGGCCGACCGTGGTGCCGAGGTACTCCTTGATCAGCCAGAAGCCGGCGTCGTTCACGTGCGACAGGAAGACCGAGCCCGCACCGATGGCGAGCACCAGCAACGACGCCTCGGGGGTCGACATGTCGGCGGCGAGCGGGGCCATGATGCCGGCGGCCGTGACCGTGGCGACGGTGGCCGACCCGGTGGCGACGCGGACGAGCGCCGCGACCACCCAGGCGACGAGCAGGACGCTCACGCCCGACTCCGACACCGCGTCACCGATCACGGTCCCGATGCCCGTGTCGATCAGGACCTGTTTGAACCCGCCACCGGCGCCGACGATGAGCAGGATGCCGGCGACGTCGGGCAGCGACGAACCGAGCGTCTTCGACACGGCGGCCTTGTCCATGCCCCCGGCGCGGGCGTAGAAGACCATCGCGTAGAGCACGGCGACGGTCAGCGCGACCATCGGGGTCCCGAGGAACTCGAGCAGGTCGACCCAGGTGCCGGTCGCCGTGGGCAGCGCCGCCTCGCGGATCGAACGGGCGAGCATGAGCACGACCGGCAACAGGATGCCGATCAGGGCGTTGACGAAGCTCGGGCGCCTGCGGGCCGAGCCCTCGCCGCCGTCCTCTTCCTTCGAGACGAAGAGGTCGGGCACCGGCACGGGCGCCCACTTCGCGGCGAGCGTCGAGAACAGCGGGCCGGCGACGATCACGGTGGGGATCGCGACGAGCACGCCGAGGCCGAGCGTCAGGCCGAGGTCGGCGCCCACGGTCGAGACGGCGAGCAGCGGGCCGGGGTGCGGGGGCACGAGGGCGTGCATCGCCGAGAGGCCGGCGAGCGCCGGGATCGCGATGCGCATGAGCGGCAGGCCCGACCGGCGGGCGACGAGCACGATCACGGGGATCAGCAGCACGAGGCCGACCTCGAAGAACATCGGCAGGCCGATCAGCGCACCGATCAGGGCCATCACCCAGGGCAGCGCCTTCTGCGACGAGCGCGATATGAGGGTGTCGACGATGCGGTCCGCTCCGCCCGAGTCGCTGAGCAGCTTGCCGAACATCGCGCCGAGCCCGATCAGGATGCCGACGCTCGTCATGGTCGATCCGAAGCCCGTGCCGAAGCTCGTGACGGCGTCGCCCGGGGCGAGGCCGGCGCCGATGCCGACCCCGACGGCGCCGAGCAGCAGCGCCAGGAAGGGGTGGACCTTGAGCCAGGTGATGAGGCCGACGATCACGACGATGCCCACGAGGGCCGCGATGATCAACTGCGCGTCGGTGCCCGAGGGCGTGGGGGCGGCCGTGGCCGCTGCGAGGAGGTGCATTCCGTCGCGTCCTTCCGAGGACGCTTCACTGCGACCTCTTCGTCGTGGGCCGGAGCCCGGGGGGTTGTCGTCCGTCGGCGCCGGACGGATGTCTGGCAGTCTTGTCCCACGGACGAATCTGATTAGTGTGAATAATCAGACTTATGGAGTGTGCCACAGTCGGCACCACCCCGCCACCTGCCTGCCCACCCCCCTCGATCAAGGAGTCGTCGATGACCCCCGGCCTCGCAGCATCACGAGAACGCGGCCTGCACGCCCGGGTGGTCGACGTCCTCGGAAGCGAGATCGTCGACGGTCGACTGGCCGTGGGCTCCATCCTGAACCTCGACGACCTGGCCGTCCGCTTCACGGTGTCCCGCTCGGTGCTGCGCGAGGCCCTGCGCGTGCTGCAGTCGCTCGGCATGGTCGAGCCGCGTCAGCGCATCGGCACGCAGGTGCTCCCCCGCACCTCGTGGGACCTCATGAACCCGCAGATCATCCTCTGGCGCGGCCGCAGTCCCGAGTACTTCGTCCAGATGCGCGAACTGCTCGAGCTGCGGCTCGGGCTCGAGCCGGTCGCGGCCCGACTGAGCGCGCTCGCCTTCACCGCCGACCAGGCCTCCTCCGTCGAGGACGCCGCCCGCACCATGGTCTCCGCCGCCGCGTCCGGTGACGGCCGCGCCTACCTCGAGGCCGACGTCGCGTTCCACACCGCCGTGCTGCGCGGCTCGGGCAACGACGTCATCGGCCACTTCGCGTCGACCGTCGAGGCCCTGCTGCGCACCCGGACCGAAGAACGCCGCTTCACCATCACCGAGTACACGCCCGCGGCGGCCGGACTGCACCTCGACCTCGCCCTCGCGATCCGGGCCGGCGACGCCGACGAGGCCTTCTCCCGCTCGTGGCGGCTGATCGACACGACCGTCGACGAGTTCGTGGCCGAGTCGGGCGGCTCCCCCGCCGCCTGATCAGCCCCGACCGCCCGCCCGCCCGCCCGGCCGTGGCCGTTGCTCGGCCACAGCCTCCCGCCCGGTCCCGGCCGTGCGGTCGGCGCGTACGGCCGACTCACCGAGGAGGCGCGGTGGACGCACAGGCGCCCGTCACATCCCGTTCACGCACCGGTCGCCCCCGGGGTGGAGCATCGACGCATGATCTCGCTCAGCGCCCTCGTCAAGCCGAAGGACGGAATCCACTCGGTCCGCCTGCTCGAGAAGAGCCTCCGCGACCACTACGAGAACGTCCCCGTCACGGACCACCAGTACCTCGTGCGCTTCGCCGACGGTCCCGCCCTGGTGACCGACGAGCTCGCGGGTCTGCGGGTCGACGTCGTGGTCTCGGACGAGCGGGCCGCGTCGCACTTCCGCGAGGCGCTGGCGGGCGAGATCGCGACCCGCGTCCTCGGGCGCACCGTCGACGTCGTGTGGTCGCGCTCGGCGAGCGTCCCCGCGCCGCTGCGCTGAGGCACGGCGGAGCCGAGGGGGTCAGTCGCCCTCGGCGTCGGCGGCCGCGATCAGCTTCGTCATCGTGCGGTGCAGCACGACGAGCTCGTCGGGCGTCACCCCGAGCCGCGCCATCATGCGGGCGGGGATGCTCTCGGCCTCACGCCTCGACGCGGCACCGGCCGGGGTCAGCTCTATCGACAGCGCGCGCTCGTCGTCGGCCCGGCGCGCTCGGGTGAGCATGCCCTGGGCCTCGAGCCGCTTGAGCAGCGGACTGAGCGTGCCCGGGTCGAGCCGCAGCAGACGGCTGAGCTCACGACCCGACAGCGGTGCGTGCTGCCAGAGGGCCAGCATGACGAGGTACTGCGGGTGCGTCAGCCCCAGCGGCTCGAGCACCGGACGGTAGGCCGCCACGACGCCCCGCGAGGCGACCGAGAGCGCGAAGCAGATCTGGCTCTCGAGTTCGAGCGGATCGGCGCCGGTGGCGCTCATGCCCGCGGCGCCGGGCAGTGCACCATGGTGCGGACGCCCGTGCGGTCGACGACGTGCTCGTCCATCGGGGCGCCGCAGAGCGGGCAGGCGCCACCGTGCTGGGGGGCCACCGCCGGCGCCTCGTTCTTCAACCCCAGCTGCGCGCCGCCGATGTAGGGACGCAGTCGGGCGTTCATGCGCTCGACCAGGTCGCCGAACCTGCTGCCGTGGTCGTGGTGCCGCTCGGGTCTCGTCATGATGGTGAGTCTACCAACGATTGGTGCCCCAACGACAGGGTTGCGGCCGGTGGAGACACGACCGCGCCCACCCAGACGAACGGGGCGGGCGCGGAACGGCGGAACCGAGGAGGCGCGGGTGGCGTCGCTCAGGCGACCTTGCGACCCTGCGCCAGCGTCTGGTGCGCCCGGGCGGCGAGCTCGCCACGGACCAGCACCTCGTACCGACCGGCCTCCATGGTGCGGACCGACGAGAAGTCGCGACGACCACGCAGCATCTTGTGGCCGACGAAGCCCCACAGCGCTCCCCACAGCGCACCGAGGCCGACGGCGACGAGCAGCACGCCGATCCAGGCACCCGACGGGGCGAAGATGCCGAAGAGCAAGCCGAGCAGCAGGCCGAACCACGCTCCGCCACCGGCGCCGCGTCCCGCGGCCTTGCCCGAGGTCAACCGACCCGACACGTTTTCGACGGTCCGGATGTCGTGCCCGACGATCGACACGCTCTCGACGGGGAAGCCCTCGTCCGACAAGAGGTCGACGGCCGACTGGGCGTCCTCGTACTTCGTGAACGACGCGAGCACCTGGGGGTAGCCCGCACCCGCGAAGGCGCCGATGCCGCCGGGGCCCGGGGTGCCCGTCGTCGGCGTGGCCTGCGGCCCGGTCTGGCCGTAGCCGGGCTGGCCGTACGGCGCGCCCGACTGATCGCCCTGACCCGGCACCGTGCCCGACGGGCCCGGGGCCTGCCCGGCCTGCTGACCCTGGTCGCCTGCCGGCCGCTGTCCGGCGGACTGCGGTGCGTACTCGCCGTACGCGGGGCGGGGGCGGTCGTCGGGGGTGGGCGTGGTGTCCTGCTCGTTGCTCATGCTCCCGTTCTATCGCGCCCGCGTCGACGCGGAGGGAATGCACAGACGGCCCACAGCATTCCTTGGCGCGCTCCCAATCCCACCGGCCGCGCCACGGCCCCTCCCACACTCCGATGTCGGCGGGTGGGGCAGGATCGACGGATGACCACCACCCACGTCCTCGTGCTCGACTTCGACGGGACCGTCTGCCTGGGCGACGGCGCCGTCCTGACCTACGCGCGCCTCCTGGACGAGGCCCTCGCGGCGACCGACGAGCGGCACCCACCCCGGCTGGTCGAAGCGGCGCTGGCCCGGTTCGTCGGCAGCCCGCTCGCCGACGAACCCGCCGGGGTGGAGGCCGCCCTGGCCGAGGCCGACGGATCGCCCGACGGGTACGTCGTCGCCGAGCGGGTCTCGCGCGCCCTCGGCGTCGCCGACGCGGCCCGCTCGGCCGCGTACGCCGGGGCCCGGGCGGCCCTCGCGGACGGCCGCCTCGAGATCGAGGCGCCGGACGGACTCGCCGAACTGCTCGACTCGCTGCCCGACGGCGTGCACGTCGTGCTCGTGACGAACTCCCCCGAGCACGGCGTCGTCCAGCCCCTCGAACGACTGGGCCTCGCCGACCGCGTCGACGAGATCGTCACCGACGCGCGCAAACCGTCCGGGCTGCCCGCCGTTCTCGACCGGCTCCGCGCCGACGCGGGTCTCGCCGGCCGCCCCGACCGTCTGCTCAGCGTGGGCGACATCTGGCCGAACGACCTCGAACCGGCCGCCGCCCAGGGTTCGCCGACCGCGTTGGTCGAGCGGTTCCCCTCCGCGGACGCCCGGCCGACGCATCGCGCGGGGACGCTGCCCGAGCTGTACCCGGCGATCCGCGCCTGGGCGGGACGCGCCTCCTGAGCCGAGCCGCGCCTCCCCGGACCAGCCGCACGCCCTGAGCCGCCCGCGCCGCCGGGACACGGTCCCCGGGGAGGCGCACCACCCGGCGGCGTCGGCGTCGGCGTCAGACCGTCGCCCGCACCACCGCGAAGCGGGCACCCGGGTGGTCGGCCGAGAGGTGTGCGCCGGGACGGCCGAGCATCTGCTCCCGCAGCGTGCCCGTGGCCGGCTCGGCCGGCATCCGGCCGCGGCGACGCAGTTCGGGCACGACGAGGTCGGCGAAGTCGGCCAGGTCGGCCGTGCCGAAGATCGGCTCGATCAGGAAACCGTCGAGGTCGGTCTCGTCGACGAGCCGCTCGAGCTCGTCCGCGACCTCCACGGGGTCGCCGACCAGCTGGAGCCCCCGGGTGCCCTTGCCTCGCAGGTCGTCGAGGATCTCGCGCACGGTCGGGGCCGGCGAACCGTCCTTCGGCAGGAACCGGTCGATGTTGCTCTGACCCATCTGCCCGACGGGGCCTCCGTCGTCCTGCAGCTGCGTCAGGTCGCGGGACGGGTCGAGCGAGAGCAGGTCGATGCCCGTGTTGCCCGCGTAGAGGACGGCGACGACCTCGTCGGTCTGGAGGTCGTCGAACTCCTTCCGCAGCGCGACGGCCTCGTCGTGGGTCGGGGCCACCGTGACGGTCAGCCCGACCATGATCTTGACCGACTCGGGGTCGCGGCCGAGGGCGGCCGCCTTCGCGCGGATGTCGGCGACGTTCGCGGCCGTCTTCGGCACCGTCGTGCCCTGCACGAAGACGCACTCGGCGTTGCGCGCGGCGTAGGCGCGCCCCCGGTCGGACGTGCCGGCCTGGAACAGGACGGGGGTCCGCTGCGGCGACGGGGCGACCGTGAAGTAGCCGGACGACCGGAAGTGCTCGCCGGCGAACTCGACCCGGTGGATGCGGTCTCGGTCGGCGAGGACGCCCGCCTCGGCGTCACCGCGGAACGCGCCGTCCTCCCAGCAGCCCTCCCAGAGCGTCATCGCGAGGTCGACGTACTCGTCGGCCTGGTCGTAGCGGGCGTCGTGACCGCGCATCTGGTCGTGGCCGAACAGCTCGGCGACGGTGTTCTGCGAGGCGCCCGTGACGATGTTCCAGCCGATGCGGCCGCCCGTCAGGTGGTCGAGCGTGGCGAAGCGGCGGGCCGACTGCACGGGGTGGTCGAGGCCGGTCGACGAGGTGACGACGAAGCCGAGGCGTTCGGTCTCGCGGGCCAGGGTCGGGATCAGCAGGGCCGGGTCCATGCCGGGGAAGTTGATGCCGCCGCGCGCCGCGGTCTCGGGCAGGTCGCCGTCGACCGACGGGTAGCCGAACCCGTCGGCGAAGAACAGGAAGTCGAAGCCGGCCGCGTCGAGCAGCTTCGCCATGCCGATCCACAGGTCGAGCCCGTGGTAGCCGAGCGAGTCGCTGCGCGGGTGGGACCAGCTGAGGGTGCCGCCGACCTGGGGGCCGGCGACTTCGAACACACCGAGACGGATCTGCTTCATGCCGTCAGTGAACCGGATGGTTCACCCAGAGTCCAGCCCCGAAACAAGGTCTTAACACGGGGCTCCCCTCAGGCGGGGACGGCGGCGGCGCGGACGCGGGCGACGAGCGCCGCGGTCGCGTCGACGGCCGCGCGGTCGACGGCCGCGCTCGCCCCGGCGCTGAGCAGCGTCGCCTGGAGACCGCGCCAGAGCGCGACCGTCTCGTGCGCGAGCGACTCGGCCCGCGCCTCCTCGACGCCCTCGGCGCGGTACGCGGCCGCCACCTGACCCACCCACTCGGAGCCGATGTCGCCGAGCAGCGAGGCGTAGCGCTCGCGATCGAAGCTCGCGAGGCCGAACACCTCGAAGAACAGGCGGTTGAAGGGCTGGTTGACGGGATCGGACACCGTCCGCCAGACGGCGAGGAGGCGCTGGTCGAGCGGCAGGTCCGGCCCGGCCAGGTGGTCCACGACCCCGACGATGCCCGGGAACCGCCGTTCGGCCCCGTGCAGCGCCGTGACGACCAGTTCTTCGCGGCTGCCGAAGTAGTACAGCAGCATGCGGTTGTTCGAGCCGACCGCCGTCGCGAGGGCGCGCAGGGTGAGCTGGCCGACGCCGTTCTCGAGCACGTGGTCGACGACGCGCTCGAGCAGTTCGGCCCTCTTGTCGGACGACTCACGCGTGGCCATGACCCCGAAACTAACGTCTCGCGAGGTCGGCGACGACGGCAACACGACCGAAACGACGATGAAACAGTCCGGGTCTAGCTTTTCGACACCTCACCCGAACGAACCTCAGGAGTTCCCCCATGAGCCCTCTCTCCGTTCCTCCCGCGTTCCGCTCCACCTCCCTCGACCGCCGCGGGTTCCTGCGCCTGGGCGGGTCGGCCGCCCTCGTCGTCGGCACGACCGCCCTGCTCGCCGCCTGCACCGACTCGTCGGCCGGGACGGGCGCGGCGACCGGCGGGGCCGCGTCCGGCGGGTCGTTCGGCACCATCGCCGTCCAGCTCTCGTGGATCAAGAACATCGAGTTCGCGGGCGAGTACTTCGCCACGGAGAAGGGCTACTACACCGACGCCGGCTTCAGCGAGGTCACGCTGCTCGCGGGCGGCGGGCAGACCGGAGCCGAGGAGGCGCTGCTCGCCGGGCAGGCCAAGGTCGGGTTGTCGTCGGCCTCGCTCACCGGCCCCTCGGTCGCTCAGGGCGCCGCCCTCAAGGTCATCGGCACGACGTTCCAGAAGAACCCGTTCTGCCTGCTCTCGCTCGAGGAGGGAGAGCCGATCCGCACCCTGGCCGACCTCAAGGGCAAGAAGATCGGCGTGCAGTCCGGCGGCAACCAGACGATCTTCGAGGGCTTCCTCAAGGCCAACGACATGACGCTGGACGACGTCGAGCTCGTCGCCACGCAGTACGACATCGCCCCGCTCGAGACGAACGCCTACGACGCGCACATGTCGTACATCACGAACGAGCCGATCCTCGCCGAGATGGACGGCTTCACCCCGGTCGTGCTCGGCTTCGCCGACAACGGACTTCCCTTCGTCGCCGAGACCTTCACCGTCACGCAGGACACCATCGACAACGAGCGCGACATGCTCAAGGCCTTCCTGGTCGCCGAGATCAAGGGCTGGACCGACGCGGTGAAGGACCCGGAGCAGAGCGCGAAGTACGCCGCCGAGAAGTACGGCAAGGACCAGGACCTCGACGTCGAGGAGCAGACGGCCGAGGCCGAGGCGCAGAACACGCTGATCCTCACCGAGGACGTCAACGCCAACGGCCTGTTCACGATGACCGACGAGCTGGTCGCCGAGAACATCGCCTCGCTCAAGGCCATGGGCACCGACGTGTCGGCCGACGACCTCTTCGACCTCAGCATCATCAAGGAGGTCTACGAGGAGAACCCCGACCTCGTCACGACCTTCGAGATCCCCACGGCATGACCATGACGGACGGCACCACGACCGCGCGCACCACGCTGCCGCTCACGACGGCCACGGGCGACCCCGCCGGCCGACCCGAACTCGCCACGGGCATCAACATCCAGGGGCTGACCAAGTCGTTCCAGCTCGGCCGGAAGAGCGTGCAGGCCCTGACGCAGATCGACCTGGGCACGAAGAAGGACTCGTTCCTCAGCCTGCTCGGCCCCTCGGGCTGCGGCAAGTCGACCATCCTGCGCATCCTGGCCGGGCTCGAGACGCCCACCTCGGGCAGCGTCGTGATCAACGGCAAGACCGCGGCCGAGGTGCAGCGCGGGCACGAGACGGGCATCGCGTTCCAGGACTCGGCCCTGCTGCCCTGGCGCAGCGTGGAGAACAACATCCGGTTGCCGCTCGAAGTCGCCGGGCTGACTCCCCCGGCCGGCCTGATCGACGACCTGATCGACCTCGTCGGCCTGAAGGGCTTCGAGAAGGCCAAGCCGGCGCAGCTGTCGGGCGGCATGCGCCAGCGCGTCTCGATCGCCCGCTGCCTCGCCGTGCAGCCGACCATCATGCTGCTCGACGAGCCCTTCGGCGCGCTCGACGACATGACGCGGCAGCGCATGAACGTGGAGCTGCTGCGCATCTGGGGCGAGAAGCCCGCCACGACGCTCATGGTGACGCACGGCATCGCCGAGGCCGTGTTCCTGTCCGACGTCGTCGCCGTGATGAGCGCCCGGCCCGGCCGCATCGCCGAGGTGGTCGAGATCGACCTGCCCCGACCGCGCCTGCCCGAGCTGACCCGCACGCCGGAGTTCCACGCGTACGTCGACCGCATCTCCGAGATCCTGTTCGGCTCGCACGGGGCGGCCGCCGATGACTGATCTGCACACCTCGCCCCGCGAGACGGCCGAGCGCGAGGTCGAGGCGGAGCTGGGCCAGAGCGTGGCGCTCCAGGCCGAGACCGTCCGGGGTCGCGAGCGACGGTCGGTGCTCGGCTCGATGGCCGCTGCCCCGCCGTGGGTCGGCGCCCTAGTCGGCATCGTGCTCATCGTCGCGATCTGGCAGGTCGTGGCCGTCACGCTCTTCTCGGTGACGGGCTCGGTGCCCCCACCCGGCCAGGTGCTCGTCCAGCTCGTCACCGACCTCAGCGACCTCGTCTACTGGCGTGCCATCGGCGCGACCGCCGGCAGCGCGGCGTGGGGCTTCCTCTGGGGCAACCTCATCGCGTTCGCGCTGGCCTTCGCCGTGCTGCTCGTGCCGTGGTTCGAGGGCCTCTCGACCCAGCTCGCGGTGGTCTGCTCGTGCATCCCGCTGACGGCGATCGCGCCGATCGTCACGCTCATGTCGCCCGCCGGCGGCCGGACGACGTCGATCTTCCTGGCCGCGCTCAGCGTGATCTTCACCACCGTCATCGGCACCCTGCTCGGCCTGCGGGCCGCGAGCGAGACCCAGCTCGACGTGATCACGGCCTACGGCGGCTCGCGCTGGACGCAGCTGGTCAAGGTCCGTCTGATCGCCGCCCTCCCCAGCATCCTCGCGGCGCTGAAGCTGGCGGCCCCCGCGGCGTTCCTCGGGGCGGTGCTCGGCGAGTATTTCCTCATCGGCGTCGACCAGGGCCTCGGCATCCTGCTGCTCGCAGCGCAGGCCACGGCGGCGTCGGTCAAGCTCTGGGCGCTGGCCCTGATCTCGGGCGGCATCGCCGGGATCGCCTACTTCGTCATCGGGCGGATCAGCCGACTGGTCACGCCCTGGTCGGCGGGCGACAGCCGCGCCGGAGAGGGGTTCTGATGGCCACGACCCTGCCCACGGGCACCGGCACCCGCGTCACCGCCCCCGCGGTCTCGACCAGCGCCTCCTCGACCGCCCGGTTCGTCCTGCGGCGCATCGGCCGCACCGTGCTGACGATCGCGATCTCGGCGATCATCCTCGGCATCCTGTGGAACCTCGCCATCGTCGTGCTGCAGGCCAACGCGTTCATCGCGAAGACCCCGGCCGACGTGTTCCGCTGGTTCTTCGTCGACTCCGAACTCAGTCGGACCACGGCCGCCGAGAACCGCGTGCACATCGCCGGCCTGCTCGGCGTGACCCTGTGGCACGCCGCGATCGGCTTCGTCTTCGGCGTCGGCGGGTCCCTCGTCGTGGCGATCGTGTTCACCCTGATCCGCCCGGTCGAGTTCATGTTCATGCCGATCGCCATGCTGCTGCGCACCGTCCCGCTGCTCGCGATGGCGCCCGTGATCTACCTCGTGCTGGGCAACGGCATCGTCACCGCCGGCTTCATCGGCGGGGTGGTCGTGTTCTTCCCGCTGTTGGTGAACCTGACCCTCGGCTTCCGCTCGGTCAGCGCCCAGTCGGTCGACCTCATCCGGGTCTACGGCGGGAGCCGGTGGACGATCATGCGCAAGGTCGCGTTCCCCACCGCCCTGCCGTACTTCTTCGCCTCGATGCGCATCGCCGTGCCGGGAGCCATCACCGGCGCGATGCTCTACGAGTGGCTGTTCACCTACGAGGGCCTCGGTGCCGCCATCACGGCCGCCAAGTCGCAGTCGCAGTACGGCGAGATCTGGGCGATCGTCGTGCTGATCACCCTCGTCTCGATCGTGCTCTACACGGTCACGACGTTCGTCGAGACGGCGGTGCTCGCGAAGTGGGGCCCCAACGCCGGCAAGGCGACCGCCTCGTGACGCGCCGCGTGCTGGTCGACACCGACACCGGCATCGACGACGCCCTCGCGCTGCTCTGGCTCGCCGCACAACCCGACGTCGAGATCGTCGGCATCACCGCCGTCTACGGCAACTGCGCCGTCGACGACGCCCTGCGGAACGTCGGACACGTGCTGCGGCTCGTCGGGCTCGAGGACGTCCCGGTCGCCCGGGGCGCGGAGGGCCCCCTCGAGGCGGAGGCGCACATCGCGCACTACGTCCACGGTCACGACGGTCTCGGTGACGTCGTCGCCGACCGGCCGCTCCCGCGCGTGCTGCTCGACACCCCGGCCGCCGGACGCCTCGTCGAGGTCGCCCGGGAGTCCCCGGGCGAGATCGACCTGCTCACCCTCGGGCCGCTGACCAACGTGGCCCTGGCGCTGAGGGCCGAGCCGCGCCTCCTGACCCTCTTCCGGTCGGTGACGATCATGGGCGGCAGCGGGCCGTTCCCTCCCCTCGGCCGCACGGACATGGTCGACGCGAACGTGCAGAACGACGGCGTGGCCGCGCGGGAGGTCTTCGCCGCCCCGGCGACCTCGCGCCTCATGGTCGGCGTGAACGCGACGTCGCAGGTGATCACCGACGAGTCGCACGTCGCGGCGCTCCGGGACTCGGGCACGCCGACCGGCACGTTCGCCGCCGACGTCCTGGCGACCTACCTGGACTTCTACCGGAACGCCTGGGGCCGCCGCGTCAGCCCCGTGCACGACGGACTCGCCGCCGCGCTGATGGTCCACCCCGAGTGGATCGCCGACAGCGTCACCGGCCCCGTCGGCATCACGAACGACGGCTTCGCGACCCGCGGCCGGGTGCTGCGCACGGCCGACGGTGCCGAGGTCGACTGGCACCCGGACGGCCCCGTGCCGACCGGTGACCCGTCGACCCCCACGACGGCGGTCACCGCCGTCCACACCGACCTCTTCCTCCCGTCGTTCGTCGACGCCCTGATCCACGGAGCCCGCTCGTGACCACCACCTCCCCCGCCGACGCGACCCGCGCCTCCTCGGCTGCCGCCCCCTCACCCGCCGGCGCCGTCGTGCGCGACCTGCGCGCCCTGCCCAAGGGCCACCTGCACCTGCACATGGAGGCGGCGATCCGCCCCGACTCGCTGGCCGACATGGCGGCGGCGTCGGGCGTCGTCGTGCCGATGCCGACCAGCTTCGGCGACTTCAGCGAGTTCAGTGCGACGTACCAGGGCATGCTCGTGGTCCTGGCCGAGAGGGAGAACCTCTTCCGCCTGATCGACGAGGCGGTCGAGGACTGCGCCGTCGAGGGCGTCGCCTACGTCGAGTTCGGGGCGAGCCCGCAGTTCTACGTCGCCACCTTCGGGTCCCTCGACGCCTCGCTGCGGGCGATGCTCGCGGCATGCGCCGAGAGCGGCGAGCGGTGGGGCGTCGAGGTCGGCCTGATGATCACGGTCGACCGCACCGAGAGCGTCGAGGCCGCGAACGAGCTGGCCCACCTGGCCGCCGCCTACGCCGACCGCGGCGTCGTCTCGCTCGGCCTCGCCAACGACGAGCGCGGCAACCCGGCGGCGCGCTACGAGGAGGCGTTCCGCATCGCCAAGCACGCGGGCCTGCTCTCGACGCCGCACGCCGGCGAGCTCGCCGGCCCGGACCAGATCGAGGAGGCGCTGGACGTCCTCGGTGCCGACCGTGTGCTGCACGGCGTGACGGCCGTACAGAGCGCACCGCTGATGGCCCGGCTGGCCGCCGAGGGCGTCTGCCTCGACGTGTGCCTCACCTCGAACGTGTTGCTCTCGGTGATCCCCACCATCGAGGACCACCCGCTGAAGCGCCTCGTCGAGGCCGGCGTGCGGTGCTCGATCAACGCCGACGACCCCATCCTGTTCGGGCCGGGCGTGCTCGCCGAGTACGAGTTGGCCCGGACCACCCTCGGCCTCTCCGACGAGCAGCTCGCCGCGTGCGCGCTGAGCTCGATCGAGTGCTCGGGGGCGAGCGACGGGCTCAAGGAGCGGGCGGCCGGCGAGATCGCGGCGTGGCTGGCGGCGTGACCCCGCCCATCCGGCGCCTGGTCGTCGAGGGCGCCCACGTCGCGACGGTCGACTCCCAGGACACCGAGCACGCCGGCGGGCACGTCGTCGTCGACGGATCGCGCATCGTCGCCGTCGGGCCGGGACCCGCCCCCGCGTGGTGCACCGCCGGGCTGGCCCCGCCCGGCCCGGCGGCCGGGTCGGTTCCCGGGGCGGGCGGGCCTGCTTCTGAGCCAGCCGGGCCGAATGCCGCACCGATCGCGGTCGAGCGCGTCGACGGCCGGGGACACCTGCTGACCCCCGGCCTGGTCAACACGCACCACCACCTCTACCAGTGGCTGACCCGTGGCATCGCGCAGGACTCCATCCTGTTCGACTGGCTCGTCGCGCTCTACCCGACCTGGGCGCGCATCGACGAGCCGCTCGTCGAGGCCGGGGCCGCCGCCGCGATCGCCGTGCTCGCCCGGTCGGGGTGCACGACCGTCGGCGACCACCACTACGTCTTCCCGGCCGGTGCCGGCGACCTGCTGGGCGGCATCGTCCGGGCCGCCGGGACCGTCGGCGTCCGTCTGCACGCCACGCGCGGCTCGATGGACCTCGGTCGGTCGCAGGGCGGCCTGCCCCCGGACTTCGCCGTCGAGACCACGGACGCCGCGCTGCGCGCCAGCCAGGAGGCGGTGGCGCGGTTCCACGACCCGTCCGGTGACGCGCGGGTGCAGATCGCGATCGCGCCCTGCTCGCCGTTCTCGGTGACGCCCGACCTGCTGCGCGAGGCCGCCGTCCTCGGGCGGCAGCTCGGGGTCCGGCTGCACACCCACGGCTCCGAGACCGTGGAGGAGGACGCGTTCTGCCTCGAGCGGTTCGGCCGCACGCCGACCCAGTACCTGGAGGACCTCGGCTGGCTCGGCGACGACGTCTGGATGGCCCACTGCGTCCACCTCGACGACCACGCGATCGGACGGTTCGCCGCGACCGGGACCGGTGTGGCGCACTGCCCGTCGTCGAACGGTCGTCTCGCCGCGGGCATCGCCCCGATCGCGTCGTTGCTGCGCGCGGGGGCGCCCGTCGGGCTCGGGGTCGACGGTGCCGCGTCGAACGAGTCCGGCCAGCTCGGCACCGAGATCCGGCAGGCGGTGCTGTTCGGGCGCCTGCGCTCCGGGGCGGATACGTTCTCGGTCCGGCAGGGCCTGCGCCTGGCGACGATCGGCGGTGCCCGCGTGCTCGGACGCGACGCGGACCTCGGCTCGATCGAGGTCGGGAAGCTCGCCGACCTCGCCCTCTGGCGCGTCGACGGGGTCGAGTTCGCGGGCATCGCCGACCCGGTGGCCGCCCTGGGGCTCGCCTCGATGCCGCCGCTGGCCCGGCTCTGGGTCGGCGGCGTCGCGGTCGTGGCGGACGGCGAACTCGTCCACGCGGACCAGGGTCTGCTCGCCGAGGGCGCGGCCCGGGCGTCGGCGGAGCTGCGCGCCCGAGTCTGACGCGACCCGCGCCTCCTGCGCCTCTTGTGCCCGTCGGCGTGAGGGCACGACCCGCGCGACCCGCCACGAAGTAAACACTCCGCCACGACATCTCGTGGCGGAGTGTTTACTTCGTGGCGGCTTCGGGGCCATGGCCTTCGAACAGACGGCCCGACAACGACGAAAGCCCCTCGCGAGGAGGGGCTTTCGGTGGTTCTGGTGGATCTGAGGGGACTCGAACCCCTGACCCCCTGCATGCCATGCAGGTGCGCTACCAGCTGCGCCACAGACCCAGAACTGTTGCCCTTCGGAGGTTTTCACCCCGTCCGAAGCAACTCGTCTATATTACTACACTTTTCGACCGCGCACGTTCACCCGCCCTCGACCCTGCTCGAGCGCGGCCGAGAAGACACGACATGCCGCTCACCTCGGGAGGTGAGCGGCATGTCATGAGGCCCCGCCGACACGGCGGGGCCCAGGAGGCGCAGGGAGGCTAGGCCTCGGCCGGTGCGTCGGCTCCGACCTCGGCCGGAGCGGTGGCCGACTCGGTCAGCACGTCGAGCGGGATGGTCGGGCAATCGCTCCAGAGGCGCTCGAGCGCGTAGTACTGACGGTCCTCGTCGTGGAAGACGTGGGCGACGACGTCACCGAAGTCGAGGAGGACCCAGCGGCCCTCGGCACGACCCTCACGACGGAGGGTCTTGACGCCGGCCTCGAGCATCTTGTCCTCGATCTCGCCGGCGATGGCGACCACGTTGCGTTCGCTGCGGCCGGTGGCCAGCAGGAACACGTCGGTCAGGGGCAGGGGGCCGGACACGTCGAGGGCGACGAGGTCGTCGGCCTGCTTGTCGTCGGCCGCGCGTGCGGCGATCTGCAGCAGCTCGATGGCACGAGGGGTGGCTGTCACGTGTTCCTTAGGGGGTAGGTGGTGATGCGGGCCGACCGGGGTCGGTTCGGGTGGGTCGGGCCTCAGCCCAGCACCCCGGTGGCGAAGCCACCGATGATCAAGCCGATGATACCGAGGCCCACGACGCCGCCCGAGATGCCGAGGATCAGCGGCAGGTGGTTGCCCTTGGGCTGCGACGCGGCCAGCACGACCGCACGGGTGGACGTGTGCGTGCTGATGGCCCGGCTGGCGCGCACGGGCTCGGCGTCGCTCGACGCCTGCTCGGCGTCGCCCTGCTCGAGGATGCGGTCCATGTCGGAGTTGTCGATGCGTGCCTGCGAGCCGGTCGACGCCAGGCTGCGCGGCAGGTCGATCGAGCCCGTGATGATGATCTCGCCGGTCGCGTTCAGCGCACCGGTCACGTCGGCGACCTGCGCGTCGGTGAGGATCAAGGCGTTCTGCTGACCGGTGCTGGTGCCGAGCTGGCGGCCCGGGACGGACTCGGCGTCGGGCTCGTCGGACTGGGTGGACCAGTGGCCGGACGGGACGACGGGCGCGGCGTCGGACGAGTCGTCGCGCTGGTCGCGTGACGGACCGACGCCGGACGGTCGCGGCGCCGACGACACGGGACGGGACGGGGCAGGAGGCGCACTCGGCGAGTCCTGTCCGCTGCGGTCCTGCTCGTCGGACAGGGCGAACGGGAACACCGTCGGCGTCGACGTCGGGGTGGGGGTCGAGGACACCGGGGTCGCCGCGCCGGTCGCACCCGTGCGTCGGGGCCCGGGGACGTCGTCCGACGAGTCGTCGTCGTCGTCCGACGGGGTGACGTCCGACACGGCGGACGGCACCGGGGCCGAGGCGGGACGGAGGGCCGCCGAGGCCGGCGCGGACGCACCGGGCGCAGAGGCCGGCCGGTCGGCGGCCGGGGCGATCTCGTCGACGGTGTTGAGCGCGTCGGCCAACGGACGACGGGGTTCGGGAGCTGGTGCCTGCAGAGGCACCGGGGAGGCGTCGCGGCTCTGGCTCGCGTCGCGCAGGGCGCGCATCTGGCGGCGGGTCAGGCCGGTGCCGGGGTCGACGACCGAGCCGGGTGCGGGGGGCGGCACGTCGCGCAGGGCGGCAGCCGACGGCACGGGAGTCGGCATCGACACGTCACCCGTGGGGGTGGTCGCGGGCCGCGGGGCGGGAGCGGACGTCGAGGCCGGCACCACGGGCACGGCACCGGTGATGGCCTGACCGGCCTCGCGGGCTCGCTCGAGGTCGCGGATCTGTCGCCGGGTGAGGGGCGGCTGACCGTCGGACGTGCTCATGAAACGCTCCGATACAGATGGTGCTTGGAGATGTACTGGACGACGCCGTCGGGGACCAAGTACCACACCGGAAAGTCTCGACCCACCCGGGCGCGGCAATCGGTCGACGAGATGGCCAGTGCGGGGACTTCGAGCAAGCTTACGTCGCTCTCGGGCAAACCGCTAACGCTGAGGTCGTGCCCCGGCCGGGACACGGCGACGAAGTGGGCGAGGTCCCAGAGCTCTTGGACGTCTTTCCAGTCGAGGATCTGGGCGACGGCGTCGGCGCCGGTGATGAAGAAGAGCTCGGCCGTCGGACGGAGGCGTCGGATGTCGCGCAGGGTGTCGATCGTGTAGGTCGGCCCCTCGCGGTCGACGTCGACGCGGCTGACCGTGAAGGTCGGGTTCGACGCCGTGGCGATGACCGTCATGAGGTAGCGGTGCTCCGCCTCGCTGACCTCGGGTTTCATCCACGGTTGACCGGTCGGCACGAAGACGACCTCGTCGAGGTGGAACGACTGCGCGACCTCGCTGGCCGCGACCAGGTGCCCGTGGTGGATCGGGTCGAACGTGCCGCCCATGATGCCGACGCGGGGTCGCCTGACGCCCTCGCCGTCGGGCACGGTGGCGCCCGCCACGACCATCTCGCCGACCTCGGCGGTCAGTGGTTCTCGGGGTGACCGAACTCGTCGATCGGACCGTCGTGGTGGTCGAGCTTGTTCGCCTTGCGCAGCGAACGGTTGGCGACGTCGCGGTAGCTGAACACCACGTAGCCGAGGACGAGGAACGCGACGGCGAAGACACCGGCGATGACGGGTGCCGGCGCGATCAGCGGTGCGAGTTCTTCGTGGGCTTCGGCGAGCAGCAGCGAGGCGTCGAGCATGGGTTCTCCCGTTCAGGCGGTGACGATCGTCGGTAAGTCTACCCGCGGACCTGTCCCTGACCCCGCACGACCCATTTGGTGCTCGTGAGTTCGGCGAGCCCCATCGGTCCGCGGGCGTGGAGCTTCTGGGTCGAGATGCCGACCTCGGCCCCGAAGCCGAACTCGCCGCCGTCGGTGAAGCGGGTCGAGGCGTTGACCATGACGACGGCGCTGTCCACCTCGGCCAGGAACCGCTCGGCGGTCACCAGGTCGTTGGTCACGATCGACTCGGTGTGGTGCGTCGACCACCGGGCGATGTGCGCCATGGCCTCGTCGACGTCGGCCACCACCCGGACGGCGAGGTCGAGCCCCATGTACTCGGTCGCCCAGTCGTCGTCGGTCGCCGGGACCCCGTCGGGGAAGACCTCGAGCGTCCGTTCGTCGCCGTGGATCGTCACCCCCGAGGCTCGCAGGGCACCCAGCACCGGCGGCAGCAGGCGTTCCGCCGCCTCGCGGTGGACGAGCAACGTCTCGAGGGCGTTGCACACGCTCGGACGCTGCACCTTGGCGTTCTGGACGATGTCGACGGCCCAGCCCTCGTCGGCGCTCGCGTCGAGGAAGACGTGCACGACCCCGGCACCGGTCTCGATGACGGGGACCGTCGACTCGCGGACCACGGTGTCGATCAGCTCGGCGCTGCCCCGGGGGATCAGGACGTCGACCAGCCCTCGGGCCCGCATGAGGTCGGCGGCCCCCTCGCGGCCGAACTCGTCGATGGTGACGACGGCGTCGGCCGGCAGCCCCACCTCGGCGAGGGCCTCGCGCATCACCTCGACCAGCACGCGGTTGGACTGCTGTGCCGCGCTGCCGCCGCGCAGGACGGCCGCGTTGCCGCTCTTCAGGGCGAGCGCGGCGATGTCGACCGTCACGTTGGGCCGGGCCTCGTAGATGGCTCCCACCACGCCGAACGGCACGCGGACCTGGTCGAGGCGCAGCCCGTTCGGCAGCACCTTGCCCCGCACCGACTCGCCGACCGGGTCGACCAGCGAGGCCACCAGCTCGGTGGCGGCCGCGAGCCCGGCCAGTCGTCCGGAGTCGAGCCTCAGGCGGTCCTGGAGCGAGGCGCCGACGCCGTTCTCGCGCGCGTTCGCCAGGTCGAGCTCGTTCGCCGCGACGATCCGGTCGACGTTGGCCAGCAGGGCGGCGGCGACGGCGCGCAGACCCGCGTCCTTGCGGTCGGCCGTCGCGGTGGCGAGCACGCGGGAGGCGGCCTTCGCGGCGGTCAGCTTGTCGGTGAGCGACGGGGCCGGGGCATCGATGAGCGACATGCACGAAGCCTATGCGCCGCTCCCCCGTCCCGCGAGACCGCTCCGGCGGTCACCGCGGCGGCGCGGACGCCCCCGACGAGGCGCGGGTCAGTCCGGTCGCCCGCCCGCGCTCCCGGAGTCCCCCGCCGCAGGTCCCGACCCCGCGGCTCCCGCCGCCTCGAAGAAGGTGCCGACCTGCTCGCCCGCGAGGGCCCGGGCGACGTTGGCGGCGCTCGTCACGAGGACGGGGGTGCCGGCCTCGGCCGCGAACCGGGCGGCCGCGACCTTCGTGCCCGCGCCTCCGGTGCCGACGCCGGCCGCACCGGCCGCGCCGAAGGTGACCCCGGCGAGGTCGTCGCCGAAGGGCACGTCGACGAGGGCGACGGCGCCGGGTTCGTGCGGCGGGCGGGTGTACAGGGCGTCGACGTCGCTGAGCAGGACGAGGGCGTCGGCACCGACCAGCTGCGACACCAGCGCCGCGAGCCGGTCGTTGTCGCCGAAGCGGATCTCGTGGGTGGCGACCGTGTCGTTCTCGTTGACAATCGGCAGGATGCGCAGCTCGAGCAGGCGCTCCATGGCGCGCTGGGCGTTGCTGCGGTGCGTCGGGTTCTGCATGTCCCCGGCGGTCAGCAACACCTGCCCCGCCACGATGCCGTAGCGGCGCAGGCTCTGCTGGTACCGGTAGATCAGGACGTTCTGCCCGACGGCGGCGGCCGCCTGCTGGGTCGCGAGGTCGGTCGGGCGGGAGTCGACGCGCAGGTGCGGCAGGCCCGTGGCGATGGCCCCGGACGAGACGAGCACGACCTGGGCACCCCGCCCGTAGGTCGCGGCGAGGGCGTCGACCAGCGGCTCGATCTGTCCGGCGTTCTCACCGCTGATCGACGACGAGCCGACCTTGACCACGATGCGGCGGGCCGTGCCGAGGCCGGCGCGGTCGACGACGCCCCCGGTCACGCCCGCTCGTCGCCTTCGACGTCGTCGCCCTCTTTCACGAGGAACCCTTCGTCGTCGGTCCACAGGCCGGCGGCGCGTTCGCGCTGCAGTTCGGCGCGGGCCTCGGCCTTGGCGTCCATGCGCTCGAAGTACTCCTCGCGGCGCTGGTTGCGGGTCGGGCGGTCGTTCTGGATCAGGCGCGGGTCGGTGCCGCGGGCGCTGGTCATCAGCTCGGCCGTCGAGGTGAGGGTGGGCTCCCAGTCGAAGACGATGCCGCCCTCGGGGCCGATGACGACCGTCGAACCGGCCTGCGCACCGGCCTTGAACAGGGCGTCCTCGACGCCGATGGCGTTGAGCCGGTCGGCGAGGTAGCCCACGGCCTCCTCGTTGTTGAAGTCGGTCTGCACGACCCACCGCTCGGGTTTCTGGCCCAGGATGCGGTACACATTGCCGTAGGTGCCGCCCTCGACCCTGATGACGAAGGGCTTCTCGTTGACGGCGCGGGGGCGCATGACGATGCGAGGAGGCGCGGGTCGCGCCGCGATCTCGGCGCGGCTGGCCTCGACGACCTCGGCCAGGGCGAAGGACAGGTTCCGCAGGCCCTCGTGGCTCACGGCGGAGATCTCGAAGACGCGGTAGCCGCGGGCCTCGAGCTCGGGCGTGACGAAGTCGGCCAGCTCGCGACCGTCGGGCACGTCGACCTTGTTGAGCGCGATCAGCTGCGGGCGGTCGAGCAGCGGCTTCTGACCGTCGGGGACGGGGTACGCCTCGAGCTCGCGGAGGATGACGTCGAGGTCGGTCAACGGGTCGCGGCCCGGGTCGAGCGTCGCGCAGTCGAGCACGTGCAGCAGGGCCGAGCAGCGCTCGACGTGGCGGAGGAACTCGAGCCCGAGGCCCTTGCCCTCGCTGGCTCCCTCGATCAGCCCGGGCACGTCGGCGACCGTGTAGCGCGTGTCACCCGACTCGACGACGCCGAGGTTGGGGTGCAGCGTCGTGAAGGGGTAGTCGGCGATCTTCGGCTTGGCGGCCGAGAGGGCGGCGACGAGGCTCGACTTGCCGGCCGACGGGTAGCCCACGAGGGCGATGTCGGCGACGACCTTGAGTTCGAGCAGGACGTCTCCGGCCCAGCCGGGGGTGCCCAGCAGGGCGAAGCCGGGCGCCTTGCGCTTGGTCGACGAGAGGGCCGCGTTGCCGAGGCCCCCGATGCCGCCCTCGGCGGCGACGTAGCGCATGCCCGGTTCGACCATGTCGATCAACTCGACGCCGTCGGCGGACTTCACGACGGTGCCGACCGGCACGACGAGCTCGAGGGTCTCGCCGTTGGTGCCGGCTCGGTGGTCGCCCATGCCGAAGCCGCCGTTGTCGCTGGAGCGATGCGGTGCGCGGTGGAACCCGAGCAGCGTCGTGACGCCACTGTCGCTGACGATGACGACGTCGCCGCCGTGACCGCCGTTGCCGCCGTCGGGGCCGGCCAGCGGCTTGAACTTCTCGCGCTTGACGGACACGCAGCCGTTGCCGCCGTTGCCGGCGCGGAGGTGGAGGGTCACTTGGTCGACGAATGTGGCCATGAGGTGCTTGATCTCTTTGTCTGTGCGTGCCGGTGCGAGCTGCCCGGGTCAAACACGTCTGGGGCGAGCAGGATGCTCGCCCCAGACGGTGCGACCCGCGAGGGGCCGCCGATGCGGGTCGTGTGCCGACGCCGCGTGGTGGTGCTAGACCGTCGCCGTCGCGGAGGCGACGATGTTGACGACCTTGCGGCCGCCCTTGGCGCCGAACTCGACCGAACCGGGGGCGAGGGCGAAGAGGGTGTCGTCTCCGCCGCGGCCGACGTTGACGCCGGGGTGGAAGTGGGTGCCGCGCTGGCGGACGATGATCTCGCCGGCGAGGACGACCTGGCCGCCGAAGCGCTTCACGCCGAGGCGCTGTGCGTTCGAGTCACGACCGTTGCGGGTGGACGATGCGCCCTTTTTGTGTGCCATGTGTTCTCAGCCCCTGGTTCAGTTGATCGAGGTGATCTTGACGCGGGTCAGGTCGGCACGGAAGCCCATGCGACGCTTGTAGCCGGTCTTGTTCTTGTAGTTCTGGATGACGATCTTCGGGCCGCGCAGGTCGTTCAGCACCTCGGCGGTCACGGTGATCCCTGCCAGGGCGTCGGCGGCGGAGGTGACGGTGTCACCGTCGACGTGCAGCACGGCGGGGAGGGTGATGGAGTCGCCTTCGGCGGCCTTGAGGCGGTCGAGGGTGACGATCGTGCCGACCTCGACCTTCTCCTGCCGACCACCGGCGCGCACGACTGCGTAGACCATGTCTGTTCCTTAAGAGTTGGGGTGTCCGGCACGACGCGGCCTCGAGCCAGCGCGCACCAACCGCCCATCGTACAGGGGGCCGCTGGGGCCGTCAACGCGTCCTCCGACGGGCGCCGCGCCTCCTCCGTCCACGACCCCCGCACCGGCAGGCGGACCGACGACTAGCATCCAGGGCGTGATCCTGATCGACGAGGCCGTGTGGCCGGCCCACGACACGTTGTGGGCACACCTGGTGAGCGACGACTCGTACGACGAGTTGCACGCCTTCGCCGCCCGTCACGGCATCCCCCGCCGCGGGTTCGACCACGACCACTACGACGTGCCCGAGTCCCGACGGGCGGAGTTGATCGCCGGTGGGGCCGTCGCCGTGACCGGCCTCGACCTCGCCCGCCGTCTCGAACGCAGCGGGCTGCGGGTGTCCCAGCGGGTGAAACGCGGCCTCACGGCCTGACCGGTTCCGTCCGCCCCGGCCGCAGGCGCGGTCACCAACTCGTGTCGAAGCCCTCGTAACTGGCCACGACCGCGCCCGAGGCGATCTCGACGATGGTGGTCGTGACCCCGTCGGCCACGGGGTCGATCGTGTACGAGTAGTCGGTCGGCGTCGTCGCGTCCCCGACCGACTGGACCGCCAGGTACTGCCCGTTCGGGGAGACGTCGAAGCCCTCGATCACACCGGACGCGCTCGGGGGTTGCCAGAGCGTCCGTGACGTGGCACCGTCGTCGGCGACGACGAGCGTCCGGTACGTGAGCCCGTCGTCGGACGGGACCGACACCTGCTGCACGACGTGGCCTGGGTCGAGGGCCACCAGCGGTCCGGCGAACGGGAGGACGCCGTCGACCGGGGCGGGGGCACGGGGGCGCTCGTCCCCCGTGGCGAGGTCGACGACCATGGAGGCGATCGCCGACGCGGCGATCAGCGTGGTGCCGTCGAGCGACACCCCCTGCAACAGCGAGTACGTCCCCACGGGCCGCACGGGGTCCACTCCCGAGAGGTCGATGACGCTCACCGAGTCGTCGACGGCCTGGACGACGACGTCGTCCTCACCCGGCACGAAGGCCCAGTCGGTGGGTTCGACGGGCTGCCCGGACAGGCCGAGGACCGGGGCCACCGCCCGCTCCCCCTGCAGCGGCAGCGTGTACAACGTCTCGACGTCCGAACCGGTCGGACGGAACGAGAACGCCAGCGTGGTCGTGGCACGGTCGGCCGCGAAGCGGGTGATCAGGCCGGGGGCCTCGGGCACGGGCAGGGTCTCGACGGCGGCCCCGTCGAGCGACACGAGGCTGAGGCTGCTCTGCGTCCCGTCGTCCGTCACGACCGCGACGGCCGAGTCGAACACCTCGTAGGCCTGGATGCGCGGCGCGGACCAGACGGTCGTCCTGTCCGAGCCCCGGAGCCCGGCCCGTTCGATGCGGTCGTCGGCCCCGGACGTGCCGCGCACGAGCCGGTACGCCGTCGCCGGGGGCGTGCTGAACCGCGCCTCCAGGGTCGAGGTCTGTCGCTGGTAGACGCTCGAGACCCCGTCGACGCGGACGTGGTAGTCGGTGTCGTACGCGAGCCGGCCGGTGAAGGTCACGGCGACCACGTCACCCGACGTCTGCACCGTGAAGGCGGCCGCGGGCGTCACGACCACCTGCGAGGCGTCGACGTGCGCGAGCGCCTGGTTGGCGAACACCCGCA
The DNA here is from genome assembly GCF_030209595.1 of Frigoribacterium sp. ME-P-080. Lineage (NCBI taxonomy): Bacteria > Bacillati > Actinomycetota > Actinomycetes > Micrococcales > Microbacteriaceae > Frigoribacterium > Frigoribacterium sp. ME-P-080. Next base: position 153,718 of record NZ_JARVRR010000010.1, read on the forward strand.
GCTGCTGACCGGGACGCTCGACCACGGCCGTCGTGTCGACCTGCGTCTCGCCCGCCTTGGGGCCCTGGAAGTAGGTCAGGCCCACGAAGGCGGCACAGACCACCGCGAGGACGGTGACGACGGCGACCCATCGCGTGCGCCAGCGGGCACCGGCCTCACGGGCGTCCTGCTCGGTGAGGAACACGGGGTCGGACGCGAACGGATCGGGCGTGGCAGCCCCTCCCGTCGCGCCCCGGCCCCGTCCGCCCTCAGTAGAGGTACGGGTCACTGGGCTGTCCCACGGTGGTGACGTCGTCGGGCACGAGGGCGACGGGGTCCTGGCTCGAGCTGCTGCGGTTGGTGTCGAAGCCGCCCGTGACCTCGACCCAGTCGTCGGCGGCTACCTGGTCCTGCCACCCCGGCAGGTAGACGGGCACGCCGACGGGCTGGGCGTCGACCGCGCAGCACGTGATCACGAAGCGCGACACGTAGAACACGTCGTCGGGGTCGGTGTCGGACGGCGTGACGAACCCGACGACGTCGGCGGTCTTGCCCTCGTAGAAGGCGAGGTCGGTCGTCTGCCTCAGCAGGCCGGCCCAGTCGAGGACGCTGAACGACCGGTAGGCGTCCGAGGAGGCGCTGGTCGCGTCGGCCACGGTCGTACGGTCGAGCGCCGCGGTCGACGAGTTCACGTCGCGCTGGCCGGCCGTGGCGCTGGTGAGGGTGGCCGGGGGCAGGGCGACGACGGCGATCGCGATGGCGGCGGTGACGGCGACGCCCACCGAGAAGGCGAGACGTCGGGCGCCGGTGGCGACCGGCCGACGCCGGCGCGGCCGGAGGCCGTCCTCGACCGCGGGCACCTCGGCCGCGTCGAGGCGGCCGTCGTGGTCGTGGTCGTGGTCGTGCCCGGGATCGTGGTCGTGGCCGTCGTGCGCGTCGTCGCCCCGGACGGGTGAGAACGCCAGCGTGGCCAACGACAGCGTCATGCCGATCAGGATCATCACGACCGTGAAGACGTCGTACCGGGGGTGGATGTACAGCACGAGCTGCCCGGTCGCGGCGAGCCAGAGGGTGGCGACGCCGACGACGAGCGTCAGCAGCACCCCTTGCCACCGGTCGAGCAGTCGGCGCCAGGGGCGAGGAGCAGGGCTAGGCGACATAGTTGACCACCAGTCCGATCGCGGCACTGGTCAGGGCCACCACGAGGGTGACCTGCCCGAGCACCTTGGGTGTGTAGGTCGTCCGCAGCAGGGCCAGCATCTTGACGTCGATGATGGGGCCGAAGACGAGGAAGGCGGCGATGCCGCCGGGCATGAACGTCGAGGCGAACGGCAGCACGAAGAACGCGTCGACGTTCGAGCAGATCGAGATGACGAAGGCCAGCACCATCATCGCCAGCACCGACCAGACCGGGTTGCTGCCGAGCGCGACGAGCACCGACCGCGGAACGATCGTCTGGATCGCGCCCGCGATGGCCGCGCCGATGAACAGCGCGGGCATCATGGTCGACATCTCGCGGCGGAACAGGTCGACGCTCTTCGCCGTGCGACCCCGGCCGTGCGCATGGCCGTCGTCGACCCGGCACTCGGCCGCGAACGAGGAGGTCAGCAGGCTCTGCTGGTTCGGGTGCTTGCTGAACAGCCAGCCGATCAGGTTCGCGATGACGAACCCGCCGATCAACCGGGCCACGAGGATGCCGTCGTCCCACCCGAACGCCTGGTGCGTGGTGATGATGGTGATCGGGTTGAGGATCGGCGCCGCGAGCAGGAAGGTCATCGACTCGGACACCGTGAAGCCCTTGAGCACGAGCCCCCGCGCCAAGGGCACGTTGCCGCACTCGCAGACGGGCAGGAACATGCCGAGGAACGAGATGACCGCGCGACGGGGCAGCCCCCGCTTCGGCAGCCACGACGAGAAGAACGCCTGCGGCAGCCACTCCTGCACGATGATCGACAGGACGATGCCGAGCAGGACGAACGGCATCGACTCGACGATGACGCTGATGGTCAGCGTGACGAAGTCCTGCAGCGCGTTCGGCAGCAGGCCCGGGCCGAGGAGGGGCGAGGCGAGGCGGACCGCCACGAGCACGGCGAGCACGAGCCCACCGGCCACGAGCAGCGGGACGCGCGACGGTGCCCGACGCGCACGCCGTCCCGCGCCGTGCCCGGCGTGGTCGGTGCGCTCCCGGACGGGAGCGCTCACCGGTCGTCCTCGTTCGGACCGGCCGGGGGCGCGAAGCGCGACCAGTCGTCCGGTGCGGGGGCCGGGTGCGACGGCACGACGGGGCGCTCGGGCGGGACGACGGGGGCCGACGGCGCCGCGGCGACGGTCGTCGGGAGGCGGGTGGAGCGATCGCCCCGGACGGCAGGAGGCGCGACGTCGTCCTCGACGTCGCCCGCGTCGTCACCCTCCCCGGCCTCGGCGACCCGGGGCGTGGGCTCGACCGCCCAGACCTCGTCGCCGTGGCCGCCGCCCAGCCACAGCCGGGCGAGGACGGCCCCGGCCACGAGCAGGGCGGTGTCGACGATGCCCGCCGACAGCGGGATGGTCGTCAGGTAGAGCGCGAGGTTCACCCACGTGCCGCCGTCGATCGAGAGCACGATGCCCGGCACGATCCCGACCACGGCCAGCGCGAGGGTGCCCGCGCCGCCCGCGACCACGGCGTGGCGGACGACCGTCCGGAGGTCGGACCGCGGCGTCAGCGGCCTGATCGTGGCGAGCACGACGAACGAGGCGACGTAGAACGGGAACGGGTAGAGCACGAAGCTGCCGAGGAACTGCCCGACCGGCGTCGCGACGAACCCGCTGGGGAACGCCGTCACCGAGAAGCCGACCGCCGAACCGACGAGCGCGACGAGGCCGAGGGCGAAACGCGCCACCAGCACGACGACCAGGGCCGTGGCCGCCACGAGCAGGCGCTCGCGTCCCTCCGGCCCGGAGGCCGAGACGGACGCAGCCCGGAGCCTCGACCTGACGGTCGGGGGTCCGGGCTGGGTCAGAGGCACGCAGTCACCCTAGACGACCTACAGATCGTCGGAGCTGACCCCCACGCCGAGGATGAACGGACCGGACTCGCCGGTCGTCGTCGGCTCGGCCGGAGCCGCTGCGGTCGTGCCCTGGCTGGAGGCGCGGCGCGAACGCGAACGCCCCTGCCCGGGCTGCTTCGGCTCGGGCAGCGCACCCAGCACCGAGTCGAGCAGCTGCTCGGCGTCCTGGCTGCTGATGCGACGCGGCTCGCGACGCGTGGTCGCGACGGGGATGTCGAGGATCGCGACCGTGGCGTCCGGGGTCGAGACCGTGGCCGACGACCGGCGACGCTCCGTGGCCTTGGCGACCGGCGCCTCCGTGGGCTCGTCGACGGGTGCGGCCACGGCGGCGGCCGGAGCCGACCGCTCGGCCGGGGCGGCCGCGGGGACCTCGATCACACCGGCGGTCGAGTCGGCAGGAGCGGACTCGGCGGGCGACGACTCGGCAGGAGCCGACTCGGCGGCGTCCTCGCCGGTCTCGCGCGCGGCACGTGACGATCCACGGCGGCCCTTGCGGCCCGAACGCCCGCGACGGCCTTCGTCGGCCTGGTCACCGGCTGCCTCGGCGGCCGGCTCGGCCTTCGTGGCACTCGCGGCGGCGGCGTCGATGGCGGCCTCGACCGCCGCGGCGGCCTGGCTGGCCGCGCCGTCGTCCTTGGCGCCGCCTTCTTCGGCATGGGCGATGGTGCTCGCCGCGATGCGCGAGAGGGCGTTCTTCACGTCGTCGGTGATGGCGTGCGTACCCGTCGTGGGGTGAGCCCCACCGGTCGGCGCCGAGGGGCCGCCGCGACCGGACTGCGGCGCGGTGCCGGCACCGGCGCCCGTGTTGTGGCCGTTGCCGCCCGACTTGCCGGACCCGCCGGCCTGGCCGCCACGTCGGCGGTCGCCCTGCTGGCCGCCCTTGCGGGGCTGCTGTTCTTGGACGCGCGCGGCGCTGCCGGCCTCGGAGAACGACTCGGCCAGGCCGAGGCCCAGCTTCTTGCGCGTCATCTGGACGAGCCCGAGCGACGTGACCTCGGCCACCTGGTGCTTGGTGCGGTCGCGGCTGAGGCACTCGACCAGGCGACGCAGCACGAGGTCACGGTTGGACTCGAGCACCATGTCGATGAAGTCGACGACGATGATGCCGCCGATGTCGCGGAGGCGCAGCTGACGGACGATCTCTTCGGCGGCCTCGAGGTTGTTCTTCGTGACCGTCTCTTCGAGGTTTCCGCCGGAACCGACGAACTTGCCGGTGTTGACGTCGACGACGGTCATCGCCTCGGTGCGGTCGATGACGAGGGAACCGCCCGAGGGCAGCCAGACCTTGCGGTCGAGCGCCTTCTCGATCTGCTCGTTGAGGCGGTACTCGTCGAACGCGTCCTTGTCGCCCTCGTAGCGCTTGACGCGGTCCATGAGGTCGGGCGCCACGGCCGAGAGGTACGACTGCAGCGTCTCGAACGCCTCGTCGCCGTCGATGACCATCTCGTGGAAGTCCTCGTTGAAGACGTCGCGCACGATCTTGATCAGCAGGTCGGGCTCGGAGTGCAGCTGGTTCGGGGCGTTGCCCGCCGCGACCTTCTTCTCGATGTCGGCCCACTGGTTGGTGAGGCGCTTGACGTCGAGGGTCAGCTGCTCTTCGGTCGCGCCCTCGGCCGCCGTGCGCACGATGACACCGGTGTTCTCCGGCAGGGCCTCTTTGAGGATCTTCTTCAGACGCGCGCGCTCGGTGTCGGGCAGCTTGCGGCTGATGCCGTTCATCGAGCCGTTGGGCACGTAGACGAGGTAGCGGCCCGGCAGCGAGATCTGGCTCGTGAGACGGGCGCCCTTGTGGCCGACGGGGTCCTTGGTGACCTGGACGAGCACGCGGTCACCGGGCTTGAGGGCCAGCTCGATGCGACGGGGCTGGTTGCCCGTCGACAGGGAGTCCCAGTCGACCTCGCCCGAGTAGAGCACGGCGTTCCGACCGCGTCCGATGTCGACGAAGGCGGCCTCCATGCTGGGCAGCACGTTCTGGACGCGACCGAGGTAGACGTTGCCGATCAACGACACGTTCTGCGCCTTGGCGACGTAGTGCTCGGCCAGGGTGCCGTCCTCCATGACGCCGATCTCGATGCGGTCGCCCGACGAGCGGACGATCATCTTGCGGTCGACGCTCTCGCGACGGGCGAGGAACTCGGCCTCGGTGATGACGGTGCGACGGCGTCCGGCGTCCCGGCCGTCGCGACGACGCTGCTTCTTCGCCTCGAGACGCGTGGAGCCCTTGATGCGCTGCGGCTCGGTGATGAGCTCGGCCTGACGCGGGGCACGGTCGCGGTCGCGACCACGGGGCTCGGAGTCGCGCTCCTCGCGGTCCTGCGAGCGGCCGCGCTGGCGGCGACGCGAGGCGGGCTGCTGCTCGCGGTCGTCGCGGTCGTCACGGTCGTCGCGGTCGTCGTCGTCGCCCTCGGGGTCGTCGTCCCACGAGTCGTCGCGGTCGTACCGGTCGTCACGGTCGTCGCGCTGTCGTCGACCGGGGCGGGCCGGAAGGACGGTGATCTCGGGTGCGTGGAAGATCAACGACGTCGTCGTGAGGTTCGCCGGGATCGGCGACGCCCCGTCGGTCGTCTCGTCGTCGGCCGTCGCGTCGGCGGCCCGTGACGGCTGGGTCGCCGCGGCGACGAACGCCTCGGCGACGGCGTCGGTCTCGCTCTGCTGGGAGGTCGGGGCCTGGGCCGCGACCTGCTCGTCGGTGGTCTCGGTCTCGTGGGTCACGGGTGATGCCTCCTGGGCGTCGTCTGTCGTCCGGACGGGTGAAGGGAGTGCTGCCTGCTGCCTGGCGGGGGCCGTCGCCGGGGCGGCGTCGACCGCCGCCTGGCGAGCCCTGAGGCCTGCGAACAATCCCCTTCTCTTCTTCGGACGTCCGTCGTTGTCTGTGTTGTCGTTCACCACTTGCGGTGCGCTCCTCGCCCCGCCGAGGCCATGCCGTCGGCAGGAATTCTCGTGTCGTGGCCGGGCGGTGACGTGGCACCTGCCCCTGACCACCGCGCCCTCTCACGGCGCGCCTTGTCGGACACGTCACGTTCGGTCACCCGGGGGTGTCGACCGACCTGCGGTCGTCGCCCTCGATGTCGTTCGTCGACGTGCTGTTCTTCGTGTCGCCTTGCTGGTTCGGAACTGGCCATCCGACGATGAGCGCCTGCGCTCTGGCCCGGATTCCGCTCGACCTGGTCGACCACGCGATCTCTCGCGTGACGACGACGGCCGGCACTGCCCGGTAAGCCTGGATCTCGGGGCCTGGGCCCCACGACTGGCTCGATTATCGCACGCCCACGTCGGTCCGGGGTCAAAGCGGACGCCCCGACGGCCCGTGCGATACTGCTGGACGTGACCGTCGAGACGCCTCGGGCCGTGACCCTGCCCACCGGCCGCACCCCGTTCGTCGCGGCCGTGCTGCTCGTCGTCGCCGGTCTCGGCGGACTCGTGGGGGCCTTCGCCCTGACCCTCGACAAGTTCCGACTGCTCGAGAACCCGGGCGCGGCGCTCGGCTGCGACGTCAACCCGTTCGTGGGCTGCTCACCCGTCATCAACAGCTGGCAGGCCTCGCTCTTCGGCTTCCCCAACCCGATCCTCGGCCTGATCGGCTTCGCGGCCCCCGTGGCGGTGGGCCTGGGCCTGCTCGCCGGTGCGCGCTTCGCCCGGTGGTTCTGGCTGGCCTTCAACCTCGGGCTGCTGCTCGCCTGGATCTTCATCACCTGGCTCTTCACCCAGACCGTGTTCGTCATCGGCGCGCTCTGCCCGTGGTGCATGCTCGTCTGGCTCTTCACCATCCCGCTGTTCTGGGTCTTCACGGTGTGGGGCGCGGCTCGCGGCGTAACCGTCCCCGACGGGCCGCTCCGACGTGCGGCGGCACGCTTCCTCCCCTACTCGTGGGTGCTGCCGGTGCTCAACTACATCGTCGTCGCCACGACCATCGTCGTCGTGTTCCCGTTGCTGCTGCCGACGCTGTTCGGGTGAGCCGCGCCTCCTCGCGTCCCCGGCTCGGGCCCACCCGCCCCGTCAGTCGCACTCAGGTCGCTCCCAGCCGAATCAGGGTCGGCCTCGCCAGTCTTGACCGACGACCCCCGAGCCACGACGAGGACTGATGACGCCACCCACCGACTCCCCCGCCAGCAAGAAGGAACGCCGAGAAGCAGCCCGCGAGAAGGCCCGCGTCACGCGCGAGGCCGAGGCCCGACGTCGACGACGCAACAAGTGGCTCCTGCAGGGCGGCCTGGTCGTGGGCGTCGTGGCGGTGCTCGCGATCGTCGCGCTCGTCATCACGCAGTCGATCAAGCCGGCCGGTCCCGGCCCTGCGAACATGGCGAGCGACGGCCTGGTGCTCGAGGGCTCGAACGGGGCGGTGACCGCCGTGCCGAGTGGCGCCCTCGCCGCCGACGCGACCCCGACCCCGGCCCCGAGCGCCTCGGGCGACGTGCCGTCGATCGTGGTCTACCTCGACTACATGTGCCCGTTCTGCGGCCAGTTCGACACGACGAACGCCCAGCAGCTCGACGAAGCCGTCTCGAGCGGTGCCGCCACCTTGGCGATCCACCCCATCGGGTTCCTCGACAACGCCTCGCAGGGCAGCCGGTACTCGACGCGGGCCGCCAACGCCTTCGCCTGCGTCGCGAACCACGAGCCCGACAAGGCGCTCGACGTCAACACCGCCCTGTTCGCGCAGCAACCCGAGGAGAACACCCGGGGCCTGACGAACGACGAGCTCGTCACCCTGGTGCAGGGTGCCGGGGCGACCGACGACCAGATCCCGTCGTGCATCAAGGCGGGCGACTTCGAGGACTGGGTCGCCTCGGCCACCCAGCGGGCGTTGAACGACCCGATCCCGAACTCGTCGCTCGACAAGCTCGCGAGCACCCCGCTCGTCCTGGTGAACGGCCAGCAGTACCAGGGCTCGTTGACCGACGCGAGCACCTTCGCGCAGTTCGTCGCCGAGGTGCAGAACGGCGCCCCGACCGGTGACACCAGCACGGGCGACACCGAGGGCTCGACGGCGACGCCGGCCCCCTGACGACGCGACCCGTCGACACGACCGAGCCCGCGCCTCCTGATGGACTCAGGAGGCGCGGGCTCGGTGGTCTCCGGCGTCACGCCGGTCGGCGGCTCAGAACCAGAGGGCCAGCTCGCGCGTGGCGCTCTCGGGGCTGTCGCTGCCGTGCACCAGGTTCTGCTGGACCTTCAGGCCCCAGTCGCGGCCGAGGTCGCCACGGATCGTTCCGGGGGCCGCGGTCGTCGGGTCGGTCGTGCCGGCGAGCGAGCGGAAGCCCGCGATGACGGCGTCGCCCGCGATGCGCAGCGCGACGGTCGGGCCGCTCTGCATGAACTCGACGAGGGGCTCGTAGAACGGCTTGCCCACGTGCTCCTCGTAGTGCTTCGCGAGCAGGTCGCGGTCGGCCTGCACGAGGCGGACGTCGACGAGCGAGTACCCCTTGGCCTCGATGCGGCGCAGGATCTCGCCGGTCAGGCCGCGGGCGACGCCGTCGGGCTTGACGAGGACGAGGGTTTCTTCGAGATCGGACATTGCTCCTCTTTCGGTGGGTGGCGGATGGCTCGGTGGGTGGCGGATGGCTCGCGGGCGGGCGCCCGGAGGACGGGTCGGTGGGTGTCGGCTCAGGCCACGTCACCGGGCGCGTCGCGCAGCCGGGCGGCGTTCATGCGGTCGAGCTGTGTGCCCTTGACGAGGCAGTAGGTCCAGATGGCCACGAACAAGGCGGCCACGACGAACATGACCGGATCGAGGAACCCACAGGCCACGAGACCCAGCTGGACGAGCCAGCCGAGGGCGACGCCCCACCGCCAGCGCAGGGTCTGCGAGATCAGCAGCGTCAGGACGATCGCGGCGAGGCCTCCGCCCCAGGCGACGCCGGCCGGCAGCAACTGCCGCCCGAAGACCACGAGGGTGACGAAGAACAGCGTCATGGCCTCGAGCACGAGGACGATCGAGAGCAGGCTCTCGGCCGCCCCACGACGTCGACGGGGGCGCGGCGCGCGCCCGCCGGCTCCGGCTCCGGCTCCGGCTCCGGCGGGAGGCGGTGGCGTCGTCACGAGAGCCCCTCGGGCTGCTGCGAGAGGGCGATGACGTCGCCGACCAGCGTGATCGACCCCGTCACGACGACGCCGCCGGGCTCGTCGCCCTCGACCTCGTCGGCCAGGTCGCGCGCCGTGCGCAGGGCCGCCACGAGGTCGGTCTCGACGACGACGCGGTCGGCACCCACGACGCCCACCGCGATGGCGGCGAGCTCGTCGGCGTCGATCGCCCGGTCGGACTTCGAGCTCGTCACGACGAACTGGGTGACCGTGGGCGCCAGGGCGCGGACGATGCCCGCGGCGTCCTTGTCGGCCAACACGCTGAGCACCGCGACGACGCCGCCGAACTGGAAGTAGTCGTCGAGGGCCTTGGCCAGGGCGCGGGCGCCGTGCGGGTTGTGCGCCGCGTCGACCAGGATCGTCGGCTCGTTGGCGACGATCTGCAGGCGGCCGGGCGACGTCGCACTCGCGAGTCCCTCGGCGAGCACCTCGTGGTCGAGCGGCTGCGACCCGCCGCCGAGGAAGGACTCGACGGCCGCGACCGCGACGGCGGCGTTCTGGGCCTGGTGGTCACCGAACTGCGGCAGGAGCAGGTCGTCGTACCGGCCCGCGAGCCCGCGGATCGTGACGACCTGGCCGCCGACGGCGACGGTGGTGGACTCGACGCCGAAGGCGGTGCCCTCGACCGCGAGCGACCCCTCGCTCAACTCGACGGCGCGTTCGAGTTCGACCAGGGCCTCGGGGGTCTGCGACGCCGAGACCACGGCGGCCGTGGGCTTGACGATCCCGGCCTTGGTGCGGGCGATCTCGGCCACGGTCGAGCCGAGACGGTTCTGGTGGTCGAGGGCGATGGGGGTGAAGACGGCGACCTGGCCGTCGGCCACGTTCGTGCTGTCCCATTCGCCCCCCATGCCGACCTCCAGCACGACCACGTCGGCGGGAGCGTCGGCGAAGCAGGCGAAGGCGAGCACCGTCAGGGCCTCGAAGAAGGTCAGGGTGGGCTCCCCCGACGCTTCGAGATCGGTGTCGACCATGGTCAGGTAGGGCTGGATGTCGTCCCAGTTGGCGACCAGGCGCTCGTCGCTGATCGGCTCGCCGTCGACCACGATGCGCTCGTTGAGGTGCACGAGGTGCGGGCTCGTCATGAGCCCGGTGCGCAGGCCGTGCGCCCGCAGGATGCTCTCGATCATCCGGCTGGTCGACGTCTTGCCGTTCGTGCCGGTGAGGTGGATCACCGGGTAGGCCCGCTGCGGGTCGCCCAACAGCTCGACGGCCCGCCGGGTCGGCTCGAGCCGCGGCTGCGGCGCCTGCTCGCCGATGCGTGCCAGCAGCTCGTCGTGGACGCGCTGCGCGCCGGCCGAGAACTCGCCTCCCTGCTCGTCGGCGGGGTCGCCCTGACGGTCGTTCTTCTTCGGGGTCATGCGCGTCGTACCTCCACGACGACGGCCGAGCCGGAGCCCGATCCGACGACGGTCTTCTCGGGCCGCTCGCCGACGCCCTCCTGGACGTCGACGATCAGCTCGGTGGTCAGGGTCTCGCGGGAGATCAGCTCACGGTGGGCCTCGACGGCGACCGCCGCGACGGCGTCGGTCGTGAGCGTCGTCACGATGCGGTCGGACACGTCGAGGTCGGCGGTCTTCCGGGCCTGCTGCACGGCACGCACGACGTCGCGGGCCAGGCCCTCGGCCTCGAGCTCGGGCGTGGTCGCGGTGTCGAGCAGCACGAAGCCGCCGTCGCCGACGAAGGCGAGAGCGCTCGACGCGTCGGCGACGGCCAGCTCGAGCGTGAACTCGCCGGGCAGCAACTCGACGCCGCCGACGACGACGTTCTCGCCCGCGGGCTGCCAGTCGCCCCTCTTCGCCGCCGGGATGACCTGCTGCACCTGCTTCCCGATGCGCGGACCGGCCGCCCGGGCGTTGACGGTGAGCTTGCGGGTGACGCCGTATTCTCCGAGGCTCTCCTCGGTCAGGCGGGTCACGACGACCTGCTTGACGTTGAGCTCGTCGCGCACGATGTCGGCGAACGCCTCAAGGCCCGCGGGGTCGGGCGTGACGACGGTCAGACGGGCCAACGGCAGGCGGACGCGCAGCCCCTGGGCCTTGCGCAGCGCCAGGCCGCTCGACGCGACCGCGCGAACGGCGTCCATCGCGGCCACGAGGGCGTCGTCGGCCGGGAACGCCGAGGCGTCGGGCCAGTCGGTCAGGTGCACCGAGCGACCCCCGGTGAGTCCCTTGTAGATCTCGTCCGCGACGAGGGGCGCGAGCGGGGCCGCGACCCGGGTGAGGGTCTCGAGCACCGTGAAGAGGGTGTCGAAGGCGTCGACGTCGTCGCCCGACCAGAACCGGTCACGCGAGCGTCGGACGTACCAGTTGGTCAGGACGTCGGCGAAGTCGCGCAGCGTCGCGGTGGCCCGCGGCGTGTCGAGGGCGTCGAGGGCCGCCTCGACGTCCGTGACCAGGAGGCGCGTCTTCGCCAGCAGGTAGCGGTCGAGGACGTCGCCCGAGTCGGTTCGCCACTGCGCGTCGTAACCGGGGGCGGCGTGACGACCCGCGCCTCCGGACGCCGCGTTGGCGTAGAGCGAGAAGAAGTACCAGGTGCTCCAGAGCGGCAGCAGGAACTGCCGGACGCCCTCGCGGATGCCCTCCTCGGTGACGACGAGGTTGCCGCCGCGGATCACCGAACTCGACATGAGGAACCAGCGCATGGCGTCGGCCCCGTCGCGGTCGAAGACCTCGCTGACGTCGGGGTAGTTGCGCAGGCTCTTCGACATCTTCTGACCGTCGGAGCCGAGCACGATGCCGTGGCTGACCACGTTCGAGAAGGCCGGGCGGTCGAACAACGCGGTGGAGAGCGTGTGCAGCGTGTAGAACCAGCCACGGGTCTGGCCGATGTACTCGACGATGAAGTCGGCAGGGCTGTGCTCGTCGAACCACTGCTGGTTCTCGAACGGGTAGTGCACCTGTGCGAACGGCATCGAGCCGCTGTCGAACCAGACGTCGAGGACGTCCTCGATGCGGCGCATCGTGCTCTGCCCGGTCGGGTCGTCGGGGTTCGGTCGGGTGAGCTCGTCGATGTAGGGGCGGTGCAGGTCGGGCTCGCCGTCGGCGTTGAGCGGCAGGCGGCCGAAGTCGGCCTCCATCTCGGCCAGCGAGCCGTAGACGTCGACGCGCGGGTAGGCGGGGTCGTCGCTCTTCCACACCGGGATCGGTGAACCCCAGTAGCGGTTGCGCGAGATCGACCAGTCGCGGGCGTTGCCGACCCACTTGCCGAACTGGCCGTCCTTGACGTTGTCGGGCACCCAGGTGATCTGCTGGTTCAGCTCGCCCATGCGGTCGCGGAACTCGGTGACGCGCACGAACCAGCTCGACACCGCCTTGTAGATCAGGGGGTTGCGGCAGCGCCAGCAGTGCGGGTAGCTGTGCTCGTAGCTGGCGAGGCGCACCAGGCGACCGTCGGCGCGGAGGCGCTGCACCAACGGCTTGTTGGCCTCGAAGACCTGGAGACCGGCGACCCCCAGCTCGTCGAACATCGGCAGGAAGCGCCCACCGTCGTCGACCGAGACGATCACGGGGATGCCCGCGGCGGCGCAGACCAGCTGGTCGTCCTCGCCGTAGGCAGGGGCCTGGTGCACGATGCCGGTGCCCTCGCCGGTGGCGACGTAGTCGGCGACCAGCACGCGCCAGGCGTTCTCGGTGCCCCAGGCCTCGGTGTCGGCGTAGACGTCCCAGATGCGGTCGTACTCGACGCCCTCGAGCTCGGCGCCGGTGAAGGTCGCGGTGACGGCGGCCTGGGCGGACTCGGCGGACTCGTAGCCCAGGTCGCGCGCGTAGGCGCCGAGCGTGTCGGCCGCGAGCAGGAACACGCTGCCGGTCAACAGCTCTTGGTCGCCGGTGCGCTCGCCCGGCAGGAGGGCGTGGGGCACGGTGACGTAGTCGATGGCCGGTCCCACGGCCAGCGCCATGTTGGTCGGGAGGGTCCACGGGGTGGTCGTCCAGGCCAGCGCCTCGACGCCGGTCAGGCCGAGCGCCTCGGCCTTGGCGCCGACGAGGGGGAAGGCGACGGTGACCGTCTGGTCCTGACGGTTCTTGTAGACGTCGTCGTCCATGCGCAGTTCGTGGTTGGACAAGGGGGTCTGGTCGTGCCAGCAATAGGGCAGCACACGGAAGCCCTCGTAGGCGAGTCCCTTGTCGTGCAGCTGCTTGAAGGCCCAGACGACGCTCTCCATGTAGTCGACGTCGAGGGTCTTGTAGTCGTGGTCGAAGTCGACCCAGCGCGCCTGGCGGGTGACGTACCGCTGCCATTCGTCGGTGTACTGCAGCACCGATCGGCGGGCGGCGGCGTTGAACACGTCGATGCCCATGTCGTCGATCTCGTGCTTCTCGGTCAGCCCGAGCTGACGCATCGCCTCGAGCTCGGCGGGCAGGCCGTGGGTGTCCCAGCCGAAGCGGCGGTGCACCTGCTTGCCGCGCATGGTCTGGTACCGCGGGAAGACGTCCTTGGCGTAGCCCGTCAGGAGGTGTCCGTAGTGCGGCAGGCCGTTGGCGAACGGCGGGCCGTCGTAGAAGACCCACTCGTCGCAACCCTCGCGTGCACGGATCGACTCGGCGAAGGTGTCGTCGCGCTTCCAGAAGGCGAGGACGCCGGTCTCGATCTCGGGGAATCGCGGGGAGGCGGGGACGCCGGTGGCGTCGGAACCCTTGGGGTAGGTCATCGGTTCTCCAGGTCGTGCGGTGGGTCGCCCCCGCTGCGCTGGCCGAGGGACCTTCTGACCACGAGGACGCCGTCCGGGTGCCTGACCCGGGTGGCGCGGTACCACCCCGCTTGCCGCCGTCGTCGTCCTCTCGGACGGCGACCGCGACCGCTCTGCTGCGGCTGTGACGGGCCTGCCCCGCCCGGTTCTACCGACGACCACCGGGCCTGGGCCCGCCGCTCGCTTTCTTCCGGGTGCTCCCCGGTGATGGCCGGATCGATGCGTGCTCGATCCTACCGTCAGAGCCGAGGAGGCGCGAGGCCGTCCCGAGGAGCAGGATCGAGGCCATGTCCTCCACCCCGTCCGACCCCCCGGTCAAGCCAGAGAGCACGGTCACCGTGATCGTGGCGTTCGTCGCCAACCTGCTGATCGCCGTCGCCAAGACGGTCGCCGCCTTCCTCACCGGTTCCGCGTCGATGGTGGCGGAGTCCGCGCACTCGTGGGCGGACACGGGCAACGAGATCTTCCTCTTCGTCGCCGACAAACGGGGCGTCAAGCGACGGGACGACGCGCATCCCCTCGGCTACGGGAAGGAGACCTACGTCTGGTCGATGTTCGCCGCGTTCGGCCTGTTCACCGTCGGCGCCGTCGTGTCCATCCAGCACGGCATCTCCCAGCTGACCGCCGACGAGGAGGCCGAGAACTACCTGATCAACTACGTCGTGCTGGCCATCGCCTTCGTGCTCGAGGGCACGTCCTTCCTGCAGGCGTTCCGTCAGGCCCGCGGATCGGCGGCCGAACGGCAGGTGCCGACGCTGCGGCACGTGCTGCGCAGTTCGAACTCGACCCTGCGGGCGGTGTTCGCCGAGGACGCGGCGGCCCTGATCGGCCTGCTGATCGCCTTCCTCGGGATCTTCCTGCACCAGGTCACCGGCTCGGCGGTGTTCGACGCGATCGGGTCCATCGCCGTCGGCGTGCTCCTGGGGGTGGTCGCGTTGGTGCTGATCGACCGCAACCGGCGGTTCCTCGTCGGCGAGAGCCCCTCGGACGAGCTCGAGTCGACCGTGCTCGAACGTCTGCTCGCGCGCCCCGAGATCGAGCGGGTCACCTACCTGCACACCGAGTTCGTCGGTCCGGGCCGGCTCTACCTGGTCGCCGCCGTCGACATGACGGGCGACGACCGCGAAGAGCACGTCGCCGTCGCCCTGCGCCGCGTCGAGCGGCAGCTCGAGGACCACGACGCCGTCGAGGAGGCCGTGCTCACCCTCTCGACGCCGGACGAGCCGAGCCTGACGCCCCGGAGGGCGTCCGACCCGGCTCGTCGCTGACGGCCGCGCTGCGGATCAGCCCCGGGAGGCGCGGCGCCGCGTGACGAGGACGGTCGCCGCCCCCAGACCCACGAGGACCATGCCGGCGAGACCCGCCCACGGAGTCGTCTCGGAGGAGCCCGTGTAGGCGAGGTCGGAGCGGTGCGCCACGGGGACGACATCCACGCCGACCGGGTTCACGGGCCGCGAGACGACCGGGATGACGGCGGGAGCGACCGGTGGCACCTCCGGAGCCGTCGCAGCCGGAGCGACCAGTGCGAATTCCACCACGACGGGTACGGACATGCGGCTGAACGGCGGACCCTCGAGACCGGCCAGGCCGTCACCGCGAGGCACGTACTGACTCACGAGCAGCCGCCACGACCCGTGAGGCAGGACCTCCAAGAAGCGGTAGGTACCGTCGGCGCCGACGCGGGGTGGGTCGTAGTCGTGACCCCACCCCTCTTGACCGCTCAAGGCTTCGACCGTGAAGGCGATGGCCGATCCGGGGACGCCCGTTCCGGCGATCGCGAACATACCCAGACCCGGGTACTCGGAGTCTGCCGTCACGATCGCACCGGTTCGGGGCGTGCTCACCGTCACGGCCGGGGACGTCGGGACGTCGATCCGGAAGTTCCGTGTCTCGTATCCGAGCAGGGCCCCTCGCGCGTCCGACACCACGACCGTGATCGCCTGATCGGCCGGCGCCTCGTCGGGCAGGTAGATCGTCTGCGTCATACGCGGTCCCGCGACCGTGGGCTCGTTGACGATCGGCTGTCCGGCCCCGTCGTACACGACGACGGCGATCGAGTCCTCCGTCGTGTCGATGACCAGTTCGTAGCCGAGCGTCGGGTACACCGCGCCTTCGACCGGGCTCACGAGCGAAAACGCCTCGGCCTGCGCAGCAAGGGGCGCCCCGTCATCCACCGGAGCGGCCTCGTCCACCGGAGCGGTCTCATCCACCGGAGCGGCCTCGTCCACCGGAGCGGCCTCGTCCACCGGAGCGGCCTCGTCCACCGGAGCGGCTCCCTCTACCGGAGCGGCCTGGTCGACCGGCTCGGCCGATGGCCCGGCCGTGGCAACGGGCTGCTCCGTGCTTCCCTGTCCGTCCTGGGGTTCCCCCACCGATCGGGGCGAGGCGGTCGCGACTTGCGCCTCGACGCTCCCGGGAACCGACGCCGCAGACGCCGCCTGTCCGCTCAGCGCGATGCCCCCCAGGGCGATGACGATGGCCGTCGACAGCGCGGTGGCGGTCGACACGGTCTTCTTCATGAGTGGTGTCCTCTTCAGTGAGTCAGGGTGGACCGGTCGCCCTGACCCACCCCGGGGCGACCGGTCGCCGTCCCGGTGATCCGGTCCGACGAGCACGACGTTAGCCACTGGGGGCGACGGATCCTCACGCCGTGACCAGGCCGTGACGAGAAGTCATCCGCAAGAGTGAGCCGCCCTCAACCCTTCGGCGCTGCACGGGCTCACCCTCTCGTTCGGGGGGTGATTTGTGACGCATCCCGTGGTCGCTTTCAGCCGCTTCATCGCGCCCTCGGCTACCGTGATGCAGTGCAAGCAGTCATCAAGCTCATCAGAGAGCACCCTTCCGCGGCGAGGTTCCTCGTCGTCGGGGGCATCGGCTTCGTGATCACCATGGTGATCAACTACGGGCTCAAGCTGTTCGTCATCCCTCAGCACCCCGTCACCGCCCTCGCGCTGGGCATCATCGTCGCGACGGTCTTCTCGTACTGGATGAACAAGAAGTGGTCGTTCGACGACCGGGGCGAGCGTCACACCGCCCACGAGATGTTGCTCTTCGTCATCGTCAGCGTCATCGGGGTCGGCCTCAACTCCGCGCCGCTCTACCTCTCGCGCTACGGATTCGGCCTCGAGGTGCCTAACGTCTCGCGCACCACGCAAGAGATCGCCGACTTCGTCAGCGGGCCGATCATCGGCACCATGCTCGCCATGGTGTTCCGGTACTGGGCGATGAACAAGTGGGTCTTCCCGAAGCGCGCCGAGCTCGTGGACGTCCTCTCGCCCACGTCCCCGTCGACGTCACCGACGCCGACGGTCTAGGCCGAGCGCGCCTCCCGGGCGTCGAGTCCGTCCGAGACGGGGCCCACGGCCGCCGCGACCACCGGCCCGAGGGGGCCGCGCGACACCCCGGCACGCGCCCAGTTCGCGATGGCGGCCGCCGCCGCCGCGATCAACGTCGAACCGATCACCTGTGCCGCGAGATCCGACCGATCCCGCCCCGACCGCTCGGCCACGTACGATGCGACCGCCCCCTGCTGACGCACGAACCGGACCGCGGCCGAGGCGACGAGGTCGTCGCCGAGGGCCATCGCCTCGGACTGGGTCAGGGCCCAGGGCACGCGCTCGGGGTCGTGGGCCTCGGCGAGCGCGACGAGTGCGGCCTCGACCGCGCGGACCGGCGACAGCTCGGAGGAGGCGCGCAGGAGGTCGCCGAGATCGGCGAGGCTCTGGTCGAGGTCGAGCCAGAAGAGGTCGGACTTGGCCTCGAAGTAGTTGAAGAACGTGCCACGGCTGACGCCGGCCCGACGGGCGATGTCGTCGACGGTCGTCCCGGCGTAGCCGTTCTCGAGGAACAACTCGGCCGCGGCGTCCGCCAGCATCTCGGCGGACGAGCGGCGAGGTCGGCCGACCGGCCGCCGAGGGCGGGTGGCGTCTGGTCCATCTGACATGGCCACCATCATGCCGCTAGACTCGACGGCGCACTTGTTGCACCCGGTCCACGAATGCCTCCTCGTCTCGGCGTCGTCGGATCCCACCCGACGTCCCGTCACTCCCCCGGAGCCCCATGCGCAGCCGCCTGCCCGTCCTGATCGCCGCCACCGCCGTCGCGAGCCTCGTGCTCGCCGGCTGCACGAGCGGGGGCGACCCCGACACCTCGTCCACCCCGGTCGCCGGGGGGACGCTGACCTACGCCTCGGGCGACGCCGAGCCGACCTGCCTCGACCCCCACGTCGGCGGCAACTACCCGCAGGCACTCGTGACGACGCAGTACCTCGAGTCGCTCGTCTCGAAGGACGCCAACGGCGACATCGTCCCGTGGCTGGCCGACTCGTGGCAAGAGGGCTCCGACGGCCTCAGCTGGACCTTCACGCTCAAGGACGGCGTCTCGTTCACCGACGGCACCCCCTTCGACGCCACCGCCGTGGCGGCCAACGTCGCCCATCTGCAGGACCCCGCGACGCTGTCGTCGACCGGGTACCTCGCCCTCGGGAAGGTCACCGGCGTCGAGGCGGTCGACGCGCGCACGGCACGCTTCGACCTGAGCGAGCCCGACAGCGCCCTGCTCGAGTCCCTCTCACAGCCCTGGCTCGCGATGGAGTCACCCGAGGCCCTGACCCGGAGCCAGGAGGTCAACTGCGAGTCACCGGTCGGCACCGGCCCGTTCGCGGTCGAGTCGTGGACCAAGCAGCAACAGGTCGTGCTCACCCGCAACGACGACTACAGCTCGCCGCCGGCCGATGCCGGGCACCAGGGGCCCGCCCACCTCGACGAGGTCGTCTGGCGCTTCATCCCCGACTCGGCGTCCCGCTACGCCGCGCTGCAGGCCGGCCAGGTCGACGTGATCGACAACGCCCAGCCCGACACCCTCGTCGCCGCGGCGAAGGACGACTCGCTCGACGAGATCGACGCCCCGCGCCCCGGCGCCTCCAACCGCATCGAGCTCAACGCCGGCAAGGCGCCCTTCGACGACGCGAGCGTCCGCGAGGCGTTCATCCGCGGTGTCGACGTCGACTCGGGCATCGACTCGCTGTTCTTCGGCACGGCGAAGCGGTCGTACAGTCCGCTGTCGAGCGTCGAGCCCCTGGCGTTCTCCGACGAGTCGCTCTTCGACGTCGACACCGACGCGGCGAACGACCTGCTCGACGAGGCGGGGTGGACCACCCGCGACGCGGACGGGTACCGCACGAAGGACGGCGTGCGACTCGCCGCGACCTTCCCCGTGAGCACGAACCAGTCGATCCCCGCCGAGCAGTCGCTGTTCGAGCAGGTCCAGGCCGGCGCGAAAGACCTGGGCTTCGACGTCACCCTCGAACCCCTCGACCTCTCGAGCTGGTACGGCGCCCTCGCGGCGAACGAGTACGACCTGGTGAGCGCGCCCTACACGAAGGTCGGCCCCGACGTGCTGCGCATCCTCTACGACAGCGACGGCATCACCCCCGCCCCGAGCGGCTACTTCGCCAACCTCTCGCAGACGAGCGACCCGGCCCTCGACGACCTGTTGACCCGCGCCTCCCGGACGAGCGACGCCGACGAGCGCGCCGACCTCTACCAGCAGGCCCAGCAGACCATCCTCGAGGGATGGCACGTCCTGCCGCTGTACGACCAGCAGAACCACTACCTGGTGCGCTCGGCCGTCCAGGGCGTCCGGGCCCTGCCGACGGTCCAGGCACCGACGATGTACGACGCCTACAAGACGAGCTGATCGAGTGCGTCCGGGGCGGTGGCGACGGGCGGGTCGGTGGCTCGTCGGCCGCCTGCTCGGCGCGCTCTTCGTGCTCTGGGCCGTCGCGACGCTGATCTTCTTCGCCATCCGGCTCGTCCCGGGCGACCCGGCCGAGGCGATCCTCGGCGGTCCGGGGTCGCAGGCCTCGGCCGAGGCCCTCGACTCCGTCCGTCGGCAATACGGCCTGGACCAGCCGTTGTTCGTGCAGTACCTCGCGCAGCTCGGACGGCTCGCCACGGGCGACCTCGGGACGTCGTACTCGCTGCGGACCGACGTCGGCCGGTTGCTGCTCGACCAGTTGCCGGGCACGATCGGTCTCGCGCTCCTCGCCCTGGTGGTGGCCTGGTCGATCGCGATCGTGACGGCCTGGTGGGCGACCCTCGGCGGCCGGATCGCCTCCGCGGTGTCGTCGGGTCTCGAGGTCGTCGCCTCGGCCGTGCCGCACTTCTGGCTGGCGAGTCTGCTCATCCTCGTCTTCAGCACCCGGCTCGGGCTGCTGCCCCCGGTGAGCACGGGAACCCCCGCGGGACTCGTCCTGCCGGTCGTCACCCTGGCGATCCCCGTCGCCGGGTTCCTCGGGCAGGTCACCCGCGACTCGCTGCTCGACGCGGCGGCCACCCCGTTCGCCCTCTCGGCACGTGCCCGGGGCGAGGGCCCGTCGGGACTCTTCGTCCGCCACCTGCTCCGACACGCGGCGCTGCCCGGGCTCGCCCTGTCGGGCTGGGCCTTCGGCTCGTTGCTCAGCGGCGCGGTCGTGGTCGAGTCGGTCTTCGCCCGCCCGGGTCTCGGTCGCACCCTGCTCGGCGCGGTCACGCTGCGCGACATCCCGCTCGTGACCGGCGTCGCCCTGGTCTCCGCGCTCGCCTACGTCGTCGTGGTCGCGCTCGGCGACCTGGCCGAACGCGCGGTCGACCCGAGAGGACGCGCGGCATGACGGCGCTGCCCGACCTGCCCCGGGGTGCCGACCCGGCCCGCGCCTCCTCGTCCCGCACCACCCGGCGGCGCCTGCCGCTCGGCCCGACCGAACTCGCGGCGGCCGCACTGCTCTCGCTGCTGGTCGTGATGGCGGTCGCACCGGGCCTGTTGGCCCCCGCCGACCCGCTCGCCGTGTCGCCGACCGACGCGTTCGCCGGTCCGTCGCTCGCGCACCCGTTCGGCACCGACGAGTCGGGGCGAGGCGTGTGGACCCGCGTCGTCCACGGAGCCGGTGCCTCGCTGACGATCGGCCTCGTCGCCACGATGATCGGGACGGGACTCGGCGTGGTCCTCGGCGTCCTGGCGGGCCTCGGCGGTCGCGGCCTCGTCGGCCGCGCGACCGACGCCGGCGTGAGCCGCGTCCTCGAGGTGCTCTTCGCCCTGCCCGGCCTCTTGCTGGCGCTCGTCGTCATCGCCTTCACCGGGCCGGGGGCCGTGCCGGCGACGATCGCCGTCGGCCTCGCGACCGCGCCGGGGTACGCGCGGATCGTCCGCAGCCAGGTGGCGGCCGTCCGCCGGTCGCCGATGGTCGAGGCCGCGACCGTGCTCGGCCGTCGCCCCGGGCTCGTCCTCGTGCGTCACGTGCTGCCGAACGCCCTCGCCCCCGTGGTCGTGCTCGCCACGCTGGGCCTCGGTCAGGCCGTGGTCTGGGCCTCGTCGCTGAGCTACCTCGGGCTGGGGTCGCCACCCCCGGCACCCGAGTGGGGCGCGATGCTCTCGGCCGGGCGCACGTACCTCGCGGTCGCCTGGTGGATGACCGTCTTCCCGGGGCTCGCCGTCGTGGTGACGGCCGCGTCGGCCACCGTGCTGGGCCGAGGTCTCGCACGACGCGGACGAGGAGGACGACGATGACCACGGACCCGCTGGCGACCGGCGCCGCTCCCCGCGACCGGCACCGCGCCTCCTCGGACGACCTGGTCGTCGACCGCCTGCATGTCACCTTCGGTGGGGTGACGGCCGTCGACGACGTGTCGTTCTCGATGGGTCGCGGCGAATGCGTGGCCCTGGTCGGCGAGTCCGGCTCGGGCAAGAGCGTGACCGCGCGGGCCCTGCTCGGGCTGACCGGTGGCACCGTGACGGCCGACGCCCTGCGGCTCGGTGACGACGACCTGCTCACCCTGTCCGAACGGGGCTGGCGTCGGCTGCGGGGACCGCGCATCGGACTCGTGCTGCAGGACGCCCTGGTCTCGCTCGACCCCCTGCGCCCGGTCGGCCGCGAGATCGACGACGCGCTACGACTGCACACGCGACTCTCGCCGGCCGCCCGCCGAGCCCGCGTGCGGGAGGCCCTCACCGAGGTCGGCATGCCCGACCCCGACGTGCGCCGGGGGCTGCGGTCGGGCGAGCTGTCGGGCGGACTGCGGCAGCGGGCGCTCATCGCCGCGGCCCTCGCCCTGCGACCCGGCGTGATCGTCGCCGACGAGCCCACCACCGCCCTCGACGCCGAGGTGCAGCGTCTCGTCGTCGACCGACTCGCCGCCCTGCGCGACACGGGCACGGCCGTCCTCGCGATCAGTCACGACCTCGGGGTCGTCCGGCGCCTGGCCGACCGCGTGGTCGTGATGCGCGACGGGCACGTCGTCGAGCAGGGTGACACGGCGACCGTGCTCGACTCGCCGCAGGCCGACTACACGCGCATGCTCATCGCCGCCCTGCCGGGAGGGGCCCCGCGGGGTCGCCGCCTCTCCGCCCCCACGACCTCCGACGGCGCGGACGCAGGAGGCGCGCCCGCGTCGACGACGCCGGTCACCTCCGACGCGCCCGGCCCAGGAGGCGCTCCCGGCCCGTCGACGCCGGTCGCGGCGACGACTCCCCCGTCCGGCCCCGTCCTCCTGGCGACGGGCCTGCGCCGGGTCTTCCCGGGGCGCCGGGGGCCCGACCGGGTCGCCGTGGACGACGTCTCGCTCTCGCTCGGGGCCGGCGAGACGCTCGGCCTCGTCGGCGCGTCGGGCTCGGGCAAGACGACGACGGCCCGCCTGCTGCTCGGCCTCGACGACCCCGACGCCGGGACGGTCGACCTGCTCGGCACGTCCTGGGCCCCGGCCCGCGAGCGCGACCGTCGTCCCCGCCGCGGCGACCTCGGCGCCGTCTACCAGGACCCCTCGAGCTCGTTCGACCCCCGGTTCACGGTCGGCCGTCTGCTGGCCGACGCGCTGACGTCGGGCCGCAGCACGCGCCTCGGTCCCGTCGAGCCCGACGTCGTCGCCCTGCTGGCACGGGTCGGACTCGACGCCGACACGGTGACGCGGCGGCCCGACACCCTGTCGGGCGGACAGCGGCAGCGGGTGGCGATCGCGCGCGCGCTGGCCCCGAGGCCCCGCGTGATCGTCTGCGACGAGCCGGTCTCGGCCCTCGACGTCTCGGTCCAGGCCCAGGTGCTCGACCTCCTCGACGAACTGCAGCGACAGGACGGGCTCGCCTACGTCTTCATCTCGCACGACCTGGACGTCGTCGAGCACATGTCCGATCGCGTGGCCGTGATGCACGAGGGCCGGGTCGTCGAGCAGGGCCGCACGGCCGACGTGTTCTCCGCGCCGCAGCACGCCCACACCCGCGCCCTGCTCGCCGCCCGCCCCTAGCCGGCCCCTGCCCCTAGCCGGGCCCTACCCCGGGGCGGACGCGGCCCGGCCCGCCGGGGCGGGCAGCCGCCTCAGCCGCGGCGGGCGGCGTCGGCCTCGGCGGCCTTCGGGTCGACCACGTCGATGAGGCCGGACTGCGCCCACTCGAGCGCCCAGTCCGACTTCGCGACCTCGCTCGACTCGTCGGCGTAGGCCTCGACCAGCTCGCGCGCCTCGTCGTCGGTCGCGACCGAGGGGCCCGAGCCGAGCAGCGGCTCGTTGGCGGTCTCCTTCGTGAACCACACGGCGACGAGGCCGATCACGGCCGCGGCCATGAGGTAGAAGGCGGGGATGTCGTGGGCCCAGGAGAAGCCCTCGCCCTCGGCCCAGACGACCAGCGCCTCGGTGGCCAGGGGCGTGGTGCCGCCGAAGAGCGAGACGGACACGTTGAACGCGATGGCCAGTGCGCCGTAGCGGATGATCGTCGGGAACAGCGCGGGCAGCGTCGACGGCATGGTCGACGTGAACGTGACGAGCACCAGGCCGAGCACCAGCAGGCCGACGAAGACGAGCGGCGTGCTCTCGGACTGCACGAGCTTGAGCGCCGGCCACGACAGCACCAAGAATCCGATGCAGCCGGCGAACAGGACCGGTCGACGGCCGAACCGGTCGCTCAGGCGTCCGCTGAACGTGATGACGATCATCATCAGCACCATCACGACGATGACGAGCAACAGCCCCGTGGTCGCACTGCGGCCCAGCGTGTTGGTGAGGTAGGTCGGCATGTACGACAGCAGCATGTAGTCGGTCACGTTGAAGACGAGCACCAGACCGATGCAGACGATCAACGCCCGCCAGTTCTCGGCGAAGAGCTTCACGAGGGGCACCTTGACGTGCTCGCGACCGGCGGCTTCTTCTTGCTGCTTCTGGAAGGCCGGCGTCTCTTCGAGCTTGAGGCGCAGGTAGAGCCCGATCAGGCCGAGCGGTCCGGCGATCAGGAACGGGATGCGCCAGCCCCAGGCGAGCAGCGCCTCCTCGCTCATGCCGAGCTGCAGGCCGGTGACCAGCGAGGCACCGAGCACGTAGCCGGCGAGCGTGCCGAACTCGAGCCACGAGCCCATGAAGCCGCGGCGCTTGTCGGGCGAGTACTCGGCGATGAACGTGGCCGCGCCTCCGTACTCACCGCCGGTCGAGAAGCCCTGCAGGAGGCGCGCCAACAGCAGCAGGACGGGCGCCCAGAGGCCGATGGTCGCGTACGACGGGATGAGGCCGATGGCGAGCGTCCCCGCCGCCATCAGGATCATCGTGAGCGCGAGCACCTTCTGGCGTCCGATGCGGTCGCCGAGCGGGCCGAAGAAGGCGCCGCCGATCGGGCGCACGATGAACGCGGCGGTGAACGTGCCGAAGGTGAACAGGATGTTGAGCGCGTCGTTGCCCGGCGGGAAGAACACCTGGGCGATCGTCGTCGTGATGTAGGCGTAGACGCCGAAGTCGAACCACTCCATGGCGTTTCCGAGGGCTGCGGCGCTGACCGCGCGCTTGAGCAGACCCTCTTCGACGACGGTGACGTCGTCGGTGGTCAGGCTGCGGCGGGCGGGCTTCTTGCTGTCGTTCTTCTTGGCTGACATCGGGTGAGGCCTCCAGGTCGTCGGGCGGTGGCAGTCGACCCCAGCGTCGGCAAAAAACCCGTCGAGCCTAACAGAACCGCCATGTCAGTACCAGTGCAGGGCGTGCAGGCGTGCAGCCACCGCAGCGCGCAGGAGGCGCGGTGGCGGTCCACGAAGAGCCCTCGCGGGGGTGCGTACACTGGTCGGAGTCCCACAACCAGGCACCTCCCCACCGACACGGTGCCGTCCACAGAACCGGAGAAGACCATGCCGTCAGCGATGCCCGAGAAGCCCGCCCTCGAAGGACTCGAGGCCCGTTGGGGTCAGGTCTGGGAGGCCGGCGGCACCTACCGCTTCGACCGCACCGACGCGACCCGCGCCTCCGTGTTCTCGGTCGACACCCCGCCGCCGACGGCGTCGGGCAGCCTGCACATCGGTCACGTGTTCAGCTACACGCACACCGACGTCAAGGCCCGGTTCGAGCGCATGCGCGGCAAGCGCGTGTTCTACCCGATGGGATGGGACGACAACGGACTGCCCACCGAGCGTCGCGTGCAGAACTTCTACGGTGTGCGCTGCGACCCGTCGCTGTCCTACGACGCCGACTTCACCCCGCCCTTCGAGGGGGGTGACAACAAGTCGTCGAAGGCCGCCGACCAGGTGCCGATCTCGCGCCGCAACTTCATCGAGCTGTGCGAGCGGCTCACCGTCGAGGACGAGAAGCAGTTCGAGGACGTCTGGCGGAAGCTCGGCCTCTCGGTCGACTGGACCCAGAGCTACCGCACCATCGACGACGACTCGCAGGCCATCGCCCAGAAGGCGTTCCTCCGCAACCTGGCCCGCGGCGAGGCCTACCAGGCCGACGCCCCCACGCTCTGGGACGTCACGTTCCGCACGGCCGTGGCGCAGGCCGAGCTCGAGGACAAAGAGATGCCCGGGGCCTACCACAAGCTCGCGTTCCACCGCACCGACGGTCAGGGCGACGTGCTGATCGACACCACGCGGCCCGAGCTGCTGCCGGCCTGCGTGGCCCTCGTCGCGCACCCCGACGACGAGCGCTACCAGGCGCTGTTCGGCACGACCGTCCGGTCGCCGTTGTTCGACGTCGAGGTGCCGGTGGTGGCCCACCACCTCGCACAGCCCGACAAGGGCTCGGGCATCGCCATGGTCTGCACCTTCGGCGACACCAACGACGTGGTCTGGTGGCGCGAGCTGCAGCTGCCGAACCGTGCCGTGATCGGCTTCGACGGCCGCTTCGTCAGCGAGGCCCCCGAGGCCATCACGTCCGAGGCGGGGCGCGCCTCCTATGCGCAGCTGGCCGGCAAGACGGTCTTCAGCGCCAAGCAGTCCGTGGTCGAGCAGTTGACCGCGTCGGGTGAGCTCGTGGGCGAGATCCGCAAGATCTCGCACCCGGTCAAGTTCTTCGAGAAGGGCGACAAGCCGCTCGAGATCGTGTCGACGCGTCAGTGGTACATCGTCAACGGCGCCCGAGACGAGCAGCTCAAGGGTTCGCTCCTCGAGCGCGGCGGTGAGGTGGCCTTCCACCCCGACTTCATGCGCGTCCGCTACGACAACTGGGTCAACGGCCTCAACGGCGACTGGCTGATCTCGCGCCAGCGCTTCTTCGGCGTGCCCATCCCGGTCTGGTACCCGCTCGACGGCGACGGCAACCCCGTCTTCGACCAGGTGATCGTTCCCACCGAGGCGCAGCTCCCCATCGACCCGGCGTCCCAGGCCGCCCCCGGCTACGACGAGTCGCAGCGGGGCGTGCCCGGCGGATTCGTCGGCGAGGTCGACGTCATGGACACCTGGGCGACCTCGTCGCTCACCCCGCAGCTGGCCGGCGGATGGGAGCGCGACCCCGAGCTGTTCGACCTCGTGTTCCCGTACGACGTGCGCCCCCAGGGGCAGGACATCATCCGCACCTGGCTCTTCTCGACGATGCTGCGGTCGCAGCTCGAGTCGGGCACCGTGCCGTGGAAGAACGCGTCGATCTCGGGCTTCATCGTCGACCCCGACCGCAAGAAGATGTCGAAGTCGAAGGGCAACGTGGTGACCCCGGCCGCCATGCTCGACGACCACGGCTCGGACTCGGTGCGCTACTGGGCGGCGTCGAGCCGCCTGGGCACCGACGCGGCGTTCGACCCCCAGAACCCCAAGCAGATCAAGATCGGTCGCCGTCTGGCGATCAAGGTGCTCAACGCCGCCAAGTTCGTGTACTCGTTCGAGCTGCCGTCGGGTGAGTTCGAGATCACCCAGCCGCTCGACCGCGACCTCCTCGCATCCTTCGCCGCCGTGATCGAGACCGCGACCGAGGCGCTCGAGGGCTACGACCACGCCCGGGCGCTCGAGACGACCGAGAAGTTCTTCTGGACGTTCTGCGACGACTACCTCGAACTCGTGAAGGAGCGCGCCTACGGCGCCACCACGCCGGCCGAACAGGCCTCGGCCGTGCTCGCGCTGCGCACGGTGCTCGAGGGCCTGCTGCGTCTGCTCGCGCCCTACCTGCCGTTCGCGACCGAAGAGGTCTGGTCCTGGACGCACGACGACTCGGTGCACCGGGCCGCGTGGCCGACGGTCGACGAGCTCGGACTCTCCGAGGGCGAGACCTCGTCCGGCCTCGTCGGGCTCGTCGGGCAGGCACTGATCTTCGTCCGGCGGGCGAAGTCGGACGCCAAGGCCTCGCAGAAGACCCCGGTGGCCTCGGCCGTCATCACGGGCCCCTCGGCCCAGCTCGACCTCGTGAAGCTCGCGGCGGGAGACCTCGCTGCGGTCGGCAAGATCGCCGAGCTGTCCTTCGCCGAGGGTGACGAACTGGCGGTCGGCGACATCGTGTTCGCCGAGGTGCCGACCGACGCCGGCGCTGCTGCCGCTCCGGCCCCGACGGCGGGTGCCTGATGCAGCTCGGCACGCGGTGGAGCGTCGAAGGCGCGGCTCCGGCCGAGCTGCCCGCCGCGGTCCTCGGGGCGGTCGCCCAGGTCGAGCGTGAACTCTCCGACCAGGGCGTCGACGCCACGTCGTGGCGCTGGACGCTGACCTGGCTCGAGCGTCGCCCCGTCGTCGAACTCGACGACGGCACGGTCATCCGGGTCGACGCCGTCACCGGCGAGGCCCGCATCCACGAGCCCGTCGACGCCGAGGGCGACGACGACTGAACCGGCCCGTCCTCGGAGCCACGACGTGCCGCTCACCTCTCGAGGTGAGCGGCACGTCGCCTCCACCGGGGAGGTCGTGAGCCGTCAGGCGCGGGCGAGCAGCTCGCCGTGCGGCATGATCAACCAGCCGTCGGGGGCGTCACGCCACGAGCGCCAGGCGTCGGCGATCGCGTGCAGTTCGTCGTGCGTCGCGGCGTCCTTCTCGATCGCGTCGGCGTAGAACGCCGACTCCGTCGCGCGGGCCGCCCAGCTGTCGCCCCACCACGTGCGGTCCTCGTCGGACGCGAAGCACCACACGGAGGCGCTGCTCGCCACGTCGACGAAGCCCGCCTCGAGCGCCCACCCCTTGAGGCGCCTCCCGGCGTCGGGTTCTCCGCCGTTGCCCCGGTGCACGGTCTGGTAGACGTCCATCCACCGGTCGAGACCCGGGTTCTCGGGTGCCCAGACGCAGCCGTGGTAGTCGACGTCGCGGACGGCGACGACTCCCCCGGGCCGCGCCACCCGGCGCATCTCGCGCAGGGCGGCGACCGGGTCGCCGACGTGCTGCAGGACCTGGTGCGCGTGCACCACGTCGAAGGCGTCGTCGTCGAACGGCAGGGCGAACAGGTCGGCGGTCTCGAAGTGGACGTTGTGGAGCCCCGCCCCGACCGCGAGCGACGTCGCCTGCTCGACGATGCCGGCGGCGGCGTCGATGCCGATCACGCGACCGGGCGCGACGCGGCCGGCGATGTCGACGGTGATGGTCCCCGGCCCCGACCCGACGTCGAGGACGCTGACCCCGGGCACGAGGTGCGGCTCGAGGTACGCGGCCGAGTTCTCGACCGTCCGCCACGCGTGGCTGCGCAGCACGCTCTCGTGGTGGCCATGGGTGTACCGGGCAGGCGTCTCGGGGCGTTCGCTCATGCGGCGACCCTAGCGCGCCTCCTAGTGTGGGCTGATGACGAACCCGTTCCTCTCCCCCAGCACGCTGCCGTACTCCCTGCCGCCGTTCGCGAGCATCACCGACGACGACTACGGCCCCGCGTTCGACGCCGGGTTCGCCGAACAGCTGGCCGAGGTCGAGGCGATCGCGACCGACCCGGCCGAGCCGACCTTCGAGAACACGGTCGCCGCCCTCGAACGCAGCGGCGCCATCCTCACCCGTGTCCAGCACGTCTTCTTCAACAAGACCTCGTCGGACTCGACCGAAGCCACCGACGCCCTCGAACTCGAACTCGCCCCGCGGCTCGCGGCGCACGCCGACGCGATCCGACTCGACCCGCGGCTCTTCGCCCGTCTCCGCAGCGTGCACGAGCGCCGCGACGCCCTCGACCTGACCGCCGAGCAGCGCTACCTCGTCGAGCGGCTCGTCGCCGAGGCCACCCGCTCGGGAGCCGCCCTCGCCGACGACGACAAGGTCCGCCTCCGCGACCTCAACGGCCGGCTCTCCACCCTGTCCACGAGGTTCGAGAAGAACCTGCTGGCCGACACGAACGACCTCGCCGTCGTGGTCGACGACGTCGCCGAACTCGACGGACTCGACGCCGGGGCGATCGCGGCCGCCGCCGAGGCGGCCCGAGAGCGAGGGCTCGAGGGCCGCTACGTCATCACGCTCGTCCTCTTCAGCGGGCACCCCTACCTGGCGAGCCTGACCGACGAGGGACTCCGCGATCGGATCATGCAGGCGTCGCTCTCGCGTGGACGGCGCGGAGGCGACCACGACAACCGCGAACTCGTCCTCGAGATCGCCCGGCTGCGCGCCGAGCGGGCCGAACTGCTCGGCTTCGCGTCGCACGCCGCCTACGTCACGGCGGGCGAGACCGCGGGCACCCCCGGGGCGGTGGCCGACCTGCTCGGGCGACTGGCGCCTCCTGCCGCCCGGAACGCCCGCGCCGAGCAGGCCGAACTCGAGCGCGTCGCCGGCCGGACGATCCGGGCCTCGGACTGGGCCTTCTACACCGAACGGGTGCGCGCCGAGGAGCACGACGTCGACACGGCCGCGATGCGCCCGTACTTCGAGGCCGAGCGCGTGCTGCAGGACGGCGTCTTCTTCGCCGCGGGGCTGCTCTACGGCCTGCGGTTCGCCGAACGCGCCGACCTGACGGGCTACCACCCCGACGCGCGGGTCTTCGAGGTGACCGACGCCGACGGCGGCGACGTCGGCCTCTACGTCCTCGACCTCTACACGCGCGACAGCAAGCGCGGCGGCGCCTGGATGAACCCGCTCGTCTCGCAGTCGTCGCTCACCGGGCTGCCCACCGTCGTGGTGAACAACCTCAACGTCCCGAAGCCGCCGGCCGACCAGCCGACCCTCCTCACGCTCGACGAGGTGACCACGTTCTTCCACGAGTTCGGGCATGCCCTGCACGGTCTCGTCGCCCGGGTGACCTACCCGAGCTTCTCGGGCACCAACGTCTTCCGCGACTTCGTCGAGTTCCCCAGCCAGGTGAACGAGATGTGGATGCTCTGGCCGGAGGTGCTCGCGAACTACGCCGTTCACCACGAGACCGGCGACCGGCTGCCGCAACGACTGGTGGACGCCCTCCTCGCCTCCCAGGGCTTCAACCAGGGTTTCGAGACGAGCGAGTACCTCGCGGCGGCCCTGCTCGACCAGGCCTGGCACGCCCTCTCGTCGGCCGAGGCCGCGGCGGTCACCGACGTCGAGGCGTTCGAGCAGGAGGCGCTGGCCGCGGTCGGCCTCGACCTCGCGTCGGTCCCCACCCGCTACTCGAGCACGTACTTCGCGCACACCTTCTCGGGGGGCTACGACGCCGGCTACTACTCGTACATCTGGAGCGAGGTGCTCGACGCCGACACGGTCGAGTGGTTCGAGCAGAACGGCGGGCTGACCCGCGACAACGGCGACCGGTTCCGCGCACGCCTGCTGGGCGTCGGCGGCGCGAAGGACCCCCTCGAGGCCTACCGCGACTTCCGTGGGCGGGACGCCCGCGTCGAGCCGCTGCTCGCGCGGCGCGGCCTCGCCTGACACGAGAACGCCCCGGCCGAACCGGCCGGGGCGTTCTGACGTCGCTGCTAGGCGGACTTCTCGGTGCGCTGCTCGACGAGGCGCGGCACGATCGTGGGCGCGGCGTTCTCGAGCACCGACGCCCGCGTGATGACGACGCGCCCGACGGTGTCGTCGGACGGGACGTCGAACATGATCGGCCCGAGGACCTCTTCGAGGATGGCGCGGAGACCACGGGCACCGGTCTGGCGCAGGACGGCCAGGTCGGCGATCGCCTCGAGGGCGCCGCGATCGAACTCGAGCTCGACCCCGTCGATCTCGAACATGCGCTGGTACTGCCGCACGAGGGCGTTCTTGGGCTCGGTGAGGATCTGCATCAAGGCCGTCTGGTCGAGCTGCGTCACCGTGGTCACCACGGGCAGACGGCCGATGAACTCGGGGATCAGACCGAACTTGTGCAGGTCTTCGGGCAGGACCTCGCTGAAGAGGGCCGCCTCGTCCTCTTTGCTGTGCAGCGGGGCGCCGAAGCCGATGCCGCGCTTGCCGGCGCGGTTCGAGATGATGTCCTCGAGTCCGGCGAACGCCCCGGCGACGATGAACAGCACGTTGGTCGTGTCGACCTGGATGAATTCTTGGTGGGGGTGCTTGCGGCCACCCTGCGGCGGCACCGAGGCCACGGTGCCCTCGAGGATCTTGAGGAGTGCCTGTTGCACGCCCTCGCCCGAGACGTCTCGCGTGATGGACGGGTTCTCGGCCTTGCGGGCGATCTTGTCGATCTCGTCGATGTAGATGATGCCGGTCTCGGCCCGCTTGACGTCGTAGTCCGCAGCCTGGATCAGCTTCAGCAGGATGTTCTCGACGTCTTCGCCGACGTAACCCGCCTCGGTCAGGGCCGTGGCGTCGGCGACGGCGAACGGCACGTTGAGTCGCTTGGCTAGGGTCTGGGCCAGGTAGGTCTTGCCGCAGCCGGTCGGGCCGATCAAGAGGATGTTCGACTTCGAGATCTCGACCTCGTCGGCCAGCGACTCGGCGGCCGTGAGGGTGGAGGCGGCACGGATCCGCTTGTAATGGTTGTAGACGGCCACGGACAGCGCACGCTTCGCCGCGTCCTGACCGATCACGTACTCTTCGAGGAACGAGTAGATCTCGCGGGGCTTGGGCAGGTCGAACTCGCTCGCGGGTTCGTCGCCGGCCTCGGCGAGGCGCTCTTCGATGATCTCGTTGCAGAGCTCGACGCATTCGTCGCAGATGTAGACGCCGGGACCGGCGATCAGCTGCTGGACCTGCTTCTGGCTCTTGCCGCAGAACGAGCATTTGAGCAGATCGGCACTCTCACCTATGCGCGCCATGCTCGGCCTCCCTGATTGGCTGAGGTCATCGACCGGGACCGGTCGTCGTGTGGGACGAGCCTAACCCGATCCGCCGACACTCACGGACCGACCCGGGGGGTTCGAGCACATCCGCGGTGGTGGCGGACGGACGCCGGGGCGTCCGTCCGCCCGTCGACACGACGACGGCCCCGGGCGGGCGCCCGGGGCCGTCGTCGTCGTGCCGTGGTCAGCGCGTGAGCGCCGCCGGCTGGTTCTTGCGCGAACCCAGGACCTGGTCGACGAGACCATAGTCGAGGGCCTCCTGCGCTCCGAGGATGTTGTCGCGCTCGATGTCGCGGTTCACCTGCTCGGGCGTCTTGTTCGAGTGCTTCGACAGGGTCTCTTCGAGCCAGGTGCGCATGCGGAGCACCTCGGCGGCCTGGATCTCGATGTCCGAGGCCTGGCCGCCGCTGCTGCCACCGGTCGCGGGCTGGTGGATCAGCACGCGGGCGTTGGGCAGGGCGAGACGCTTGCCGGGCTGACCCGCGGCGAGCAGGACGGCCGCGGCCGAGGCGGCCTGACCGAGGCACACCGTCTGGATCTCGGGACGGATGTACTGCATCGTGTCGTAGATGGCCGTCATGGCCGTGAACGAGCCACCGGGCGAGTTGATGTACAGCGTGATGTCGCGGTCGGGGTCCATGCTCTCGAGCACGAGCAGCTGGGCCATGATGTCGTCGGCCGAGGCGTCGTCGACCTGCACGCCGAGGAAGACGATGCGGTCTTCGAACAGCTTCGCGTACGGGTCCTGACGCTTGTAACCGTAGGCCGTGCGCTCTTCGAAGCTGGGCAGGATGTACCGGGAGCTGGGGGTCTGCACTCGACCCGCGCCACCCATCATCGGGAGTTCCATGAGTTCTTCTCTTTCTCGTTCTGACGAAGGGGCGGAGGGCCTAGGCCTGGTCGGTGCCGGCGCCGCCGACGACGTCGGTGGCCGAGCCGCGGATGTGGTCGACGAAGCCGTACTCGAGGGCCTCCTCGGCGGTGAACCAGCGGTCGCGGTCGCCGTCTTCGTTGATCTGCTCGACGGTCTTGCCCGTCTGTGCGGCCGTGATCTCGGCCAGTCGACGCTTCATCGAGAGGATGAGCTGCGCCTGCGTCTGGATGTCCGACGAGGTGCCGCCGAACCCGCCGTGCGGCTGGTGCAGCAGGACACGCGCGTTCGGCGTGATGTAGCGCTTGCCCTTGGTGCCGGCCGTCAGGAGCAGCTGGCCCATCGAGGCGGCCATGCCGATGCCGACGGTGACGATGTCGTTCGGAACGAACTCCATGGCGTCGTAGATCGCCATGCCCGCCGTGATCGACCCGCCGGGCGAGTTGATGTAGAGGTAGATGTCCTTCTCGCTGTCTTCCGCAGCGAGCAGCAGCAGTTTCGCGGCGATCTCGTTGGCGTTCTCGTCGCGGACCTCAGAGCCGAGCCAGATGATCCGGTCTTTGAGCAGTCGGTCAAAAACACTGTTGGGCAGTGTCACGTCGGCCATGGTGGAGCTCCCATTCGTTGTCGCTTGTCGTCGAATCTATCGGAGCCAACGCACGGGTTCCGGGCTGTTCGCCCACGGCAGATACCGCGCCTCCCCGGCCTCGTCGGGGGCCCGTCTACGAGCCCGGGAGGCGCGGTGCCGGGAACGACGGAGGGCCGGGAACGACGGAGGGCCGGGAACGACGGAGGGCCGGGTGCGCACTCGCACCCGGCCCTCTCGGACGTGACGGGTCAGCCGACCCGCCGCTCTCGCTTACGCGTGGTCGTGACCCGCGTGGTCGTCGTCGTCGCCGCCGACGCCGGCGGTCGCCGTGAAGGCGGACAGGTCGACCGAGTCGCCCTTGCCGTCGACGACCTTGGCCTTGCTGAGCACGACCGCGAGGGCCTTGCTGCGGGCGACCTCGCCGACCATGGCGGGGATCTGGCCGTTCTGGTCGAGGACCTTGATGAACTCGCCGGGCTCCATGCCGTACTGCGCCGCACCCTGGATGAGGTACTGCGTCAGTTCGTCCTGCTCGACCTTGACGGCCTCTTTCTCGGCGATGGCGTCGAGGAGGATCTGGTTGCGGAAGGCCTTCTCGCTGCTCTCCTTCACCTCGGCGCGGTGCTCGTCGTCCTCGAGGCGGTTCTCCTGCTCGAGGTGACGGTGCACCTCGTCCTCGACGAGCTTCTCGGGGACGGGGATCTCGACGGCCTCGAGCAGCTTCTCGACGACCTGGTCGCGTGCCTGGGCACCCTGACCGAAGGTCTTCGACTTGGCGAGCTGCTCTTTCAGGTCGCCCTTGAGCTCGTCGATCGTGTCGAACTGGCTGGCGATCTGGGCGAAGTCGTCGTCGGCCTCGGGCAGCTCGCGCTCCTTGACGGCCGTGACGTCGACGGCGATGAGGGCGGTCTCGCCCTCGCGGTCCCCGCCGAGCAGCTTCGACTCGAAGGTGGTGCTCTCACCGGCGGTGAGGGACTCGAGGGCCTCGTCGATGCCCTCGATCAGCTCGCCCGAGCCGAGCTCGTACGAGATGCCCTTGGCGGTGTCGACGACGTCGTCGCCGATGGTGGCCGTCAGGTCGATCTGCGCGAAGTCACCCGTGGTGGCGGGGCGGTCGACGGTGACCAGCGTGCCGAAACGGGTACGCAGGTTAGTCAGCTCTTCGGCGATCTCGTCGTCGGTGATGTCGACCGTGTCGACCGTCAGCTCGAGGCCGTCGTACTCGGGCAGGTCGAAGTCGGGACGCACGTCGACCTCGACGGCGATCTTCAGGTCGCCAGAGAAGTCCTTGACGTTCGGCCACTCGACCACGTCGGCCTCGGGACGGCCGAGGACGCGGATCTCGGTCTCGGTCACGGCCTCGCGGTAGAACTTGTCGAGGCTCTCGCTGACGGCGTGGTTCAACACCTCTTCACGACCGACGCGCTGGTCGATGATGGGCGGCGGCACCTTGCCCTTGCGGAACCCGGGGATGTTGACCGACTCGGCGATGTGACCGTAGGCGTGCGTGACGCTGGGCTTGAGCTCGTCGGGGGTGACGACGATGTTGAGCTTGACGCGCGTGGGGCTGAGCTTCTCAACCGTGGTCTGGACCAATGTGGGGCTTCTCCTGTGTTGGTGGCGCTGAACTCACATCCGAGACAGCAGGTAGACGATCGTCGGGGCGACAGGACTCGAACCTGCGATCTTCCGCCCCCAAAACGGACGCGCTAGCCACTACGCTACGCCCCGTGTATCAGCCTGGAACCGGCCGGCACGCGTGATCCCCGTTGAGGTCGGGTACGTGAAGGCCGCGTCGAGTCTAGCCGACACCGAGGGGCCGTGACTGAGCGACCTCGTCGGATGCCTTATGCTGGTCTCACCCGTGCGGCCAGGCCGCTCACGGGGATGT
This sequence comes from Frigoribacterium sp. ME-P-080, assembly GCF_030209595.1. NCBI lineage: Bacteria > Bacillati > Actinomycetota > Actinomycetes > Micrococcales > Microbacteriaceae > Frigoribacterium > Frigoribacterium sp. ME-P-080. The sequence goes on from NZ_JARVRR010000010.1 coordinate 189,196, forward strand.
AGCTCAATGGTAGAGCCTCAGTCTTCCAAACTGATCACGCGGGTTCGATTCCCGTCATCCCCTCTGTGTTTATTTGACGCCTCCGGCGTCTGGCGCCGGGGGCGCCTCGAATGACATCTTCTCCGCGCCCTGCATGCAGGCGTCGGCGTCGGCGCAGGCGCTCTTCAGGGGTCTCTCGGCCAGCTCGGGGGGAAGTCGTGCTGGCGGATGATTTTTCCCGGCGCGACGTGACCCAAGATGGCCACATGAGACGCGCGACGTTCGCACGGGTCGCGCTGGTCGGTGCGGTCGTGGCCACCCTGGCGGCCGGGTGCGCCGCCCCACCGACCGAGGCGACCAGCGCCTCCGGGTCCGGGTCCGGCGCGATCGCGCAGGCCGCGGCCGGGCCCGGCGTGGCCGTGGCACCCACCTCGGGCGGGGTGCGGGTCGCGATCGTCGGCGACTCGCTCACGGCCGGCGGAGGTCGCCTGCTGAGCGAGGGGCTCACCGCCGACACCTGGATGACCTACGCCCAGGGCGACGGCGTCGACTACGTCGGCGGCTACGCGAAGGGCGGCTCGACCGTGCAGGAACAGGCCGCCGCGGTGCGGCCCGTCGCCGACGTCGACGTCCTGGTCCTGATGTCGGGCACGAACGACGTGCGCCTCGGCACGAGCTTCGCCGAGTCCGCCTCGTCGTACGACGCCATCGTCGACACGATCCGGCCGGAGCACGTCGTCGTGGCCGCGATCCCGCCCTACGACCGTGCCCCCCGGGCCGCGGCCCGGTACGAGGCACAGCTCGAACGCTACGTCGCCGACAAGGGGTGGACCTTCACCGACCCCTGGGGGTTCGCGCGGGCGGGCGACGTCTTCGCCGCCGGCACGACCGTCGACGGCATCCACCCCACGACGGCCGGGTACGAAGCCGTCGGCCACGCCTTGCGCGACGTCGTCCTCGACGTCGCCGGCTCCCGGGTCGTCGCCCCCCAGGCGGACTCCCCCGCCGACCCGGCCGACACCCCTCCGGGCACGACCAGCTGACGACGCCCGTCCTCGACCTCAGCCGCCCGGTCAGGGGCGCGATGCCGACGCGGGGGACGCGTCGACTCAGTGCTGCAGGAAGGCCAGCACGGCGAGCACCCGGCGGTGGTCGGTGCCGCTGTCCTCCAGCAGGAGCTTCTGGAAGATCGAGGTGACGTTCTTCTCCACCGCGCCCGTTCCGATGACCAGTTCGGCCGCGATGGCGGCGTTCGTGCGACCCTCGGCCATCAGCGTCAGGACCTCCCGCTCCCGCGGCGTAAGCGCGGCGAGCGGATCGCTGCGACGGCCCAGCAACTGCGAGACGACCTGCGGGTCGAGGACCGTGCCGCCGTCGGACACCCGCCCGAGCGCGTCACGGAACTCGTCGAACGAGGCGATGCGGTCCTTGAGCAGGTAGCCGACGCCGCCCGAGCCCGCTTCGAGCAGGTCGCGGGCGTAGGCCACCTCGACGTACTGCGACAGCAGCAGGATGCCGAGGTCGGGCCGACGGCGTCGCGCCTCGATCGCGGCCCGGACGCCCTCGTCGGTGTGGGTCGGCGGCATGCGGACGTCGAGCACGGCGATGTCGGGACGGACCTCGTCCAGGTCGGCCAGCAACGAGTCGGCGTCGCCGTACGCCCCGACGACGTCGACCCCGATCTCGTCGAGGAGTCGGACGAGCCCCTCCCGCAGCAGCACCGAGTCGTCGGCGACGACGACACGGAGGGGCTGACGGGAGGGGCTCTCGAGACTCACGCGTCCAGACTACGGGCGCGGCCCACGGACTACGGTCGCGCGGGCGGCCCGGCCGGCGGGTCGAGCGGCCCGTCGGGCAGCACGGCGTCGGACAGCGGCTCGGTCACGGCCGTCGACGAGAACGGCGGCAGCGGCTCGGTCGGCAGCGGCAGCGTCGGGTTGCTCGGCACCTCGATCGTCATCGGGATGCTCACCGTGACGATGGTCGGCCCGCCCTGCGGGCTGCTGATGTCGAGGAAGCCGCCGAGGCCCACCAGGCGCTCCTGCACCCCGGCGAGACCGTGGCCGTCGCGCAGGCCGGCGCCGCCGCGCCCGTCGTCGGTCACGACGAGTTCGAGCAGGGTGCCGATGCCGTCGGGAGCCTGCCTCGTGCGCAGCACGAGGTCGGCGCTGGCCGCCCCGGCGTGCTTGCCCGTGTTCGTCACCAGTTCGGACGCGATGAAGTACGCGTTGCGCTCGATGTCGCTCGGGATCACGACGTGCGCGGGCACCCGGTCGAGCATCGTGGTGGGCACCACCGAGCGGTCGACGAGCGACTCGAGCGCCGCCACGAGGCCCCGGTCCATCAACAACGGAGGCGCGAAACCGCGGGACAGGGCACGCAGCTCCTCGAGGGCCTCGCGGGACTGGACCCGCGCCTCCTCGATGAGGGTCTTGCTCTTCTCGGGGTCGGTGTCGACGGCGCGGGACGCCGCGGCGAGGTCCATCTGCAGACGCACCAGACGCTGTTGCGGTCCGTCGTGGATGTCGCGCTCGAGCCGGCGGAGGGCCGTGCCCTCGGCCGACAGGGCCGCCGTGCGCGAGATCTCGCGATCGGCGAGCTCGACCTCGAGTTGCTCGCTGCGGAACCCCCCGAGCATGACGGCGGCGATCGCCTGGTGCATGACCACGAACCCGTGCACGACGTAGGGATAGACGAGCACGACGCCCGCGAAGAGCGCGAGGGCGAGGACGACGAGCACCGCGCCTCCGCCGTTGCCGATCGCGGACGCCCAGTTGAAGGTGTCGAACGGCGGCAACGCCCGGAAGACGAGCACGACCCCCAGGACGGCGAGCACCGGGCCGGCCAGCAAGCTGACGAGGACGAAGGTCGTGAAGCCCGCGACGATCGGGAAGACCACGACGCCGTAGAGCAGGTACAGCCAGTAGTGCGGGTTGGCGAAGACGGAGACCGCCCGCACGAAGCGGTTCGTGGACCGACCCCATGCGGTGTTGGGAGTCCAGTCGACGGGTCGGATCGGACGGTCGCTGGCCCAGCCCAGGCGGAGCACCTCGAAGGTGCCGAACCACCGGGCGATCCACAGCGCGCCGAAGACGACGATCGCGAGGAAGACGAGGGTGAACAACGAGTCGCTCGACCCGCTGACCGTGTGCAGGAACAACGAGGCGGCCACCGTCACGATGACGACGAGCACCGCCGACAGGGCGACGTAGCCGAGTTCACGGGGCAGTTCGCGCCAGCGTCGTCGGTAGCCGCCGGGGCGGGGCGGGGGCGAGAGGTAGGGGTTGGCGGCGGTGATGGTGGTCTCCTGGATCATGCCTTCGAGCCTGGTCCGAACGGGGCGTCCACCCCATGGTGCCAGCGCCCGGACCGCCGGTGGGGTTATCCCCCCTCACGACCCGTGGTGAGGTGAGGCTGGCCTAGGTGAGCCGAGCCTCAGCTTGCTTGCGGAATTCTCCCAGACGTCTAGCGTTGCCTCCATCGTCTAGGAAAGGACCACGTCATGACCGACATCACCCGCACCGTCCCCCAGGGTTCCGTCGACCCCGACGTCGCCGCCGGCGTCGCCCAGTTCCTCAGCCAGATCGTCACCGACATGACGGCCCTGTCGGTCAACGGCAAGCAGGCCCACTGGCACGTGCGCGGCATCGCGTTCGTCGCCGTCCACGAACTCATCGACGTGGTCGTCGACCACGCCCGCGAGTGGGCCGACCTCGCCGCCGAGCGCGTCGTCGCCCTCGGCCTGCCGGTCGACGGTCGCATCGAGACCGTCGCGGCCAAGACGGTCATCCCCCCGACCTCCCCCGGCTTCAACCAGATCGACGTCACCATCGCCGAGCTGGTCGCCCAGATCGACGCCTCTCTCGTCGCCGTCCGCGAGGCCATCGACGAGCTCGGCGAGCTCGACGCCTCGAGCCAGGACGTCGCGATCGAGATCTCGCGGGGCCTCGAGAAGGACCGCTGGTTCCTCGCCGCGCACGTCGCCGGCTGACCTCTCCGCCAGACGGACGAAGGCCGCCACCCCGCACGGGGTGGCGGCCTTCGCCGTGTCGGGTCGACGCCGCCTCGTCAGAGCGTGCGGTGCGTCCACCGACCCGCCAGGACCGTGCCGACGACGGGCATCCGGCGCAGCTGGTCGTCCGACGCGGCGAGCGGATCGACCTCGGTGACCACGAGATCGGCGACGGAGCCGACCTCGACCGTGGCTCGACCGCCCGTCGAGGCGGCGAGCGCCGCCGAGGCGACCAGTCGCTGTTCGGGGTGCCACGCCTCGCGTCCGTCGCGCGAGCGCGAGATCGCCGCGGCCATCGCCACCCAGGGATCGAGCGGGGCGACCGGCGCATCCGAACCGAGCTGCAGGCGGACGCCGGCGTCGACGAGGCTCTCGAAGACGTAGGCACGCTCGGAGCGGCCCACCCAGAGCCGGTCGACGACGTCGCGGTCGTCCATGGCGTGTTCGGGCTGCACGCTGGCCACGATGCCGAGGCGCGCGAACCGGTCGACGTCGTGCAGGTCGAGCAGTTGGGCGTGCTCGATGCTGCCCCCGCAGCCGACCAGCTCGAGGGCGTCCAGCGCCTGGGCGTTCGCGGCGTCGCCGATCGCGTGCACGGCCGGGACGAGTCCCGCCGAGGAGGCGCGGCGCAGCCACCCGACGAGTTCGTCGGTCTCGTAGATGCGCACCCCCCGAGCAGCCGGGTCGCCCTCGAGCCCGGGGTACGGGTCGTGGCACCACGCGGTGCGGGTGCCGAGCGAGCCGTCGGTGATGATCTTGAACGGCCCCATGGTGACGAGGCCCTCGGTGCCCGGGACCACGTCGCCGGTGCGCAGCCCGCGGGCGACGACGGCGTCGAGGTCGCGGGGGTAGACCCCGGGACGGATGCGGAGGCCCCGCGTGCCTCCGGCCACCCGACGTGTCCAGCGGTCGAGCGACAGCGTCATCTCGAGGTCGACGACGCCGACGACCCCCCGTGCGGCGGCCGCGTCGACGGCCTCGGCGACCCACCCGTCGAGCTGGTCGTCCGGTACGACGCTCACCGCGGCGCTGACGTCGAAGGCCGGCTGCTCGCGCAGCAGGCCGGTCGGGTGGTCGGCGTGGCCGTGACGGGCCAGGGCGGACGAGTCGAGCCAGACGGAGTGCAGGTCGTTGCTCACGAGGACGACCGGCACGTCACCGGCCACCGAGTCGAGGAGCGCGCGGCTCGGGGCATCGGGCCAGAGGGCGTCCTGGAAGCCGTAGCCGACGAGGGTCCCGCCCGCCTCGACCGGCTCGACGCGCAGGCGCTCCCCCACGATCGAGGCTGCCTCGGCGGCGGACCGTGCCCGCGACAGGTCGAGTCGTCGGCGCACCAACGCCCACTGGTCCATGTGGACGTGGGAGTCCCAGAGGCCCGGGGCGAGCCAGCGGCCGTCGAGGTCGACCACCTCGGCACCGTCGGGAGCGGGACCGGACGCGAGCGCGACGACCCGGCCACCCTCGAGCAGGACGTCCACGGGAGCGGGCCCGCCGCCGACCAGGCGGGCGCCCGTCAGGAGCGTGCGCCGCGCCTCCTCGGCCCGGGTGCCTGCGTCGACCGTCATCGGTCGCGCACCCGACGCATCTCGGCGGCGAGCGCCGGCTGCGCGTACTGCTCGCCGTGCTCGAGCTCGTCCACGATGCGGTCGACCACCTCGGGTGCCTTGTTCTGGCTCAGCTTGGCGCGGGCGTCGAACCGGGTCACGCGCAGCCGGATGCCGACGGTGCCCTTCGCGACCCGGCGAGAGCCCTCGTCGTCGAGGGTGAGGGTCGAGGGCTCGGGCATGACGCGCTCGAAGTGGTCGACGAGCTCGCCCAGCACGCGGAAGTTCTCGTCGTCCGAGAGGATCTCGGGGGTGCCCCAGAGGTGCGCCGTGACGTGGTTCCAGGTGGGGATGATCTGCTCGGCCGGGTACCAGCCGGGTGAGACGTAGCCGTGCGGGCCCTGGACGATCACCATGACCTCGTGCTCGCCCAGTTCGTGCGAGCGCTCGTCCGGACGACCGACGTGGCTGACGAGCACGATGGCCCCCGGGTCGGCGTCGTCCTGCTCGAGCACGACGGGGTAGTGCGACGCGACGAGACCGGCCGCCGTGTGCGACACGATCGTCGCCCACGGGTTCTCGTGGATCAGCCTCTTGACCTCGTCGACGTCGGACAGGACGAACGTGGGGGTGTGCCGCATGCGGTCAAGTCTGGTCGGTCGGGCACCAGTACAGCTTGCGACCCGCGGCCATCTCCATCACGACGTTCGTCCCGCAGACCCGGCAGGGCAGACCCTCGCGATGGTAGACCCAGTGCCGGTCGGCCCGGCTGCGCAGGGCCTTGGCGTGCTGGGACTTGGTGAGACCGTCCATGGTCATCATCTGGCCGAGCTCCACGCCGCTCTTGAGCAGCTTCGTCCAGTCTTTGTAGAGGGCGCGCAGGACCTCTTCGGGAACCTGGTTGCCGGGAGTGTGCGGGTCGAGCCGGGCCCGGAACAGCAACTCGGCGCGGTAGATGTTGCCGATGCCGCTGACCACGCTCTGGTCCATCAGCAAGAGGCCGATAGGGGTGCGCTTCTTGCCCGCGATCGACACGAATCGGTCGGCGCCCTTCTTCGGCGAGTCGACGAGGGGGTCGGGACCGAGCTTGGCGATCGCCAGGTCGACCCCGGCCGCGTCGAGCACCTCGCACTTCGTCGGGCCGCGGAGGTCGCCGACCGCGGTGTCGGTCAGCAGCCGCACGCGCACCTGCCCGACGGGCTCGGGCGGGAACGAGTCGATGTCGTCCTCGGTCTTCTCCTGCTCGGCCATGCGCACGCGAGACCGGCGTGGCGCCCCGATGCTGGCCATCGAGTCCTCGCCGTCGTCGTCGGGGGCGTTCTCGGCCTTGCGGGTGGCCGCCCGGCGAGTCCGGGACTCGGCCATCGAATGGCCCGTGGCGATGGCGCCCGCGAAGTCCCACGCGCCATAGAGCCCGAGGTGCACGTGCAGCCACAGGCCGTTGTCGAACTCGAGGAACATCTGCTTGCCGACGGCCTTGGAGTCGACCATCGTGGCGCCGTCGAGCCTCGTCGCCCCGTCGGCGAACCGACCCTGGGGCGAACTCACCCGGACTCGGTGGCCGACGAAGCTCTGCTCGAACTGGTTGGCGATGCGGTGGACGGAATGGCCCTCGGGCACGGCGACACCTCTCTCGGTGGTCGATGGAACGGTCTCGGGCGTGACGCCGGAGACGACGGAGCGGCGAGGCCCCGGTCGGGGTCCCGCCGCTCTCGACGTTACGTCGTCAGTCGACCGGGTGACCGGCGATGGCGCCCGTGGTCTCGTACTCGCCGACCTGCGCGATGCGGCGCACGTGGCGTTCGTCGTGGCTGAACGGCTCGGCGACGAAGGCGTCGATGAACGCCAGGGCCTCGGCCTCGGTGTGCTGGCGCGCCCCGATCGCGATGACGTTCGCGTCGTTGTGCTGGCGGGCGAGCTTGGCGGTCGAGTCGTTCCAGACCAGGGCGGCACGGACGCCCTCGACCTTGTTCGCGGCGATCTGCTCGCCGTTGCCCGAGCCGCCGAAGACGACGCCCAGCGCCTCGTGGCCGGCACGCTGGTCGCGCACGGTCGCGCGGGCCGCCGCGATGCAGAACGACGGGTAGTCGTCGAGGGGCTCGTAGCTCGTCGGACCGTGGTCGGTCACGTCGTGGCCCGCGTCGGTGAGGTGCTGGATGACGGTCGTGCTGAAGTCGAGGCCGGCGTGATCGGTCGCCACGTGGATGCGCATGGAGACGATCCTACGACCGGCTCAGTCGAAGATCGGCCCGACCGTGCGCGTGCGCTTGATCTCGAAGAAGCCGGGGTACGAGGCCACGGCGACGACTCCGTCCCACAGCCGCAGCGCCTCCTCGCCCTTCGGCGCCGGAGAGATGACGGGGCCGAAGAAGGCGACGCCGTCGACCGAGATGACGGGCGTGCCGACGTCCTGGCCGACCCGGCCGATGCCGTCGAAGTGGCTGGCACGCATCTGCTCGTCGTACTCGTCGCCGTCCGCGTACCGCGCGAAGTCGGCGGGCAGTCCGACCTCGGCCACGGCACCGGCGACGACGACGTCGCCGTCCTTCTCGCCCTCGTGGTGGATGCGGGTGCCGAGGGCGTCGTAGAGCGGCTTGACGATCTGCTGACCGTGGAGTTCACCTGCGGCCGTGACGAGCCGCGTGTAGCGCAGCATGCGGGCGAAGTTCGCCTTGTACTCGTCGCTGACGTCGGCGTCCTCGTTGAGGACCGCGAGGCTCATCACGTGGAAGGTGACGTCGAGGTCACGGTGCTTCGCGACCTCGTCGACCCAGCGGCTGGTCATCCAGGCCCAGGGGCACGACGGGTCGAACCAGAAGTCGACGACGGTGTGGGACGCGGGAGCGGGGGTGTCGGTCATGCCCTCAGTCAACACCCCGGCGTCGTACAGCCGGTCTAGGCTCTCAGCGGACCACGAGTCCCCCCTCACCCCCCAGACGGATGGAGCCAGCGTGCCCGGAGAGAACCTCACCCGCGTCGAGGCGCAAGAGCGCAAGAACGTCGTCGACGTGCAGTCGTACGAGATCGCCCTCGACCTGACCCGCGGCGACGAGGTGTTCGGCAGCTCGACCACCGCGCGCTTCACCGCCACCCCCGGAGCGTCGACCTTCATCGACGCGCTCACCCGCACCGTGCACTCGGTGACCCTCAACGGCACCGCGCTCGACGTCGACGCGGTCTCCGACGGCGTGCGCATCCAGCTGGCCGAGCTGGCCGCCGAGAACGTGCTCGAGGTCGTCGCCGATGCCGAGTACACCAACACCGGCGAGGGCCTGCACCGGTTCGTCGACCCGGTCGACGGCGAGGTCTACCTCTACTCGCAGTTCGAGGTGCCCGACAGCCGCCGCGTCTTCGCGGTCTTCGAGCAGCCCGACCTCAAGGCGACGTTCCAGTTCACGGTCACCGCACCCACACGCTGGCAGGTCGTCAGCAACCAGCCCACGCCCGAACCCGTCGTCGACGGTGAGACCGGCACCTGGACCTTCTCGCCCACGCCCGTGCTCTCGAGCTACGTCACGGCGATCATCGCCGGCCCGTACGACGTGGTCCGCAGCGACCTCACCAGTTCCGACGGCCGCACGATCCCGCTCGGCATCTTCACGCGCCGATCCCTCACCGAGTACCTCGACGCCGACTACATCTTCGAGAAGACCCGTCAGGGCTTCGCCTACTACGAAGAGAAGTTCGACTACGCGTACCCCTTCGACAAGTACGACCAGCTCTTCGTGCCCGAGTTCAACGCCGGTGCCATGGAGAACGCGGGTGCCGTCACCTTCGTCGAGACCTACGTCTTCCGCAGCAAGGTGACCGACGCCATCAAGGAACGCCGCGTCGTCACGATCCTCCACGAGCTCGCGCACATGTGGTTCGGCGACCTCGTCACGATGAAGTGGTGGAACGACCTCTGGCTGAACGAGTCGTTCGCCGAGTGGGCCTCGACCATCTCGACCGCCGAGGCGACCGAGTGGACCGAGGCCTGGACCACCTTCCAGGCGATGGAGAAGAGCTGGGCCTACCGCCAGGACCAGCTGCCGTCGACGCACCCCGTCGTCGCCACGATCAACGACCTCGAGGACGTCCAGGTCAACTTCGACGGCATCACCTACGCCAAGGGCGGGTCGGTGCTCAAGCAGCTCGTCGCCTGGGTGGGCATCGACGCCTTCTACGCCGGCGTCGCCGCGTACTTCAAGAAGCACCACCACTCGAACACCGAGCTGAGCGACCTGCTCGTCGAACTCGAGGCCACCTCGGGCCGCGAGTTGACCAGCTGGTCGAAGCTCTGGCTCGAGACCGCGGGCGTCAACACGTTGCGTCCCGAGCTCGAGGTCGACGAGAACGGCGTGATCACCTCGTTCGCCGTGCTCCAGGAGGCGGCCGCCGACCACCCCACCATCCGCCCGCACCGCCTCGCCATCGGCCTCTACGCCCTGCAGGGCGACGCCCTGGTCCGCACCGACCGCGTCGAGATCGACGTGGACGGCACCCGTACCGAGGTCCCCGAGCTGGTCGGCCTGAACCGCGGCGACCTCGTGCTGATCAACGACGACGACCTCGCCTACGCGAAGATCCGACTCGACGAGGTGTCGCTCGCCACGGCCATCGCCCACCTCTCGAAGATCTCGAACCCGCTGGCCCGCGCCCTCGTCTGGGGCTCGGTCTGGGACGCGACGCGCGACGCCGAGACCTCGGCCTCGGACTACGTGCGTCTCGTGCTCGACAACATCGCGACCGAGACCGAGTCGACGACGATCCGCACCACGCTCTCACAGCTGCTGCAGACCGCCCGCAGCTACGTCGCCCCCGCGCGCCGCACCTCCACGATCACCGAGGTCGGCGACGGCCTCTGGGCCCTCGCCCAGGGTGCCGAGGCCGGGTCGGACGCCCAGTTCCAGTTCGTCACCTTCTTCGCCGCGATCGCGTCGACCGAGACCCACCGGGAGGCGCTGGCCGGCCTGCTCGACGGATCGCTCGCTCTCAAGGGCCTCACCGTCGACACCGACCTGCGCTGGCAGCTGCTCGAGGGCCTCGTGCTCGTCGGCGGTGCCGGTGAGGCCGAGATCGACGCCGCCCTCGCCGAGGACAACACGGCGAACGGCGCCCAGGCCGCCGCGCGGGCCCGCGCGACGATCGCGACCACCGAGGGCAAGCTCGCCGCCTTCGCGTCGGTCGTCGACAGCGCCGAGCAGCCCAACGCCATCGTCCGGGCGACGACCCTCGGGTTCCAGCACACGAACGACCCGGCGATCCTGCAGCCGCTCGTCGAGCGCTACTTCTCGTCCCTCACCGGCATCTGGGAGTCGCGCAGCTACCACATCGCCGACACCCTCGTCTCGGGGCTGTACCCGGCCGGCCTCGCCGACCAGGCCCTCGTCGACGCGTCGTACGCGTGGCTCGAGGCGAACCCCGAGACGCCGGCCCTGCGCCGCATCGTGAGCGAGAGCGTCGCGGGCGTCGAGCGGGCCCTGCGGGTGCAGGCGGTCGACCAGCAGTAGTCGTGCCCCGGGTCGCGCGACGACCCGACGACCGACCCGGACGGCGGGCCCTCTCACAGGGCCCGCCGTTCCGGCGTCCAGGCCCCTCCCGGGTGGGGTTGCGGTGGCGTGCTTGACTTGTCGCTCATATGGACCTCCTCCTCGCTGCCGCCACCGACCCCGCCGCCCCGATCGCCTTCGACTGGGACGCCTTCTGGACGATGTGGCGCGTTCCCATCCGCATCGTGGCGATCCTGCTCGTCGCGGTGCTGTTGCGCGTCGCCCTGCACTTCACCATCCGGCGGGTCGTCGACCAGGTCGTGAACGGAATCAAGCGGAAGCAGAACGTCGACGACACGCAGGCCCTCATGGCCTCGCCGCTGCAGGCCGTCCGGGTCGTCCAGCGCACCCGCACGCTCGGCAGCGTGCTGAACAACGTGGTGACGGTCGTCGTCGCGGGCATCGCGCTCGTGTTGATCCTCGGCGAACTGAACTTCAACGCCGTCGCGATCGTCAGCGCGGCGGGCGTGGTCGGTGCCGGACTCGCGTTCGGCGCCCAGAACATCGTCAAGGACATGCTCAACGGCATCTTCATGGTCGCCGAAGATCAGCTGGGGGTGGGCGACGTCGTCGACGTCGGGCCCGCGGCCGGCGTCGTCGAGGCCGTCGGCATCCGCGTCACGCAGATCCGCGACGTGAACGGCGTGCTGTGGTTCGTCCGCAACGGCGAGATCCTGCGCGTGGGCAACATGTCGCAAGGCTGGACGCGCGTGGTCATCGACCTCGCTGTGCCGTACTCCGCCGACGTCGACCAGGTGCAGGACGCCATGTTGAACACCGCGAACGAGCTCGCCGCGATCCCGAAGTGGAGGCGCGCCATCATCGACCAGCCCGAGGTCTGGGGAATCCAGTCGATCGCCGAGGAGCACGTGGTCATCCGCATCGTCGCCAAGACACGGTCCGCCGACCGTGACAACGTCGACCGGGAGCTGCGGTCCCGTCTCAAGAAGACCCTGGATGCCATGGACATCGTGCTGCCCTCGCTGACGAGCGTCGTCCTCACCGGCTTCGACAGCGCCTCCTCGGTCCAGGGCGCCCGGGCGCCCCGCACGGCGCCGACGCCCCACGTGCCGCGGAGCAAGCGCAAATGACCGACCTGCCGCTGACGCCGCGCCCGTCCACCGCTCAGCCCGTGACTCCCCCGCCGTCGGCCGTGCCGGTCACCGTCCGGCGGGGCCTCGGTGACGACGCCGCCCAGGGCAACTTCTGGGAGCAGATCGGTGGGCGGCCGACCTTCGAGAAGTTGGTCCGCCGCTTCTACGAGGGCGTCCGGACCGACGAGGTGCTCTGGCCGATGTACCCGGAAGCGGATCTCGAGGGCGCGATCCAACGCTTGACGGGGTTCCTCGAGCAGTACTGGGGCGGCCCCACCACCTACAGCCAGGAGCGCGGGCACCCCCGCCTGCGCATGCGGCACATGCCGTTCCGGGTGACGCCCGAGGCACGTGACCACTGGCTGCAGCACATGCGGGTGGCCGTCGACGAACTCGAACTCGCCCCCCTCGACGACGCGATGCTCTGGGGCTACCTGGATCGCGCCGCGCAGGCCATGGTCAACACGTTCGAGCGCTGACCGCCCACCGCCGGGCCGCCCGCCTCGGACCGCCCACCGCCGGGCCGATCGTCAGAGCAGGGACGAGCGCCGCTTGACGAGGACGTGGCCCTTGGGCGTCGTGAGGCGGGTCCACGTGCCGGTCTCGAACACCGCGACCTCGTCCTCGCCGTCGAGGAATCCTAGGCTGAGAGCACCGAAGCCGGCTCCGGCGGGAACCCCCTCGGCACCCTCGACGGGGGCCGACCACACGTCGGCTCGCACCCGGTGCACGATCTGCTCACCGGTGCCCGTGGGGATCGCCTCGGCGACGCGGGCGATTCCGGCCTCGGCGGTCGATCGGAGGCGGTCGGCCTCGATCGGGCCGAGTCGCGTCCAGCCCCCGCGCGGCGGCGAGATCGCTGCCCAGGTCACGGTGTTGACCGTGGCGGGCACGGACACGGTGACCGCAGCGGTCGGGTCGACGACGTCGTTCTGCAGGCGTACGAGGCGCTCCTTCAGCGACCGGACCGGGACCACGGCGTCGAACTCGGGGCGGTCGTCGAGTTGAAAGGTGCGGAGCCCCAGCACGGTGGGGCTCGAGTCGAGCAGACCCATCGGGTAGAACACGGCGACGTAGACGGCCAGGACACCGGAGCCGGCGATGAGCCGGACCGAGCCGTCCTCCACCCGGCCCGCACGCCCGAGATAGGTCGCGAGATCGCTGAGGGACAGGGAGTCGGGGAGGGTGAATGCGTCGTTCATCGGCCCCCTAAACTACATCGCGTGACCGACGATCCGCTGCAGAGCCTGCTGTCCACCCTCGACCTCTCGCCGGCGGGCAACGTCGGTGGTCAGGACGTCTTCACGGGTGGGTCACAGCCCGAGCCGCTCGGTCGCGTGTTCGGCGGCCAGGTCGCCGCGCAGGCCCTCGTCGCCGCCCAGCGCACCGTCGGCGGCGGACGCGACGTCCACTCGCTGCATTCGTACTTCCTGCGGCCCGGCGACCTCACCATCCCCATCACGTTCACGGTCGACCGCATCCACGACGGCCGGTCGTTCGCGACCCGTCGCACCCAGGCGTCGCAGGACGGCGTGCCGATCTTCTCGATGATCGCGTCCTTCCAGACCCCCGACGAGGGGCTCGACCACCAGGTCGACATGCCCTCCGGCCTGCCCGATCCCGAGGACGTCCCGAGCGACGCCGAGTTGCTGTCCGCGGTCGACAACCCCGTCGCCCAGTCGTGGGCCCGGCGGCCGTTCGACATGCGCCACGTGCCGTCGCCGGTCTTCTTCAGCGTCGAGGGCGACCACGTCGCGCACCAGGCCGTCTGGCTCAAGGCCACCGGCCCTCTGCCCGACGACGCCGACCTGCACCGCGCCGCCCTGCTGTACGCGAGCGACTACACGCTCCTCGAACCGATCTACCGCCGTCACGGCGTCGCGTTCGTCACCCCCGGGCTCAAGGCCGCGAGCCTCGACCACGCCATGTGGTGGCACCGTCCCGCCCGCGTCGACGAATGGCTTCTCTACGTGCAAGAGAGCCCCAATGCGGTGGGCGGACGTGGCCTCTCGCTCGGGCGCATCTACGACCGCGCGGGCACTCTCGTGGCGAGCGTCGCACAAGAGGGCATGGTGCGGGTGCCGCGAGGCTGACCCGCCACGTTCCTGGTCAGCGCCGGCGGAAGGCCAGGGGTTCTTCGACGAACGGCGACCAGGCGTCGCGCTCGACGTCGGAGATGCGCCGGGGCTGATTCGTCGCCGAGTCGACCAGCACGATGGTGGTGGCGGCCTTCGTGAACAGCGTCCGGGGCTCGACGCCCTCGGGCGACCAGACCTCGTAGCAGACCTCGAGGCTCGCCCCGCCGAGTCGCCCGACCCAGATCTGCACGTCGAGCGGGGCCCGCAGGTACGGGATGGGGACGAGGTACTCGAGCTCCTGCCGGGCGATGAGCGTCATCGTCGCGGCGTTCGGACTGCCGTCGAGGACGGCGGCCGAGGACCGTTCGTCGATCGCCCCGTCGGCAGACCAGAACGCGTCGATGCGCGCCTCCTCGAGGAGGCGCAGCATCGACGCGTTGTTCACGTGACGGTACCCGTCGAGATCGCTCCAGCGGACTCGGGTCGGCACGTGCAGGCGGGTCATGACGGTGCGGTGCCGGTCAGTCGCGCGTGAGCTTGCGGTACGTGGCCGAACTCGGCTTCGCCGCGTCGGCGCCGAGGCGCTCGACCTTGTTCTCTTCGTACGCCTCGAAGTTGCCCTCGAACCAGTACCAGTTGGGCGTGCCGTCGTCGTTCAGGCCCTCCCACGAGAGGATGTGCGTGGCGATCCGATCGAGGAACCACCGGTCGTGTGTGATGACCACGGCGCAGCCGGGGAACTCGAGGAGCGCGTTCTCGAGGCTGCCCAGCGTCTCGACGTCGAGGTCGTTGGTGGGCTCGTCGAGCAGGAGGAGGTTGCCGCCCTGCTTGAGCGTCAGCGCCAGGTTGAGGCGGTTGCGCTCACCACCCGACAGCACGCCGGCCTTCTTCTGCTGGTCGGGACCCTTGAAGCCGAACTGCGACACGTAGGCCCGCGACGGGATCTCGGTCTTGCCGACCTGGATGTAGTCGTGCCCCTCGGAGACGACCTCCCACAGGTTCTTGTTGGGGTCGATGCCGCCACGGCTCTGGTCGACGTACGAGATGTCGACCGTCTCGCCGACCTTGAGCTCGCCACCGTCGAGCGGCTCGAGCCCGACGACCGTCTTGAAGAGGGTGGTCTTGCCGACGCCGTTCGGCCCGATGACGCCGACGATGCCGTTGCGGGGCAGCGTGAACGACAGGTCGTCGATGAGCACACGCTCGCCGAACGACTTGTGGAGCTTCTTGGCGTCGATGACCTGTGAGCCGAGACGCGGGCCCACGGGGATCACGATCTCTTCGAAGTCCAAGGTGCGCGTGCGCTCGGCCTCGTTCGCCATCTCTTCGTAGCGCGCCAGACGTGCCTTCGACTTCGCCTGACGGCCCTTGGCGTTGCTCCGGACCCACTCGAGCTCGGACGCGAGGCGCTTGGCGAGCTTGGCGTCCTTCTTGCCCTGGACCTGGAGGCGCTCGCCCTTCTTCTCGAGGTAGGTCGAGTAGTTGCCCTCGTAGGGGTAGAGGCGGCCGCGGTCGACCTCGGCGATCCACTCGGCGACGTGGTCGAGGAAGTACCGGTCGTGGGTCACGGCGAGCACGGCGCCGGGGTACTTGCTGAGGTGCTGCTCGAGCCAGAGCACGCTCTCGGCGTCGAGGTGGTTGGTGGGCTCGTCGAGGAGCAGCAGGTCGGGCTTCTGCAGCAGCAGCTTGCACAGCGCGACGCGACGCTTCTCACCACCGGAGAGGTTCGCGACCTCGGCATCGCCCGGAGGCGTGCGCAGGGCCGACATGGCCTGCTCGAGCTGGGAGTCGAGGTCCCAGGCGTCGGCGGCGTCGATCTCTTCTTGGAGGGTGCCCATCTCGGCGAGCAACGCGTCGAAGTCGGCGTCGGGCTCGGCCATGGCGGCCGAGACCTCGTTGAAGCGGTCGAGCTTCTGCTTGATCGGCCCCACGCCCTCTTGCACGTTCTCGAGGACGGTCTTGGTCTCGTCGAGTTCGGGCTCTTGCATCAGGATGCCGACCGAGTAGCCGGGGCTGAGCTTCGCCTCGCCGTTGCTGGGGGTGTCGAGCCCCGCCATGATCTTGAGGATCGTCGACTTGCCGGCGCCGTTCGGCCCCACGACACCGATCTTCGCCCCCGGGATGAACGACATGGTGACGTCGTCGAGGATCAGCTTGTCGCCGACCGCCTTGCGGGCGCGCACCATCGAGTAAATGTATTCGGCCATGACAGCGAGTCTATCGGGCGGGGCCCCGCCCCCGACGTCACCAGTCGATGGCTCGGGTCGACCCGACGAGGCAGGCGCCCGTGCCGAGGACCGGCGCCGTCTGGCTGCTGTAGCCCGCGCCCGAGACCTGCCCGATCAGGCAGTCCTGACCCCAGAGCACCGAGAACTGCACGCTGTCGGCGTCGCGGCCGATCGAGGTCGTGTCGGCGGTGACCTGCATCGTCGACTTGTCGAAGCCTGCGGCCACCAGCGCGTCGACGACGGCGCGCCCACCCGGGCGGGCGTTCGCCGCGACGGTCGCGGCGTTCACCTCGTCGAAGTGGGCCAGCGCCTCGGCCGTCGTGGACGTGGAGGAGAACGGCGGGGCGTCCGTCGACGGGGCGACGGACGACGTCGTCGGTGACGGCTCGGGCGACGAGGTGCACCCCACGAGGGGGATCGCCACGGCCAGCACGATCGCGGCGAGCGCCAGGCCGCGTGGAGGTCTCGAACCGGTCACGGGGGCCCTTCGTCGCTGGCGGCGGCCGCGGGTCGGCGAGCCGTGAGGAGTCTACGGCGTGCCGACCCACGGGCCCGTGACACGGGCGTCACCGGGGTGGTCAGAACGGGGCCGCCACCTCGTCCGCGCCGACGGCCGTGGGAGCACCCCAGTCCGCGCCGTCGTCGGGGATCGCCACCCGGTCGGGGTCCGACGACGCATCCGTCGCTGCACCGTCCGGGGGGCCTCCGTGACCGGTTCCGTGGTCCGCCTCCGTCTCGGGTGCCGAGCCGCTCTCGTCGGAGGCGACGG
The DNA here is from genome assembly GCF_030209595.1 of Frigoribacterium sp. ME-P-080. Lineage (NCBI taxonomy): Bacteria > Bacillati > Actinomycetota > Actinomycetes > Micrococcales > Microbacteriaceae > Frigoribacterium > Frigoribacterium sp. ME-P-080. The sequence continues at coordinate 206,431 of NZ_JARVRR010000010.1, forward strand.
TGGGATCGCCCCCGCCCGCGGCCGGGGAGGAGCCCGCCGTGGCGGACGAAGCGGACGCCACCCGCCGTTCGAAGGTCGACCTGCCCCAGACGAGGTCGTGACCGACCGCGTCCGCGTCCACCTCCACCGTCATGCCGCTGCGCTCGCCCGACTCCCACGCGCGGATGCGGACGCGCCCCGTGACCACGACCCGCTGCCCCTTGCGGAGGCTGGCCAGCACGTTGTCGGCGAGCTGACGGAAGCACGTCACGGTGTACCAGTTGGTCTCGCCGTCGATCCACTCGCCCTTGACGCGGTCGTACCGTCGCTGCGTCGAGGCGAGTCGGAAACTCGTGATGGAGAGGCCGGTCTGCGTGACGAGGGCCCGGGGGTCGGTCGCGATGATCCCTGTGAGGGTGATGGTGTCTGTCATGACGGGAGTCTCGCGGGGGCGAGGGACCCCCGGGACGGCACCCGCGCCTCCTTGTGGAGAAGGAGGCGCGGGGGCCGCCCGGGGGACGACACGACGACAGGTCGTCCGGGGACGACCGGGGACGATCGGGCCTCAGTGTTCGTGGAACTCCGGGTAGTCGGCGCCGGGCCCCAACGCCGCGAACAGGGCGCTCTTGGCGACGGCCAGGCTCGGGTAGACGCCGCCGTCGGCTCCCTTCGCGGACAGGCGCACCGTGAAGCCGCCGTCGGTCCGCAGGATGGTCCCGACCGCGCCTGCCGGGCCCACGGCCACCCAGGTCTGTCGGTGCAAGGTGTTCTGGTCACTCATCGTCGAGCGCCCCTTTCCTCTTTCTCGGTCGGTCACACCGGGCGGCGTGACCCGTCTACGAGGCGAGCACGTACTTCGCGTACGACTTGCGGATCTTGGTGACCTTCGGCAGCGCGACGGCGGTGCAGTAGCCCTGGCCGGGGTTCTTGGCGAAGAAGTCCTGGTGGTGCTCCTCGGCGTCGTACCAGGTGGACAGCGGCTCGATCGTCGTGACGACACCGCCGCCCCAGGCCTCGGAGGCGCGGTCACGGGCCGCCTGGAAGACCGCCTCCTGGTCGTGGTCGGCGGCGAACATCGCCGAGCGGTACTGGGTGCCGACGTCGGCGCCCTGCCGGTTCAGCTGCCGCGGGTCGTGCAGGGTGAAGAAGACGTCGAGGACGACGTCGGCGGGGAGCTTCTCGGGGTCGAAGCCGACCGCGACGGCCTCGGCGTGACCCGTGCGGCCCGTGCACACGTCGTCGTAGCTCGGCCGCTCGGTGTCTCCGCCGGTGTAACCCGAGACCACCTCGGTGACGCCGTCGAGGGTGCGGTAGACCGCGTCGAGGCACCAGAAGCACCCACCGGCCAGAACGAACGTCGTCATGCCCGTGAACCTACTCCCGAGCCGAGGGCCCGCCCTAGGCTGACCGCATGAGATCACCTTTCACGCCCTACGTCGCCGACGACGCACGGTACTCACGACTGGACTACGTCCGTACCGGCCGCAGCGGACTCCGGCTGCCCCGCATCTCCCTCGGCTTCTGGAACAACTTCGGCTCGGACCGGGGCCTCGAGACGCAGCGCGACATCGTGCTGCGCGCGTTCGACCGGGGGGTCACCCACTTCGACCTGGCGAACAACTACGGCCCGCCCTACGGCTCGGCCGAAGAGCAGTTCGGTCGCATCGCCGCGGCGAACCTGCGCCCCTACCGCGACGAGATCGTGGTCTCGTCGAAGGCGGGCTACGACATGACCCCCGGGCCGTACGGCGACGGGGGGTCGCGCAAGTACCTGCTCAACTCGCTCGAGGCCAGCCTCGGGCGGCTCGGCATGGACCACGTCGACATCTTCTACTCGCACCGCCCCGACCCCGAGACCCCGATCGACGAGACGATGGGGGCGCTCGCGACGGCCGTCCGGCAGGGCAAGGCGCTCTACGCCGGCATCTCCAACTACGACCCGGCGCAGACCGAGGCCGCGATCGACGCCCTGGCCGCCGAGGGCGTGCCCCTGCTGATCCACCAGCCGCGGTACAACATGTTCGACCGCCGGCCCGAGCGAGGGCTCTTCGACACCCTCCTGACCCGCGGCGTCGGTTCGATCGTGTTCTCGCCCCTGGCCGGGGGCCTCCTGACGAACCGCTACCTCTCGGGCAGTGCTCCCGCGGGTTCGCGCGCTGCCGAGGGCCGGTGGTTCTCCGAGGACGCCCTCGACGAGACCTACCTCTCCCGCGTCCGCGGCCTGAACGAGATCGCGGAGGCGCGGGGCCAGTCGCTCGCGCAGCTCTCGCTCACCTGGGTGCTGCGCCAACCCGCCGTGACCAGCGCCCTCATCGGCGCCTCGTCGGTGGCCCAGCTGGACGACAGCCTCGACGCGCTCGACGGTGCCGAGCTGACCGAGGACGAGCTCGCGGCGATCGAGCCGCTGGCGGTCGACGGCACCGGCCGCTGACCGGACGGCGCGGTGCCGACGGGGCACCGCGCCCTCCAGGCGCCCGACGCGTCCGACGTGTCCGAGGTGTCCCAGGTGTCCGACGTCGATGTCGGTGGTCACCCCTAGCGTCAGGGGTGTTCTCGACAGCATCGGCCGGATGACCTCAGGAGCACCTCATGACCAGCAGCACCCTCGACCACGCGATCGTCCCGCCTGCGCCGCACGCTCACGCGCGCGTTCCCCTTCCCTCCCTGCGCTCGACCCGCGGCGGCCTGCAGCTCGTCCAGGTGCACGACGACCTCGCCCGGGTGACCCGTCCCGGTGGCGAGATCGTGGGCTACGTCGAGCGCTTCGACGACCCGCAGGGTGATCGCTACCGCGCCAAGCGGTTTCTGCCCCGTCAGCGTCGGTTCGTCGAGATCGGCGAGTTCTGGAATCGCGACGACGCCACCGACTGCTTCCGGTTCGCCTGATCCCGACGCCTCCGCCGGAGCACCGTGACGGTATCCCGGCGGAGGGCTCGACAGCATGTCGCAGCCATGCAACCTTCGACCTCGGCTGTAGTGTTCGCCCCATGCAGTGGTGGAACGATCTCGTCGAATGGCTCTCTTCGGACAACGGGTGGCGTGTCGTCACCGATGCGGTGATCCCCTTCGTCGCCATCGTCGTGGCAGGCATCGTCGCAGCCCTCATCGGCCGGGCGAGCACGCGGCGGGTCGTGTCGTTGCACGAGGACGAGACGAAAGCGGCGGCGGTCGCGGCCCTCGTCTCGGCAGCTCGCAAGGGTGCCGTCTACAGCTCGCTCGGAGTCGAGGAGCGCGCCTACGCCGATCACCTCGGCCACGAGGCCGACGTCCGACTGCGGCTGTCGCCTGCGACCGGCAGCACCCTCGCCGCCGACTGGGCGGCTCACGAACTGGCCGAGATCAAGCGCAACTCGGCGTCCTTCAGCTTCCAGTCCGAGCAGACGCTGGGTGAACTCCGCGACCGCCTCGTCGAGTGGCAGAACCGCCCCGGGCGGGCCAAGAAGCTGTTCCGCGACGATCTCGCCCGCTGGAAGTACGAAGAAGCCGACGTCGACCGAGACACGGCCGCGAAGCAGAAGGCCTGGGAAGCCGAGCAGCGGGCTGCGGCGGCGACCGAGCAGCGACGCACCGAGGCCTCCGCGCCCTCGGGTGCCGCACCCTCGGCAGCGCTCCGCCCGGCGGCCCTCGACGATGCCCTGGTTCGCGGTGGCGACGAGGCCTACCGGGCACCGATGGCTCACGCCCCGCTGGCCGGACCGTCGCCGGTGTCCGCGCCCGAGGCACCGGCGGTCACGCCGGCTGACGCGAGCCACGACGACACCCGCGACGATGCGATGGACGACGAGCGTTTCGAGCAGCCGGTCAGTGCGAGCCAGGTCCGACGCCGGACGACACCCGAACGCGCGGACGACTGACCCGGCGAACGAACGACCACGCGCCCCCGACCTCGGTCGGGGGCGCGTCGTCGTGCGGGGGGGTGGTGTCGCGTGGTGCCCCCGGCAGGAATCGAACCTGCGACCAAGAGATGAGAAGCACCGCGAGGGTCTCGGCTGCGTGGTGCCCCCGGCAGGAATCGAACCTGCGACCAAGAGATTAGAAGGCTCCTGCTCTATCCGCTGAGCTACGGGGGCGAACCCGACCACGATACCGTGCCCGCTCCTCCGTCCCGGTAGCGGTCCAGCCAGGCTCCGCACCGCGTTTCGTGCACCGCGCCCCGACTAGTCGCGGTGCGGTGCACGAAACGCGGTGTCTCGCGCGCCCCGGAGGTGCGGGGCGGCCGGGCGGACCGGTGGCGACGTCCGGTCGGTCAGCTGCTCAGGTCGTACAGCGTGACCCCGTCGACCTCGGTCGAGGAGAAGTTCGCCTCGACCCAGGCCGCGATCTCGCTCGAGGACGAGCTGCCGCCGTTCGACTGCCCGACGGTCCCTCCGACGAACCAGTGGATCTGCCCGTCGGCGACGTACTGCTCGAACTGCGCCAGGGTCGGTGACGGGTCGCTGCCGTTGAACCCGCCGACCGCCATGACCGGGTCGTCGGTCGCGAGCTGGTAGCCCGCCGCGCTGTTCGACCCGACGGCCGCGGCGACCCAGGTGTACCGGTCCGCGTCCGCGCCGACCACGGCAGCGAGCTCGTCGCTGACCGAGCCCGAGCCGAGCAGCGAGCCGGCTCCGCCCCCGCCACCGGGGTGTCCGCGCGTGGCCGTACCCGCGCCTCCTGCGGTTCCCGCGCCGGTGCCGGTGCCGGTACCCGCTCCCCCGCCGGTGCCGCCCGGCAGCTGCGGGGGCGTTCCGCCAGCCGCGCCACCGGGCCCGCCACCAACGGCCCCGCCGCGACCGCCGAAGCCGCCGGCGCCGCCCGCGCCACCACCGCCGAACCCGCCCGTGCCACCCGACACGGTCGGCCCGGCCGTGACGATCGAACCGGTGTGGGCCGTCGACACGGTCTCGACCGAGTAGGCCGCCGGAGCCAGCAGGCCGCCCGTGAGCAGCACGGCGAGGGTCGCCGCCGTGAGCGCCCGGCCCCGTCGCGGCAGCAGCACGAGCACGGCGCCCACGACGGCGAGCGCGACGACGACGTACCGGAGCCACGGCTGCCAGGACTCCGCCCGTCCGAGCAGCACCCAGGCCCAGACGCCCGTGAGCAGAGCCGACGCCGCCAGCACGATCCGCACCCACGACCGGGCCCGTCGTCGCCACAACACGTCGGCCGCAGCCCCGAGGGTGACCGCGATGGCCGGGGCGAGCGCCACCGTGTAGTACGCGTGGAAGATGCCCGACATGAAGCTGAAGACGAGGGCGGTCAGCACCGTCCAGCCCCCGAACAGCAGCAGGGTCGCCCGACGGGCCGAGGTCCGGTGTCGCCAGCCGAGCAGCACGAGTGCCGAGACGCCGATCACGAGGGCGGCGGGAAGCAACCAGGTGATCTGGCCCCCGAACTCGCCCGTGAAGAGCCGGGTGATGCCGGTCTCGCCCCACATGCCTGTCGTGGCGGCACCGGTGCCGCCGCCCCCGCCCGTCACGCTGCCGGTCTCGTCACCCGTGAGCCGTCCGAGGCCGTTGTAGCCGAAGGTCAACTCGAGGAACGAGTTGGTCTGCGAGCCGCCGACGTACGGCCGCATGCCCGCGGGCACCAGCTCGACGAGGGCGACCCACCAGCCGGCCGACACCACGACCGCACCGAGCGCGGCCAGCAGGTGCAGCAGCCGCTTGCGCAGCAGGACGGGCGCCGCGACGAGGTACACCCCGGCCAGTACGGGCAGGATGACGAACGCCTGCAGTTGTTTGGTCAGGAAGCCGAAGCCGATCGCCACGCCCGCCCAGACGACCCAACGGACGCGGCCCGTCTCGACGCCGCGCAGCGTCAGGTACGTGGCGAGGGTCAGCAGCAGCACGAGCAGCGCGTCGGGGTTGTTGAAGCGGAACATCAACGCGGCGACCGGGGTCAGCGCGAGGACTCCACCGGCGACGAACGCGGCGACGCCCGAGAAGTGCCGCCGCACCGTGGCCCAGACGAGTCCGACGGTCGCGACGCCCATCAGTGCCTCGGGCAGCAGGATGCTGAACGACGACAGTCCGAACACCCGGACCGACAACGCCATGACCCACAGGCTCGCGGGCGGCTTGTCGACCGTGATCGAGTTCGCGGCGTCGGACGAGCCGTAGAGGAACGCCTCCCAGTTCTGCGAACCGGCCTGCACCGCGGCCGAGTAGAACGAATTCGCCCAGCCGTTCGCCGACAGGTTCACCAGGTAGAGAGCCCCCGTGGCGACCAGCAGCGCGAGGAACGCCGGTCGCTCCCACCGTGCCGCGTCCTCACGCCCGCGCACCAGGCGACGAGCGAGCGGACGGAGGCGCGGGCCGGCCGACCCGGACGGCGAGCGTCGATCGGTCAGCGGCACCGGCGTCGTCCCGGCGCTCATCGACCGACCACCGTGACGTCGTCGTCGCCGGCCCCGGCGGCGACGCGGGTGGCGAGGTCGGACACGGGGTCGGCGACACCGACCCGTTCGTCGGCCGGTCCCGGCGTCACGTGCGTCGCCTCCGACCGGAACACCCAGACGCGCAGGAGCACGAAGCGCAGGACGGTCGCGACGAGGTTCGCGGCCGTCAAGACCAGCAGCTCGGCCTGCGCGTCGGCCGCGGGAGCCGCGGCGTGCAGCACGACGAGCGACCCCGAGGTCAGCGCCCAGGCGAGGACGAAGACCATCAGCCCTTGCAGTTGGTGTCGCGCCACGCCCGACGCCCCCCGTACCCCGAACGTGAACCGCCGGTTGGCGGCCGTGTTGACCACGGCCGTGACGAGCAACGACACGAAATTCGCCGCCTGGGCCGGCATCACCTGCTGCGCGCCGAGGTAGAGCAGCGCGTACGCGGCGGTCGAGGCGACCCCGACGACGCCGAACCGCACGACCTGCGAGAAGAACGTCGGAGGCGCGGGCGGCTCGAACGGACGCCTCCCGATCGCGTCGTACACCGCCTGGACCGGGATCGCGCCCCGGGCGATGCCCGTGCCCACGCGCAGCATCCCCTTGAGGTCGGCGGCGGCCGTGGAGACGATGTCGACCGAGCTGTCGGGGTCGTCGACCCAGTCGACCGGCACCTCGTGGATGCGCAGGCCCGAGCGCTCGGCGAGGATCAGCAGTTCGGTGTCGAAGAACCACCCGGTGTCCTCGACGAGGGGCAGCAGTCGCTCGGCGGCCTCGCGCCGGATCGCCTTGAAGCCGCACTGGGCGTCGCTGAACCCGACCCCCATCGTGCGACGCAGCAGGAAGTTGTAGCTGCGCGAGACGAATTCCCGCGTGCCGCCGCGCACGACCCGCGACGACCGGCTCAACCGGGTGCCGATCGCGAGGTCGGAGTGGCCGGAGAGCAACGGTGCGACGAGCGGGCCGAGCGCAGAGAGGTCGGTGGAGAGGTCTTCGTCGAGGTAGACCAGCACGTCGGCGGGCGAGGCCGCCCAGACCTGCTTGAGGGCACGGCCTCGGCCCTTCTCGGCGAGGTGGACGGCGGTCACGCACCGCAGGCGTCGGGCGAGGTCGTCGGCGAGGGCCGGCGTGCCGTCGGTGCTGGCGTTGTCGGCCACGGTGATGCGCCAGGTCTCGGTGACGTGGCGGGTCAGATGGTCATGGAGGCTCGTGATGCTGGTCTCGAGGGTGGCGGCCTCGTCGAAGACGGGCACCACGATGTCGAGACGCAGGATGTCGGTGTCAGGCATGGGACCACGATCGGTCGCCACGCCATCAGCGGCCTCGCATCAGTCGATGGCGACGCCGCGGAGATCCTATGGGCCTTCCATGACGGGGGTCCGGCGATCAGATCGCGAGGGCCAGGGCCCCGAGCAGGCGGTCCAACGTCGGCACGCCCGGTGAGCGGAAGACCACCTCGCCGTCGTCCCGCGTGACCACGATGGTGGGCGTGCTGCGGACGTCGCGCCGTTCGGCGTCGGCGGGCCGGGCGGCGACGTCGGCCTCGTCGACGACGAGCGAGGGCACGAGGCCATTCGCCTCGGCGACGACCGCCCTGGCCGCGTGGCAGGGACCGCAGAAGGCCGACGTGTAGAGCTCGAGCATCATGCCGGGGACAACGAGGAAGCGCGGGGGAAACTTCCCCCGCGCCTCCTGCGGTCTGGTGAGTCGGTGCGGCCGGGGCCGCCGACGTCAGTTGTCGCGGTCGTCGTTTCGGTCTTCCGGGTCGACGACGGGGTCGCTGTCCTTCGCGTCGAGCGAGTAGTGGACCTGGAGTTGTTCGCCGACCATCTTGGCCTCGGTGGCGGTGTAGACGATGCCGGTCTCCATGCCGTCGATCAACACGAAGTCGGTGATCTGCTCGTCGTACGAGCCGTCGGTGCTGATGCGGGTGTCGGTGGAGCCGTCGCTCGGACCGCCGTCGAAGAAGACGACGTACTCGGAACCCTCGGCCACGGTGGGCTTGCTGTCTGTCATGTCCACAGGTCTACCAGGAGGCACGGAGTCGGCGCCCAGCTTCGGTCCGCGACACCGCATAGCCAAGCTATATAGCTTGGCTATACACTTAAGGGATGACTCCCCAGCCGACAGACATCTTGGAATCCCTCCTGACGTCGACCCATCGCCTGACGCGCATCGCCGCGCAGGAGACCGGCCGCACCACCTCACCCGCCGTGTGGCGCACGCTCTCGATCCTGACGACCGACGGCGAGCTCCGCGTCGGGGACCTCGCCCGGGCCAGCCGCGTGTCGCAGCCCACCATGACCAAGCTCCTCCGGGGCCTCGCCGAGGACGAGCTCGTCAAGCGCATCGCCGACACCGACGACTCCCGGGCGTGGCTCATCGCCATCACCGACAAGGGCACGGCGGCGCTCGTCGAGTGGCGGGGGCAACTCGCCGACTCGCTCGGCGGCCTCTTCGCCGACCTGGACGACGACGAGTGGGCCGTGCTCGAGCACGCCACCCGCCTCCTGGCGTCGCGGGTCAGCCACCGCGCCGCCGGCCGCGCCGACGTCCACTCCGACGCCGAGGCGGTGTTCGCGTGAGCGCCTCCGCTTCGAGCTCCCCTTCGCCTTCCGGCACCGCGCACGAATCCGGGCCGAGCATCCTGAAGCAGCCGACCGCCGTGTGGGCCATCGCCTTCGCCTGCGTCGTCGCCTTCATGGGCATCGGGCTCGTCGACCCGATCCTCCCCGCCATCGCCGAGTCGCTGAAGGCCAGCCCGACCCAGACCGAACTGCTCTTCACGAGCTACCTCGCCGTCACGGGCGTGGCGATGTTCTTCACCAGCTGGGTGTCGAGTCGACTCGGCCCCAAGCGCACCCTGCTGATCGGGCTCGCCCTGATCGTGCTCTTCGCCCTGCTCGCCGCCACCAGTGGCGACGTCTGGTCGATCATCGGCTTCCGTGCCGGCTGGGGGCTCGGCAACGCCCTGTTCATCTCGACCGCCCTCGCGACGATCGTGGGCGCGGCATCCGGCGGCACGGCCTCGGCGATCATCCTCTACGAGGCGGCCCTCGGACTCGGCATCGCCATCGGCCCCCTGATCGGCGGCCTCCTCGGCTCGGTCAGCTGGCGCGGCCCGTTCTTCGGCGTCACCACCCTGATGGCGATCGCCTTCATCGCGATCGTGCTGTTCCTCAAGGGCGGCGCCATGGAGAAACCCACGCCCACGACGCTGTCGGCCCCGTTCCGCGCCCTGGGCCGCCCGGCCCTCGGCGCCCTCGCGGCGACCGCCCTGTTCTACAACATCGGATTCTTCGTCCTGCTCGCGTACACGCCGTACCCGTTGGGCTTCGGGGCTCTCGGCATCGGGTTCACCTTCTTCGGCTGGGGCGTCGGCCTCGCGATCACCTCGGTCTGGGTCGCCCCGCTGCTGACCGCACGCCTGCGTCGGACGACCGTGCTGCGCATCGCACTCCCCCTGCTCGCGCTCGACCTCGTCGCCGCCGCGGTCGTCGTCGGGACGCCGGCCGCCCTCGTGGTCTGCGTGGTGGTCGGCGGCCTGGTGCTCGGCGTGCTCAACACGGTGCTGACCGAGTCCGTCATGGAGGCGACCGACCTGCCCCGCTCGGTCGCGTCCAGCGCCTACTCGGGCGTGCGCTTCCTCGGCGGCGCCGTGGCCCCGCCCGTCGCGACCCTGCTCGCCGACACCATCGACCCGAGTGCCGCCTACGTGTTCGCCGCCGCGAGCGTCGCCGTGGCGTTCGTCGTCGTGGTCGCCGCCCGCGGGGCCCTGCGCCGCGTGGACGACGGCCCCGAACCGGCTCGCGTCGAAGCCGAGGCCATCGGAGCCGGCGAGGCGATCTGACCGGACCGCACCGCGCCTCCTGCCCTGGCCCCGTCCAGGAGGCGCGGTGCCGGAAGGGCACCGGACTAGACTCGCGGAATGGCTACGAGCAACGACCGACTGGTCTGGATCGACTGCGAGATGACCGGGCTCGACCTCTCGGTCGACGAACTGGTCGAGGTGGCCGTGGTCGTGACCGACTTCGACCTGAAGCCCGTACACCCCGGCTTCGCCATCGTCATCAAGCCGGACCAGTCCGCCCTCGACAACATGGGCGACTTCGTCACAGAGATGCACCGCTCGTCCGGCCTCATCGACGAGATCCCGGACGGCGTCAGCCTCGCCGAGGCCGAGTTCGAGGTGCTCGAGTACATCCTGAAGTACGTGCCCACCGAGCAGCACGCACCCCTCGCCGGCAACACCATCGGCACGGACCGCGCGTTCCTCGCCAAGTACATGCCGCGCGTCGACGGCCACCTGCACTACCGCAGCGTCGACGTGTCCTCGATCAAGGAGCTGGCCCGCCGCTGGTTCCCCCGCGTGTACTTCAACGCTCCGCAGAAACACGGCGGACACCGGGCCCTCGCCGACATCCTCGAATCCATCCGCGAACTCGAGTACTACCGCCGTGCCGGATTCGTCGCCGACCCGGGTCCCACCACCGAGGACGTCCAGGCGATCTCGAAGGCCGTCGTGGACGAATGGGCCCCCCGGCTGTAGTAGAGTCTTCTCGTTGCGATCGCCTCGGCAGTCGACAGCATCGTCGGAAACGACACATGGTGGGTATAGCTCAGCTGGTAGAGCGCCTGGTTGTGGTCTAGGAGGCCGCGGGTTCAAGCCCCGTTACTCACCCAAATGAAATCCCCTGCCCTCCTATGGGCAGGGGATTTTTTGGGTTCTGGGGCCTTTTGGTCTCGGATGCGCGAGCGCATCCGAGACGTCCCAAATGAAATCCCCTGCCCTCCGATGGGCAGGGGATTTTTTGGGTTCTGGGGCCTTTTGGTCTCGGATGCGCGAGCGC
>NZ_JARVRR010000006.1:0-142238 GCF_030209595.1 Frigoribacterium sp. ME-P-080
CCGGCGTCAACGTCGGCCGCGGCGGAGACGACACCCTCTTCGCCCTCGCCCCCGGCTCGGTCGAGTTCGGCAACAAGGGCGGCCGCAAGGTCGTCAACATCGTCGCCTCCGCGACGGCCGTCGCCTAGGCGACAGCACACGCGTCATCCGCCTCGGGGCGGTCGGGCCCAGGCCCGGCCGCCCCGAGGCTTTTCCGTGCCCGCTGTACCCCTCGTCCAGGCGGCACGGGGCGAGGACGCGTAGACGGGATCGATGAAGGCACTCACGTACCAGTCCGTCACCAACGTCTCCGTCGAGGACGTCCCCGATCCCACGATCATCGACCCGAGCGACGCGGTCATCAAGGTCACGTCGGCCGCGATCTGCGGAAGCGACCTGCACCTGTACGACGCCCTGGGCGCGTTCCTCGACAAGGGCGACGTGCTCGGCCACGAGACCATGGGCATCGTCACCCAGGTCGGTTCCGAGGTCAGCCGCATCGAGGTCGGCGACCGCGTCGTCGTCCCCTTCGTCATCGCGTGCGGCCACTGCTTCATGTGCGACCGCGGGCTCTTCTCGCAGTGCGAGACCACCCAGGTCACCGAGTACGACTCGGGCGCCACCCTCTACGGCTTCAGCAAGCTCTACGGCCAGGTGCCCGGTGGCCAGGCCGAGCAGCTGCGGATCGCGCGTGCCGACGCCAACCTCGTGAAGGTCGGCGCCGACCTGCCCGACGAGCGCTACCTCTTCCTCAGCGACATCCTGCCGACCGCCTGGCAGGGCGTCGAGTACGCCCAGGTGCCCGAAGGCGGCACCCTGGTCGTCCTGGGCCTCGGCCCGGTCGGCCAGTTCGCGTCGCGCATCGGCAAGTACCGCGGCTACCGCGTCATCGGCATCGATCCGGTGCCCGAGCGTCGCGCCATGGCCGAGCGCCACGGCGTCGAGGTCCTCGACCTGACGAAGGACGTCGCCGACGTCGTCAAGGGCATGACCGACGACCGCGGACCCGACTCCGTCGTCGACGCCGTCGGCATGGAGGCACACGAGCACGCCGGCATCGGCCTCGTGCAGAAGTTCGCCGCCGCCCTGCCCGACGCGATCGGCCAGGCCGTCATGCAGAAGGCCGGCATCGACAGCCTCGGCGCCATGCACCTCGCCTTCGAGATCGTGCGCCGTGGCGGCACCGTCTCGCTCAGCGGGGTCTACGGCGGCACGGCCGACCCCACGCCCTTCCTCACGCTCTTCGACAAGCAGATCACCATCAAGATGGGCCAGTGCAACGTCCAGAAGTGGATGGACACCCTGATGCCCCTCGTCGAGGACCCGACCGACCCGCTCGGCACCGAGGACCTCGTCACCCACCCGGTGCCGCTCTCCGAGGCCGCCGCCATGTACGACGTCTTCAAGAACAAGGAGGACGGCTGCATCAAGGTCGTCCTCAAGCCCTGACGCCTCGACACGTCAGAGACCTCGACGACGCGACCCCCGCCTCCTGGGGGTCGCGTCGGCCCGTGAGGCGGGCTAGCGTCGTCGCTCGGGAATGCGGCCTGTTCGACGACCGTTCACCGAAACGCGCGCGCACGTTCACCCCACTCATGGCAAACGGGTGATGGACTGGTGACGAATCAACAACGAGGGTCTCGTCCCGAGCCCACGTCGGCGACATCGATTGAGAGAACCATGGATCTCCGGACGGCCGAACACCCCAGGCCGAACCACTTCATCCTGCACCTCAGCGACACGCACCTCGTCGGCGGGGACCGCGACCTCTACGGCGCCGTCGACAGCGAGGCCCGGCTCCGTCAGATCATGGACGAGATCGAGGCGTCCGACGGGCGGCCCGAGGCCATCGTCTTCACGGGCGACCTCGCCGACAAGGGCGAGCCGGACGCCTACCGCAAGCTCCGCGCCCTGATCGAGCCCGTCGCCGAGCGACTCGGAGCCCAGGTCATCTGGGCCATGGGCAACCACGACGACCGCAGCGCGTTCCGGTCCGAGCTCTTCGGGCAGCTGCCGTCGCAGCGACCCGTCGATCTCGTCTACGACGTCAACGGCCTGCGCGTCATCACCCTCGACACGACCGTGCCCGGCCACCACTTCGGCCGGCTCTCGGGAGACCAGCTCGACTGGCTCGCCGAGGAGCTCTCGACCGATGCCCCCGACGGCACCATCATCGCCATGCACCACCCGCCGGTCCCGAGCGTGCAAGACCTGACGGCCCTCGTCGAGCTGCGTGACCAGGCGGCCCTCGCCGAGGTGATCGAGGGCAGCGACGTCCGCTCCATCATCGCGGGGCACCTGCACTACTCGACCAACGCCACCTTCGCGGGCGTCCCCGTCTCGGTCGCGTCGGCCACCTGCTACACGCAGGACCTCAACGTCGCCGGCGGCGGAACCCGCGGCCGCGACGGTGCCCAGGCGTTCAACCTGGTGCACGTCTACGAGGGCACCGTCGTGCACTCGGTCGTGCCGATCGGCACCTACGAGACCGTGGGCGAGTACGTGCCCGCCGACGTGGTGGCCGAGCGTCTCGCCGTCGCCGGCGTGCGCATCGCCCCCGCCGCCCCCCGCCACCGCGCGACGGACACGGCACCGGTGCCCGTGGTGCCGCGTGACCTCGCGCTGACGGGGCCGATCGACACGCTCTGACCGGGCCGGCCCGCCCCCACCGCAGCCGGTCTCGTGCACCGTCGGCAACTCCTGGCTCATGCTGCGCGCGACGGCCGGTGCCCCCTTCCCTGGCCCGTCGTGCAGCACGGAGCAGGAGTTGCCGACCCACTCGGTGCCGTCGACGCCGCCAGTCCCGACGCAGCCACGCCGAGGACGACCGACCGCCCCGAACACGGCCCGCGCGAGTCGGCAATTCCTGCTCCACGTCGCTCGATCGACGCCGACACGCCCCCGCCTGCGATCGCCGTGACGGGAGTCAGGAGTTGCCGACGAGGGACGAGGACTCCGTGACGTGAAGCGGGCGGTGCCGACCCGGGCGCCGGCCACGGGCCGGGTCAGCCGTGGGCGGGGGTGCGGGCCTCGGCGGCCATGGCCGCACGCAGACGACGCAGGTACCCGTCGCGGAGGACGTGACGGAGGCGCGGTGGCAGATGCGGGACGACCGCAGCCGTGGCGCGCATCACCCGGTCGTAGCGGCGCTGGGCGGCCGGCGACCAGGGCAGGCCGAAGTCGTCACGGACTCGACCCGGCAACGACCCCGCGGTGACGAGCCGGGCGAGCGGCATCACTGCCCTCAGCCACCACGGCCCCGTCGTCGGGTGCAACAACTCGTGGGCGACCCGACGCGTGACGTCGTCCACCACGAGGTGCGCGACGGCGTCGTCCCAGTAGCGCCGGAACGCCGCTGCATCGGCCGGCCACAACTCTCGCGGCATCTGCAGCGACGTGCCGACGAGGGCGTAGTCCTGGTAGACGGTCTCGGCGTGGGCCGGGTCGATCGGCCCGTGCACCCGCTCGAACAGCTGCACGGCCGAGTCGTAGAGCGTGGCTGCGACCCAGAGCTGCAGATCGGGGTCGAACGCGTCGTACCGCACCGACGAGGACTCGCCGTCGTGCACCGGACGGTGCGCCCGCCCGACGACCCGGCGGACGTGGGCCACCTCGGACGGGGTGCCGAAGACGATGGCGTAGAGGTACGTCATGGTGCCGTGCAGCCGCGACAACGGGCGCTCGACGAAGTCGCTGTGCTCGGCGACGCCGTGCCCCACCCCGGGGTTCGCGAGTTGCAGCAGGATCGCCCTGCCCCCACCGGCCAGGAGCAACGACTCGCCCGCCATGTCGGAGATGCGCCGCACGTCCGAGCCGTGAAGGGTCCAGGGCAGTCGCATGCGGTCAGCCTACGGCGGGCCGTCGGTAGGGTGCTGACATGGCCACCCCCGACTTCGTCCTGTCCCTGCGCGAGAAGATCGGCACGGCACCGCTGTGGCTCGCAGGCGTCACCGCGGTCGTGGTGCGCGATGACGAGACGCTGCTGGTGCGCCGAGCCGACACCGGCGCCTGGACGCCGGTGACGGGCATCGTCGACCCGGGCGAGCACCCCGCCGACGCCGCCGTCCGCGAGACCCTCGAGGAAGCCGACCTGCACGTCGTCCCCGAACGGCTGGCTTCGATCGGAGTGACCGACGAGGTCGTCTACGCGAACGGCGACCGCGCGCAGTACCTCGACCACACCTTCGTGATGCGCTACGTGTCGGGCGAGCCCTCCCCCGCGGACGGCGAGAACACCGAGGCCCGGTGGTTCCGGCTGGACGCCCTGCCGCCCATGGGCCCGGACATGCTCTCTCGTCTCGACGCCGCACTCGCGGGCGAACAGGCCGCCCGCTTCGGCACCTCGTCGAGCTGAGCGGCCGTCCGGACGACGGTGACGGCCACCGCGCCGGTGACCGGCGACCGGTGACCGGTGACCGGTGACGCCCGTCACACCCGCGACGCGGGTACGACCGGCGTCAGTCCGACCCTTCGAGCCCCCGCTGGGACGACGATCCGGTCGCCTCGCCCGACTGCGCCGCCTCGGCTCCGAGTGCCCGCCTGTCCTGCTCGGCGTTCTCGAGGGCGACGCGCTGCATCTCGTCCTTCTCCCACGGTGCGGGGAACGGGTAGTACCGCTCGAGGAAGTCCGTGACCGTCGCGGTCCGCTCGTCGTCGGTGACCTCGGGGAAGCTGCCGTCGTTGAGGCAGAAGAAGTCGAACGCGCGTTTCTTCAGCACCTCGGACAACGACGCCAGCCCCGACACCATCGTGGTGTCGATGTAGCTGACCTTCGCGTTCTCCTGCACGATCGCCCGACCCGTCATCAGCGAGTAGTAGTGGTAGAGCGAGTTCGTGACCGAGATGTTCTCCTTCGCACGGAAGGGGCTGCCGGCGGTGGCGGCGAACTCGTCGGCGAACTCGTGCTCCATCTCGAACAGGACGCTGCGGCGCAGCGGCGCGGCCGTGTGCTCGAGGTGGCGGGTGAGGACGCGGCCGAAGCGCTGCTGCAGCAGGCGGCGGTTGACCCGCGCGGCGTTCTCGAACCCGCTGCGGTCGATGTTGTTGTGCCCGAGCCCGATGCGGGTGTCGGCCTCGATGAACTTGGTGACGGAGCCCGGAGAGAAGAACATGCTCGGCGCGACGGGTCGCCCGAAGAACATGTCGTCGTTCGAGTACAGGAAGTGCTCGCTGAGACCCTCGATGTGGTGCAACTGCGACTCGACGGCCTGCGAGTTGTGCGTCGGGAGCATCGAGAGGTCGCTGAAGAACTCCTCGCTGCGCACGACGCGGACACGGGGGTGCTCGCCCAACCACTCGGGCACGGGCGAGTCGGTCGCGATGTAGATGTTCCGGACCCACGGGGCGAACATGTAGACCGACCGCAGGGCGTACTTGAGCTCGTCGATCTGACGGAACCGGGCCGCCGAGTCGTCGCCCTCGCCGACCACGTGACGTTTTGCCTGGGCGGCCCGGGCACGTTGGTACTCGATCGAGTTCCCGTCGACCCACGAGAAGACGATGTCGATGTCGAAGGTGATGTCGGTGGCGTGGTCGTCGAACATGTGCTCGAGGGTGGGCCACTCGATGCCGTACCGCTCGACGGTCTGTTCGACGGCCTCGGCACGGGGCAGTTCGGTGCGCATCAGTGCGTTCTCGGTCGGGGCGAGGATCTCGTCGTCGGTGATGATCCAGAACTCGACCTGCACGGCCGTGCCCGCGCCGTAGCGGAGGCGGCCGATGGGTTCGACGCGCGGCCGGTAGACACGGAAGACCCGCTCCGTCTCGAGCTCGAGCCCGCCCTCGATGACGAGGGACGCCTGACCCTTGCGGGGCTTGGCGTAGAAGGGCTCGGTGGCCGAGGCCGCGACCATGGCGGCGGTGAAGCGGTCACGGTGGACGGTGTCGACGGCGATCACCGGGCGGACGTCGTTTCCGCGCACGAGCAGGAAGGGCACCTGGGCGGCGTCGAGCACCCGCCGGATGTAGAGCAGGTCCTCGATCATCGACTGTTGGGGCGTGAGGTGACCGTTGAGGAGCGTGAACTGGCCCTTGCGGACGACGACGTCCTCTCGGTCGAGACCACCGGCTCGGTGACGAGGGGTCAGGAGAGGGCTCTCGGACGTGCCGACCATCTCTGACGTACCGGGGATCTCCGTGGCCATGCAGACTCAACCTTCCGTGCGGGCCTCGGGCGGGCGGACGCACCCTCGGCATTTTACGGGGTCGGAGGCACCTCGGCGGATCCGCTGCCCACGACGGTCAGCGACGGCCTCGGACCGGGGCGGCCCCCGTGGTCGTCGCGGCCGCGGTCGGCACCTTCACGAGCACCCCGACGGCGATCATGAGCGCCGCGGCGACGAACTGCAACCCTTGCCAGAGGTCGGGCTGGACGGGCACCACGAACACCGGGTTCCAGAGGACGGCCACGGCGGCGAGCAGGGGCAGCGCCCACCAGGCACGCCCCCGGTAGGCGAAGACGAGGACGATCAGGGCGAAGATCGACACCACGTACCGGAACACGGTGAAGACGTCCGAGCCGAGCAACGCGGTGCCGGCCAGCAGGGCGATGGCCGCGATCAGGCCGGGCGCCAGGGCCGGACGCGTGAACGCGGGGGCGGTGGGGGTGGGCACCGCCTACTCGATGTCGTAGGCGACGTCGAGGACGCTGATCGGACGGCTCATCGGCGGCTCGTCACGCAGGCGCTCGAGGGCCGGCTGCAGTTCGCCCAACCAGGCCTGGTAGCCGGCGTCGCTGAGGTGGACGTGGTCGGCGGCGAACTCGGGTCGCAGCGCGTCACCGGATTCGTCGGCGAGGGCGGGCCAGAGGTCGAGCCACTGCGCCCGGACCGTCGAGGAGAACTGACGGAGGTGGCGGTTGGCGTCCTTGAGGCGGGGTGCGAACTCCGCCCCCCGCGGCGCGATCGACTGCAACAGCAGACGCGTGCCGGGCAGTTCACGACGCATCGCCACCATGAGGTTCTCGATGCCGCGCACCACCTGTTCGACCGAGCGTCGCGCGGTGAAGTCGTTGGTGCCGATCATGAGCACGACGGAGTCGGGGTTCGCGGCCACGACGTCGTGGAGCCGTTCGGTCAGGCCGGCGACCGTGTCGCCCCCGACGCCCAGGTTGACGACCTGCTCGTCGGGCAACCACGCCGCCCAGTCGCCGTTCTCGGTCAAGCTGTCGCCGACGAAGGCGACGGTCTCTCGGTGTGTCATCACGACCTCCTGGTGGTCTGCTGAAGTGCCCCCATCGTGCCATCACCCGCTGGGAGCCGCGAACCGGCGCGCGCGTGCGCACCGCCCCGACCTCATTGACGGAAGCGCCGCGGCCTCTTCGACCAGACGCGGTCGAGCGCGTGGCGGACGCGCGGCAGCAGCACCACGAACGACGACACGACGACGAGCACCCCGAACAGCACCCCGAGCCACAACGGCACGGGCGACATGGCCTCGTCGCCCGCCGGGTACAGCGGCACCGGCGACGACGCCAGGACGAGGAGGCGCGGGTCGGTCACGCCACGGCCGTCGCGTCGGTCGTGGCCCCGCCCGCGGCACCGGCCACCCGCTCGCCGGTCGCCCGGGCGGCCGCCTCCCGCTCGGCCGTCGCCGTGATGCGCCGCAGCATGCCCGAGAAGATCACGCCGTGGAACGGCAGGATCGCGAACCAGTAGAGGCGCCCGCCGAGTCCCTGCGGGAAGAACACCGCGCGTTGGCGGTAGTGCGAGCCACCGTCGCGACGCGGCTCGACCGTGAGTTCCAGCCACGCGCCTCCGGGGACCTTCATCTCGGCCCGGAGCCGCAGCAGGTGGCCGCGATCGAGCTTCTCGACCCGCCACCAGTCGAGGGCGTCACCGACGCGCAGGGTGGTCGCACTGCGGCGGCCGCGACGGAGGCCCACTCCCCCGACCAGTCGGTCCATCCAGCCGCGGGCCGACCACGCCAGCGGGAACGAGTACCACCCGTTCTCGCCGCCGATGCTCTCGAGCACCTTCCAGAGCTCGGCGGCCGGAGCGGAGGTGTCGGTCTGCCGGTCGTCGGTGTAGACGATGTGCCCGGACCAGTCGGGGTCGCTCGGCAGCAGGTCGCTCGGCGCGCCGGCGACCGACGAGTCCTGCCAGCTGGTCTCGACGTCGCCGTCCTGTTCACGCTGCAGGGCGAGGCGGACGGCGCGACGGTAGGGCAGCAGCCCCTCGGCGGGCGGGGGCACGACGGCGTCGATGTCGTGCTCGCGCACGACGCAGTCGTACTGCAGCGACGCGATGATCGGCACGGCGAGGGCACGGGGCACGGGGGTGACGAGGTTGACCCACTGCGAGGCGAGCCACGGGGTGAAGACGGGGAGGGACGCGATCGGCCGCTGCTTGAGGCCGGCCTCGAGGGCGTACCCGTTCATCATCTGCCCGTACCGGAGCACGTCGGGACCGCCGATGTCGAAGGTGCGGTTGA
The DNA here is from genome assembly GCF_030209595.1 of Frigoribacterium sp. ME-P-080. Taxonomy (NCBI): domain Bacteria; kingdom Bacillati; phylum Actinomycetota; class Actinomycetes; order Micrococcales; family Microbacteriaceae; genus Frigoribacterium; species Frigoribacterium sp. ME-P-080. The sequence goes on from NZ_JARVRR010000006.1 coordinate 8,410, forward strand.
CGTCGTCGGGCACGTCGGCCGCCCCGAGCAGGTAGTGCAGCACGTCGCGGACGGCGATCGGCTGGATGAAGTTGCGGACCCACTTCGGTGCCGGCATGTAGGGCAGCACGTCCGTCAGGTGGCGCACCATCTCGAACGAGGCGCTGCCCGACCCGATGACGACGCCGGCCTGCAGGGCGACGGTCGGGACCCCGCTCGCCAGCAGGACGTCGCCGACGTCCTTGCGCGACTGCAGGTGCTTCGACAGGTCGCCCTCGGGGTGCAGTCCGCCGAGGTAGACGATCCGGCGGACACCCGCGTCGCGCGCCGCGTCGGCGACGGTGTGCGCCGCATCGGCCTCCGCGCGCTCGAAGTCGCCCTTGCCACCCATCGCGTGGGCGAGGTAGTAGACGACGTCGACGCCCTCCATGGCCGGACGCACCGTCTCGGGGTCGGTCAGGTCGCCCTGGACGACCTCGACGTCGCCGGACCAGGGCACGTCCCGCAGCTTCTCGGGCGATCGCACCAACACCCGCACGTCCGCCCCGGCGGCCACGAGCCGCGGCGTCAACCGCCCGCCGATGTACCCGGTCGCCCCGGTCACCAGCACCCGGCGGGAGGCCACGGCATGGTCGGTGTCGCTCGTGACGGGGGCGCTCGACGGCTCGGCGTCGGGAGTGTTCGCTGACATGGGCCCAAGCTACGCTGGACCCCATCATGACTACCCAGCAGCTCCCCACCGTCTCCGCCGTCGCCGGCATGATCGACCACGCGATCCTCAAGCCCGAGCTCACCCGCGCCGAGGTCGACGCGGCCCTCGACGACGCCGCCGCGAACCACGTCTTCAGCGTCTGCGTCCGGCCCTCCGACATCGCGCACGCCGTCGAGCGCCTCGAGGGCACCGGCGTCCTCGTCGGCACCGTCATCGGCTTCCCCCACGGCACGACCTCGACGGCGGCCAAGGCCGCCGAGTCGCGCCAGGCGATCGCCGACGGCGCCGCCGAACTCGACATGGTCGTCAACATCGGCTGGCTGCGCAGCGGCATGACCGCCGAGGTCGAGGCCGACGTGCGCGGCGTGGTCGAGGCGGCGGGCGACACGCTCGTCAAGGTCATCCTCGAGACGGCCTACCTCGACGACGACCAGATCGTCGCCGGTTCGACGGCCGCCGAGCGCGCCGGAGCCGCCTTCGTCAAGACGTCCACGGGCTTCGCCGGTGGCGGGGCGTCGCTCCCGCACCTGCGCCTCATGCGCGAGGCCGTCTCCGACTCGGTGCAGGTCAAGGCCTCGGGCGGCGTGCGCGGCCTCGACACCGTGCTCGAGATGCTCGAGCTCGGCGTCACGCGCTTCGGCACGAGCGCCAGCGGCACGATCCTCGCCGACCTGGCGCACCGCCTCGAGACGGGCCGCGCCTCGGGCGCGGGGGACGACACGACGTCGTACTGACGAGCCGAGGAGGCGCGGGTGACGTCGACGACGTGACCCGCGCCTCCTCGGGGCCGTCGGGCCGCACCCTCGCACGGCTCGGCGTCCCGCCGTCGACGTGCGCCGGACGATCGACTCCCAGCGCTCGACGCGTGACGCGTGACGCCTCAGGCGGTCGGCAGCCCCAGGATCTCACGCGTGCGGACGACGTCGGCCCGGATGTGCGCGATCAGGGCGTCGAGCCCCTCGAAGCGCACGTTGCCGCGCACCCAGTCGACGAAGTGGACGGTGACCTCGAGCCCGTAGAGGTCGAGCGAGACGTCGAGCAGGTGCGCCTCGACCTGCTTGGCCGGCACCCCCTCGAACGTCGGGTTGTTGCCGACCGACACGGCCGCCGGGTAGAGCGTGTCGCCGACCGAGACCCGGGCGGCGTAGACGCCGTCGGCCGGGACGAACCCCTCGCTGTCGCGGGCCAGGTTGGCCGTCGGGAAGCCCAGCTCGCGGCCCCGCTGTTCTCCGTGGACGACGATGCCGCGCACCGACGGCTCGCGACCGAGCAGGACGCCGGCCTCACGGACGTCACCCGCGTCCATCAGCTCGCGGATCCAGGTGGACGAGGCTCGGCGGCCGCCACTCGGCCTCACGTCGTCGATCGACACGACCCGGAACCCGCGCGAGGCACCGAGTCCGCGCAGGGTGTCGACGGTGCCGCTGCCGCGCACGCCGAACCGGAAGTCGTCACCCACGAACACGACGCGGGCGTGCAGGGCCCCGACGAGGATGCGGTCGACGAACTCGTCGGGCGTCAGCGCCCGCAGCTCGGCGTCGAAGGTGAGCATGAGGGTCGCGGCGACCCCGGCCTCGTCGAGCAGTTCGCGCTTCTGACGGTTGCTGACGAGAGCCGTCGGCACGTCGTCGGGTCGCAGGACCGCCAACGGGTGCCGGTCGAACGTGACCACGGTGGACACGAGACCCTCGTCGCGCGCCACCCCCTCGAGCATGTCGATCACGGCGCGGTGCCCGACGTGGACCCCGTCGAACTTGCCGATGGTGACGGCGCTCGGCCCGAAGTCGGGCGGCACGTCGCCGACCAGGTCGTAGAACTGCACGCGCGCTACCTCGTCGTGCCCGGGTCGCGAGGGACCCCACCGGCCCCCACGCCGTCGGCACCCGCCCCGTCGACCCCCGAGGCGTCGACGGCCCGGGCCACGCGGCCCTGCCGGCGCAGCCACAGGATGCCGAGCACGGGCAGGACGAGCGGCACGAAGCCGTACCCGCGACCGAAGAACGACCACACGGTGTCGTGCGGGAAGAGTTCGGGGTCGAGCACGGTCACGAGACCGATGATCAGGACGCCGGCGAGCTCGAAGCTGATGGTCGCCCAGGCCACGGCGTACCACCCCTGGCCACGGCCGATGAGGGCCACGGTGGCGACGATGTACACGACGGCCGACAACGCGCTCAGGGTGTAGGCCAGCGGAGCCTCGGAGAACTGGGTCGCGATCTGGAAGACCGACCGACCGGTGGCGGCGAGGGCGAGGAGGGCGTACACGGCGATGAGGACCCGGCCGAGGCCGACCGCGCGCGTTGACTTCTGAGTGACCATCTCGTCAAGGATAGGACTCCGACGCCTCCACCGCCGACCGGGTGGGTCAGAGGCCCTGGACGGTCCAGATCTGGAACATCCGGTAGACCATCACCGCGATCGCGAACGACGAGGTCGCCAGCACGAGGTTGCTCCAGCGCGTCCGGTCGACGAGCGCCCAGACCGTCGCGAGGGGCGGCAGGAGGATGGCCGAGACCAGATAGATGTAGAACTCGACGAGGTTGCCCGTCGGTGCGTTGCCGACGAAGGGAGCGACGATCGCGACGACCAGCTGCACCAGCAGGAGCAGCAGCACGACGGCACCCGTGCCGACGGTGATGTCGTCGGGCTGACGCTTGGCGAAGCAGGCGACCACACAGACGATGCCGGCCACCACGGCCACCACGACCTGCACCCAGGTGAACCACTCGATCATGCCTGCACCTCGTCGGTCGGGAAGTTCACGATGGGCTTCGCGGCCCCGCCCCGCACCGAGACCAGGCCGGCGAGGGCGCCCGTCGGGGTGACCGCGGCGACGGGCCCCGGGGTGTCGGCCAACTCGACGGCCACGCGCTTGCCGTGCCCGAGGTCGACGGCCTCGGCAGCGGTCATCGACCACTCGGGGAAGAGGGTACGGGCGACGTCGACCGGAGGGAGCAGCGCCGGGGCGACGTCGATGCCCTCGAGGACGGAGGCGCGGGTCACGTCGAACGGCCCGACCCGCGTCCGACGCAGTGCGGTCAGGTGTCCCCCGACGCCGAGGTCGGCTCCGAGGTCGCGGGCGAGGGCCCGGACGTAGGTGCCGGACGAACACGAGACCCGCACGTCGAGGTCGCGCACGGGCACACCGTCGACGACGGCGTCGCGTCGCTCGAGCACGGTGAACTCGGAGATCGTCACGTCGCGGGCCTTCAACTCGACCTCGACCCCGGCACGGGCGAGGTCGTAGGCGCGACGGCCGTCGACCTTGATCGCGCTGACCGTGGTGGGCACCTGGCTGATCGGCCCGGTCAGTCGCGCGATGCCGGCGTCGACGGCGTCGTCGGTGACGTCTCCGGCCGCGGTCGTCGAGACGACCTCGCCGTCGCTGTCGTCGCTGGTGGTGGAGACGCCGAGGCGGATGGTGGCGTCGTAGCCCTTGTCGAGGCCGACCAGGAAGGTCAGGAGGCGCGTCGACGAGTTCAGGCCCAAGACCAGCAACCCCGTGGCCAGCGGGTCGAGCGTGCCGGCGTGGCCGACCTTGCGCGTGCCCGCGGCCTTCCGCACCCGGGAGACCACGTCGTGGCTGGTGATGCCCTGCGGCTTGTCGACGAGGAGGAGACCGCTGTTCACCCGACGACGTTAGCGCAGCAGGACCGCGACGAAGCCGGGGACGCGCTCAGCACGCGTCGTCGAAACGTCGACGGGGGTGCTCGCGGTCGGAGTTGTCGACGACGGCCGAGGCCCTGGCCCGGGCGTCGAGTCGCGAGTCGTCGGCGGTGACCCACACCCGGTAGTGCCACAGCCCGGCGAGGCCGGGGCGGGCGAGGTCGGTGCCGTCGACGAGCAGCACCGCGTCGGCGGGGCCGGTGACCCACGCGGACTCGACCGCACGGTCGGCGTCGGCGTCCCAGGCCCGGTCGACCCAGCCCGTGCTGCCGCCCATCCGGAACGGCTCGACGAGCACCCGCCGGAAGAGGCTCTCGTCGAGGACCGGAGCGGAGTCCCGAGACGCCCCTGCGGGCCGCTTCTCGAAGCCGGCGAGCGAGGCACGGAACGCCGCGTGGCCCTGCTCGCGGAAGGCCTCGAGGAGGTCGTCGGCGAGAAGGGCCGCACCCGCGCCTCCGTCGCTGTCGATCGCGACGAGCACGCGTCCGCGCCCGTAGTTGTGCACGATCTCGGTGGCGAGTTCGCGCAGCGTGTCCTTCTTGGCAGGGGCCCATCGGGTGGTCATGCCGCCACCGTACGCCCGACGGCCGGGACCTCGCCGGGCACGCCCTCGACGACCCGTAGGCTCGTACGGTGAGCATCTCCCCCGCCGTGGCCGCCTGGTTCCGCGAGAACGGTCGCGACCTCCCGTGGCGGCGTCCCGGCTTCACGGCCTGGGGCACGCTGGTCAGCGAGATCATGCTCCAGCAGACCCCCGTGGCCCGCGTCGTGCCACGACTCGAGCAGTGGCTCGACCGCTGGCCCACGCCACGCGACCTGGCGGCGTCGCCGGCCTCCGAGGCCGTGCGCGCCTGGGAACGCCTCGGCTACCCGCGTCGGGCCCTGGCCCTCCACGCCGCCGCCGTGGCCATCACCGAGCGACACCACGGGGTCGTGCCGGAGGATGTCCCCTCGCTCCTGGCGCTGCCCGGGATCGGCGACTACACCGCACGGGCCGTCGCGGTCTTCGCCTACGGCCACCGACACCCCGTCGTCGACACGAACGTCCGCCGGGTCCTGGCCCGTGCGGTCGAGGGACTCGCCGAACCGTGGGCGCCCCGGGCCTCGCGCGACCTCCCCCTGATGGAGTCGCAGCTGCCCGTCGACCTCGAGGAGGCGCGGGTCACGAACGCGGGCGTCATGGAGTTGGGTGCCCTGGTCTGCACGGCGCGGTCACCGAAGTGCGACGTCTGCCCGCTGGTCGATCGGTGCGCGTGGGTGCTGGCGGGTCGTCCTGCGCACACCGGGCCGCGCCTCCGGACCCAGGCCCGCTTCGAGGGATCGGACCGCCAGGTGCGCGGATTGATCCTGGCCGAGCTGCGGGCCAGCGACGTCCCCGTCACGGCGGCCGAGATCGCGACCGTTTGGCCGGACGACGTGCAACGCGCGAGAGCCCTCGCCGGGCTGCTCCGTGACGGTCTGGCCACGGGGTCGCCCGACGAGGGCTATCGCCTGCCCGACTGAGGCGGGGGCGTCCTGACGGGTGCTCTGGCTAGCGGGTCGAGCCGTCGGGCTCGGTCGACTCGCCTGCGGCGGGTGCCTCGAGCTCGTCGTCCATCGCCAGGTCGTCGTCGAGTTCGTCGTCCGCGTCGAGGTCGTCGTCCGCGTCGAGGTCGCGGGGCTTGACGTACGGGTCGGCGTCGCCGGCGTACTCGGCCGACGAGGCCATGGTCTGGCTCTCGTGGTCGCGCTGGCGAGCTTCTTGCAGCAGACGGTCGATCGAGGCCGCGTTCTCGGGGAGTGCGTCGAGGATGAACTCGAGGCTCGGGGTGAGCCGCGCGGTGATGTTCTTGCCCACCTCGCTGCGCAACATGCCGGTCGCCGACTTGAGGGCGGCACCCGTGTCGCGCCGTTCCTCGTCGGTGCCGTAGACCGTGTAGAAGACCGAGGCGTGCTGCAGGTCTCCCGTCACCTTGACGTCGGTGATCGTCACGAACCCGAGTCGAGGGTCCTTGATGCCGCGTTCGAGACGCCGCGCGATGATCTCGTGGATGCGGTCGGCCATCTTGCGGGCGCGTTGCGCGTCAACCATTGTTCACTCCTGTTCGTGCTGCTCGCCGCCGTGGCGAGAGGGGTGAGGCCCCGCCCCGACCGTAGTCGGAGCGGGGCCTCGTGTACTGCGACGACGCCGGGTCAGCCCCGGGGCTTCTCGACCATCTCGATGGTCTCGATCTCGTCGCCGATCTGGATGTCGTTGAACTTGCCGAGACCGATGCCGGCCTCGAAGTCCGTCCGCACCTCGGTGACGTCATCCTTGAAGCGACGCAGCGAGTCGATCGCCAGGTTGTCGCCGACGACGACGCCCTCGCGGATCACGCGGGCACGAGCGTTGCGGGTGATCGTTCCCGAGCGCACGATGACACCGGCGATGTTGCCGACCTTCGACGAGCGGAAGATCTCGCGGATCTCGGCGACACCGGACTGCTTCTCCTCGAACTCGGGCTTGAGCATGCCCTTGAGCGAGTTCTCGATGTCCTCGAGGGCCGCGTAGATGACCGAGTAGAACCGGACGTCGACACCCTCGCGAGCAGCGCGCTCACGAGCCTTCGTGTCGGGACGGACGTTGAACCCGATGATGACCGCGTTGTCGACCGTGGCGAGGTTGACGTCGCTCTCGGTGACGGCACCCACACCGCGGTGGATGATGCGCAGCTGCACGCTGTCGTCCACCTCGATCTTGAGCAACGATTCTTCCAGCGCCTCGACGGCACCGGACACGTCACCCTTGATGATGATGTTGAGGGCTTCGACCTTGCCCTCTTCGAGAGCACGGGTGAAGTCCTCGAGCGAGATGCGCTTGCGGGCCTTGGCCAGCGAGGCGTTGCGCTCGACGGCTTCGCGCTTCTCGGCGATCTGACGGGCGGTGCGGTCCTCCTCGGTGACGAGGAAGGTGTCACCGGCCCGGGGAACGCTCGACAGACCCTGGACCAGCACGGGCCGGCTCGGGTAGGCCTCGTCGACCGAGTCGCCGTTCTCGTCGACCATGGCGCGGACGCGGCCGTAGGCCGTACCGGCGACGATGGCGTCACCGACGCGCAGCGTGCCCGACTGGATCAGGACCGTCGCGACGGCACCGCGACCCTTGTCGAGACGGGCCTCGATGGCGACGCCGCGGGCGTCCTTGTCGGGGTTGGCGCGCAGGTCGAGACCGGCGTCGGCCGTGAGCAGGACGGCCTCGAGGAGGGCGTCGATGTTCTTGTTGTCACGGGCCGACACGTCGACGAACATGACGTCTCCGCCGTACTCCTCGGCGACGAGGCCGTATTCGGTGAGCTGCTGACGCACCTTCGCCGGGTTCGCGCCCTCTTTGTCGATCTTGTTGACCGCGACGACGATCGGCACGCCGGCCGCCTGGGCGTGGTTCAACGCCTCGACGGTCTGCGGCATGATGCCGTCGTCCGCCGCGACCACGAGGATCGCGATGTCGGTCACCTGGGCACCACGGGCACGCATGGCGGTGAACGCCTCGTGACCGGGGGTGTCGATGAAGGTGATGGCGCGCTCGACGCCCTCGTGCGGAGCCCACACCTGGTAGGCGCCGATGTGCTGCGTGATGCCACCGGCCTCGCCGGCGACCACGTTGGCGTTGCGGATCGCGTCGAGCAGACGGGTCTTTCCGTGGTCGACGTGGCCCATGACCGTGACGACCGGGGGGCGGATCTGCAGGACGGACTCGTCCTCGTCCTCGAGCTCTTGCTCGAGGTCGATGTCGAAGCCCTCGAGGAGCTCTTTGTCTTCGTCCTCGGGCGAGACGACCTGGATGTTGTAGCCCAGCTCTTCGCCGAGGACCTGGAAGGTGGCCTCGTCGAGCGACTCGGTCGCCGTCGCCATCTCACCGAGGTGGAACAGGACGGTCACCAGGTTGCCGGGGCTCGCGTCGATCTTGTCGGCGAAGTCGCTGATGGACGCACCACGACGCAGACGGACGATCGTGTTGCCGTCGCCGCGGGGGACGCTGACGCCACCCAGCGACGGGGCCGACCGCATCTCGAACTCGGCCCTCTTCGTCCGCTTCGACTTGCGTGCCTTGCTCTTGCCGCCACCACGACCGAACGCACCGGCGGTTCCGCCACCGGGGCCGCGGCCTCGACCGCCACCACCGGAGGGACGGGGTCCGCTGAAGCCGGGACGGAAGCCGCCGGCCGCGCCGGGGGCACCGGCGCCGGGACGCTGGAAGCCACCGCCGGCACCACCGGGACGACCCGCGCCGCCACCGGCGGGACGCTGACCGAAGCCGTTGGGACGGGGGCCGGCACCGACGCCGGGACGCGGAGCGCCCGGACGAGGAGCACCGGGACGGGGAGCCTGCGGGCGCGGGCCCGCGGCGCCGCCGGGACGGGGCATGCTGCTGGCCGCACCGGAGCCGCCGGGACGAGGAGCACTGGGGCGCCCCATGCCCTGGTTGCTGGCGAAGGGGTTGTTGCCGGGACGAGGGGCACCGGGGCGCGGGCCGCCGGGCTTGGGACCCGCGGCGCCGGGCTTGGCGGCGTCGTCGGCCGGAGCTGCCGCGTCGTCCTTGGCGGCTGCGGCTGCTGCGGCACGCTGCGCCTCGGCCTGGGCCTGGCGCTCGGCGACCGTCAGCGGGGCGACGGGTGCGGGTGCCGCGTCGACGTCGGGCTCGGCAGCCGCCACGGGGGCGGGCGTCGGCTCGGCGACGGGAGGCTTGGGGGCTGCCGGACGGGGACCGCCGGGCTTGGGCGCCGAGCTCGCGGGCTGTGCGGCGGCACCGGCCGAGGGGGCCTTGGCGGCGGGGGTCGCGGGCTTCGCGGCACCGGCGAAGGCCTGGCGCAGCTTGCGGGCGACGGGAGGCTCGACGCTGGAGGACGGTCCCTTGACGAACTCACCCATCTCTTTGAGCTTCTCTAGTGCGGTCTTGCTGTCGATCCCCAGCTCGCTGGCGATCTCGTGTACGCGTGGTTTAGCCACAGTTCTCCTGTCTCGGGCCCTTCCCGAGACGGGAAGAGCCTTAGTTCTGGACGGGTCTCATTTCGAGCCGCTCATTAGTGGTTGCTCATTAGTTGTCCATGTGCCGTTCAGCCTGTTCTGTCGTGGCGATGGGTCGTGAAGTGGTGATCCGCGTGAGGTGGGCGCGGAGCTCGTCGACGTCGGGTTCGGAGTCGAGGCGGAGCGCACGGCGGAAGGCCTTGCGCTTCACTGCCGACTCGAACGCGTCGATCGACGGCGTCAACCACGCACCCCGCCCGGGAAGGGTCGCGGTCGGATCGACCACGAGACGTCCGTTTCGGGCGACGACCCGCACGAGTGCGGATCGTGGAGCGCGCGCTCGAGTACCGATGCACGTTCTGACGGGTTCCACCTTACCCCCTCGGGTCGTCGGACGGGAGACGCCGAGGGCGAACGGCGTGGTGCGCCGGTCGCCCTCGGCCACCCGGGTTCTCGTCGGGGCGATCAGTCGCCTTCGAGGATGCTGTCGGGCTTGATGGGTCATTCCCGTGACCGGGCCGCCGACGCTGGCGCGTCGTCGACCCGGCGCGCGGATCGACATCCACTCAGTCGTCTTCGAGGATGCTGTCGGGCTGGATGTCGATCCGCGCGCCCGTGAGCTTCGCGGCGAGGCGGGCGTTCTGGCCCTCCTTGCCGATGGCGAGCGACAGCTGGTAGTCGGGGACGAGCGCCCGGACGGCCTTGGTGGACGCGTCGATCACGAAGGCCGACGACACCTTGGCCGGCGACAGGGCGCTGGCGACGAAGGTGGGGAGGTCGCTCGAGTAGTCGACGATGTCGATCTTCTCGTCGTTGAGTTCGGTGGTGACGGCGCGGACGCGCTGCCCCATCTCGCCGATGCAGGCGCCCTTGGCGTTGACGCCGGGCTCGGTCGCACGGACGGCCATCTTGGTGCGGTGGCCGGCCTCGCGGGCCAGGGAGACGATCTCGACGACGCCGCTGGCGATCTCGGGCACCTCGAGGGCGAAGAGCTTGCGCACGAGCGACGGGTGGGTGCGCGAGACCGTGATCTGCGGCCCCTTGGTGCCCTTGCTGACGCCCGTGACGTACACGCGGATGCGCGAGCCGTGGGCGTACTTCTCACCCGGCACCTGCTCCTCGGGCGGGAGGATCGCCTCGACGGTGCCGAGGTCGACGTGGATCATGCGGGGGTTGGGCCCCTGCTGGATCACGCCCGCGACGATGTCGCCCTCGCGGCCCTTGAACTGGCCGAGCACCTTGTCGTCGCCGATGTCGCGCAGGCGCTGGTTGATGACCTGCTTGGCCGCGAAGGCCGCGATGCGGCCGAAGTCGCTGGGGCTGTCGACGGACTCGCCCACGACCTCGCCCTCGTCGTCGCGTTCGATGGCGAAGACCGAGACGTGCCCGGTCTTGCGGTCGAGTTCGACGCGAGCGACCGGGATGCGGCTCTCGGGCTGGTTCGTGTGCTTGAGGTAGGCCGTGAGGATGGCCTGCTCGATGATGCGCACGAGTTCGTCGAAGGGGATTTCACGCTCGCGCTCCATGAGACGCAGCACGCTCAGGTCGATGTCCACTGAGGGCCTCCACTATTCAGATCTGCAGGCTGCACGCACGATGGCGCGCGCAGCATCCCCCTACGGTACCCGAGAGCGGGGTGGACGGCGGACCGTCCGCGAGCCCGGCACCGCGCCTCCTCGGGGTCGTCACGACCGGGACGAGGAGGCGCGGTGCCGGCGCTCAGGACGCTCGCGGAGCCGTGAGGGTCGCGACGGCCTCGGCCACGGGGACCGGCGTGCGCTCGCCCGTGCGGCGGTCCCAGAGCTCGACGACGCCCTCGCCGGCCGAACGGCCGACGACGACGATCTGCGGCACGCCGAGGAGTTCGGCGTCGCCGAACTTGACGCCGGGCGAGACCTTGGGTCGGTCGTCGTAGAGGACGTCGAGACGGTGGGCCTCGAGGTCGGCGGTGAGTTTCTCGGCGACCTCGTAGACCACGGGGTCCTTGCCCGTGGCCACGACGTGGACGTCGAAGGGGGCGACGTTGGCCGGCCAGATCAGACCCTTGGCGTCGTTGTTCGCCTCGGCGATCACCGCGAGGATGCGCGTGACGCCGATGCCGTACGAGCCCATCGTGACCGTGACCTGCTTGCCGTTCTCGTCGAGCACCTTGAGGCCGAGCGCCTCGGCGTACTTGCGGCCGAGCTGGAAGACGTGACCGATCTCCATGCCGCGGGCGGTCTCGATGGGGCCGGAACCGTCGGGCGCGGGGTCGCCCTCGCGGACCTGCGCGGCCTCGATGGTGCCGTCCGCGGTGAAGTCGCGGCCCATGACGAGGTCGGCGACGTGCACGCCCTTCTCGTTCGCCCCGGTGACCCAGGCCGAGCCCTCGACCACGCGCGGGTCGACGAAGTAGCGGATGCCCGAGTCGGACTCGCCGCCGAGCACCTGGGGGCCGAGGTAGCCGCGGACCAGCACGGGGTTCTTCGCGAAGTCGGCGTCGCCGGCGGCCTCGACCTCGGCCGGGGCGAAGGCGACCTCGAGCCGCTTCATGTCGACCTCACGGTCACCCGGCAGGCCGACCACGACGAGCTCACGGCGTCCGTCGAGGTGGCTGAGTGCGACGACGACGTTCTTGAGCGTGTCGGCGGCCGTCCAGGGCCCGGAGTCGCGGGACTCGTCGGCGTTGAGCTGGGCGACCAGCGAGTCGATGGTCGGCGTGTCGGCCGGGGCCAGGCGTCGGGAGGGGGCCAGGCCCTCGAGCGGGACCGTGTCGGGGACGATCGTCGTGAAGGCCTCGACGTTGGCGGTGTAGCCGCCCGCCGAGCGGACGAAGGTGTCCTCGCCGATGGTGGTGGGGTGCAGGAACTCCTCGCTGCGCGAACCACCCATGGCCCCGGCATCCGCCTTGACGATGACGTACTCGAGGCCGAGCCGCGTGAAGATGCGCTCGTAGGCGTCGCGCTGCTTCTGGTAGCTGTCGTCCAGACCGGCGTCGGACGCGTCGAAAGAGTAGGCGTCCTTCATGGTGAACTCGCGGCCGCGCAGCAGGCCGGCCCGGGGTCGAGCCTCGTCGCGGTACTTGTCCTGGATCTGGAACAGGGTCAGCGGGAGGTCCTTGTAGGACGAGTAGAGGTCCTTCACCAAGAGGGTGAAAGCTTCCTCGTGCGTGGGGGCCAGGAGGTAGTCGGCGTCCTTCCTGTCCTTGAGGCGGAACATGCCGTCGCCGTACTCGGTCCACCGCCCGGTGGCCTCGTAGGGCTCGCGAGGCAGCAAGGCGGGGAAGTGCACCTCTTGGGCGCCGGCGGCCTGCATCTCGTCACGGATGACCGCCTCGATCTTCGCCTTGACGCGCAGGCCGAGCGGCAGCCAGGCGAAGACCCCCGGTGCCTGACGGCGGATGTACCCGGCACGGACGAGCAGCCGGTGGCTGGTCACCTCGGCGTCGGAGGGGTCTTCTCGGAGGGTGCGGACGAAGAGCTGGGAGAGACGTGTGGACACCCGTCCAGCTTAGGGGCGTGCCCGGGTCACCACGGCTTGCCGTCGTAGTCACCCGGGTTCTGCTCGTAGTAGCGGTCGCGGTCGGTGTCCTGCTGTTGCTGCTGCTGGCTCTGTTCGCCCTGCTGCTGCAGCTGGTCGAGCGGGTCGTCGGACTCGGCCTGCCCCTCGCCCTCGCCGGGCTCGTCTCCCCCGGCGCCGGGATCGCTGCCGTCGTCCCCTCCGGGCTGCTGCTCGTCGCCCTCGCCCCCCTGGGCCTGCTGCCCCTTCTCGTCGAGGCGCTGCTGGGCGTCGTCGAGCGGCTGGGAGGTGTCGGGCTGCCGGGGGTCCTCCGGCGGCTGGAAGCACCCCTCGGGAGCCTCGTCGACGGTCTTCGCCCCGAGTTCGTACAGCGCCTCGGCGTCGGCGTAGCGCAGTTCAAGCAGGGCGGCATCGCCCTGGGCCTCGATCGTGAGCACCAGGTTGACCCGGATGACGCACGAGATCGTGGCGTCGTCGGGGGCGAGGTCGAGTGCCGTGACGAACTCCTGACGCGCGACGTCGAGCACGCCGATCTGGGCGTAGGCGGTCCCCCGGTCGAAGTGGTGCACCCAGGGCTCGACCACGTTGGCGACGCCGAGGGGTTCGGACCAGGAGGCGCTGCGCTCGAACTCCCTGTCGCCGTACGACCACTGCGTCAGGGCGGCGAAGGCGGGCAGGCTGAGCAGCTTCAGGGCCACGAGCAGCACCACGAGCACGACCGGGGCCGACCAGAGCAGCAGCCGACGCCGGAGGCGTCTCCGGTACTGCTCGACGTCGGGTCCGGCCTCGGCCTCGTGGGCGCGGCTGATCTCGTCGACGGGCGGAGGGACGAGGGTGTCGGTCACGGGCGGACTCCCCTGTCGGGTCGCGAGGCGTCGAGTCCCGACGGTGCACCGCGTCCTCGACCGCGTCCGGCGCGGACGGGCCGTGGTGGACGGACCTCGCCCAGTGCCCTCGCCACGAGTGCGACGTCGAGGAGCAGCAAGAGGAACAAGGGGATCGCGGCGATCCAGTAGAGGTCGATCAGGCTGTCGGCCCGCCCCTCGTCGGAGGCGACGGCACCGTCGCGAGCGTCCGCGACCGCAGCGTCGACGGATGTGTCGGCCGTGCGGTGCACGTACGGCACGCCGAGCTGATCGGCGATGCGCCGCAGGGCGTCCTCGTCGATCGTCGAGACGGCATCGGGATCGCCGGGCTGTGTGCGGTCCTGGATGTACTCCTTCGACGAGTACTCGTCGCCGTAGCCGTCGAAGACGCGCATCTTGCCTCCCCGCTCGGTGCCGTAGCCGAAGACGGCACCGCCGTCGACGTCGCCGGCGGATGCCGCGAAGCTCTCGGGCTCGGTGCCGCTGGTCTGCTCGCCGTCGCCGAGGTAGTAGACGACGTTGGCCCGTTCGGGCGCACTCTGCCGGGCCTCGGACAGCCGCTCGGCCAGCAGGTCGTTCGCCTCGCTGACGGAACTGCCGCTCGAGTAGTAGGTCACCTCTTGGTTCATGGCGTCCGCCGCGGCGACCACGGCGGAAGCGTCGTCGGTCAGCGGCGTCCGCAGGACGGCGGTGCTGTCGAAGGACAGCAGCGAGAACCGGGCTCCCGCCAGCTGCGAGGTGACCTCGGCGATGTCGGCCCGCACCCCGTCGAGTCGACGCCGACCGTCGCCCCAGTCCTCCGCCGCGATGCTCGACGTCGTGTCGACCACGAAGAAGACGTTGAGCTGGGCGACCGACGCCTGCGCCGACCCGCCCGGCAGGCTCGGACGCACGGCGACGACGAGGAGCAGGGCGACGATGACCAGACGTCGCACCCAGGTGAGAAGGGCCCGTCGTCGGCCCCGCTCGGCCACCACGCGCCAGCCCGTGAACCCGAACAGGGCGACGGCGGCCACGGCGAGGAGCCACCAGGGCAGGACGGGCTGGAACACCAGCGCCCGGGCGATCACAGGCGCACCCGCCAGAGCAAGACGAGCCCGCCCATCGCTACGAGCAAGGCGGCGATCGCCAGGGCCTGCGGGTGGTCGGTCACCACGAGCCGTCGGGCACCGGTGAAGAGCCCCGCCTCGCGGGCGTCGATCTCGTCGACGATCTGCGGCACGGTCGTCGAGTCGTCGAGGGCGTAGTAGCCACCGTCGGTCGACTCGGCCGCGGTGCGCAGTTCGGTGGCGACCTGGTCGGCCACGGCGTCCGTGGCGTGGTCGGCGGGGTTCACCGCGTACACGCGGACGTCGCGCTCGGTCGCCAGGTCGGCCGCCTCGGTGAGCGTGAGCAGGGCCTTGCCGTTGACGTAGTTGTCGGTGGCGAGCACGACCGACTTGGGCCGCGTGCTGTCGTCGTCGCCGAACCCGAGGACGCACGACGCCAGACCGTCGCCGATCAGCGACGCACCGTCACCGAGGTCGGTGCCCGTCCAGTAGCGGGTCCCGTTCTCGCCCATGGTGTCGAACGAGTCGCGGTACCGGTCGAGTTGCGTGCGCACGAAGTCGTAGTCGTCGGTGAGCGGGAACGCCTGCACGGCCGAGCTGTCGAAGAGGTACAGCCCCACGCGTTCGCCGTCGAGCCCCTGCGAGAGGGTCGAGAACGTGTCGACGATCTGCGAGTCGACCTCGGTCATCGAACCCGACACGTCGAGACAGAGCATGATGTCGCGTTTGTACGACTGGGGCTCGACGACGTCGGTGCTCGAGACGCGGGCCGCGAGCAGGACGCTGATGCCGGTCAGCGCCACCATGGCGACGAGCACGACCGCGAGGGCGGCACGGTAGCGCCGGACGACGCGCTGGTACGCGGGCAGCGCGGTCAGCCGCTCGCCGTGCGCGACCGGGACGCCGAGGCGACGGAGGCGCGCTCTGTCGCGGCGCCTCCACCGCACGTAGAGCCATGCCGCGACCGCCACGACCGCCAGTGCGACCAACGGGACCCACCAGAAGATCAGCCCCATGACGACACCAGGTCCCTCGCGGTGGCGACGGCACGGGCCGGGTCGCCGGGCGCTTCGAGCCGGAAGGCCGGCGGGTAGTACTGCTCGACCGCACCGACGAGCCGGGGCAGGTTCGACTCGCGGAGGTCGGCGAGGGTCATCACGTGGGTGTCGACCCCGTTCGTCTCGTGCGCGAAGAACCGCAGGAGCAGGCTGAGCCGGGAGTGCACGCCACGGTCGTTCAGCCGCCCCGAGGACGCGGCCGTCTCGACCTCGTCGATCAGGGCGAGGTACTTCGCCTTGGTGTCGGCGAGGGCGACCGGTCGGGAGGCCGCGCGGGCCGCCCGCTGGGCCGGAGGGAGGCGGCGAGCCGAGAAACGGATCACGAAGACGTACCAGGCGGCCACGAGCGCCAGTCCGACCAGGCCGAGCACAAGCCAGAGCACCCAGAGCGGGTACTGGTAGGGCCCGAAGAAGTCGTCAGCGCCCGACACGACGGTGCTTCTCGATCAGGGTGAACAGCCCGGGAACGACCTCGGCCTGGCTGCCGAGCCGTTGGCTGCTGATGCCGAGGGCCAGGAGCTCGCGTTCGGTGTCGCCGACGCGCCGCAGGGAGGAGTCGTCGAACTCTCGGCGGAGTTGCGCGTTCTCGCGCAGGTACGCCGGCAGTCCGGCCATCTCACGGACGTCGAAGACCTCGCCCGCCCGGCCCGCGCGCGTCATCAGGTCGGCGTCGCCGATCGTGAGCCACACGACCTCGTGCTGCGCGCGCAGACGCCGGAGCAACCGGGTGATGCGATCGTCGATCGCCAAGTCGTCGGTGACCACGAGCAACATGGAGCGCCGCCGGATGCCCCGCGCGACCCACTCGAGCACGGCCGCGAGGTCGCTCGTCGGGGCGTCGAGGTCGACGCGTCGGTCGACCTGCCGCAGGAGGGTCTCGAGGTGGGCTTCGGTCGCGCCCGCCGGGTGCGCGCGTGTGCCCGACGAATCACCCGCCACCAGTGACACGACGTCCCCGTGCTTGGCGGCGATGTAGGCGAGGGCGCCGGCCGCCATCAGGGCGATGTCTTTCTTCGATTCGCCGCTCGTGGCCGTCGCGGCCATGTTGCGACCGGTGTCCATCACGAGGACGAGGTTCTGCCGACGGCTCGCGATGTACCGCTTGACCAGCGGCTCGCCGTGACGGGCCGTGGCCTTCCAGTCGATGTCTTTCACCTCGTCGCCCGGGACGTAGGCCCGGAGGTCGTCGAAGTCGTGGCTGCGCCCGTGGTGCACCGAGGCGTAGCCGCCCTCGAGCAGGTCGATCGTGCGTCGGTGGGCGAACAGCCCCATCTTCGTCCTGACGCGCAGCAACAGGCTGGCCACCGGCGTCAGGGGGTCTGGACGGCGCCGAACACGGCGTCGATGATCGTCTCGGGCGCGACCTCGTCGGCCGTGGCCTCGTAGTTGAGGATCATGCGGTGTCGCAGCACGGAGTGGCGCAGGTGCTTGACGTCTTCGGGGATGACGTAGTCGCGCCCGTGCAGCAGGGCGAGGGCACGGGCCGCCTGCATGAAGGCGATGCTGGCCCGGGGGCTGGCCCCGAACTCGACGTAGTCGGCGAGGGTCGCCGGGATGTACTGCTGCGGGTGCCGCGTGACGTAGATGAGCTGCACGATGTAGTTGACGATCGACGCGTCGACGTAGACGCGCTTGGCCAGGTCTTGCAGGTAGACGACGTCGGCCAGGCCGACGCCCGTGGACGGTGCGGCGGCCTCGTCGTAGACGCCGCTCTCGATGCGCCGGATGATCTCGGCCTCCTCGGCGGGGGTCGGGTAGTCGAGGATCTCTTTCAACAGGAAGCGGTCGAGCTGCGCCTCGGGCAGTTGGTAGGTGCCCTCTTGCTCGATCGGGTTCTGGGTGGCCAGGACGAGGAAGGGCGACGGCAGTCGGTAGACCGTGCCCCCGATGGTCGTCTGTCGCTCTTGCATCGCCTCGAGCATGGCGCTCTGGGTCTTGGCGCTCGACCGGTTGATCTCGTCGAGCAGGACGAAGTTCGAGTGGACCGGCCCGAGCTGGGTGACGAAGGTCGATTTCTGGGCGTCGTAGATCTGGGTGCCCGTGATGTCGCTCGGCAGGAGGTCGGGCGTGCACTGGATGCGCCGGAAGCTCGCGTCGATCGACTGCGCGATGGTCTGTGCCGCGGTCGTCTTGGCCAACCCCGGGACGCTCTCGAGCAGGACGTGCCCGCCGGTGATCAGGGCGACGAGCAGGGTGTCGCGGAGTGCGGTCTGACCCACGACCTTGCGGCCGAACGCCTGCGACACCGCCCCGACGATCTGCCGAGCCCGCTCGAGCTCGGCGGGCGTCACGGGGGCCGGAGCCGGCGGCGGGGTCGGGCTGGCGGTGGCGGTGTCGGTCACGCGCCCCACTGTAAACCAGTCCCCCGACAGCTCCCGTGCCCCCGGGCACCGCGCCTCATCGCCGGAGCGCGCGCCTCGCCAGCCAGTTGCCCAGGAACTGGACGAGCTGCACCAGCACGATGATCAGCAGCACCGCGGCCCAGGTCACGACCGGGTCGAACTGCCGGTAGCCGTAGAGCAGGGCGAAGTTGCCGAGCCCGCCGCCGCCGATGTAGCCGGCCACCGCCGACATGTCGACCAGCGCGACGAAGATGAACGTGTAGCCGAGGACGAGCGGTCCGAGCGCCTCCGGCAGCAGCACCGTTCCGATGATGCGGGCCGGGCCGGCCCCCGCCGCCCGTGCGGCCTCGATGACGCCCGGCTGCACGGTGAGCAGGTTCTGTTCCACGATGCGCGAGATGGCGAACGACGCGGCGAGCGACAGGGTGAAGATGATGGCCGGGTTGCCGCTGCCCGACCCGATGACGAACCTCGCCAACGGCTGGGCCGCGGCCAGGAAGATGATGAACGGGATCGGTCGGAACACGTTGACGACCACGTTCAGCACGCCGTAGACGACGCGGTTCGCGAAGAGGGCTCCGCCCCGCGTCAGGTAGAGCGCCAAGCCGAGCAGGAGTCCGCCGATGCCGCCGAAGAGGAGGGTCAGGGCGACGATGTAGACGGTCTCGACGGCCGCCTGCCACAGCATCGGCTGCAGTTCGATCAGGGAGTCCATCAGCGTCCTTCCGTGGGTCGGACCGACGTCGTCGGCGAGGTGGGCAGTTCGGTCGCGTCGTCGCCCAGCTCGGCGACGGCCGCTCGGACGGCCGCGTCGTCGCCGGTCACGGCGAGGGTCAGGGTGCCGAACGTGCGTCCCTGGATGTCGTTCACGCCGCCGAAGACGATCTCGAACGACAGGCCGTGACGCGCGAGCAGCGCGAAGACGTCGCGCTGGTCGACGCCACCCTCGGCGATGCGCACCGACACCAGGACGCCGGGGTGGCGGGCCCGCAGCGCATCGAGTTCGTCACCGTGCGGCGTGCCCGCGATGACCGTCGAGACGAACCGTTTGGTCGACGCCTGCTTCGGGTCGGAGAACACCTCGAAGGTGGGGCCTGTCTCGACGACGCGGCCGGAGTCCATCACGGCCACCCGGTCGGCGATCGACTTGATGACGTCCATCTCGTGGGTGATCACGACGATGGTGATGCCGAGCTCGGCGTTGACGCGTTTGAGCAGGGCGAGCACCTCGCTGGTCGTCTCGGGGTCGAGGGCGCTCGTCGCCTCGTCGGCGAGCAGGATGCGGGGATTCGTCGCGAGCGCGCGGGCGATGCCGACGCGCTGCTTCTGACCACCCGAGAGCTGGTCCGGCCGCGCGTGGGCCTTGTCGCCGAGGCCGACGAAGTGCAGCAGGTCGCTGATCCGCCGCTGGTGCTCGTCCCTGGGTACCCCCGCCGCCTTGAGCGGGAACTCGACGTTGCCCCAGACCGTCTTCGACGAGAACAGGTTGAACTGCTGGAAGATCATGCCGATGCCGGCCCGGACCGAGCGCAGTTCGCGCTCACGGAGGCCGGTGATCTCGCGGCCGTCGACGCGGATGCTCCCGTTCGTCGTGGGCTCGAGGGCGTTGACGAGGCGGACGAGGGTGCTCTTCCCCGCGCCCGAGTAGCCGATGATGCCGAAGATCTCGCCCTCGGCGATCTCGAGGCTGACGCCGTCGACCGCGGTCAGCGGTGCGGCGCCCTTCTCACGGGGCGGGTACGTCTTGACGACGTCGGTCAGGGTGATGGCGGGCACGCGTTCTCCTCGGCACGGGCGGAGGCCCGGACCGCGAGCGGATGCTGCGCGCGGTCCGGGCCGGGGTGGCGACCTGGTGGGTCAGCCGTTCTGTTCGACGAGCTTCTCGGTCTCGGTCAGCGACTTCTCGAGGTCGCTCGCGGGGATCTTCGTGATGATCGCCGTGCCACCCGAGTTGTCGACGACGCCGTCGGTGACGGCCTTGGTGTCCTGGTAGATCTGGACGAGCTTCTGGTAGGTGGCGTCGTCCTTGTCTTCCGCCCGGGCGGCGAAGACGTTGGCGTAGGGCACCGACGAGGGGTCGTTGGGGTCGTCCTGGGCGATGACGTCGTCGGTCGACAGACCGGCCTTCGTCGCGAAGTCGTTGTTGATGATCGCACCGGCGTAGTCGGGCAGTGACGTGGCGGCGAGGTCGGCGCTCACCGTCGCGACCTTCACCTTCGACTTCGACTCGTCGACGTCGTTGACGCCCGAGAAGATCGTCCCGCCGTCCTTCAGCGAGACCAGGCCGTTCGACTGCAGGACGAGCAGGGCGCGGGCCAGGTTGCTCGAGTCGTCGGGGATCGCGATGGTGTCACCCTCCTGGAAGTCGCTCAGCTCGGTGTACTTCGACGAGTACAGGGGCAGG
Organism: Frigoribacterium sp. ME-P-080; assembly: GCF_030209595.1. Taxonomy (NCBI): domain Bacteria; kingdom Bacillati; phylum Actinomycetota; class Actinomycetes; order Micrococcales; family Microbacteriaceae; genus Frigoribacterium; species Frigoribacterium sp. ME-P-080. Next base: position 28,967 of record NZ_JARVRR010000006.1, read on the forward strand.
GGGTAGATCGCCGTCGAACCGATCGGCACGATGTCGTTGCCGGATGCCACGTCGTACTGCGCGAGGTAGACGATGTGCTGGAACTGGTTCAGGTCGATCTCGCCGTCGGCGAGGGCGGGGTTGGGCTGCTCGTAGTCCGAGTAGTCCACGAGGTCGACCGTGATGCCCTCGTCGGCCGCGGCCTGCACGAAGTCGGCCCAGTACGGGTCGCTCGCGCCCACGACGCCGATGCGGACGGTCTCGTCGTCGCCACCGCCACGGGTGACTCCGATCGCGATGCCGACGGCGGCGAGCACGACGACGACCGCGACGATGACGGCGATCAGACGACCGGGGCCCTTCTTGGGGGCGTCGATCAGGGGGGCGCTGCTGGTCATGGGTTCCTCTCGGGGCGCTGCGGGAGCACCGCTCGGGGGTGGGCCGGGGCCGTCACGGTGCGTCGTCCATGCTGGCGGACGCCCCGGGGCGCGTCACATCGGGGCGTCACACGACGACACACGGCCCCGTCGGCCCGGCCGCGGACGCGACCACACGAAGGAGGCGCGGTGCGAGAGATCTCGCACCGCGCCTCCTGACGGGGGTCGCGTCGCCCCCGGGGGGGACCCGATCAGACGGTGACGACCTCGGGCGAGCCCAGCTCGCCGGGGGGCATCTCGGCGGCGAGACGGTTCGCCTCGTCGATGAGGGTCTGGACGATCTCGGACTCGGGAACGGTCTTGATGACCTCGCCCTTGACGAAGATCTGACCCTTGCCGTTGCCCGAGGCGACGCCGAGGTCGGCCTCGCGGGCCTCGCCAGGACCGTTGACGACACAACCCATGACGGCGACGCGCAGCGGGACGGTCATGCCCTCGAGCCCGTCGGTGACGTCGTTGGCCAGCTTGTAGACGTCGACCTGGGCGCGACCGCAGCTCGGGCAGCTGACGATCTCGAGCTTGCGCTCGCGCAGGTTGAGCGACTGCAGGATCTGCAGGCCGACCTTGACCTCTTGGGCGGGCGGGGCACTGAGGCTGACGCGGATGGTGTCGCCGATGCCCTCGCTCAGCAGGATGCCGAAGGCCGTGGCCGACTTGATCGTGCCCTGGAACTCGGGCCCGGCCTCGGTCACGCCGAGGTGCAGGGGCCAGTCGCCGCGTTCGGCGAGCTGGCGGTACGCCTTGACCATGACGATCGGGTCGTTGTGCTTGACCGAGATCTTGAAGTCGTGGAAGTCGTGCTCCTCGAAGAGCGAGGCCTCCCACACGGCGGACTCGACGAGCGCCTCGGGGGTGGCCTTGCCGTACTTCTGCAGGATGCTGGGCTCGAGCGAGCCGGCGTTGACGCCGATGCGGATCGAGACGCCGGCGGCCTTCGCCGCGGCGGCGATCTTGCCGACCTGGTCGTCGAACTTGCGGATGTTGCCGGGGTTGACCCGGACCGCCGCGCACCCGGCGTCGATCGCCTGGTAGACGTAGTTGGGCTGGAAGTGGATGTCGGCGATGACCGGGATCTGGCTCTTCTTCGCGATGATCGGAAGGGCCTCGGCGTCGTCACGGCTCGGCACGGCGACGCGCACGATGTCGCAGCCGCTGGCCGTGAGCTCGGCGATCTGCTGCAGGGTGGCGTTGATGTTGGGGGTCGGAGTCGTGGTCATCGACTGCACGCTGACGGGGGCGTCGCCACCCACGAGCACCTTGCCGACCTTGATCTGCCGCGTCTTGCGGCGCGGGGCGAGGACTTCGGGGACCTTCGGCATTCCGAGATTGACTGCTGGCACGGAGTCATCGTAAACCTCGGCGCTGGACGCCGAGTGACGGACGCGTGACCGGTGCGTCACGGGTCGCTCGCGACCGGACGTCAGCCGAAGATGTCGATCGGGTTCACGATGTCGGCGTAGGTGAGCAGGACGGTCATGCCGCCGAGCAGGATCACGATGGCGAAGGTCACGGGGATGGCCTTGGCCGTGTCGACCGGGCCCGGGTCGGGCCGGCGGAGGAGCTTGGCGAAGCCGCGGCGGATCGCCTCGATCAGGGCCCCGGCCACGTGACCGCCGTCGAGCGGCATCAGCGGCACCAGGTTGAACACGAAGAGGGCGACGTTGAGGCTCGCGAGCAGCCCGACGAGGGTGCTGATGCGGTCGACCACCGGGATCGTGTCGAGGCTGGCGATCTCGCCCGCCATGCGACCGACGCCGACGACGCTGACCGGTCCGTTCGGGTCGCGCTCGGCCCCGCCGAAGGCGGCCTGGGCCACCCCGACCAGTCGCTGCGGCAGGGTGACGATGACACCGACGACGTGCGAGATGTTGTCGCCGACCGCCGGCAGCACGGCCGTCACGGGCTCGCGCACCTTCTCGTAGGCGAACCCGATGCCGACGAAACCGACCTCCTGCGTCTGCGAGCTGCCGTCGGGGTTCGTCGCCACGGCCCCGCTCGACGTCGTCACGTAGCGCTCGGACAGGGCCGGAGTCACCTGGAGCGTGCGCTCCGTGCCGTCGCGGTCGACCACGACGTCGAGGGTGTCGCCGGGAGAACGCTGCAGGATGCCCGTGATCTGGTCGCCGTCGGTCACGGTCGTCCCGTCGATCGACACGATGCGGTCGCCGTTCAGCATGCCCGCGGCGTAGGCCGGGGCCTCGGGCGCGTCCGAGGGGCAGCTCGTCTCGGTGGAGCCGGCGGGCAGGACGCAGGTGCTGACGCTGCCGACCGTCGTGCTCGCCTGCTGGACGCCGAAGCCGCAGAGCAGCACCGCGAACAGGGCGATCGCGATGAGCAGGTTCATGAACGGGCCGCCGAGCATGATGATGACGCGCTTGTACACGGGCAGGCGGTAGAAGGTGCGCGACTCGTCGCCCTCGTCGACGGTCTCGGCGCTGGCCGTCCGTGCGTCCTGCACGAGGGTGTTGAAGAAGCCGGTGCTCGACTGGCGCGCGCCTCCCCCGGTCCTTCCCGGGGGGAACATGCCCGACATCGAGATGTAGCCGCCGAGCGGCAGGGCCTTGACGCCGTACTCGGTCTCGCCCTTCTTGCGCGAGAAGACGGTCGGCCCGAAGCCGATCATGTACTGGCCGACCTTCACGCCGAACTTCTTCGCCGGCACGAGGTGGCCCACCTCGTGCAGGGCGATCGACACGGCCAACCCGACGACCATGACCAGGACGCCGAGCACGAAGAGGAGGATCGTCTGCACCGGGCAAGGGTAGCCGCCCGTGCCCGGACGTCCACCGCGCCGGGGCCATGACGACGCTGGGAGCCCCGAACTGGGGCGGCGGGCTCAGCGGATCGGCATTGCGGGCGCTCAACGGGCCGGCAGCGCGGCGGGCTCAGCCGGCCAGGAGCGCGGCGGGCTCAGCGGGCCAGCAGTGCGTCCGCCTCGGCACGGGCCCAGCGTTCGGCCTCGAGCACGCCCTCGAGGCTGCTCTCGCCCGCGGTGTGCCGGTCGACGACGGCCTCGACCACGTCGAGGATGTCGAGGTACCCGACGCGTCCCGCGTGGAACGCCAGGACGGCCTGCTCGTTGGCCGCGTTGAAGACGGCCGGGTACGTCCCCCCCGCGCGCCCGACCTGCTTGGCGAGTCGCACGGCCGGGAAGGCCTGTTCGTCGAGGGGCTCGAACGTCCAGGTGGAGGCGCGGGTCCAGTCGAGCGGGACCCCCACGCCCGCGACGCGGTCCGGCCAGGCGAGCCCGAGCGAGATCGGGAGGCGCATGTCGGGAGGCGAGGCCTGGGCGATGGTCGAGCCGTCGACGAACTCGACCATCGAGTGGACGATCGACTGCGGGTGCACCGTGACGTCGATGTGGTCGTAGTCGACGTCGAAGAGCAGGTGCGCCTCGATCACCTCGAGCCCCTTGTTGACGAGGGTCGACGAGTTCGTCGTCACCACCAGGCCCATGTCCCAGGTGGGGTGCGCGAGCGCTTCGCGCGGGGTGACGTCGGCCAGCGATTCCCGTGTGCGACCGCGGAACGGCCCACCCGACGCCGTCAGGACGAGCCGACGCACCTCGCGGTCGGAGCCCGACCGCAGCGCCTGCGCGATCGCCGAGTGCTCGGAGTCGACCGGCACGATCTGGCCGGGGGCGGCGCGCTTCGTCACGAGATCGCCTCCGACGATCAGGCTCTCCTTGTTGGCCAGGGCGAGCGACGCCCCCGAGTCGAGGGCGGCGAGGGTCGGCGCGAGGCCGACCGAGCCCGTGATGCCGTTCAGGACGACGTCGGCCCGGACGTCGCGGACGAGCTGCACCGACTCGTCGGTGCCGAGCGCCGTGTGCTCGACTCCGAACTCGGCGGCCTGCGCGGCCACGCCCTCGCGGTCGGAACCGGCGGAGAGGCCGACGACCTCGAAGAGGTCGGGGTGGGCCCGGACGACGTCGAGGGCCTGGACCCCGATCGAACCGGTGGAGCCGAGGATCGTGATGCGACGCATGGGATCAGCCTAGGGCGAGCGTCGTCGGGGCCGCCCACCGCCGCGAGGCGAGCCGTGGTCGGACGGACCGGGGGCTAGGCGACGGAGAGGATGTCGATGACGAAGACGAGCGTGTCGGTGCCCCCGATGCCGGCCGACGGTTGACCGGCCTCGCCGTAGCCCTCGGCGGGCGGGATGATCACCACGACCTGCGAGCCGACCGTCTGACCGATCATGGCCTTGGCGAACCCGGGCACGACCTGGTCGGTCGAGAACGGTGTCGGCGTTCCCTTGCCCCAACTCTGGTCGAAGACCTCGCCGGTGGTCCAGTTCACGCCCTGGTACTGGACGGTGACGTTCGCGGGGTCGGGGACGACGGGGCCGTCGCCCTTCTTCAGGACCTCGATCTGCAGGTCGGACGGCGGTTCGGTGCCGGGCGGGATCGTCACGGTGGGCCGACCGTCGTCGGCGAGCTCGACCGTCGGGAAACCGTCCTTCGGGGGCTGGGCCTCGCCCGTCGCCTTGGTCGGCACGATCGAGACGACGTCCGCGACGATCACCACGGGCGTGGGTGCGGCCGCCTGCTCCCCCGCGGTCGCGGTCGTCATGTCGGCCGCCGAGGCGACGGTCACCGTGCGGCTGCCCGAGGGCACGCAGGCGATCGCGTCGACGATGCCCGGCACGTAGTAGTCGGTGCTCACCGTGAGCTGCGTGGGCTGCTGGCCCTCGTCGAAACCGGCCGAGGTGACCTCGGCCCCGGTGGTCGCGTCGTAGACCGCGATGCGGACGTTGGCCACGGCGCCCTGCCCGGCGACCTCGCCGCTGCCCTCGACCAGGGTGGTGCGCTGGGTCGACGGGACCTCGAGCGGGGTGTCGAAGACGACCTCGGGCTTGCTCTCGACCTCGCCCGTGACGTCGACGCCGTCGGACAGCGCCCCCGACGTCGGCGCCTTGCAGTCGCCGGTCGCGCCGCTCGCCGTGGGAGACGGCTGGTCGGAACCACCCGTACAACCGCTCAGCACGAGGGCGACGAGCGGAACGGCCGCCACGGCGGCGAACCGTCCACGGCGGACACGGGCGGACGGACGAGGAGGCGCGGTGCGGATCATCGGGGAGTCGTCTCGGGGGTCGGCGGCGACGGTCGACTAGGAGACGGCGAGGATGTCGATGACGAAGACGAGCGTGTCGGTGCCCGAGATGCCGGCCTGCGGGGCGCCGGCCTCGCCGTAACCGTCGGCCGGCGGGATGACGACGACGGTCTGCGATCCGACGGTCTGCCCGACCATGCCGTCCGCGAAGCCGGTGATGACCTGGTCGGTCGAGAAGGTGGCCGGTGCACCGCGCGACCAGCTCTCGTCGAAGATCTCGCCGGTGTTCCAGATGACGCCCTGGTACTGGACGGTGACGGTGTCACCGGCCTGGACCGTGGCTCCGTCGCCCTTGATCAGGGTCTCGACACCGAGTTCGGTCGGAGCGTCCGCGTCGGGGACGGTCACCGTCGGGCGGCCGTCGGCGTCGAGCTCGACCGTCGGGAACCCGTCCTGCGGGGCCTGGGGCTCGCCGGAGGCGCGCAACGGGACGTCGGAGGTCGCCTGCGACGAGCTGCTCGGCGTCGCCGCATCGGAGGACCCGCCGGCGTCACCGGCACAGGCCGCGAGCGACAGGAGGAGGGCGGGGACGGCCAGGAGGGCGAGGGAACGGCGCATGGGGATCTCTCGGTCGGGGTGACGGGGGTCGTGCCGTGGGGCTCGGCGCGGCGGAGGTGCCGTGCCATTCTGCCTCACGCCGGGTCGGCTTCTCTGGACACCGCCACGACGGTGGGCTCGTGACCGACCGGGAAGGCGACCGACGCGGCGATGAAGCACTTGCGGCTCGCCTCGGCGTGCAGCTCGAGGGCGCGCTCGACCATGTCGTCGTCGGCGACGGTCACCCGGGGCCGCAGGGTCACCGAGGTGAAGCGACCACCGCCGTCGTGCGTCTGGGTCATCCGTCCCACGGCGGCGTCCTCGTACGCGACCACGACCACCCCGGCGGCCGCGGCGACGTGCAGGTAGCTGAGCAGGTGGCACTGCGCCAGTGCGGCGAGCAGCAGCTCCTCGGGGTTCCAGCGGTCCGCGTCACCGTGGAAGGTGCGGTCGGCGGACGCCAGGACGTCGTGCTGCTTGCCGGTGGCGACGATCGTGGCGTCGCGGCCGTACGAACGGTACGAGGTCGTGCCCTCGCCCCGGTCGCCCGTCCAACGGACGTCGACGGCGTAGTCGTGGTCGAGCATGCTGCCTCCCTCTCGGGCCCCTCGTCGGTGCGACGTGGTCGCGTGGCGGGCCTCGGTACACTCCCCATCATGACCGACCCCCGCCCCGCCGCGCCCTCCCGTCACCCCCTGACCGCCTCGGCCAGCGTCGAGCTGGCCGTGCTCGAGCGCTCGGGTTGGGACGAGAGCCGTCACCTCGGAGCCGGTGTCGTCGTGGACGCCGACGGACGCGAACTGCGTCGGATCGGGGACGCCGACGCGACCATCTACCCGCGCTCGTGCCTCAAGCCGTTGCAAGCGCTCACGGTGCTGCGGTCGGGGGTCTCCCTCGACGGTCCCCAGGCGGTGCTGGCCACGGCGAGCCACGCGGGCACGCCGGCCCACCTCGAGGTGGTCGAGGCGTTGCTCGGCCGGTCGGGCAGCACCGAGGACGACCTCCTCTGCCCGCCGGACTGGCCCGGTGACCGGGCCAGCGCCCGCGAGGCCACCGCGCCGCGCCGGCTCGCGATGAACTGCTCGGGCAAGCACGCCGCGTTCCTCCTCGCCTGTGCCGAGAACGACTGGGACCCGTCCCGCTACGTCGCCACCGACCACCCCCTGCAGGCCGCGGTGCGCGCGACGGTCGCCGAGTTCACCGGCGAGGCCGCTGACCACTCCGGCGTCGACGGCTGCGGTGCCCCGGTGATCGCGACCACCGTGGTCGGCCTGGCCCGGGCGATCGCGCGCATCACCGGGTCGGTCGGCGCGACCGGGCCGGGACGCGACGGCCACGCCGCGCATCTCGTCGAGGCCGTCCTGGGCGACGCCTGGGCGATCGACGGCCCCGGTCGAGCCAACACGGTGACGATCGACGAGCTGGGCGTGCTGGCCAAGCTCGGCGCCGAGGGCGTCATGGTGATGGGCACGACCGACGGCGTCGCGGTGGCCGTGAAGGTGCTCGACGGGAACGTGAGGGCCGGCACCCTGGTCGCGCTGCGCCTCCTGGTCGACGAGGGGGCCGTCGACGCCGCCGCCGCCGCTCGCGTCGTCGAGCGCACGCTCGAGAAGGTCACCGGCGGTGACGGCCTGGTGGGCCGCATCCGCCTGGGCAGCGGGGTCGACCGCTAGGCGCACCGCGCGACGTCGTCGAGCACCGACACGAAGGCGACCCGCAGGCTCTGTCGGCACGGCCGGCCGTCCTTGAGGGTGACCGTCGCTCCTCCGTCCTGACCGATCACGACGACGGTGTCGACCGGGGGTGGCTCGGCCTCGGGCCGGGCCCCGCCCGAGGTCGGCGCCCGGACCACCACGCAGTCGATCGCCGCGGCCGCGTCGACCGACGATGCCCCTGCGGCCCGGAGCTGACGGCGGAGGCCCGACGCCACGGCCTCGGCCACCACGGGTGGACCGACGACCCTCACGGCCGACGAGAGGGGCACGCACAGCGGAGCCTCGTCGAGGGTGGCCGCCTCGGCCCGGAGGCGTGCCAGACGTTCGGCGACCGGGTCGCCCGGCTCGAGGTCGTCCTCGGGACGCCCCTCGAGGACGAGCCCGCTGGAGGCGCGACCCACCCCGAGCACCAGCACCCGGGTCGGACGACGTGCGACGTCGCACTCGTCGAGCCGATCGGCCGTCGGGTACCAGTCGGCCAGCTCACGCGACCGCACCGCCCGGAGGCGCGCGACGACCTCGTCGACGTCGTCGAGGGCGGCCAGGAACCTCGACCGTTCGCGCCGTGCCGTGAGCGTCGCCCCGACGACACGGTCGACGGCCCAGCCGACGAGGACCGCGAGAGCCGTCGCGAGCGAGAGCCCGAGGACGGCAGGCGGCGCGGTCCACGGGACGAGAGCACCGCACGCGGACACGACGGCACCCGTCGACATCGCCGCCACGGGCGTCGCCGTCGGGCGGGGTCTGGCCGGCCCGGACGGCAGCCGGACGCGGGACGGCAGGACCGGTGACGCCGCGGTGGTCGAGGAGTTCATGACTCCAGTGGAGCGGAGCACCGGCCGCGGCGGGTACCGGGTGGTCGGGTCGGGGGAAGGACCGACCACCCTGCCGCGTGGGGAGGAGCCGTGGGTCAGACCACGACGAAGAACTGCTCGCCGATCTCGACCCGGGTGCCACGCGTCACGCGGACGCGGACTCCGGGATCGGCACGGCGGGGCGGGAGGTCACGAGGACGGACGACCGTCCCGTTGCCGGACCACCGGTCGCTGACCCAGAGGGCTCCGGCCTCCTGACCGAACTCCAGATGCGTCTTCGACACGGACTTGCCGGGATCGACGATGCGGACGAGCTGGTCGAAGCGCTCCCCCGGCTGGGGCGTCGGTGCACGGCCGACGAGGCCGGTCCCGTCGACCGTGATGCTCTCACCGGTGCTGAACTGCAGCACGTACTCGGTTCCGAGTGCACCACGACGGACGATCCGGGTCTCGTCGACGTCGGCGTCGTCGGGCAGGTCCACGGGCACCCGACGCGGGCGCCAGGACGGAGCCGACGACGACGTGGGAGCAGGGGGGAGGTCGGCGACGCTCGGCGTCGGAGTCGCCGCCGGTCGTTCGGCGCGGAAGCCCGGGACGTGGTCGATCGGTTCGGGTGCCGGGCGTGGCGTGGCGTCCTGCCGGTCGTCGGCCTCGTCTCGGACGGGTACGTCGTCGCCGGAGCCCGGGCCGTCCGGAGAGGTCCCGGCGTCGTCGGAGCCCGATCCGGCGCCCTCACGGTCCTGTGTGGCGGGACGACGGCGGAGGACGGACTCGCCGTCGGGTCGCCACTCGGGCGGGAGCGGGACGACCGGGCCCGTGAACGACAAGGCGACCGACTGCACGACCGCACCGCATTCACCGCAGAAGATGTCGTCCTCGTCGATGGGTGCGCCACAGTGCGTGCACCGTTCGGGAACGACGGCGGAGCCCGGTTCGACGAGCGGTACGGGGTCCACGAGCGGTGCGGGCCCGACGAGCGGTACGGGCTCGGGGCGGTCGGAGTCGGGGAGAGCGGGCCGGGACCCGCTCGGGACGGGCGGGCGGAGGTCACGGCCGAGGGCGGCCACCGGGGCGGTGTCGCCGTCCCGCGGCCCGTCGGCCGTCGGCCGCACGAGAGGCGGCGGGCCCGCAGGAGGCGCGACCAGGTCGCCGGGGACGACCTCGGAGGCGGAGTCGGACGAGGGAGCGGACTCGTCCCGCATCACCGTCGCCTCGGGGTCGGTCGCGCCCTCGGTGTGGTCGTTCTCGACCGGCCGGGTTCCGTCAGGGGCGGTGGACGTCTCGACCTCGCCTGACCGGACCTCGCCGTCGTCGTCTCGACGTCCGTGGGACGCCTCGGCGGAGGGGGGTTCGACGGCGGCCACCACGTCGGGAGAGGACTCGTCCGATGCGAGAGGCGTCAACGACGCCGTCCAGAGCGGGGCGGACGAGGGGCGGGGCCCGTTGTCGGGGTGCTCGGAGGGCACTCGGAGCGGTGTCGGCGATCCGACCGTCTCGGGTGCCGTCGTCGCGAGGGCCCCGACCGGGCCGTCGGGGACGGCGGGGACGGCGGGGACGCCGGAGACGGCGGGGTTGCCGGGGTCAGGGGTCCTCGGGGACTCGGCCCGCGCCTCCTCGGAGGCCGTCGGGCGGTCGTCCTCGCCCGTGGACACGACGGTTCGATCGTCGACCGGCCACACCGGGGGCTCGGGAGCCGACGCGGGCACTTCGGACCGCGCGTGATCGACACGGGTCGGCTCGACCTCGACCTCGGGCACGCCGGTGTCGGCCTGACGGTCGCGCACCCACCACGGGGGTTGCGCATCGCTGCGGCGGGGGTGCGAGGTCGCACGCGGAGGAGCCTCGGGCAGGTCGGGTGCACTGGTGGCGTCGACGTGCTCGGCGGCGGCGTCCGCCCGACGGCGGGCGGCCGCGAGGTCTGCGCTCGAGACCGCCCGACCGCACTCGCCGCAGAACATCGCGCCGACGGGCAGGGGGCTGGCACAGGTGGGGCAGTACATCAGTCGTTCCTCTGTCGCTCGGGAGGGGTGCGCCCATGGTAACCACGCAAAGATCGGAGCGAGACCGCCGCGGCGAACCGCTGCCGCCTCGTGAGCCCGACGCCGAGGGCGTGTCTCATCTCGGCGACGGCCGTCCAGACGCGGTCGGCGTCGGACTCCGCGGGCGGGTTCGGCGAGAACACCGCACGGTCCGCCACCCGGGCGAGCACGGCGGGACGCGAGCCACCGACGACGGCGGCGACCTCGCTCCGGGTCGCCGCGGGCGGGGTGCGGATGCCGTGGTCGACCACGGCGTCCTGGAACTCGTGCCAGCCGCCGCTGATGCGGTCGGAGGGACTCGTCGCCGTCCGGCGGCGACGACGCCGCTGCGCCTTGAGGACCACGACCGTCACGAACGGGGCCGCGAGCAGACCGGCGACGAGGGCGCTCCAGCCGACGACCCGCACGACCGCCAGGACAATGGCCAACCAGGCCGGAGGGGTCTCGGGATCGTCCTGCTCGGACTGCGGCGGCGTCTGGTCGTCCCGCATCTGAGGATCCTGGGGTGGGGGCTGGACGACGGACTCGGGCCGGGAGATCTGCGTCGGGTCCTGTACCTGGTCCTCGGGGATGGGACGTTCAGCCGGGTTCGGGTCGAGCGCCACCCAGCCGTACTGGGCGGTGTCGACCTCGATCCAGGCGGTCACGCTCGACCCCGTGACGTCGACGGGGCCCCCGTCCGTCTCGGGGGCGAATCCCATGACGACCCTCGCCGGGAACCCCAGCCGGTCGGCCATGAGCGCGGCGGCCGTCGCGTACTGCTCGGCGTCGCCGATCATGACGGGATCGGTGAAGAGCTGGGCGATGCGGTCCGCACCGTGCCCGGATCGGCTGACGGGTTCGTCGGCGGTGACGCCGTGGCTCACGTACCCGTCCTCGCGCAGGGCGCTCAGCGCTGCCCGGAGGCGCGCCCCGGGGCCCTGGACCCCGGCGACGTCCTCCTCGAGCGAGGAGGTGAGCTCGTCCGGCACGTCCCGCGGCGTCGGCACGGTGGCGGTCCCCGGTGTGAGCGCGTCGAGTTCGTCGTCGCCGGGCTGGCGGGGCTCGACCGCGTCCAGTCGGTACGAATCGCCCTGTCGCAGTCCGCCGAGGACGGCCGCCGTACCCGTGAAGTCGTTGTAGAAGAACGCGTCCCGCCGGGCATCCGCCGTGGGTCCGCCGAACGAGACGGACTCGAGTCGGCCGACGGTGGGGAGCCAGAGGTCGTCGTAGGCACCGATCGTGACGTCCACCGCGGTCGCCTGCCCGTCGACGCGGGATTGGTCGACGTCGGACGGCACGCGGGTGAAGAACCCGGAGGCGCTGTCGACCTCGCCGCTGCCGACGCTGTAGACGACACCGTCGTAGGTGTCGAGCGTCGCCACCCGCAGTCGCTGACCGTCGCGGAGGCCAGAGACCGTGAGGAGCGCCTGGTCGACGGTGGGCTCCTGTTCGTACGCACGGAAGCCGCTGAGCGGGCTGACGTGGTCCCGCGGATCGAACGGTTGCTCGACCACCGTGCGGGCCACGGTCCGCGCGGTGACCGGCGGGATCGCGGCGACGGCGACCGTGGCGGCCGTCCCTGCGACGGCCAGCGTGGCGAACGCGCCGACGACGGCACGGACGGCCACCGGGCGGTGCCCGGCAGACGTCGTGACAGCACGGGTGGTGAGGGCCCCGAGCGCGATGCGACGTCGACGGAGGCGCCACCAGACGACCCAGGCGACCACCGTCACCAACACGGCGAGACCGGTGACGCGGGGCCACCAGGCCTCGCCCGGACCGAGCACGATCGCCGCGATCCAGACGACGACGGGAACGACGACGGCGAGTTCTCCGCGTCGGCTGCGGAGCGCGACGGACAGGCCGACGACCGTGCCGACGAGGACCAGCGCGAAGACCGGCACCAGCAGGGCCTCGTAGCTGCCCACCGGCAAGGCGATGGTGACGAGCTGCTTCCAGCCGAGAGCGGTCGCCGAGACCAACGTCAGGAGGCCCCGACCCGTGGGCAGCACGCCGCCGAAGGCTTGCGACGGCACGGCGAGCGGCACCCCGAGCAACAGGTAAGCCACGATCGTCGCCGCGAACACCCACACGCTCGACAGCCGGAGGGCGGCCGTGCCCAGCGCGATGACCACGCCGACGGCGAAGGCGATGACGACGAGCACGACGAAGGCGGCGCTCTCGTACACCGGCCAGAAGGTCACGGTCGCGGCGCCGAGCGAGGCCGCGAACAACGCGACGACCCAGGCGACGAACGGGGCTCGCAGTCGTGACGGCCGCGCGCGGGACCGTGCGCGCGGAGGAGGCGCCGCGGGCCCCGCGGGCGTCCGGACCCCGTCGACGACGCTCATGCGCTCGCCGTTCGGGCGAGCGACTTCTGCAGGTCCTCGAGGAACCCGATGGTCAGCACGGTGAGGTCGGCGATGCGCCTCATGCCGGGGACCGTCTCGGGGTCGCACACGATCGCCACCGCCTCCACCCCCAGGGGGAACTGCAGGGCTGCGGCGCGCATCTCGGTGACCGTCGTCGTGGACCCGACGACGAGGAACGCCACCGAGATCCCCACGACCTGATCACCCGCCACCCGCGCGACGTCGGTGATGGCCAGCGCCGACTCCGCCGACGTGACGACCGCGAGTTCGTCGAGCAGGCGGTTCCGGGTCAGCGTGCTCAGGGAGCGGATCTCGAGGTTCTTCCGCTTGGCGAACTCGGGGGTGGTCTCGCCGACGACGACGCTGACCTCACGCGCGTCACGGATGGCGCGGGCACCGAGAGAACCCGCGACGCTGACGGCCAGTTCGAACTCGTCGTCGTTGGCGAAGTCACCGGCCGCGAGGCTCAGGGCGATGACCAGGTGGCTGCGCCGGCTCTCCTCGAACTGCCGCACCATGTAGGTGCCAGTCTTGGCGGTCGACTTCCAGTGGATGTTCCGTCGTTCGTCGCCCGGCTGGTACTCGCGCAGGGCGTGGAACGAGATGTCGCTGGGCGAGAGGTCACGCGTCGGGTTGCCCTCGAGGTCACGGATGAGACCCGTGCTCGTGCTCGGGATGCCGATGGTGCGAGGGTGCACGAACACCTCGGTGACGCCGGTCCACTCGATCTCGCGTCGGGCGAGGCCGACCGGGTCGCCTCGCACGGTGCTGACCGGACCCACGGCCACGACGCCGCGTCGCGTGGTGGGCAGGTCGAACGACTCGGCGACCTCGTCTCCCGATCGGAGGCTCGGCAGGCCGATCTCGGCGAGACCCGGACCGACGGGGACCTCGACGGACACTCCGAGGATGCGGCGGGCGCTCGCGTTGCGCACCCGCACGGTGCCGGCCGCCGGGGCGCCGACGGCCACGCGCTCGTGCGGGATCTCGAGCGTGATGCGGACGGTGTTCCGTCCGACGAGAGCGAGCCCTGCGACGAGCAGCAGGACGATCGCGGCGAAGCCGACCACCACGAGCTCGGTCCAGCCGAGCAGGTAGCCGACGAGCAGCCCGACCGGTGCGGCGACGAGCATCGACCACCCGAAGGGCGTGACCACCGAGGAGGCGCTGGTGAACGCCCGGCGGACGGAACGGCGAGCCCCACGCGTCGTCCTGACCAGCAGGACGAGCAGGTCCGCTCCGATGCCGGTACGGTCGCCGACGATCCGGGTCCGGGCGTTCGTCAGTCCTTGCGTTCCCGTCGAGAACGCGGAATCGAATCGCTGGTCGGCGCCGCGGGTGCCGACCCGCGGTCGTGTCCGGCCGGCGCGGGACCCGTCCACGGTCGACCCCGGCGCGGGCCGGGCGGCCCGGTCGGTGCCTCGAGGACGCTCGCTCACACGGCTACCCGCTCGGCGGGTGGCGCCGTCTCGATGAGCAGCTGGCTCACGACGCTGGACGGCGTGACCCCGTCGAACTCCGCTTCGGGGTCGAGCACGAGACGGTGGGCGAGCACGGGCTCGGCGAGCGACTTGACGTCGTCCGGGATCACGTAGTGACGACCGAGGGACGCCGCGTAGGTCTTGGCCGAACGGACGAGGGCCAGCGCACCGCGGACGCTCACACCGAGACGGACCTCCTGGGCCGTTCGCGTCCCGTCGACGAGCCGGGCGACGTAGTCACTGATGGTGGGCTCGACGTGCACGGTGCGGGCGAGTTGCGCCATCTCGGTGATGACCCCGGCCTGGACGATCGGGTTGAGGCTGCCCTCGTGGACCCTCGTGGCGGAGCCCTCGAGGATGCGGACGGTCGCCGCGTGATCGGGGTAGCCGATCGAGGTCTTCATGATGAACCGGTCGAGCTGGGCCTCGGGAAGACGGTAGGTGCCGGCCTGCTCGACCGGGTTCTGGGTGGCGATCACCATGAACGGCGAACCCACGGCGTGGCTGACGCCGTCCACGGTCACGCGGCTCTCTTCCATCACCTCGAGGAGGGCGGACTGCGTCTTGGGGCTGGCGCGGTTGATCTCGTCGGCGAGGACGATGTTGGAGAAGATCGGCCCGCGGTGGAACTCGAACCCACCGGCCTTCTGGTCGTAGATGCTGACGCCGGTGATGTCGCCGGGCAGGAGGTCGGGGGTGAACTGCACACGGTTGCTCGAGCCCTGGACGCTCTGGGCGATCGCGCGGGCGAGCGAGGTCTTGCCCGTGCCCGGGAAGTCCTCGAGCAGCAGATGCCCCTCGCTCAGCAGAGCCGTGAACGACAGTCGCACGACGAAGGTCTTGCCCAGCAGCACCTGGTCGACGTTGGCCACCAGTCGCCCGAAGATGTCGGAGAACCAGGTCGCCTGCTCGGGGGTCATGCTCATGTGTCTTCGTTCCTCGATGTGTCGTTCATGGGCTTCAGCCGCAGGTGACCCGTGCGTAGCCGCTGTCGGTCTTGCCGTCGACCGTCCCGCGGATGCGGACCTCCGTCGCCGAGGGATCGACCCGGGACGTCGTCGTGTACGCGCCGTTCCTGTCTCCGGACTGCCAGTTGTCCAGGATGAGGGGCGACACGTTGAACTCGACCGTCGCCGAGAAGTCGAGGTTACCGTTCGACGGCGGGTTGACCACGAGGGGTTCGCCGGGGACGCACGAGACGATGACGGGCCGCACCGTCACGGGCGTCGCGGCCTGACGATCGGACGCGGCGCCACAGAACGTCTCGGAAGCGTCTCGACAGCCTCGGACGTAGACCTGGAGTTCGGTGCCGTATCCCCCGGTGGAGACGAAGCCGTCGGCGGCCAGGGGCTGCCAACCCGTCTGCCCGTTCTGCGACCACTCGAATCGGGCTGCCGTACCCGACACCACGTCGGTCGCGGAGACCCTGACGTCGAAGCGTCCCCCACCGTTCTCGATCGACGCCACGGTCGCGCGAGCAGCACCGGGGGCCTTGAGTGCCGTGGTGCGACCCGAACCCGCGGAACAGAAGGTGCCGTTGTCCGCCTTCACGACGTAGAGGTAGGTGACGCCGTCCTCTGCGGACGAGTCCGTCGCTCCCCCGCCGGCGAGGGGAACGGGGTCACCCGGGGTGTCGCAGGACACCGGCCCGTCCGAGCCGGCGACGCGGACCACCCGGTACGTGGGAGCCGATCCGCCGTTCGCGGTCGACGGCGTCCAGGTGATCTGCACGCCGCCGCTCACGGGGGTGGCCGTGACCTGGGGTACCCCGGGGCTCCCGACGGGTACCACCCGCGTCAGGGACGCCCGGGCCCACGCCGCCTCGCTGTCGACGTCGGCGTCGTTCTTCGCGAAGACGTTCACCGTGTAGTTCTGGTTCGGGACGAGGCCGGGGATGACGCTCTGCTGCACCCCACGGCGAACGGTCTGGGATCCCGTCGTGGGCCCGGACCATTCGACGACGTACGACTGGATCGCGGAGCCCGGCCGGGGATCCGGCGAGTCCGTCCACGTGATCCGGGTGTCGCCCTGGCCCGACGGCACCGCAGTCGCGCTCAGGCCCGTGGGTGCGGCGGGCACGTAGTCGGCACTGTAAGCGGGACTCGGCGCCGATGCAGCGGAGTCCCCGACGCCGTTGGTGGCGACGACCGTGAAGGAGAACCGCTGGCCCGCGGGCAGGTCGGTCAGGGTGCAGACCGTCGCCAGCCCGCAGGCCTTGGAGTACGAGCCCCCGGCCGAACCCGCCCCGGACAGACGGTAACCGGTCAGCGGCGAGTTGTTGGCCGCGGGAGCCGTGTAGCTCAGGGTGAGCTGTCCCCCCGTGAAGGTGCCCGTTCGGACCGGGGCATTGGGGGCGTTCGGGACGTCCTGCACGCTGATGGTGACGGTGCCCCAGACGTATCGGTCGGGGTCGTCCGTGACGTCGGCGACCTGGTACTGGAGGTTCGTGTCGCCGGGGGCCGCGGAAGCCGCGACCGAGACGGCGAGACTCCGGTTGTCACCGCTCGGCGTGATCGAGACGCCTGCCGGCACGCTCGACCCGTTCAGCCCACGGATCGCCACCACCCGCAGCGCCTGCCCGGGGAAGGGATTGGTCGCCTGGTCGTTCTGCAACACGTCGACCGAGGTCGAGGCCCCGCGCTTGACGACGGCACGATCGGCGGCCGGTTGAGCGAGCGGGCGGGTCGATCCCACGACCGACACGGTGACGGCACCGCTCCGACCCGGGTTGAGGGCATCGCTGACGGCGACGGGGAGCGACCTGCTCGTCCCCTTCGCGGTGCCGGCCTCGGCCGAGACGGTGAGCTTCGACCCGGACAGGTCGAAGCCGAAGCCCGCGACGCCGCCCTGTTCGACCGAGTACCGGAGCTCGTCGACGTCGTCCGGATAGGGGTACGTGGTGAGCCGAGCGAGGTCGAGCGTGCGGGACTGGCCCGGTTCGAGGTCGATCGAGGTGCCGTTGAAGACGGGTGGCTGGTTCTCTCGCGACGTCACCGTGATGGGCAGCACGAGCGACGCCGTCCGACCGTCCGGGTCGTCGGCCGAGCGACCGTCGGTCACCTGGAACGAGATCGAGGCCGTACCCGAGAACAGGTCGGCGGACGTGAACCGGAGGGTCGTGTCGTCGACCACGAGGTCGTCGCCGTTCGAGTTCGTCGCCCGGACCGTCGCGGGGTCGGTCAGTCTGACTCCGTTGGTACCGGCGGAGATCACGTAACGGTCGAGGTCGATCGTGACGGCCTTCTCGCTCTCGACCGTGATCGGACGGACCGTCCGGTCGACCTGCGGCAGGGCGTCGTCGAAACCGGGCACGACGATGAACGCGTAGGAGCGGACGCCCGGGTCGTCCTTCCTCGAGACCGAGAACGGGACGATCTGGCTCGAATCGGTGATGCGGACGGTCACGCGCGAGTTCGGCGTCACCTCGGCCGTCGAGCCGAATCCCGGGGCCAGTCCGAGGTCGAGCTGCGAGGTGCTGCCGTCCGAGAAGAACACGTTGGTCAGGGGGTTGACCGTCACGGTCTGCCGACCGGCGATGTCGCTGAGTCCGAGGACCGTGTCGTCGGCGAGCGGGTAGTTCAGTGGTGCGTCGGGATCGACGGTCACGGTGACGAAGGTCGAGCTCTGCCCGCCGCGCTCGTTCGACACCGTGTAGACGAGGCCGTACGTCCCGGGGGTCTCGGGGGGCGTCACCGACACCATCGTCCCCGACACGACCTTGGCGACGACACCCTCGCCGTTCGGCTCGACGGCGTCGACCGACAAAGCGCCCCCGTCGGGGTCGGAGTCGTTGTCGAGCACCCGGACCGTGATGGACCCCCCGGGTCGCATCGTCACGGCGTCTGCGACGGCGATCGGGTTGCGCGATCCGTCGGCGCGGGTCGAGATCCCCACGCGGACCGTGCCGGTGGCCCGGGCACCCAAGCCGTCCACGACCGCGTAGGTGAAGCTGTCGGTGCCCGCCGAGCTGGCGTTCGCCTGGTACTCGACGTAGTCGGTGCCGACGGTCGACACGCTGCCCTTCTCGGGGCTCGTGCCCACCCCGAGCAGCTGGACCGAGTCGCCGTCGGGATCGATGCCGTCGAGCGGAACGCCGATGCGCACGGTCTCGCCTGCGACGACGCGCGCCGTCACCGACTGGGGCGCGGGGGCGGCGTTGCTGCCCGCGTCGACCTCGCGGACCGCGATGGCGACCTGGGCCGAGGCCCGCTGCCCGTCGGGGCCCTCGACGGTGTAGGTCGCCGTGACGTTGCCCGGGGTGGTGGGGGCCAGGTACCGGAGACGGTTACCCGACGCGAAGAGCAACCCGCTGCCGGCCGGGACGTCCCTCTCGAGTCGCGGCACCAGCGTCAACTCGTCGCCGTCGGGCTGCTCGTCGTTGGCGAGGACGTCGATGTCGATGGAGTCCCCCACCCGGACGGTCACCTGGTCGTCGGTCGCGATCGGCGGCTGGGTGATCGCCCGGCGCGGGATCTCGACCACCGTCACGGTGCCGGTCGCGGAGGCGAGGCCGTTGCTGACGGTGTAGCCGAAGGTGACCGGCCCGTCGTCGAGCGGGGCCGCGAGCGTGATGCGGGCGTAGCGCTGATCGAGCGTCTCGACCCTGACCCCGGATGCGGCGGGCACGGCATCGGTCGCCGTGAGCATGAGGACGTTGTTGGCCGGGTCACGATCGGTCGTGACGACGTCGAGCGTCTGCGTGCCCAACGTCTCGACGAAGATCGTCTTGGGCGTCGTGACGGGGGGTGTGCCCGCGTCCGGAGGGGACTGGACGTCCACCCTGACCGTGCCGGTCGCCGTCTGGTCGCCGTCCGTCACGGTGTACTCGAGCAGGTGGGTCCCGGGCACGTCGCTGAGGAACCGGAACGTGCCCTGTTCGTAGTTCGGCGTGACGGTGACGTCGGCCTTCGCCGGGACGCTGTTCAGCTTGACGGTGCCCGTGCCGCCTCGAGCGTAGGTCAGCGGCCGCACGGTCAGCTGCTGGCCCGCATAGGCCTGCTGCGAGAAGGGCAGGGCTTCGAGGGGCACCTGCCCTGCCCCCATCACCGTGATCGCGAGCGATCCTCGCCCCTCGTCACGGCCGTCCGAGACCGTCAGCGGGACGTCGACGGTCGTGTCGCCCGCACCGGCGTCCTGGTAGACGACGTCCCCCGAGGGCTTGTACGAGAGCCCCGCCGCCCCTCCTGCCGAGGTCAGGTAGAAGGCATCACCGTCGGGGTCGATCCAGTCGCCGAGCACCGAGGTGGTGACCCGGCCCGAGGACGACACCGACGCCGACGTCCTGCGCGCCTGCTGCGGCGGCGAGTTCTCCGACGGTTGGCGCACGGTGAGGGCGACCGTCGCGCTGGCCTGACCGCCACGTCCGTCGGAGATGGTGTAGTCGAACGAGAACGTGCCGGAAGCCGAGTCGGTGAGGGTGAGGAGCACCTGTTGTCGGTCGTTGACGAGGTCGACCCGGCCGACGGCGTCGTCGAGTGCGGACACGTCGTCGATCACGAGCGGGTCGCCGTTCGGGTCGTAGTCGTTGAGCAGCACGGGCAGGGTGCTCGCTCGACCGGGTCGTGCGCCGAACGCGTCGTCCACGGCGACCGGTGGTTTCTGGTCGAGATCCAACTCGGGCGGTTGCCGGTCGTCGTTCTCCTGTTGCTCTTCTTGGTCGCGGTCCTCTTGGAAGAGGTCCGACCAGTTGTCGATGAGCTCGCCGGAACGCTGGACCGCCCAGGACCGACCCGACGCCGGATCGTTGAGCACGACCCGGCGCGCGTTGACGTCGAAGACCAGGCTCGCCCCTCCGGTGACCTGTTCGAGGTCGAGGACTCCCCCGCGGGCCGACGCACAGTCGCTCCACGCCGACCCGCCCGCCCAGGCGCCGAAGCGGCAGTCGCCGACGACGACGGGTCGCGCGGGCTTGCCCTCGCGTCCGCCGACGACCTCGGCGACCCGTGAGGAGTCGATCGACACGGACAAGAGGCCGGTGGACGTCGCGACCAGGACCTCGTCGCCCGTGTCGGACCCCGTCTGCAGGGCGAGCCCGCCCGAGGCCCGGTCGGACAGGTCGACCTGCCGTCCGTCGACGACCAGTTCCCCCGTGACGGCATCGAGCACGGCCCAGTGACCGCCGACCGAGGCCACCTGGTACCCGGAGGACGACGAGGCGGGCACGTCGTGCGTCTCGGCGACGTCGGGGGACACCGTTCCGTCGAAGATCGACACCCTGCCGGTGTCGGACGAGTAGGCGACCACACGGCCGTCGGGCGTGACGTCGGTGACCAGTCCCTTGCCGAGGCTGAGATCGGGGTCGACCTCGTTGCTGAAGGACGCCAGGTCCGAGAGCGGTTGGCTCCAGACCTCCCCCGTGCCCTGTGACACGACGAGCACACGGTCCCCGGCGATCGACACGTCGGGCGATTCGGGCGGGAGCGGGACGCTCTCGGCCACCTCGGCCGTGGCGGTGTCGACGACACCGACCGTGGCGTTGCTGCGATCCACGAGCAGGACGTCCTGCTCGCGCTGGACGACCGAGAGGTCGGCACCGGTGCCGCGCACGGCGGAGTTGAGCTGCAGGACGTCGGTGTTCGCCCGACCGATCGCGGCGCGTTCTCCGTTGGCGACCCAGACCGTTCCGTCGGAGAGGTCGACGCGCTGGGCCTCGTAGCCACCGCTGGCCACGGCGACGGTCGTCACGAGCGTGGCCACCACGACCACTCCGACCCCGGTGACGACGGCGGATCGACGACGGGAGGCCCAGTCGAGCAGCCGCCCCATCAGCCCTGACCCGCCGTCGCGCAGTTCTCGTTGCTCTCCGGGCCGGTCGAACCACCGCGGCTCACGGAGACGGTGATGCAGACCTCGTCACCCGGGTCGGCGGGGGTGGCGACGAACCGGTCGGCGGATTGCTGGCTCGTCTGCCCCCCGGTCGAGATGACGTAGGTGTCACCCGCTCGGAGCCCCGGGTCGCTCCAGGTGAAGACCACCGAGGAGCCGTCGCTCGACGACGCGACGTCGGCCACCCGGGGGATGTCGGTCGACGTCGAGCGGACGAGCACCAGCGTCGCGGCGGCCGCGAGGCCGATCCCCACCACCGACGCCGCGACGAGGGCCCACGTCACGACGAGCAACGACCGACGCCGCGTCGGACGTGTACCCGTGCTGCGAGGCACGGCGCGGCTCTGCTGGAGCGAACCGCCGTGCTGCGCCTGGACCTGGGCCTCGGTCGCCCGGCGCCGGCGGCGACGCCGCGAGGCCTGCACGGGGGTCACACCCCGGAGGCGCGTCTTGTCCTCGAGGTCGGCCACGGTCGCCAGGGCCCAGTCGTCGACCGCCACCTCGATGGGGGTCTGCGCGACGCCGATCTCGCTCTCGACCTGCTGGAGCTCGCGCACGAACTCGAGGACGCTGGCCTGGCGGTTCTCGGGGCGCCGCGACATGGACCTCGCGAGCAGTCGCTCGAGGGTGGGAGGGACGTCCGTCCGTCCGGTGGGCACGAGCTTGGCCTTGTCGATTCGACCGATCAGGTCGGACGCACCGTTCTTGTCGCCGCCGAGGACCTCGAAGGGGCTCCGGCCGGCGAGCAGCGAGTACACCGTCGCACCGAGGGACCACACCTCGGACTCGATGGTGCCGTTGGTCTCGTCGAGCAGCACCTCGGGGGCCGACCACGGGATGGACATGCCGACGACCTCTTGCGGCTCGCTCTCGCTGAGGGACGCGGCGATGCCGAAGTCCGACAGCACGGGGTGGCCGTAGGCCGTCATGAGGATGTTCGAGGGTTTCAGGTCGCGGTGGAGGACGCCCTGCCGGTGGGCCGTCTCGACCGCGCTGCCGATCTTGACGCCGATGCGCAGCACGTCGGCGACGGGGATGCGGTCGCGCCGGTACCGCTCGCTCAACGACGACGAGCAGAGTTCCATCACCAGGTACGGACGGCCGTCGGCCGAGACGCTGGCCTGGAACACCGTGAGGATCGACGGGTGGGCACTCAGCTGGGCCATGAGGTTCGCCTCGGCCTGGAACATCTGGCGGACCTGGTCGTTCACGACCTCGCTGAGCATGACCTTCACCGCGACCTGCCGGCGCGGCATGTTCTGTTCGTAGAGGAACACGTCGGCGAAGCCGCCCGACCCGAGCACGCGCACATGCGAGAATCCCGGCAGGACGGGGGGCGCCGAAGGCAGTCGTCGAGCCACGTCGCCTCCTCTGGGGATCGATGCCGGGTCGGCTGGGCGGAACAGGTCGGCGTCGGTCCGACCGCAGCCATTCTACGTGGGGGTCCCCGACGCCCGAGAGGCCCGTGGGCCCCCCTGTGGACGGACCCGGTCCCCCCATTTCGGGGGCGGGGCCGTCCGTGTCCGCGTGTCGCGCCTACTCGGCGTCCGTCGTCTCGGCGCTCCGGACGTCCACGACGACGGCCGTGACGTTGTCGCGTCCACCCGCCTCGACGGCGGCCTCGACGAGGGCCGTCGCCGCCGGCTCGGCACCGTCGACGCCGCCGAGGAGCTCGGCGATCCGCCCGGCGGACAGTTCTTTGGTCAGGCCGTCCGAGCAGACGAGGAGGCGCAGGCCGGGTCGGGCGGGCACCCTCCAGTAATCCGGACGCGGGTCGACGTCGAACCCGACCGCCCGGGTGATCACGTTGCTGTCGGGGTGCTTCTCGGCGTCGTCCGCGTGCAGGAGCCCCGCGTCGACCATCTCCTGGACGACGGAATGGTCGACGGTCACCTGGCGGAGACGGCCGTCTTCGAACATGTACACGCGGGAGTCGCCCACGTTGAAGACCGTGAAGTCGACCTCGGCGCCTTCTCCCTCTCGTGAGAGGAACGCCCCGGTGGCCGTCGTGCCGACCCCGAGCTCGGTGTCGGCCGCCGCCACCGCGATGTCCTCCGTGGCCACGCGGAGGGCCGTCTCGACGTCGTCCGTGGTGGCGAACGGGCGTGACGCGATCTCGCTCATGCGGCGCACGACCGCGTCGCTCGCCACGTCGCCCGCGCTGTGCCCTCCCATGCCGTCGGCCACGACGAACAGCGGCGCCTCTGCGAGGTAGCTGTCCTCGTTGTGCGCTCGGCGACGACCCACGTCGGTCACCCCCGCCCAGTCGAAGGTGAGCCCCGGGCCGTCGAGGCCGAGGGCGTGGGCGGTCGTGGGGCGGCCGAGCTCTGTCACAGGAGGGGTTCTTTCGTCGGGATGATGCGCTGGGGAGGCAGGATCTCGAGAAGGTTCCCGTCACCTACGTCCACTATCGTGCCTGCACGGGCGACGAGCGACTCGCCTTGCCGGAGAACGACGGGAAGGCGTCCGGGCTCGATCACCCGGGTCCCGTTCGTCGAACGCAGGTCGGTGACGACGACGGTGCCCCCGTGCTGGCGCACGTCGACGTGCGCCCCCGAGACCTCGTGTCGCGGAGACGGCACGGTCACCAACCGTGGCAGGGGTCCAGAGCCCACGCGCGGCCCGGTCGGGCGACGCCCCACGATGACGGGCACGTCGAGCGACAGGTCCTGCCCGGCGACCCTCACCCCGTGGAGGCGCGGGGTGGGTCGGCCCGACGGGTTCGGCTCCCCGCTCGTCGGCGGCCGTGCCGGCGGGGAGACCCGGAGGACCGTGTCGTCCGCGTCCGTCTCGTCGACGCCCGAGGGGCGGGCAGGGCGACCGACGACCGTGTCGTCGATCGAGCCGACTCGGTGCCACGATCCTGGTGACTGTTCGGTGGGCATCTCGTTCCTCTCACCGGGGGCTCTGACGCGGGTCGGCGACCACGACCTCCACGGTAGCGCCCGGTGACCGGTCCGTTCGGGTGCCGCGTCCACACCGGCGCCCAGGCTGCACCACCGCACGTCTCCTCCCCACGCCGGGTGCGGCAGCCGCCGGTGCACACCCGGCCCGTTCTCCGGCGTCCCGACCGGGCGGCCGCCCTAGCGTGACGCCATGACCGACCTCGTCCTCGTACCCCCGCTGCCACCCGGCCGTGCCGACGACGACGAACCGCCGGGGCTCGTCCGACTCGACTCCCCCGTGGGACGCATCGAGATCGTCGGTCGCCACTTCGCCGTCGAGGGCCTCGCGATCGAGCGTGAGGGCGTCCTGCCTCACGACGGTCAACCCGAGCGGCCCGACAACCTGCTCGACGCCGCCCGACGTCAGGTCGACGGCTACTTCGAAGGGGTGCGTACCCGCTTCGATCTTCCGCTCCGCCTGGTCGGTTCGAGCTTCCAGCGCTCGGTCTGGTCCGCGCTGCTCGAGGTCGAGTGGGGACGGGCCACGACCTATGGACGACTCGGCGGGACCTTCGGCAATCCTCGGGCCGGGCGAGCCGTCGGTGGAGCGGTGGCGGCGAATCCGCTCCCCCTGCTCGTCCCGTGCCACCGCGTCCTGGGCCGGACGGGCGGCGTCACCGGCTACACCGTGGGCACAGGAGTCGAGACGAAGAAGTGGCTCCTCCGCCACGAGGGCATCGCGTTCCGAGAGGGTCCCGTGCCCCTGGACTGAGACAGAGCCGAAGCGTCGCCGCCCGCCCGGCGATCAGACGGACGCCTGCAGGACCGACTCGGCCACGAGCACGCTCTCGTCTCCGGGTTCGAGCACGAAACCTCGACCGCGGGCCCACTCCGTCAGGTCGCCGATGTCGGCCAGGTCCGGACGATCGGCCAGGAGGGCGCGAACGAACAACCCCTTGCTCTTCTTGTTGAAGTGGTTGAGGGCTCGGCGTCGGTCGCCCGCATCCGAGACGACCCGGACGTACGTCGACCTCGTCCCCGCCGGCCCCAGACCGACGTATCCCTCGGATCGCAGGTCGACGACGAGTTCGCCGACGCTTGCCAGGACCGCGGACACCGGCCCTCGCCAGAGTTTCTTCAACGACGTCCGGGGAACCCTCGAGTCGTGTGAGAGCCGGTAGGCGGGGATCTCGTCACCAGCCCGGAGCAAGCCGAACAAGGCCGAATGCACGAGTACGTGCCGGTGAGCCCACGTCCACGCGTCGGCACTCATGCCTGCCACACCGAGAGGGTCGAAGAGGACCCCCGTATAGCGCGACAGAGCGGGCATCGTGGGCGACACGGTCACGAGCCGGTTGCGCTCGACCTCGTGAGCCTGCGTGGGACCGAGTTTGAGTGCGGCGGCGGCCGCCGCGACGTCGGCCGACATCTCGTCGAGCAAGGCCAAGGAGGCGCGGCGAGGGCCGTCGAGCTCGTCGAACGACAGTGCCGTCACATCGAGCCGCGAACCGACGCTGCCCCCGTCGAGTTTGGTCTCGGACGGGGGCAGCAGGAACAGCATGTCGTTCGGTGGTGCAGACGGGCGGAGCTCAGTTGAGCTGTGCGTTGCGCGCGACGACCGTCACGGTGTCGTTCTCGACGGACAGGAAACCGTCGTCGGCAGTCGCCTCGACGGTGGTGCCGTCGGACAACCGGACCCTGACCTGACCCGAGGCCAGGATGGCGAGGATCGGCTCGTGACCGGGAAGGATCCCGATCTCACCCTCGGCGGTGCGAGCGACGATCGACGACGCCTCGCCCGACCACACTTCGTGGTCGGCCGAGACGACGCTGACAGTGAGAGCAGCCACGATCAGCCGTTCTCCTTCTGGATCTGAGCCCACTTCTCTTCGACGTCCGAGATGGAGCCGACGTTGAAGAATGCCTGCGTGGCCACGTGGTCGAATTCGCCGTCGGCGATCGCGGTGAAGGACTCGATGGTGTCCTTCAGCGGGACGGTCGAGCCCTCGACACCAGTGAACTTCTTGGCCATGTAGGTGTTCTGCGAGAGGAACTGCTGGATGCGGCGCGCACGCGACACCGTGATCTTGTCCTCTTCGGAGAGCTCGTCGACACCGAGGATGGCGATGATCTCTTGCAGCTCCTTGTTCTTCTGCAGGATGGCCTTGACCCGGATCGCCGTGTCGTAGTGCGCCTGGCCCAGGTAACGCGGGTCGAGGATGCGGCTGGTCGACGTAAGCGGGTCGATCGCGGGGTAGAGACCCTGGGACGCGATCTCACGCGACAACTCGGTGGTCGCGTCGAGGTGCGCGAACGTCGTCGCGGGAGCCGGGTCGGTGTAGTCGTCGGCAGGCACGTAGATCGCCTGCAGCGAGGTGATCGAGTGACCGCGCGTCGAGGTGATGCGCTCTTGGAGGACACCCATCTCGTCGGCCAGGTTGGGCTGGTAACCCACGGCCGAGGGCATGCGACCCAGAAGGGTCGAGACCTCGGAACCGGCCTGCGTGAAGCGGAAGATGTTGTCGATGAAGAGGAGCACGTCCTGCTTCTGCACGTCGCGGAAGTACTCGGCCATCGTGAGGGCCGACAGCGCGACGCGGAGACGGGTTCCCGGCGGCTCGTCCATCTGGCCGAAGACCAACGCGGTCTTGTCGAACACGCCCGCTTCGTCCATCTCGGCGATGAGGTCGTTGCCCTCGCGGGTACGCTCACCGACGCCGGCGAAGACCGACACACCACCGTGGTCCTGCGCGACACGCTGGATCATCTCCTGGATGAGGACGGTCTTGCCGACACCCGCACCACCGAAGAGACCGATCTTGCCGCCCTGCACGTAAGGCGTGAGGAGGTCGATGGACTTGATGCCCGTCTCGAACAGCTGGGTCTTGGACTCGAGCTGGTCGAACTTCGGGGGCTTGCGGTGGATGGGCCAGCGCTCGGTGATCTCGACCGTCTCGTCACCCTCGAGGTTGAGGATCTCGCCCGTGACGCTGAAGACCTTGCCCTTGGTGACGTCGCCGACGGGCACCGAGATGGGCGCGCCGGTGTCGATGACCTCCTGCCCACGGACGATGCCGTCGGTGGGCTTGAGGGCGATGGCACGGACGAGGTCGTCACCGAGGTGCTGGGCGACCTCGAGCGTGATCTGCGTGGTCGTGTCACCGATGGTGATCTTCGTGGTCAGCGCGTTGTAGACGCCGGGGATGGCATCGTGCGGGAACTCGATGTCGACGACGGGGCCCGTGACCCGGGCGATGCGCCCGACGCCGGGAGCCGACTCGGTCGCGACCGGTGCGGTTGCGGTGTCAGTCATGGCTTCTCTCTCTTCGGATGATGATGCTGTGGTGCAGAGCTCTACTTGGCCGACCCGAGGGCGTCTGCGCCGCCCACGATCTCGGAGATCTGCTGCGTGATCTCGGCCTGACGCGCGTTGTTGGCCAGACGGGTGAAGTCGCGGATGAGGGTGTCGGCGTTGTCGCTGGCAGCCTTCATGGCCTTCTGACGGGCGGCGTGCTCGGAGGCGGCCGACTGCAGCATGGCGTTGAAGATGCGGCTCTCGATGTAGACCGGCAACAGGGCATCGAGGACCTCGGTCGGATCGGGTTCGAAGTCGTACAGCGGCAGGACCTCGTCCTCTCCGGGCTCTTCGATGCCCTCGACGACCTCGAGGGGAAGCAGACGGACGACCTCGGGAACCTGGCTGACCATGTTCACGAAACGGTTGTAGACGATGTGGATCTCGTCCACGCCGCCCTCGGCCGCCTCGGTGAGGAACTTGGAGACGACGGCGTCGCCGATCTCTTTCGCCGTGACGAACTCGGGCTGGTCCGTGTTGCCCGTCCACACCTGCTCGGCGTCACGACGACGGAAGGCGAAGTACCCCTGGGCCTTGCGACCCACGAGGTAGTAGACGACCTCTTTGCCCTGGCTCCGCAGCAGCTGCGCGAGCTGCTCGCTCTCTTTCAGCGTGTTCGAGCTGAATGCACCGTTGAGGCCGCGGTCCGACGTGAACACGACGATCGCGGCACGCTCGACCGTCTCGGGCTCGGTGGTCAGCACGTGGTCGACGTCCGAGAACGTCGCCACGGCCGACACCGCGCGGGTGATGGCTCGCGAGTACGGCCCGGAGGCTTTCATCCGGGCCTGCGCCTTCTGGATGCGCGAGGCCGAGATGAGCTCCATCGCGCGAGTGACCTTCTTGGTCGTCTGCGCAGAGCGGATCCTCTGCCGGTAGACCCGGAGTTGGGCTCCCATTACTCTCCTGTTGTCTCGTCAGTCGTGAACGTCGAACGGGCGCGTCAGCGCTTCGTCTTGACGATCTTCTCCTGGTTGACGTCGTCGGCGTCGGTGGCCTCGAACTCTTCACGTCCCACCGAAGCGAGAGGCTTGCCCTCACCGGTCTGGAATTCTTGCTTGAACGAGTCGATGCCGCTCTCGAGAGCCGCGACGATGTCGTCCGACAGCACGTTCTTCTCCCTGAGATCGGACAACACCGACGTGTTCCGGCCCATGTAGTCGAGCAACTCGCGCTCGAAACGCAGGATGTCGGGCACGGGGACCTCGTCGAGCTTGCCGTTGGTGCCGGCCCAGATCGAGACGACCTGGTCCTCGACCGGGTAGGGCGAGTACTGCGGCTGCTTGAGGAGCTCGGTGAGACGTGCACCACGTGCGAGCTGACGACGGCTCGCCGCGTCGAGGTCGGACGCGAACATCGCGAACGCTTCGAGCGAGCGGTACTGGGCCAGTTCGAGCTTGAGCGTGCCGGAGACCTTCTTGATCGACTTGACCTGGGCGTCACCGCCGACGCGCGACACCGAGATGCCGACGTCGACCGCGGGACGCTGGTTCGCGTTGAAGAGGTCGGACTGCAGGAAGATCTGGCCGTCGGTGATGGAGATCACGTTGGTCGGGATGTAAGCCGAGACGTCGTTGGCCTTGGTCTCGATGATGGGCAGACCCGTCATCGAGCCGGCGCCCAGCTCGTCGGACAGCTTCGCGCAACGCTCGAGCAGACGCGAGTGCAGGTAGAAGACGTCACCCGGGTATGCCTCGCGTCCCGGCGGACGACGAAGGAGGAGCGAGACGGCACGGTAGGCCTCGGCCTGCTTCGACAGGTCGTCGAAGATGATGAGGACGTGCTTGCCGCTGTACATCCAGTGCTGACCGATGGCAGACCCGGTGTACGGAGCGAGGTACTTGAAGCCGGCGGGGTCCGAGGCGGGAGCGGCGACGATCGTCGTGTACTCCATGGCTCCGGCCTCTTCGAGGGCACCCTTGACCGAGGCGATCGTGGAGCCCTTCTGGCCGATGGCGACGTAGATGCAGCGGACCTGCTTGTTCTCGTCGCCGGACTCCCAGTTGGCCTTCTGGTTGATGATCGTGTCGATCGCGATGGCCGTCTTGCCGGTCTGGCGGTCGCCGATGATGAGCTGGCGCTGCCCACGACCGACGGGGATCATGGCGTCGATCGCCTTGATGCCGGTCTGCATGGGCTCGTGGACCGACTTGCGCTGCATGACACCGGGGGCCTGGAGTTCGAGGGCACGACGCCCCTCGGTGGCGATGTCGCCGAGACCGTCGATGGGTGCGCCCAGCGGGTCGACGACGCGACCCAGGTAGCCGTCGCCGACGGGGACGGAGAGGACCTCACCCGTGCGGGTGACCTCCATGCCCTCTTCGATGCCGGAGAACTCGCCGAGGACGATGGCGCCGATCTCGTCTTCGTCGAGGTTCTGAGCGAGACCCTGCGTGCCGTCCGCGAAGCGGATGAGCTCGTTGGCCATGACGCCGGGGAGCCCCTGGACGTGGGCGATGCCGTCGGCTGCGTCCGTGACGTGGCCGACCTCGGTGGTGGAGGCCTTCGAAGGGTCGTACGACGAGACGAAGTCCTTCAGCGCGTCGCGAATCTCATCCGGGCTGATCTTGATGTCTGCCATTGTGATTCCTATTCGTAGCGAGGCTTCGGGAGGCCTCGAGTCTGTGTGTGAGAGCGTGACTAGCCGGCGAGCTGCAGGCGGAGCAGGCTGAGCTTCGTCGCAACGGTGCCGTCGATGACCTCGTCGCCCACCTGGACGCGGAGGCCGCCGACGACGGCGGGGTCGATGACCTGGTTGATGCGCAGGCTACGCCCGAACTGCCTGGCCAAACCGTGCTGCAACCGAGTGACGTGGGCGTCGTCGAGGTGGACGGCGCTCGTGACGGTGGCGACGAGCTGATCGGACTGGTCGGCGACGATGTCGGCTGCGTGACGGAGGAGCTCACCGATCCGACGGCCACGGGGCTGCTGCACCAGGTGCATCACGATGGCGACCGTCTGACGACTGGCCTTCCCTCCGAGCAGGCGCTCGACGAGGTCCGCCTTGGCGGCGGGATCGCCCAGCTTGGAGCCGAGGGCCAATTCGAGCTGCGAATCCGTGCGGACGGCGGCATCGAAGGCGAAGAGCTCGTTCTCGATGCTGCTGTCGGCAGGCGTGGTCGTCGCGATCGCTCGGAAGGCGACCTCTTCGATGCCGGCGAGCAGATCGTCGGACGACGACCAGCGGCTGCCGACGACCGATACGAGCACCGCTCGCGTCGACTCGGAGAACGACCCGAAGAGCCGGTCGAGCAGCTGCTTCTTCGTCGCCACGTCGACAGCGGGGTCGGCGAGGTACGACTGCAGCTGAACGGAGCCGCCGATGACCCGACCGGCGTCGAGCAACTGCTCGCCGGTCGTCAGGTCGACCGACCCGCCGAGGTCGGACAAGACCGACCGCGCCGAACCGAGTGCTTCTCGGGACATGGAACCCATCGTCAGTTGCCCGCCTTAGCGTTCTCGTCCGCCTCGAGGTCGGCCAGGAAGCGGTCGACCACGGCCGACGCCTTCGCGTCGTCGCTCAGCGACTCACCGATGACGCCGGAGGCGAGGTCGATGGCCAACGATCCGACTTCGGACCGGAGCGAGGCCACGGCGGCCTGGCGCTCGGCCTCGATCTGCGCGTGGGCGGAGGCGGTGATGCGGTCGGCCTCGGCCTGCGCCTGCTGCTTGAGCTCGGCGATGATCTCGTTGCCCTCGGCGCGCGCAGCCTCACGGATGCGAGCGGCCTCGGCACGAGCGTCGGCCAGCTGCTTCTTGTATTCGTCGAGGGCCTTGGCAGCCTCGGCCTGTGCGGCCTCGGCGTGCTTGATGCCGCCTTCGATGCGCTCGGCACGCTCGTCGAGGATCCTGCGGAACTTGGGGATCGCGAAGAGCCCGAAGAACGCGGCGATGACCACGAAGACGACCAAGGACCAGAGGATGTCGTAACCAGCGGGGAAGAAGATGGCGGCGCCTTCGGGCGCACCACCCTCGGCCGCGAGGATCGTCTCGATCATCGGTGTGTCGTCCTAACTGATCAGGAGAAGATGAAGCCGGCGGCGAGGCCGATGAAGCCCAGCAGCTCGGTGAACGCGATGCCGAGGAACATCGTGACCTGCAGGCGGCCGGCCAGCTCGGGCTGGCGGGCCATGGCCTCGACGGTCTTGCCCGCGACGATGCCGATACCGATGCCGGGGCCGATCGCAGCGAGGCCGTAGCCGACGGTCGCGATGTTGCCGTTGATCTCAGCGAGGATCGTGGTGGTGTCCACTTGTGTTTCCTTCCGGTTGGGCGATGCACGTCGGATGACGTGCGTCGTCTGTATTTAGTGTTCTTTCGCCGCGGCCTGTTGGATGTAGACCGAGGCGAGGAGCGTGAAGACGTAGGCCTGCAGCACGGCGACGGCCATCTCGACGATGGTCATCACGAAGCCACCGATGAGGGTGAGAGCACCGAAGGCCATGAAGCCCCCGCTCATGCTGAAGAAGAAGAAGTGCGTCGCCGCGAAGCAGAGCACCAGCAAGAGGTGGCCGACCATCATGTTCAACAGGAGTCGGAGGGCCAGGGAGATCGGCCGCACGATGAAGATGTTGATGAACTCGATGGGCGTCAGCAGGATGTACATGACCCACGGCACACCGGGCGGGAAGAGGGCGTTGCGCAGGAACGTCGCGCCACCGGCCTCGCGGAAGCCCGCGTAGATGAACATGATGTAGGCCACGACCGCCAGCAGCAGGGGCATGGCGATGACCGACGTGCCTGCGATGTTGAGGCCGGGGATGATGCCCGTGATGTTCATGGCGAAGATGCCGAAGAACATGGCGGCCAGCAACGGCAGGTATTTGCGTCCGAGCTTCTCGCCGAGGATCTCTTCGACGATCTGGATGCGGACGAAGTCGAGGCCCAGCTCGGCGATGCTCTGCCCGCGGGACGGGATGAGCCGCCCCTTGCGCAGGGCCAGCCAGAACAGCAGCAACATGACGGCGATCGCGAAGAGGCGGACCAGCATGATGCGGTTCAGCTCGAAGGGGGTGCCCTCGAAGAAGATGGCGGGAGGGAAGAACTCGTCAAGAGTCGGGGCATGGAATCCCCCGTCCCCGTGGCCGGCTTCGGCAGCGGAGAGCAGGTTCACAGCGTTCGCTATCAGCGCTATCTCCTGTGTCGGGGCGAGCACCCTGAAGTGTCGCGACGATTGGTGGGGTTTGTCATCCGTGCACGCTGGAGACGCGGCCGGGGAACGTCGTCAACCCTATCAAGGTAATGGTTGCTTCCACGAATCGGTCGAGGTATTTTCACCGTGTGCACGCATGGTCGTCAGTCCTGCGGAGCAGGGGGAAGCGTGGCGTCGCTCACGTACGACAGGCGCCCCCGGACGACCACGAGGGCGTCGACCGCCAGCGTGCCGATGATCGAGACCACGAGGGCCAGGAACAGCACGACGTCGTCCACGAACGGTTGGTCGCGCAGCACGACGAGCAACACGATGAAGATGACCAGCTTGAGGAGCCAGGCACCCATCACGATGCCGAAGAACGCACCGAGGGTGAAGCGGATCGCCACGAGCATGCTCGCGGCCGTGATCGCCGCGAAGAGGATCGCGAGCCCCACCCCCACGAGGGCGCTCCACAGCCCGTCGGTGCCGGCGAAGAGGTAGCCGAGCCCTCCTCCGACCACGGCGATGACGAGGGCGAGTGCACCCGTGTACTTGAGGATCTGGGTGAAGATCGAGCTGGCGTTCATGGGTGGTCCTTCGGGTTCGTCAGTTCGGGCACCTCGGCCTTGGCCGCGGTGTCGGTGTCGTGCGGGTCGAGGACGTCCGCGGCGGCGTCGAGTGGGTCGAACCGGTCGGACTCCGTCGTCGACAGGTCACCCGTGCGGGTCGTCTGGACGGCGATCTCGACCTTCTTGCGACGGCTGAGCGGAGACAACGTGGCGGCGGTGCAGGCGACCAGGCCGACGCCGAGGAAGACGGCGACCAGGTAGGTCGGCTTCACGAAGAGGAACATCAGGCCCCCGACGGCCGCCACGATCGTCCAGGCGTAGAAGATCAGGACGGCCTGGAAGTGCGAGTGTCCCATGTCGAGCAGGCGGTGGTGCAGGTGCTTGCGGTCGGCGGTGAAGGGGGACTTCCCGGCACTGAGTCGGCGGAGGACGGCCAGGCCGAAGTCGAGCAACGGCACGACGAGGATCGCGAAGGGCAGGACGATCGGGATGAACGCCGGCAGGAGTGCCGTCCGGGAGATCCCGGCCGGGTCGATCTGCCCGGTGACCGAGATCGCACTCGTCGCCATGACGAGTCCGGTGAGGAGCGCACCCGCGTCGCCCATGAAGAGCTTCGCCGGGTGCCAGTTCAGCGGGAGGAAGCCGAGGCAGGCCCCGATCAACACGGCGGAGAGGAGGGCGGCGAGGTTGAAGTACTCGGTCTGGCCGATGGTGATCGAGATCACGAAGCTGTAGACGAAGAAGACGCCGTTCGCGATGATCGCGACCCCGGCCACGAGGCCGTCGAGTCCGTCGATGAAGTTCACGGCGTTCATGACGAGGACGATCGTGAGGACCGTGAGGACGAGCGACATGTACGGCGAGCCGATGGCCAGGCTGCCCCCGATGGGCAACGAGACGAGCTGGACGCCCTGCCACGCGAGGACTCCCGCGGCGACGATCTGGCCTGCCAGCTTGGTCATCCAGTCGAGGTCGTACAGGTCGTCGACGACTCCGATGACGACGATGATCGTGGCGGCGCCGATGATGGCCAGAGGCGGCCCCGCGTCGGCGAAGACGAGACGGAAGTAGTCGACACCCGAGATCAAGGGGAAGACGAACCAGGCCGCGAGCAGCGCGACCACGATGCCGGCCCACATCGCGATTCCCCCGAGACGCGGCGTGGGCGTCTGGTGGACGTCCCGCTCGCGGATCTGGGGATAGAGGCGGTACTTGAGGCCCACCCGCCAGACGACGACGGACAACACGAAGCTGACCCCCGCCGAGATCGCCAGCGCGAGGAGGTAGTACCTCACGCGAGGGCGTCGACCCCGACGACGCGGATGATCTCGGCGTCGGACAGGACGCCGTGGCGCACGATGCGCAACACCCCGTCGGCACCGCCCGTCGCGTCGACGATCGTCGACCCCGTGTTGGCGCCGGCCCGGTGTTCGTACGTGGCACCCGCGGGGCCGTCGTCGAGGTACACCGACACGGAGTCGCCGAGCATGCGGCGGGCGTCGCCTGCCGTCTCGGCCGCGGGCTGGCCCGTGAGGTTGGCGCTCGACACCGCGAGCGGGCCGGTCTCTTCGAGCAGCTCGAGGGCGATGCGGTGGCTCGGCACGCGCAGGGCGACGGTGCCGCGCGTCTCGCCGAGATCCCAGCTGAGCGACGCCTGGGCACGGAAGATGACCGTGAGCGGGCCGGGCCAGAACTCGTCGAGCAACGGACGGACGACCTCGGGCACCCGGTCGGTGAGAGCGGCGAGGGTCTCTTGACCCTTGATCAGCACCGGAGGCGGGGACTGGCGACCACGACCCTTGGCGTCGAGCAGGCGCTGGACGGCGGTCGGGTCGAACGCGTCGGCCGCGACGCCGTACACCGTGTCGGTCGGCAGGACGACGAGCTCGCCTCGACCGACGGCACCGCGCGCCATGCGCATGCCGGCGAGGAGTTCGGAGTCGACGGAGCAGTCGTGAAAAGTGGCCATGACCTGACGATGATAGTGCGACGGACCGGGAGAACCCGGTCAGCGCACCGCCGTCGTGGCCCGGTCGCGGCCGGTGAGGTCGGGATGCGTGGCCGGGGAGCGCCAACCGTCGGCCGTCAGGAGGTCGCGGATGGCGCCTCCTTGGAGCTCGCCGTGCTCGATGACGAGCGCTCCGCCCGGGCGCAGCAGCCGCCGGGCCGTGAGGGACAGTGCGCGGACCAGGTCGAGGCCGTCCTCACCGCCGTAGAGGGCGAGCGCAGGATCGTGGAGTCTCACCTCGGGGTCGCGCGGGACCATGCCGACGGGCACGTACGGCGGGTTCGACACCACGACCGAGACCGTGCCGTCGAGTTCGGGCAGGGCGTCGGCGAGGTCGCCCTCGACGAGGCGCACGTTGTCGACCCCCACCGCGTCGATGTTGCGACGGGTCCAGACGGCCGCCTCGGGAGACAGCTCGACGGCGACGACCGTGGCCGTCGGCACCTCGGAGGCCATCGCCAGGGCCAGGGCGCCGCTCCCGGTCCCGAGGTCGACGGCGACGGGTGACGCGTCCGCCCTGGAGCGCAGGGCGTCGATCGCCAACTGGGCGACGCCTTCGGTCTCGGGTCGCGGGACGAAGACACCCGGCCCCACGCGCAACTCGAGGTGGCGGAACGACGCCCGCCCCGTGATGTGCTGCAGGGGCTCGCGGGAGGCGCGGCGCGTGATCGCGGCGACCAGCGCCTCCTGCTCGTCCGGTGTCAACGACGCGGCCGTGACGGCCCTCGCCCGCACGGCTCCCCTGGTCAGGCCCGTGACGTGGCCGAGCAGGAGTTCGGCGTCGACGTCGGGCGACGGTACCCCGGCGTCGACGAGGACGGTCGACGCGACCCGGAGGGCCACGTCGACCGTCGTCACGCCGTCGAAGGCCGTGGCGATCGCATCGGTCACGACGCGGTGTCACCGATCTCGGCGAGACGTGCCTCTTCGTCGGCCTGGATGCACGACTCGACGACCGCGTCGAGCGCACCGTCCATGACGGCGTCGAGGTTGTACGCCTTGTAGCCGGTGCGGTGGTCGGCGATGCGGTTCTCGGGGAAGTTGTAGGTGCGGATGCGTTCCGACCGGTCCATGCCCCGGATCTGGCTCTTGCGGGCGTCCGACGCGATGGCCGCCTGCTCTTCTTGCTGACGGGCCAGGATGCGGGCCCGCAGGACGCGCATGCCCGCCTCGCGGTTCTGCAGCTGGCTCTTCTCGTTCTGCATCGCGACCACGATGCCCGTGGGCAGGTGGGTGATGCGGACGGCGGAGTCGGTCGTGTTGACCGACTGGCCGCCGGGGCCGCTCGACCGGTAGACGTCGATCTTGAGGTCGTTCTGGTTGATGTCGACCTCTTCGGGCTCGTCGACCTCGGGGAACACGAGCACGCCCGTGGTCGAGGTGTGGATGCGGCCCTGCGACTCGGTCGCCGGCACCCGCTGCACGCGGTGGACGCCACCCTCGTACTTGAGGTGCGCCCAGACGCCCTGCGAGGGGTCGGACGCGTTCGACTTGAGCGCGACCTGCACGTTCTTGTAGCCACCGAGGTCGGAGTCGTCGCTCGCGATCATCTCGGACTTCCAGCCCTTCGACTCGGCGTAGTGCAGGTACATGCGCAGCAGGTCGGCCGCGAACAAGGCGCTCTCGGCCCCGCCCTCGCCGCCCTTGATCTCCATGATGACGTCGCGCCCGTCGTCCGGGTCGCGCGGGATCAGGAGGCGCCGCAAGCGCTCCTGGGACTCGTCGAGCGCCTGCTCGAGGGCGGGCACCTCGTCGGCGAACGCCTCGTCCTCCTTCGCGAGTTCGCGCGCGGCCTCGAGGTCTTCAGCCGCCTGCTGCCACGCCGAGTGGGCAGCCACGATGCGGCTGAGCTCGGCGTAGCGGCGGTTGATCTTCTTGGCGCGTGCGGCGTCGGCGTGGACCGCCGGATCGCTGAGCTGCGTCTGCAGATCGTCGTGCTCGGCCAGCAGCACGGCCACCGACTCGAACACGCTCAGTGCTCCTTGTGGCCGGAGTCGTGTCCGTTCGACGCGGGGACCGACTTCTGGACCTGGACGAGGAACTCGACGTTCGACTGCGTCTCGCGCAGGTTGCGCAGGACGATCTCGAGGGCCTGCTGCTGGTCGAGCCCGGCCAGGGCGCGGCGCAGACGCCAGGTGATCTTGACCTCGTCGGGGCTGAGCAGCATCTCTTCACGTCGCGTGCCCGAGGCGTTGACGTCGACCGCGGGGAAGATGCGCTTGTCGGCCAGGTGGCGCGACAGGCGGAGCTCCATGTTGCCGGTGCCCTTGAACTCCTCGAAGATGACCTCGTCCATCTTCGAACCGGTCTCGACGAGCGCGGTCGCGAGGATGGTGAGCGAGCCACCGTTCTCGATGTTGCGCGCGGCACCGAAGAAGCGCTTGGGCGGGTACAGGGCCGACGAGTCGACGCCACCCGAGAGGATGCGGCCCGACGCGGGTGCGGCCAGGTTGTACGCACGGCCGAGACGCGTGATCGAGTCGAGCAGCACGACGACGTCGTGGCCCAGCTCGACGAGGCGCTTGGCGCGCTCGATGGCCAGCTCGGCGACGGTGGTGTGGTCCTCCGCCGGACGGTCGAACGTCGAGGCGATGACCTCGCCCTTGACCGTCCGCTGCATGTCGGTGACCTCTTCGGGGCGCTCGTCGACGAGCACGACCATGAGGTGGACCTCGGGGTTGTTGATCGCGATGGCGTTGGCGATCGACTGCAGCACGAGCGTCTTGCCCGCCTTCGGCGGCGAGACGATCAGACCACGCTGCCCCTTGCCGATCGGCGACACGAGGTCGATGATCCGGGTCGAGAGCTTCTGGGGCTCGGTCTCGAGACGGAGGCGCTCCTGCGGGTAGAGCGGGGTCAGCTTGCTGAACTCGACGCGCTTGGCGGCCTCGTCGACGGGCTGACCGTTGATCGAGTCGATCCTGACGATCGCGTTGTACTTCTGGCGCCCCTGGCCCTGGTCGCCCTCGCGGGGCTGACGGATGGCGCCGACGACCGCGTCGCCCTTGCGCAGGTGGTACTTCTTGACCTGACCGAGCGAGACGTAGACGTCGCTGGCGCCGGGCAGGTAGCCCGTGGTGCGCACGAAGGCGTAGTTCTCGAGCACGTCGAGGATGCCCGCGACGGGGATGAGGACGTCGTCCTCGCCGATCTCGGGCTCGACGTCGTCGTTCTGAGCCCCACGACCGCGCTTGCGGTCCCTCTGACGACCACGGCCCTGTCGGCCGCCCTCGTCGTTCTGACCGCCGGACTGGGGGCCGTTGCCGGACTGCTCGCCGCGGGCGGCGTCGTTCTTCTCGCCGGCTTCGCGCTGGGCCTGCTGCTCGGCCCTCTGGTCCGCGCGCTGCTGGTCGCCGCGCTGCTGCTGGCCGTTCTGGGGGGCATCGGCCTTCTGGCCGCCGTTCTGCGGAGCGTCGGCCTTCTGGCCACCGTTCTGCTGGTTGCCGTTCTGCTGGCCACCGTTCTGCTGGCCACCGTTCTGGTCGGCCTGGGTCTGCTGCTGACCGCCCTTGCCGCGGTTGCGGTTGCGGCTCCGGCGGCCCCCACCCTGCTGGCCACCGTTCTGCTGGTCGCCGCCCTGCTGGTCGGACTGGCCCTGCTGGTCGGACTGGCCCTGGTCGGACTGGCCCTGGTCGGACTGGCCCTGCGCTTCGGAACCGGCCTCGTCGGAGGGCGCGGACGGGGAGGTCTCGAGGGAAGCCGAGCCGTCGGCGGCCGGGGACTCGACCGACGCACCGGGCTGCGCCGCGTCGGCGGCGACGGACGCGTCGGAGGCGCGGCGCGAGCCGCGACGACGCGACGGGCGCTCGGAGGCGGCCTTCTCGGTCGGAGCCTGCTCGGTCGAACCCTGCTCGGCGTCGGCGGCCCCGGCGGCCTCGACGGCCACGGCCTCGGTGGCGGGCACCTCGACGAGAGGAGTGACACCGGTCTCGCCGGCGTTGACGTGGGCGCCGGCGGCCCGGGACTCGGGAGCCCCGGCGGCCGACGTGGCCCGGCGCGAGCCCCGGCGGGCACGGGTCGGTGCCTCGGTCGGCTCGGTCGGCTCGGTGCCCGTCTCGGCGACGGGGGCCTCGGCACCCTCGGCGACGGCGGTCTCGACGGAGGCCTGGACACCGGCGTCGACGACTCCGTCGAGCGTCGGCTGGGGCGCGACCTCGCTGGCCGCCCCCTCACCCTGCTTCGCC
This sequence comes from Frigoribacterium sp. ME-P-080, assembly GCF_030209595.1. Classification (NCBI taxonomy): domain Bacteria; kingdom Bacillati; phylum Actinomycetota; class Actinomycetes; order Micrococcales; family Microbacteriaceae; genus Frigoribacterium; species Frigoribacterium sp. ME-P-080. The sequence continues at coordinate 68,398 of NZ_JARVRR010000006.1, forward strand.
GCGATGGCGGCCACGAGGTCGCCCTTGCGCAGCTTGGAGATGCCGCTGATGCCCAGCGACGAGGCGAGGGCCTGCAGCTGGGGCAGGCGCATGGCGGTGAGTTCGGGCGTGGACGGCGCAGCGGCGCCGTTCTGGACGTCAGTCACGAGTGATGGGTTCCTTTCGCTCCCCCGCGTTGATCGGCGGGGCAGAGCTGGTCACACCTCGTGGCCTCTCACCTGCACTGAACGGGTTCGCCCCGAGGGGGCGACCCTGTGCCGGCTCTGCCCTGAACGAGCAGCTGCCCGGGATGAGCAGGAGGCCTGGGAGGTGCGGTGCGCGCCGACCAGATCGGCAGACGAACACTGCTATATGTGCACTACGGGATGTGCGACCCGGGGACTCGAAGACTTGTGACCCCACGCGGTAGCCCCTGCGAAGAACTGCGGGGACGAAGCTAGATGCCCAGGAAATCTGAGTTTTCTACCGGGTGCGGCACCACTGTAGCACCTTTGAGATCGACGGCCAGCATCAACGGACGCCACGCCGAGACGGCGTGTTCGCGCACCAGTTCGGCGGCGAACAAGCGCTGTGCCGGGTCGCTGCCGAGGACCAGGAGGGAGGGGCCGGCCCCCGAGACGACGGCCGCGAGACCGGCGTCGCGCAGCATGCGGATCAGGGCGTCGGTCTCGGGCATGGCACTGGCGCGATAGCTCTGGTGCAGGCGGTCCTCGGTCGCCGCGAGCAACAACTCGGGACTCTGCACGAGGGCCGCCACCAGGAGAGCGGACCGCGACACGTTGAACGTGGCGTCCTCGTGCGGAACGGAGGCGGGCTGCAGGCTCCGCGCCAGCTTCGTCGAGAGCGTCGATTCGGGCACGAACACGACGGGCGACACGCCTCGGTGCACGAGCAGTCGCTTGTGGGACGGACCGTGCGAATTCATCCAGGCGATCGTGAGGCCGCCGAACAGCGCGGGTGCCACGTTGTCGGGGTGACCCTCCATCTCGGTCGCCAGGGCGAGCAGAGCCGCGGAGTCGAGTTCGACCGTGCCCTCGAGCAGTCCCTTGGCGGCCATGATGCCCGAGACGATCGCGGCTGCGGACGACCCGAGTCCCCGGCCGTGCGGGATCGCGTTGCGGGCCCGGAGCCGAAGCCCCGGCAGAGGGACGTCGACCGACGCGAAGGCCGCGGCGACGGCCTGGACGACGAGGTTCGACCCGTCGGTGGGCACCTGGCCGGCCCCGACGCCCGTGACCTCGACCGAGACCCCGGGCTCACCGGTCGCCGTGACCTCGAGCTCGTCGTAGAGCGACAGCGCGAGCCCCAGCGTGTCGAAGCCGGGACCGAGGTTGGCCGAGGTCGCGGGGACCTTGACCAGCACCGAACGCCCGACGACCCCGGGGGTCATGCAGAGGCCGGTGCGAGACCGAGCACCTCGGCCACCCGGGCCGTGTCGCTCGCGACCACGGTCGGTTGCACGTCGCTGCCGTCGGCGCGCCGCAGGGCCCATTGGGGGTCCTTCAGGCCGTGGCCCGTGACGGTGAGGACGACCGTGGCCCCGGCGGGGATGACCCCGGCGTCCGCCCGCTCGAGCAGACCCGCCACGCTGATGGCCGACGCGGGCTCGACGAAGATGCCGACCTCGGCCGAGAGGATCTTCTGCGCGGCGAGGATGGCTTCGTCGGTGATGGCCCCGAACCAGCCGTCGGTGAGGTCACGCGCCTCGAGGGCGAGCTGCCACGAGGCGGGGTTGCCGATGCGGATCGCGCTGGCGATGGTCTCGGGGGCCTTGACGACCTCACCGGCGACGATCGGTGCCGAGCCGGCGGCCTGGAACCCGAACATGCGCGGCAGCTTGGTGGCGCGGCCGATCTCGAGGTCTTCACGGTAGCCGCGCGTGTAGGCCGTGTAGTTGCCAGCGTTGCCGACCGGGATGAAGTGGAAGTCGGGGGCGTCGCCGAGCACGTCGACGACCTCGAACGCCCCGGTCTTCTGGCCCTCGATGCGGTCGTTGTTGACCGAGTTGACGAGGTGCACCGGGTAATTGGCGGCGAGGTCGCGTGCGATGTCGAGGCAGTCGTCGAAGTTGCCCTGGATCTGCAGCAGCTGACCGTCGTGCGCGACGGCCTGGCTCAGCTTGCCCATGGCGATCTTGCCCTCGGGGACGAGCACGGCGGCCGTGATGCCGGCGTGGGCGGCGTAGGCGGCGGCCGAGGCGGACGTGTTGCCGGTCGACGCGCAGATGACGGCCTTGGCCCCGTGTTCGACGGCCTTCGAGATCGCCATCGTCATGCCGCGGTCCTTGAAGGAACCGGTCGGGTTCATGCCCTCGTACTTGACGTAGACCTTCGCGCCCGTGCGGTTCGACAGGGCCGGAGCCGGGATGAGCGGCGTTCCGCCCTCGCCGAGGGTGACGATCGGGGTGGCGTCGGTGACGTCGAGACGGTCGGCGTATTCGCGCAGGACACCCTGCCACTGGTGGGCCATCAGGCTCCTTCGACTCTCAGCACGCTCGTGACGGAGTTCACGACCGTGGCGTTCTTCAGGGCGGTCACCGTGGCGGCGAGGTCGGACTCGCGCGCCCGGTGGGTGCCGATGATCAGCGTAGCGGTGGCCACGGCGTCGCCCTCGCCCGTGACGCCCGGCGTCGCACCCGACGTCTGTTCGACGTTGTGCACGCTCACGCCGTGGTCGCTGAGCACCCCGGCGACCTCGGCGAGGACGCCCGGCTGGTCCGCCACGTCGAGCGTGATCTGGTACCGCGTGGACACGCGACCGATCGGCAGGACGGGCAGGTTCGCGTGGGTGGACTCGGCGACGCCGGGGCCGCCGATGACGTGGCGTCGCGCGGCCGAGACGAGGTCGCCCAACACGGCGGACGCCGTCTCGACTCCCCCGGCTCCGGCGCCGTAGAACATGAGGTCTCCGGCCGACTCGGCCTCGACGAAGACGGCGTTCTTCGCTCCGTGCACGGCCGCGAGCGGGTGGCTCAGCGGAACGAGCGCCGGGTAGACGCGTGCGCTGACGCCCTCGACGCCGTCGTCGTCGACCAGGCGCTCGCAGATCGCCAGGATCTTCACGACGTACCCGGCCTTGCGAGCCGCGACCACCTGGTCGTGCGTGACGGACGTGATGCCTTCGCGGTGCACGGCGGAGAGGGGCACGGCCGTGTGGAAGGCGAGGCCGGCCAGGATGGCCGCCTTCTGCGCCGCGTCGTAGCCCTCGATGTCGGCCGTGGGGTCCGCCTCGGCGTAACCCAGGGCCGTGGCCGTCGCCAGGGCGTCCTCGAGGCTCGAGCCGTCGGTGTCCATGCGGTCGAGGATGAAGTTCGTCGTGCCGTTGACGATGCCCATGATGCGTTGGACGCGGTCGCCGGCGAGGCTGTCGCGCAACGGGCGGATGATCGGGATGGCACCGGCCACGGCGGCCTCGTAGTACACCTGCGCGCCCACCTGCTCGGCGGCGTCGAACAGCTCGGGACCGTGGCTCGCGAGCAGGGCCTTGTTGCCCGTGATGACGTCGGCCCCCGAGTTGAGGGCCTGTAGCACGTAGCTGCGGGCCGGCTCGAGTCCGCCGATCAACTCGACGACGATGTCGGCGCCGACGATCAGCGACTCGACGTCGGTCGTGAACAGCTCGCGCGGCAGGTCGACGTCGCGCGGCGCGTCGACGTCGCGCACCCCGATGCCGACCAGCTCGAGCCCGGCACCTGCGCGCCCGGCGAAGTCGTCGCCCTGCTCGAGCAGCAACCGCGCCACCTGCGACCCCACGGAGCCGGCGCCCAGCAGGGCGACCCTCACGTTGCGGTATTCGATCATGTCAGTCCGTTCTCGGGTGCTTCGTCGGCGGGGTGCGGTGCTCGCACGAGGTGAGGAGGCGCGGATCGCTCAGTCGAGGCCGGCGTCGCGGGCCAGCAGGTCGGCTTCGCTCTCGCCCCGCACGATCACGCGTGCCCGGCCGTCGCGCACGGCCACGACGGGCGGACGCCCGACATGGTTGTAGTTGCTGGCGAGGCTGTGGCAGTAGGCCCCGGTGGCGGGCACCGCGAGCAGGTCGCCGGGGACGACGTCGCCGGGGAGGTAGTCGGCGAGCACGACGAGGTCGCCGCTCTCGCAGTGCTTCCCGGCAACCCGCACGAGAGCGGGCGGGGCCGAGGAGGTGCGGTTCGCGATGCGCACGGAGTAGTCCGCCGCGTACAGGGCCGTCCTCGCGTTGTCGCTCATCCCGCCGTCGACGCTGACGTAGCGGCGCACCGCGCTGCCCTCGTCGATCGCGACCGAGACGTCCTTGATCGTGCCGACCTCGTAGAGCGTCGTGCCGGCCGGACCGACGATGACGCGTCCGGGCTCGACCGCGAGGAGCGGCACGTCGACGCCGAGGCGGAGGCACTCCGCCTGGACGATGTCGGCCAGGGCGACGGCGAGGTCGTCAAGCGGGCGGGCGTCGTCGGCGCTCGTGTACGCGATCCCGAAGCCCCCGCCGAGGTTGAGCTCGGGCACCGGGCCGGACGCCAGCAGGTCGGCGTGCACGGCGAGCAGGCGGCGGGCGGCCTCCGCGAAGCCGTCCGAGCCGAAGATCTGCGAGCCGATGTGCGAGTGCAGGCCGACGAACTCGAGCGACGGCTGCCGGCGGATCGAGTCGACGATGTCGGCGGTCTCGGAGAGCGGGACGCCGAACTTCTGGTCTTCGCGGGCGGTGGCGAGGTACTCGTGCGTGGAGGCGTGGACCCCCGAGTTGACCCGCAGGCGCACCCGCTGGACGCGTCCGTGCCGTTCGGCCGCCGCGGCGACCCGTCCGACCTCGGCGGCGTTGTCGAGCACGACGGTGCCGATGCCGGCCTCGACCGTGCGGTCGATCTCGGCGAGCGACTTGTTGTTGCCGTGGAACCCCATGCGGGCGGGGTCGACCCCGGCGGCCCGGGCCACGGCGAACTCGCCGCCGGTGCAGACGTCGACGGCCATGCCCGCCTCGGCCACCCAGCGGGCGACCTCGGCGGAGAGGAACGCCTTGGCGGCGTAGTAGACCGTCGCCGTCGTGCCGATGCGGGCCGCCTCGCGCTCGAACGAGCGGACGGCCTCGACCGCGCGGGCACGGGCGTCGTCCTCGTCGAGGACGTACAGCGGCGTGCCGAACGACGCCACGAGGTCGGAGACGGTGACGCCGCCGAGCACGAGTTCGCCGTCGGAGCACCGCTGGGCCGTGGCCGACCAGACGGCCGGGTCGAGGGCGTCGGCATCGGTCGGCTCGTGGAGCCAGGCGGGGGCCAGGGGGTTCGGGGACACGCGGACCTCGGGGGTTCGAAGGACGGGGAACGACATCAGAGCCTACCGACCGCCGAGGTGCGTGACGGCCAGGGTCGGGGCGACCTCGTCGCCACACCGGAGGTCAGGAGCAGGACCCCTTGGTGCCGATGCCGCTCGACGAGATCGGCAGGCCCGGCGACGTGACGTCGAGGGTCGCCGCCGACGGCGTGACGTTCACGGCGGTGAGGGTGGTGCCCTGGGGCAGGTACTGCGCGGCGCACACGTCGAAGGCGTAGCCGCCGATGAAGGGGGCGAGGTCGAGCGACACCGACGTGTCCCGCAGCGACGCCGTGGTCGGGGTGAGCGAGATGACCCGGCCCTCGCTCGTGATCGAGGGGGTCGCGACGACGTCCACGGGGACGACCGTGTTCACGAGCGGGATGGTGAAGTCGCGGGCGTAGGTGACCTGTCCGTCGCCGAAGGAGATCGCTCCGCCGCTCTCCTGCACGGCCGCGAGCCCGTTGACGGTCGCCGCGTCGGCGGTGACCGTGCCGGTGATGGCCCCGGTCGAACCGCTCAGGTCGGTCGGCACGTCGCGGACGTCGAAGTCGAACGACAGGCCGCCCGAGGACCCGGCGGACGAGATGGTGGCCTGCTCGATGGTGCCCTGCACCAGCTGCCAGAGCATCGAGAATCCGCCGATCTGCACGTCGACGGGACCGGCCGCGTCGCCGAGTTGCTGCGAGATCTGCTTCTCGGCCTGGTCCTCGGCGACCGTCCGCACGACGAGGTCGGCGACCACGGCCAGAATCCCCAGCACGACCACGATCCCGAGCAGGACGAAGACGAAGATGCCGAAGCCCCGGCCACGGCGACGGGCGACGGGCTTGGCCTCGAAGAAGTCGGAGTCGATGTCGCTCATCGGGCCATCTTGTCAGCCGGGTGGCGAGGGACGCTCACGCCGCGCCTCCTGCGGTCGAGAGCGAGGAGGCGCGGCGCGCGCGGTCACATGCGGTCGGGTGCCGAGACGCCCAGCAGTCCGAGCCCGTTGCGGATGACCTGGCCCGCCGCGTCGTTGAGCCACAGGCGGGTGCGGTGCAGGTCGGTGACCTCGTCGTCGCCGAGCGGCGTGACGCGGCACGTGTCGTACCAGCGGTGGTAGGTGCCGGCGAGTTCTTCGACGTAGCGGGCGACGCGGTGCGGCTCGCGCAACTCGGCGGCCTGGACGACGACGCGGGGCAGCTCGGACAGGGCGCCGAGCAGGGCGCTCTCGGTCTCGTGCGTGAGCAGCGACGCGTCGAACGCGTCCCGCGTCACGCCGGCGGCCTCGGCGTTGCGCGCGACCGCACGGGTGCGCGCGTGGGCGTACTGGACGTAGAAGACGGGGTTGTCGTTGCTGCGCTTCGTGAGCAGGTCGAGGTCGATGTCGATCGAGCTGTTCACCGGGCTGCGGACCAGCGAGTACCTGCCGGCGTCGACGCCGACGGCGTCCACGAGGTCCTCCATCGTGACGACGGTGCCCGCACGCTTGGACATGCGCATCGGCTCGCCGTCGCGCAGCAGGTTGACCATCTGGCCGATGAGGATCTCGAGGTTGACGCCCGGCTCGTCGCCGAACGCCGCGCACATCGCCATCATGCGACCGACGTAGCCGTGGTGGTCGGCGCCGAGCATGATGAGGTTGCGTTCGAAGCCACGTTCGCGCTTGTCGAGGTAGTACGCCAGGTCGCCGGCGATGTAGGCGGCCTCGCCGTCGCTCTTGACGATGACGCGGTCGCGGTCGTCGCCGAAGTCGGTGGTGCGCAGCCAGGTGGCGCCCTCGGACTCGTAGACGTGCCCGAGCTCGCGGAGCCGGGCGATGGCGCGCTCGACGGCCTGGGATTCGTGCAGCTCGTTCTCGTGGAAGTACACGTCGAAGTCGACGCCGAAGTCGTGCAGGGACGACTTGATGTCGGCGAACATGAAGTCGACGCCGGCGGCGCGGAAGACCTCTTGCGCCTCGTCACGCGGCAGGGCGGCGGCGTCGACGCCGGTCGAGGCCACGACGCGCTCGACGATGTCGCCGATGTACTGCCCGCCGTAGCCGTCGTCGGGGGTGGGTTCGCCGAGCGCGCTGGCCAGGAGGCTGCGGGCGAAACGGTCGATCTGCCCACCGTGGTCGTTGAAGTAGTACTCGCGGGTGACGAGCGCGCCCTGCGCCTGGAACACGCGGGCGAGGCTGTCGCCGACCGCTGCCCAGCGCACGCCGCCGAGGTGGATCGGGCCGGTGGGGTTCGCCGAGACGAACTCGAGGTCGATGGTGACGCCCCGGTAGTAGTCGCCGCGACCGTAGGACTCGCCCTGCTCGACGATCGAGCGCGCGAGGAGGCCCGCGGCCGCGGCGTCGAGGCGGATGTTGATGAACCCGGGGCCCGCGACGTCGACGTCGGCGACGCCGTCGACCTCGGCCAGGTCGGCCGCGATGTCGGTGGCGAGCTCACGGGGGTTCGTGCCGACGCGCTTGGCGAACTTCATGGCCACGTTCGACGCCCAGTCGCCGTGCTCGCGGTTCTTCGGACGCTCGAGCGCCACGTCGCCCTCGGTCACCGCCACGTCGACGGTGCCTCGGCGTTCGAGGACGCCCTGGACGACGGCGAGCAGGGACGTGGAGAGTTCGGCGGGAGTCACGAGGGTCGATCTTACCGGGAGGCACGGAGACGACGACGAGCCCGACGTCGGTGATGATGGAGGGATGAGCCCCGCCTCGACCCGCTCCCCCGTCGTCCTGCGCACCCTCGTCGTGACGGGTGCCCTCGCCCTGACTCTGACCGCCTGCACGGCACCGTCGCAGGCCGCGCCGAGCGCGACCCCGACCACGGGCGAGGAGTCGTCCTCCACCCCCGTCGCGACGCCGACGGCGGCGGCCACGCCCGAGCTCGTGAGCACCCCGTTCGACGTCGACTGCGGCGAGCTGCTCGATCCCGGCTCGCTCGCCTCCTGGTACCCGGGGTTGACGGCCGTCGCCGACGACGAGGCGAGCGGCGACGCGAGCCGCGACGGTGAGGCCCTGCAGCAGGTCGCCGACGCGGACGGCACGACGTGCACGTGGCAGGACTCCAGCGGCGCCACCGTCACGGTCGGTGTCGCGCACTTCGACGCGGACAGCCTCGACGAGCTGGCCAACGACCTCGTCGCGACCAGCAACTCGGTGCCGACCTTCGGCGTCGAGGGCTACTTCGACACCCCCGGTGAGATCGGCACGGCCGAGGCGTTCTCGTCGCCGGCGTTCGTCGTCGCCCGTTCGACGACCTTCCTCGAACCCGGCGACGCCGAGCCGGTCGTGTCTGCCGTGCTGTCGGCGCTGAAGCAGGTCGACTGAGACCGAGGGCGGGAGGCGCGCTCCGGTGAGGAACGCGGCCTAGGCGACCAGCGCCTCCTGGTCCGTTCGCGAGGCGACGGACGCGGCGAGGCGCCCTACCGCGACTGAGGCGGCCAGGGAGGCCAACAGCGCCTCGAGCTGGCCGACCGGGGCTCCTCTGTCTTCGGGGTCCCACTGCACGCCGACGACCGGGGCCGAGTCGTGCTCGACGGCCTCGACGGTGCCGTCGGAGGCGCGGCCGACGACGCGCAGGCCCTGGCCCAGGCGGCCGACGGCCTGGTGGTGCGCGCTCTGGACGACGGGCTCGGTGCCGAGGGCCCGCGCGAGGCGACTACCGGGCTCGAGCCCGACGGCGTGCGGGTGCATGAGCTGGTCGACCGGCGCGTCGGGGGTGCGGTGCACCCCGTCGTGGTCGTCCAGGTGTTGCACGAGGTCTCCGCCGAGGGCGACGTTGATCACTTGGTGGCCGCGGCAGATACCCAGCAGCGGAGTGCGGCGGGCGACGGCGCGGCGCACGACGGCGAGCTGGGCCTCGTCGGCCACGGGGTCGTGGCGACCCTCCCCCGGGTAGCCGGTCGCGCCTCCGTAGAGACGGGGAGAGAGGTCCTCGCCACCGAGGACGACGATCGCATCGGCGTCAGCGGTCACGCGCAACAGCTCGTCGGTGCCGAGGTCGCCCGCGGCGAAACGCGTCGCCTGCCAGCCCGCGGCCTCGGCGGTCGCGCGGACTCGGGAGTTCATGTCGTCGACGTAGGCGTGGTACTCGGGGGCGTGCGGCCGGTGCCGGGCGACCTCGACCACGGCGAGACGCATCGAGGCGACGGCGGGGTCGCTCGGGCGGGTCGACGGGGCGGCGTACGAGGTCATGGCTCCATGCTGCCGTCGGGACGGGCGCCCTGCCAGGTGCGTGTCGTCGCGTTACGCCGCTGCGGCGGCAGCGGTCGCGCCGCCGGCTCCCTCAGGGGTGGTCAGGGCCACAAGGAGGCGCGGGTCCAGCCGTCGCCGTCGCGGTCGTACCGCAGGCGCACCTGGTCTCGGCCCGTGGTGGCCTGCCAGAACTCGATCGAGGTGGGGTCGACCCGCCAGGCCGTCCAGTCGTCGGGGACGAAGGTGTCGTCGGACTCGATCGTGGCCTTGGCCTCGGCGAGGCGACGCCGCGTCTCGGCCTCGTCGGTGATCGGGCTGCTCTGCGGCTGCGTCATCGCGACGGCGCGCGAGTCGGGGTGGCGAGCGGTGAAGTCCTTCTCGCTGACGTCGCGCGGACCGGGCGTCGCCCGGCCGAGCACGCGGACCTGGCGGCCCTGCTCGCGCCAGTACAGGGTGAGCGCCACCCGGGGGTTCTCGGCGATCTGCCGTCCCTTCGGGCTGATCGACGAGGTCGCGAACCAGAGGGCACCGTCGTCGACGTCCTTGAGGAGCAGGGTGCGGGCCGTGACGTCGCCGTCGGACGACGAGGTCGAGATCACCATGGCGTGCGGCTGGGCGACGTCCTGGTCGACGGCCTCGACGAGCCACGCGACGAACTGGTCGACCGCGTCGTCGGCCACGTCGTCGACGTCGAAGGTGGGCAACTCGGGGTGGAAGACCTTGGCGGAGCGGAGACGCTCGCGCAGCGTCGGACCCTCGGGGTCGGTGCGGTCGGAACGGGTGCCGGAGTCGGCTCGGTCGGTGCTGGTGTCGTCGGTCACTCCCCCACGATGCACCTCCCGCGGCGGGGCCGTCCCAGGCCGGACCGATTCGCTGCTAACCTGGACGACGTTCCCGGGCCCCCATAGCTCAGGGGATAGAGCACTGCCCTCCGGAGGCAGGGGCGGCAGTTCGAATCTGCCTGGGGGCACCACTTCTTCTCTCGAAGCCCCTCTCGATGCGCAGGCCTTCCGGTGCCGCGGTCGAACGGCCCCGGCAGGTCAGTCGGACTGCTGGCGGCGGGCGCGGTCGGCGTCGTCGCGGTCGAGCTCGCGACGCAGGACGCGTTCGGGGACGGCGACGTGCTCGGCGGCCTCGCGCATGCTCGCTCCCCCGGCCCGTAGCTGACGGGCCGCGTCGAGGCGGCGTCTCGAGACGGGGGGCTTCGGGGTCTGCGCCACCCGCGCCTCCTGCCGTTTGCGGGTCTCGGCACGGTGCAGCTCACCGCCGACCTGCTCGTCGAAGCGGGCCAGGGCGGCGGTGACGCGGAAGAAGAAGCGGCCGTAGGCGTTGAGCTCGTCGATCTGCTCGTCGATCGAGCGGAAGGCGACGCCCAGGGCGTCGAGGGTCGCCATCACCCCCACCAGCTCGGCCACCGAGCGGCCGATCCGGTCGACGTTCGTCACGACGAAGACGTCGCCTTCCCGCAGGCTGCCGATGGCCTTGGCGAACTCGGGGCGGGACTGCCTGGTTCCGGTGGCGTGGTCGACGAAGACCCGTTCGCACCCGCCCGCCCGCAGGCGCTCCACCTGGCGATCGGACGACGGGTCGTCTCGCGAGATGCGGGCGTACCCGACGACGGTCACGGTGGGCCTTCCGGCGAGGCGAGGGTGGACAGAGAGGTGAGGCCCCGCCGACGGCGAGGCCTCGAGGACGTCCGCCGGGAGGCGTGCGTCAGTGGTGGGTCGAGCTCAACTGTAGGTGAGCGCGATCACGGCGACGTCGAGCGTGCGGTACGAACCCTCACGCCGGACGGCGGTGCGGACGCGACCCCGCAGCACCTCGAACAACCCGTCGGACTCGTGCACGAACCCGATCACCCCGGCGGTCGGCGTCGACACGCGGTGGAATCCGTCACCCAGGGGGACGACCTCCGCTCGGGACGTGCGCTCCAAGACAGCACCCATGATGTCTCCTTCTTCGTTCTCCGGCCCTCGTACCGGGCCGTCATCGCAGCGTACCCCGCAGGTGGGGTACAAGTCCCCGTGGAGTTGTCAGACTGGTCCTCTGACTCGTTCCTCGGACAGAGGCGGGGCCTCGCCGTCCGATCAGGCCGGCGGAGCCTCGGGCAGGGCCCCACGACGCCGTCGGCGACCGGCCGCGATCGTGACCCCGACGCTCGCCGCCGTGACGCAGGCGAGGGCGACGACCTCGCGCACCCCGAGCGCCTCGCCGAGCACGACGAGGCCGGCCAGGGCTGCCACCGCCGGCCCCAGGCTCGACAGGACGCCGAACACGCGCGTCGGCAGCCGCCGCAGCGCCACCGACTCGAGCGCGTACGGGATCGCGGAGGTCAGGGCGGCCACCACGAGGAACACCAGCAAGAGGCGCGGGTCGGCCCGGACGGCCACCGTCGCGTCGTGCGCCCCGAACGGGACGACCACGAGGGCGGCGACCAGCATCGCGGTCGCGAGGGCGCCCATCGGGTCACGGCCTCGACCCAGGGCGGCGTTCGCGAGGATGTAGCAGGCCCAGAACGCCCCGGCGCCGAGGGCGAGCAGCACGCCGACGACGGGGATCGCCCCGGTCGAGTCGGAGCCGAGCAGCACGACCCCGGCGAGGGCGAGCAGGGCCCAGGCCGCGTCCCACCAGCGTCTCGTCTGCACGAGTGCCACGACCAGCGGACCGAGGAACTCGAGGGTGACCGCGACCCCGAGCGGCACGACGTCGATCGCGAGGTAGATGAGCGAGTTCATCCCGGCGAGGGCGAGACCCAGCAGGACCACGCCCGGCCACGTCCGGCGGGGCCACCGCCAGGGGCGCGGTCGGAAGACGAGCACCAGGAGCGTCGCGCCGAAGGCGAGGCGCAGGCTGGCGGCGCCCAGCGGTCCCAGGGCCTCGAAATGCGTCTTGGCGAGGGCGGCCCCGAACTGCACCGAGACGATCGCCGCGACGGCGAGCAGGGGCGACGGCACACGGCCGAGGGGGCTGGGGTTCACGGGGCTCCGGGTTCGTCACGGGGTGCGCGGCGGCACAGTACGATCGTGGCATGAGCGACGCCTTCTCCGTCATCTCGCCGGTGGTGGAGCTCTTCGGCTGGTTCGGGTTCATCGTCGGCACGCCCTTCCTCCTGGCCGGGTGGGTGCTCCGGCGCCGCGCGACCCGCCTCGAGAGAACCGTCGGCGTGGTCATCCCGCCGCCCGACTGGGCCCGTGCCGCCACCGCCCGATGGATGGACGTCGACGGGCAGCTGCACGAGACGCAGTTCGGCGACGTCCCGGTGACGACGCCGCTCGAGACCGAGCTCACCGTGCACTACGACCCCGACCGACCCCACCGGGCCCGCGTCCACCCCCCGCACGACGACGGACGGGCTCCCCGCACCGTGGGGGTCGTGCTCTACGCCGTCGGGGCGGTCTGCGCCGTCGCGTCGGTGGGCCTGCTCTTCGTCTCCTGACCCGTCCGGCGGCCGGTTCGACGTCACCTCCTGCGCGTGCACGGCACCCCGGGCGGTCTGACGGGGGCCGTCGATAGACTCCCCCGCAACGAGCGAGGGGAGCGTCGTGAGCACGAGATCCACGACCGGCCGACGACCGACGAGACGAACGGTGGCCGCCGTCGCCGCGGCGGTCCTGGCCGTGGTCGGCACGGTCGCCTTCGGTGCGGTCCCGGCCCAGGCCGTCGAACCGGTCGAGTTCTCGGGCGCCTACGTGGTCGACCAGGCCGACGTGCTGTCGAGCGCGGACGAGGCCGAGGTGACCGACGCACTCGACCGGCTCGCGACCGACACCGGCGTCAACCTCTTCGTCGTCTACGTCGACTCCTTCTCCTCGCCTTCCGACCGCACGGCCTGGGGCGAGGCGACGGCGTCCCTGAACCAACTGGGTGCGAACGACGTGCTGCTCTCGGTGGCGGTCGACGACCAGTTCTACGACCTCTCGGCCGACACGTCCGTGATCTCGGAATCGGACCGGCAGGCGCTGCAGACCGACGTCGTCGTGCCCGAGCTGCGTGACGGCGACTGGGCCGGTGCCGCCGTCGCCCTGGCCGACGGCATCCGCAGCGACGAGGCCGGGCCCGACCTCAGCTGGGTGCTCTGGGCGCTGCTCGTGCTGGTCCTCGTCGCGGCGGCCGTCGCCGTCGTCGTCGTGGTCCGCCGGGCACGACGTCGACGCAGCGAGTCCGACGCGCAGGAGGCCCGCCAGGACGAACTCGACAAGCGTGCCGCACGGGTGCTGGTCGCCCTCGACGACGAGTTGACCGCGGGCGCTCACGAGGTCGGTTTCGCGGCGGCACAGTTCGGCGACGACGCGGCCCGACCGTTCGCCGAAGCACTCGACGCGGCCCGGGTGCACGCCCGCGAGGCGTTCGCCCTGCAGCAGAAGCTGGACGACTCCGTCCCCGACTCCTCCGAACAACGCCGCGAGTGGACCACCCGCATCATCGAGTTGTGCGAGGCGGCCGACGCGTCGCTCGCCGAGCAGTCCGCCGCGTTCGACGAGCTGCGTGAGGCCGAGGGGCGGGCACCGAGCGACGTGGCGGCCCTCCCCGGCGAGGTCGCGACCCGACGAGCCCGGCTCGCCTCGGCCCGCACCGTCATCGGCGAGCTGACCACGATCTACTCGGCGCAGGCGGTCGCGTCGATCGACCAGAACGACGACCAGGCCGACCGTCTGCTCGAGTTCGCCGACGAGAGGACCGGCACGGCGGCGACCGCGCTGGCGTCGTCCTCCACCTCGGAGGCCGTCGTCGCCGTCCGGGAGGCCCGTCAGGCCCTGGCGCAGGTCGACCAGCTGCTCAGCGCGGTCGACGGGGCCGCCGAGTCGCTGCGGACGGCGGGCAGCACCATCTCGGCCATGACCCTCGACCTGCGGCAGGACATCGCGACGGCCGAGGGGCTGCCCGACGGTTCGGCCCCGCAGGGCGTCGACGTCGCCGGTTCCGTCTCGGCCGCACGGGCCTCCGTCGCGCTGGCCGAGACGACGACCGACGACCCGCTCGCCGTCGTCGCCTCGCTCGGTGCTGCCAACGACCGCATCGACCAGGTGCTGGCGGCCGTGCGCGAAGACTCCGAGAAGCAGCGCCGGGCCCAGGCGGCCCTCGACCAGGCGCTGCTGACCGCGCGGAGTCAGATCAGCGCCACCCGCGACTTCATCGAGACCCGTCGCGGCGCCATCGGCCCGCAGCCGCGCACCCGGTTGTCCGAGGCCGAACGTCACCTGGCCACCGCGGTGTCGCTCGCGACGTCCGACCGCGACGCCGCCCTGTTCGAGGCCCACCAGGCCGTCCAGTTGTCGCAGGCTGCAGCCGCCGGTGCCGAGGCCGAGGTCTCGTCCTACCAGCAGGCGAGCCCGTTCGGCGGCGGAGTCGGCACGCGGGGGTCGGCCGGGGCCGATCTCGGCGGCATCGTCACCGGCATGCTGCTCGGTGGTCTCTTCAGCGGGGGTGGCGGCGGCTTCGGCGGTGGCGGCGGAGGCTTCGGCGGGGGTGGCGGCGGCTTCGGTGGGGGCGGTGGCTTCGGCGGCGGGGGTGGCGGCGGAGGCGGCCGCAGCTCGGGCGGCGGACGGTTCTAGGGCCCGCCCGTCACGGTCCACGCCCCGTTCCGCCCCATCCGCCCCCCTCCGCCCCGAGACAGCAGCACGACCGACAAGACGAGCACCACTCCACGGCACCACCTCTCGAAAGGACGCACCATGGCAAAGCAGTCGATCTTCGGACGCATCGCGCAACTGACCCGCGCGAACATCAACAGCCTGCTCGACCAGGCCGAGGACCCCAGCAAGATGCTGGACCAGATGGTCCGCGACTACACCAACAGCATCGCCGAGGCCGAGGAAGCCGTCGCGACCACCATCGGCAACCTGCGCCTCCTCGAGCAGGACCACGCCGAGGACGTCGCCGCCGCAGCGGACTGGGAGCGCAAGGCCCTCGCGGCGAGCAACAAGGCCGACGAGCTGCGCTCGTCGGGCAACACGGTCGACGCCGACAAGTTCGACGCCCTCGCTCGCGTGGCCCTCGGCAAGCAGCTGCAGAGCGAGAAGGAGGCGAAGACGGCGGAGCCGCAGATCGCCTCCCAGACGGACGTCGTCGACAAGCTCAAGACGGGGCTGAGCGGCATGCGGTCCAAGCTCGACCAGCTCGCCGCCAAGCGCGACGAACTGAACGCGCGCTCGAAGACCGTCGAGGCCCAGACCAAGGTCGCCGACGCCGTCCAGAGCATCGACATCCTCGACCCGACGAGCGAGATCAGCCGCTTCGAGGACAAGGTCCGCCGCGAGGAGGCCAAGATGCTCGGTCGTCAAGAGCTCGCGGCCTCGAGCCTCGACGCCCAGTTCGAAGGTCTCGACGACCTCGGGGAGCAGACCGAGGTCGACGCCCGCCTCGCCGCCCTCAAGCTCGGCGCGCTCGACAAGTGAGCCAGCCGCCGCCCGTCACGCCTGCGCCGGTGGACGTCCCGCCGGTGCAGGCGCGCCGGGTGGCACCCCGCCTGATGGGCGTCGACGTCGCCCGCGGCCTCGCCGTGTTCGGCATGTTCGCCGCCCACATGTGGCCTCGGCCGCTGCTCGACGAGCGCGTCTTCGACGGGCGGTCGGCGATCCTGTTCGCGACCCTCGCCGGCGTCTCGCTCGGTCTGATGTCGGGAGGCGCCCGGCCGACGCCCCGCGGCGGTCGAGGGCGGGTCGTCGGCGGGATCGCCATCCGGGCGGGCCTCCTCGTCGTGCTGGGCCTCGCGTTGCAGGCCTGGAACCCCTACCTCCTGGTGATCCTGCCCTACTACGGCGTGATGTTCGTCCTGGCACTGGGTCTGCTCTTCGCCCCCCGGGCCGTACTGTTGGCGGCCGCCGCCCTGCTCGCCGTCGTGGCCCCGTGGCTGGCCTCGTCCGTCCCCGTCGACGCCTACGGCGACACCGCGGTGTCCGGCGCCGCCGGCCTGGCGACCCAGGCCCTGCTCGTCGGCGCCTACCCGGCGCTGGTCTGGACGCCCTTCCTGCTCGTCGGTCTCGTCGCGGCTCGTTCCGACCTGATCCGCACCCGGACCCAGGTCACGCTGATCGTCGCCGGGACGTCGGCCGCGATCGTGGGGTACGCGGCGCGGTTCCTGCCCGGCGCCTCCTCGATCCCCTGGTTCGACCCGGCCGACCACGAAGGCATGCCTGCCGAGATCGTCGGCTCGGGCGGCGTCGCCGCCGCCGTGCTCGGACTGCTCCTGCTCGCCACCACCCCGCGTCGTCCCGTGACGCCCCAGGGTCGCGGACGAGGAGGCGCGGCTGCGGTCGTCCGCACCGTCCTCCGACCCCTCGCGGCCACGGGCGCGCAACCGCTCACCGTCTACACGGCCCACGTGCTGATCACCGCGCCGCTGTTCACCGTGTACCGGTTGTCCGACCCTGCCGCCGCCTACGGCCTGCCCCTGGGCCACCTGGTCGTCGCCGTCGTCCTCACGCTCGTCTACGCCACCCTCTGGCAACGGTACGTCGGGCGCGGGCCGCTGGAGCGCGCCGTCGGGGCGCTGAGTCGTCCCTGGGCCTGGAGCACGGGCCCCCGCCCGTGACAGACTGACGCGCGTGAGGTTCGTCGTGGTTCCACAGTGGCAGGGTTCTCCGTCGTCGCGCGCCATGCGGCTCGCCGAGGGTGCGTACGCCGTCCTCGGAGACCTGCCGTCGACGGCCACCACCCTGGTCGAGGTCCCGGTGGGTGCGGGCGACTCGCTCGGCACGCGGGTGCACCGGCTCTCGTCGGTGCTCACCATCGCCGAGTCGGTCGGACGCGAGCTGCGGGCCGACGACTCCCCCGCGATCGTGGTGGGCGGCGACTGCGGCGTCGAGTTCGCCGCGGTCCGCCACGCGGTCACCCCCCGCACCGCCGTGGTCTGGTTCGACGCGCACCCCGACCTCCACAGCCCGCGCAGCAGCGAGAGCGGTGCCTTCAGCGGCATGGTGCTGCGGGCCCTGATCGGTGACGCCACCGAGGACCTCCCGACCATCGGCCCCGGTCCGACGCCCGAACCGCTCGACCCCGCCCGGGTCGTGCTCGCCGGGGCTCGCAGCTACGACGACGCGGAAGACCGCTACATCGAGAGCCGCCACGTCCCCACGGTGTCGTCGCTGGACTTCGACCCGGCCGAGGTGGTCGCCGCCGTCGAGGCGTCCGGCGCCACCGAGGTGTACCTCCACGTCGACCTCGACGTGCTGGACCCGGGGGTGATCGAGGGCCTCCTCGACCCCCAGCCGTTCGGTCTCGAGCTCGGGGTGTTGATCGAGACGATCACGGCCCTGAAAGAGCGCTTCTCCCTGGTCGGCGCGGGCCTGTGCTCGTTCGCGCCGGTCGACGCCGAGGCCGCCTCCGACGACATGGGCCCGATCCTGCGCATCCTCGGAGCCCTGTCCCGATGAGCGCGGGCCCCCCGAGCGCCGCCCCGGCCGACCCCGCCGCCTCCGCCGCCGACCGTCCGCGCGTCACGGTGGAGCGGGACGGCCACGTGCTGCTGATCGGCCTCGACCGGCCCGAGAAGCGCAACGCGGCCGACCTGCGGATGCTGCGCGAACTGGCCCTGGCCTACGGCGAACTCGACCGCGACCCCGACCTGTGGGTGGGACTGCTCTTCGCCCACGGCGACCACTTCACGGCGGGACTCGACCTCGGCGACGTCGTGCCCGCGGTCACCGCGGAGGGCCTCGACGTGGTCCCCGAGGGTGGCCTCGATCCGTGGCAGGTCCACGGTCGCCAGGTGGGCAAGCCCGTGGTGATGGCCGTGCAGGGCACCTGCTTGACCCTCGGGGTCGAGCTCGCCCTGGCGAGCGACGTCGTGGTGGCGAGCAGGGACGCCCGCTTCGGTCAGATCGAGGTGAGCCGCGCCATCCTCCCCTTCGGTGGCGCGACGATTCGCCTCCCCCGCCGGGTCGGTTGGGGCGACGCCATGCGGTACCTGCTGACCGGCGACCTCCTCGACGCCGAGGAGGCGCGGCGCATCGGACTCGTGCAGGACCTGGTGGACGTCGGGTCGGCATTCGACCACGCCCTCGACCTCGCCCGTCGCATCGCCGCCCAGGCACCCATGGCCGTGCAGGCCACCCTGGCGAACGCCCGGCTCGCAGTGCGTGACGGCGACGCCGCGGCCGAGGCCCGCCTGCAGCCCGAGCTCGTGCGGCTGCTCGCCTCGGACGACGCCCGGATCGGGTTCGAGGCCTTCGTCTCGCGGACCGCCGCCGAGTTCACGGGACGCTGACCGCGCCTCCTCGGTCGTGGGCACACGAAAGAGCCCGCCCACCCCGAGGGGTGGACGGGCCCGAGAACGAGGCGGATCGGCCTACTTGAAGACGTCCTTGACGTCTTCGCCGACCTTCTTGGCGGAGGCACCGGCCTGGTCCTTCTGACCTTCGGCCTTCAGCTCGTCGTCGCCCTTGCGGTCGCCGAGAGCTTCTTTCGCCTTGCCGGCGATGTCCTGAGCGGCGTTCTTGATCTTGTCGTCGAGTCCCATGTGTGCCTCCTCGTAGGTTGACGCGCTCCCCCGCAACGATCGCGATGGTGCGCTGATGTGAGGGACGCTACCCGTGCCTCCCGGATCTCGCTCGTGCCGTTCAGGAAAGACCCAGCAGGGTTTCACGAAACGGCCACGCCCGCCCGGGGACCCGCCTGAGAACGCCGGGCCCCGGGCGACTAGCGTCGGGGCCATGACGACTTATGACCTCATCGTGATCGGAGCCGGCGCTGTCGGCGAGAACGTGGCCGACTACGCCACCCGCAACGGGCTCAAGGTGGGGCTCGTGGAAGCCGAGCTCGTCGGGGGCGAGTGTTCGTACTGGGCCTGCATGCCGTCGAAGGCGCTGCTCCGCTCGAGCGCGGTCGTCCGTGCGGCGAAGTCGCTCGACGGGGCCAAGCAGGCCGTGACCGGTGACGTCGACGTCGCCGCCGTGCTGCGTCGCCGCGACTCGTTCACCAGCAACTGGGACGACTCGGGCCAGGCCGACTGGGTCGAGGGCGCCGGCATCGACCTGATCCGCGGGCACGCCACCATCACCGGCGTCAAGGAGGTGACGGTGAACGGCGAGGTGCACCACGCGACGTACGCCGTCGCCGCGGTGACCGGTTCGTCGGCGCTCCTGCCCGACATCCCCGGCCTCGCCGAGGCGAAGCCCTGGACCAGCCGTGAGGCCACGAGCGTCGAGTCGATGCCGCAGAGCGTCGTCATCGTCGGCGGTGGCGTCGTCGCCGCCGAGATGGCCACGGCGTACCAGCAGCTCGGCTCGACCGTCACCCTGATCGCCCGCAGTGGTCTGCTGGGTGGCCAGGAGCCCTTCGCCGGCGAACTCGTGGCCGACTCGCTGAGGGGTCTCGGCGTCGACGTGCGCCTCGGGGCCTCGCCCTCGACCGTGCTGCGCACCGAGCACGACACGGTCGAGGTCACCCTCGACGACGACTCCACGGTCGTCGCCGACGAGATCATCGTCGCGACCGGCCGTGTCCCCCGCACCTCCGACCTCGGCCTCGAGAACGTCGGGCTCACCCCGGGCGACTGGCTCGACGTCGACGACACCATGCTCGTCAAGGGCACCGACTGGCTCTACGGCGTCGGCGACGTCAACCACCGCGCCCTGCTCACCCACCAGGGCAAGTACCAGGCCCGCGCCGCCGGCGAGGTCATCGCCGCCCGCGCCTTCGGAAAGCCCGTGCACGCCGAGCCGTGGGGTGCACACGTCGCGACCGCCGACGACGCGGCAGTGCCGCAGGTCACCTTCACCGACCCCGAGGTCGCGAGGGTCGGCCTCACGGCCGACGCCGCCGGCAAGCGAGGCATCGACGTCAAGGTCGTGGACTACGACCTCGCCGCGGTCGCCGGTTCGGCGATCCACTCGGACGAGTACAAGGGCCAGGCGCGGCTGGTCGTCGACGAGTCCCGCGGGGTGATCGTGGGCGCGACCTTCGTCGGCCCGGACGTCAGCGACCTGCTGCACGCCGCCACGATCGCCGTCGTCGCCGAGGTGCCGATCGACCGGCTGTGGCACGCCGTCCCGTCGTACCCGACGGTGAGCGAAGTCTGGCTGCGCCTGCTCGACGCCTACGGCCGTCCGTGAAGAACCCCCTGCTCGACTCCCCGATCTCGAGACTCGGCTGCGCCTGGGCGACGGCCGTCGGTCTCGCGGTCGGGGTGCCGCTCAGCGTGGGGCGGGTCCGCATGGTCGGTGACCTGATCGTGTGCAGCGGCCTGCCCCGCTGGGCGTTCAAGCGGGGAGGCACCTGTGTCGGTCGGGTCTACCTGACCCGGGACAACGACGGGCCACGCGTCCTCGAACACGAGGCCGTGCACGTCCGTCAGTGGCAGAGGTACGGCATGCTGATGCCCGTACTGTACTTCCTGGCCGGCAGCGACCCGCTGTCGAACAGATTCGAGATCGAGGCCGGCCTCGAGAAGGGCGGATATCGATGACCCGCACCGTGATCATCACCGGGGCGAGCAGCGGCATCGGCCGCGAGGCCGCCCGCGAACTCGCGAAGGGCGGCGCCGAGATCGGCGTCGTCGGACGCAACCCGGAACGCACCCAGGCGGTCGCCGACGAGGTGGGCGGGACGGCCTTCCTGGTCGACTACGACCGGCTCGACGACGTCCGGTCGTTGGCCGACCGGTTGCTGGAGCGCTATCCCCGCATCGACGCCCTCGCCAACAACGCCGGAGGTCTCGTCAGCGAACGAGGCCTCACCGCGGACGGGTTCGAGCGCACCCTCCAGTCGAACCACCTCGCACCGTTCCTCCTGACCAGGCTCCTCCTGCCCCGCCTCGTCGAGAGCGGTGGCCGGGTCGTGTCGACGGCCAGCGCGGCCAACCTGCTCGGGCACGTCCGACTCGACGACCTCAACTGGTCGAAGCGTCGATGGGCCGGGGGCTGGCGTCAGTACGGCACGACCAAGATCGAGACCGTCCTGTTCATCCGTGAACTGGCGAAGCGCACGGGCCTCGACGCGTTCTCGTTCCACCCGGGCATCGTGATGACCGGCTTCGGCTCGGATTCACGCTCGATGCGGGTCGCGAACGTCCTGACCAACGGCAACTACGGCATCTCGGCGTCGGCCGGCGCCGTGCCGTTGATCCAGCTCGCCGGGCCCACGACGATCTCGGTCGAGAGCGGCACCTACTTCGACCAGCTGTCGCCGCACGGTCGCCTGCACCGTCAGGCCACCGATCCCCTGCTCGCCGAGGCCCTCTGGGAGCGCACCTCCGAGCTCGTCGGTGTGCCCGCCGAGGTCTAGGCGCGACCACGATACGAGACGAAGGAGGCGCGACCGACGTGGTCGCGCCTCCTTCGTCGTCGAGGGCCTCGCCTCAGGACTCGGACTTGCCGACCCGCCAGTAGCCCATGAAGGCGACCTGGCGCCGGTCGATGCCGACCTCGCTGACGAGGAAGCGTCGGAGCGTCTTGATCGCCCCCGCCTCGCCGGCGAACCAGGCGTACAGGTCGGAGCTGACGGCGGTGCCGCGCGGATCGTCGCCCTGCGGGACGTCCCAGAGGATGTCGTGCTCGATGTCGACCTCGCTCACCTCGACGCCGTGGTGCCAGGCGGTCACGTAGCGGGCGGTCCAGCGGCGGACGGCGACCACCAGGGCCTCGCCGTGACCGGACGTGGCGTCTCGCCTCGGCAGCCAGTGGACGTCGACCCCGGGAGGCGCGACGAGGTCGAGCTCGTCGGCCGCGGTCGGGATCTCGATGAAGACGCACCCCCGGGCGTCGGCCGGCAGGGCCTCGACGATGGAGCAGATGGCCGGGGCCGCCGTCTCGTCGCCGGCCAGCAGCACGGTGCGCGCGTCACCCGGTGACCACTCGACGCCGCTGCCGGTGACGCCGCTCGTCGCGTCGGGCCCGATCAGCATGAGCTCGTCACCGACGCGCGCGCGCCCGGCCCAGGCCGATGCGGGGCCGGTGTCGCCGTGGCAGACGAAGTCGACGTCGACCTCGCGCCGCTCGGGGCGGGCGGCCCGGGCCGTGTAGGTGCGGAAGGCGTTCTGCTGCTCGGGCGGCAGGGCGCGCCACGAGGCGTACCAGTCGTCGGTCGGGAACGTGTCGTAGCCGGTGGCCTCGAGGGGCAGGACGACCTTGATGCGCTGGTCGAGGCCGTCGACGCCGAAGTCGCCCAGGTCGTCACCGGTGAACGTGATGCGCACGAACGACGGAGCGAGGCGACGCACGGCCGCGACCCGGACGCGGTAGGGGCGGTGGGCCGGCTTCGCCGGCCGTTCGACGGTGGCGGCGGACGTGGACGTGCCCGGGGACGTGATCGTCATCGAGGGAGCCGGTCAGGCCGCGGCGGGGGTGCCGACGTGGAAGAGCTGGTGCAGGTCGTGCCGCAGGTCGTAGGCGAACGAGGGCGGGCCGCCGATCCAGACGACGTGGTCACCCGTCGCGACGGTCTCGGGTTCGACGTACATCTCGCCGAGCCACGCACGGACCGCCCGCTCGAGGGCCTGGCCGGGGGCGCAGGCCGTGCCGGTGCCGGGCACGCCCGAGCGGCGGTCCCGGGCGAGCCAGGTGACCGTGACGCGACCCGGCGAGGCGAGCGGCACGACGTCGGCAGCGCTCTCGACCTCGACGAACACCTGGCCCCTCGCGCAGATCGGCAGGACCGAGAGCATCTCTCGCAGGACGGGGATCGAGGTCGCGTCGGCGGCGAACAGGACGCGCAGGGCGTCGTGCGGCAGGGGCGGGTTCTGGTCTACGAGGAGCATGACCCCTTCAATATAGGTAAGGCTTGCCTCATCCGCCACACGGGTCTCTCGATTGACAGCGACCTCGCTGCCGTGATGGTAAGTTCTGACGGGTTCGGGAGTCCGTCAGCGACGCCCGGCGCAAGGGGCCGTGCCGTGTCCGACAGCAACACGGTGACGGATCGCGTGGACCGGTTCAGCAGCGACCGGGACTCCCCCGCCGAACGACCGAGGGGCTCTCCCGCGCCCCCGGTCCCCCGTCGCCGTGGACGATCCGCCACGGCCATCCCCGGAAGGCCCCACCAGGTGCGCACCCTCCCCCTCTCCGCCGCCGTCGCCGCGCTGTTGCTGCTCGCGACGGGTTGCTCGTCCGCCTCGTCCCCCGACGGGTCGGGCACCCCCGACCCCGACGCGACCGTCACGGTCGGCCTCGTGCTCGAGCCGAGCGACCTCGACATCCGCACCACGGCCGGCATCGCGCTCGACCAGGTGCTGATCGACAACGTCTACCAGGGCCTCGTCGGCCGCACGCAGGACAACGGGATCCGCGACGTGTTGGCCGCGAGCCACACGGTCAGCGACGACGGCCTGACCTACACGTTCACGCTGCACGACGGCGTGACCTTCCACGACGGGGCCGCGATGACGGCCGACGACGTCGTCTGGTCGCTGTCCCAGGTCAAGGACGACGCCTCGCTCGCGAGCCATTCCGACCTCGCCGCGGTCTCGACCATCACGGCGCCCGCCGCCGACACCGTCGTGCTGACGCTCTCGCGACCCGACTCGTCCCTGCTGTTCGACCTCACCGGTCGCGCGGGCCTCGTGCTCCAGCAGTCCGCGACGAACGACCTCTCGACGACGGCGAACGGCACCGGCCCCTTCGAGCTGACGAGCTGGCGACAGGGCGACAACCTGCAGCTCGGGCGCTTCGACGACTACTGGGGCACCCCGGCGAAGGTCGCGGGCGTGACCTTCCGCTACGTGATCGACCCGTCCGCGGCGATCAACGCCTCGATCTCGGGTGACGTCGACGTGCAGACCGCGGTCGACGCGACCCTGTCGACCCAGCTCGACGGCGTGGACGGCATCACCCTCGAGAAGGGCAAGACGACCGACAAGTACACCCTCGCGTTCAACAACGCCGTCGCCCCCTTCACCGACGCCAAGGTCCGCAAGGCCCTGCGCCTCGCGATCGACAACGATGCCCTGATCGCCGCCGTCGGCGGGTCGGCGGTGGACCAGGGGGGCCCGATCCCCGAGCTCGACCCCGGCTACGAGGACCTCACGAGCGTCGACTCCTACGACCCCGACGAGGCGAAGGGCCTGCTGGCCGAGGCCGGTCACGACGGTGACCTCTCGCTCACCCTCGAGTACCCCAACGTCTACCCGGCCGCCATCGGCGACGTGCTGACCACGCAACTCAAGGCGGTCGGCGTCACGTTGACGGTGCAGCAGGTCGACTTCAGCACCTGGCTCGACGACGTCTACGTGAACAAGGACTTCGAGCTCAGCATGGTCAACCACGCCGAGACGCACGACTTCGCGAACTGGGCGAACCCGGACTACTACTGGGGCTACGACAGCGCCCCCGTGCAACAGCTCTACGCCGAGTCGATCGCGGCGACCGACCCGGAGGTGGCCGACGAGAAGCTCGCCGAGGCGGCGACGATCGTCTCGGACGACGCACCGGCCGAATGGCTCTACACGGCCACGACGCTGACGGCGATCCACGACGGCGTCACCGGCTTCCCGACGAGCTCGACCACGACCCGCCTCGACCTGGCTGACCTGGCCACGACGGAGTGACCCGCTTCGTCGTCGGCCGCCTGCTCCTCTTCGTCGGGGGGCTGGCCGTCGCCAGCGTGCTGATCTTCGCGACGCTGCGGTTGCTGCCGGGCGACGTCGCCCAGGCGATCGCCGGCACGACCGGCTCACCCGAGCAGGTCGCCGCCCTCCGTCAGCAGCTCGGCCTCGATCGTCCCGTCGTCGTGCAGTACCTCGACTGGGCCGGCGGGCTGCTGAGGCTCGACCTGGGCGAATCGCTCGTCACGGGGACGCCGGTGGTCGACGAGGTGCTCGACAAGCTGGCCGTCACCCTGCCGCTCGCGGGGCTGTCCCTGGTCTTCGGATTGCTGATCGGCATCCCGCTCGGCGTGACGAGCGCGCTCCGCCGTGGCCGCGCCTCCGGGGTCGTCCTCGGCACCGGGGCCCAGCTGCTCGCTGCCGTGCCGGTCGTCTGGGCGGGCATGCTGCTGATCGCCGTCTTCGCCGTGACGCTGCGGTTGCTGCCGACGCAGGGGTTCCCGGCCGACGGGTGGAGCGAGCCCGGGCGGGCCTTGCGCTCGCTCGTGCTGCCGGCCCTCACCATCGGCATCGTCGAGGGGGCCGTGTTGTTGCGCTTCACCCGGTCGGCGGCGCTCGGGGCCCTGGACCAGGACTACGTGCGGACGGCCGCCGCCAACGGCATGACCCGGTCGCGCGCCCTCGTGCGACACGGGCTGCCCAACGTGATGCTCAGCATCGTGTCGATCCTCGGCCTGCAGGTGGCGGGCCTCATCGTGTCGGCCGTCGTCGTCGAGCAGCTGTTCACGCTGCCCGGGCTCGGCCGCATGCTGGTGACCGACGTCGGCCGCCGCGACCTGACCAAGGTGCAGGGTGAACTGATGACATTGACCACGCTCGTGCTGTTCATCGGCCTCGTGATCGACGTCGTGCACCGGCGGCTCGACCCGCGCCTCCGCGAGGGCGACCGATGAGGCGCGGCGCGTTCGTCCGCGAGCTGCTGCGTCGACCGCAGGGCGCGTTCGGCGCCGGCTGGCTGACCCTGATCGTCCTGTCCGCCCTGGTCAGCCGGTTCTGGACCCCGCTCGACCCCTTCGACACCGACCCCTACTCGGCCTGGCTGACGCCCTCGCTCGGTCACCCCTTCGGCACCGACTCGATCGGCCGCGACATCTTCAGCTACGTCGTCGCGGCGACCGGAACGACGGTCGTGGTCGCCGTCGCCTCGGGCGTGGTCGCCACCGTGGTGGGGGTGGGGCTGGCCGCCCTCGGCTCGTTGACGTCCCGCTGGGTGCGCGAGTCGGTCGCCGTGCTGATCGACGTGCTCGTGGCGTTCCCGACGCTCCTGATCGCCATGGCCCTCGCGGCGGCGTTCGGCGGGTCCCTCACCGTCGTGGTCGTCGCCGTGGGGATCGGCTACGGCGTGACGATCGCCCGGGTCAGCCGGTCCGAGATCCGTCAGGTGGCGCGGACCGACTACGTGCTCGCCGCCCGGGCGAACGGGCTCGGCACCGGGGCCGTGCTGCGTCGCCACGTGCTGCCGAACATCGCGCCCGTCTTCGTCGTCCAGCTCTCGCTGTCGATGGCCACGAGCGTGCTCGCCGAGGCCGGACTGTCGTTCCTCGGCTACGGCGCCCCGGCCGACACCGCCTCGTGGGGGCGTCTGCTGAGCGACCTGCAGAAGTTCATCGGCGTGCACCCGGGGTCGGTCGTCTGGCCCGGGCTCGCCATCACGCTGACCGTCCTGGCGCTCAACCTGCTGGGCGACGCCGTGCGCGACGCCTCCGATCCCCGGTTGCGGTCCCGGCGGACGGGACGTGGCACCCCGGGCTCCCCCACGACGCCGGTTCCGTCCACCACTCGCCCGCGAGCCACCGCCCCGGGCGCCGCAGGCACCCCGACCACCCCGGGGGTCGTCTCGTGAGCCTGGTGATCGACGACCTCACGGTGACCGTCGGCGGCCGCCGGGTCGTCGACGGCCTCTCGCTCGACGTGCCCGACGGTGCGCGGGTCGGACTGATCGGCGAGTCCGGTTCGGGCAAGTCGATGACGACGCTGGCCGTGCTCGGCCTCCTGCCCGACGGCGCCCGCGCGACGGGCAGCATCCGGCTCGACGGACGCGAACTGCTCGGGGCGTCCGAGCGCGACCTCGCCGGCCTGCGCGGCCGCGTCGTCGGCACGGTCTTCCAGGACCCCCGCACGGCCCTCGACCCCGTCGTGACCGTCGGGCGACAGATCGCCGAGCCCCTCCGCCTGCACGGCCGCGTCGGTCGCCGGGACGCCCGCTCGCGAGCGGTGGCCGCGGCCGCCGAGGTCGGCCTGCCCGACCCCGAGACCGTCGTGGACCTCTACCCGCACCAGCTCTCGGGCGGTCAGCGGCAGCGCGTCGGCATCGCCATGGCGCTGATCAACCGGCCGGGGCTCGTCCTCGCCGACGAGCCGACCACCGCGCTGGACGTCACCACGCAGGCCGAGGTGCTCGCGCTCTTCCAGCGCCTGGTCGACGAGCAGCGGACGTCGCTGCTCTTCGTCACGCACGACCTCGCCGTGCTCTCGCGCATCACCGACCACGCGGCGGTGCTGTCGCACGGGCGCGTCGTCGAGCGGGGCCCCGTCGAGCAGCTGCTGCACCGCCCCGAGCACGAGGTCACCCGCGGGCTCGTCGAGGCCACGAGGGCGACGACCTGGAGGTCCTCGTGAGCGACGCGACCACCGCACCCGCGCCTCCTCTGCTCGTCGCCCGGGGCCTCACTCGCACCTTCACCCTGCCGCGCCGTTCGCCCTTCCGACCGGGCCCGGTGCGCCACGCTCTGGTCGACGCCGACCTCGAGGTCGCCGCCGGCGAGAGCGTCGCGCTGATCGGCGAGTCCGGCTCGGGCAAGTCCACGCTCGTGCGCCTGCTGCTGGCCCTCGACCGGGCCACGTCCGGCACGGTGACCTTCGACGGGCGCACGGTCGCCCCCGACCGCGCCTCGCGCCTGCGCTGGCTGCGGCGGCAGACGGGCATCGTCCTGCAGGACCCCTACGCCTCGCTGGACCCCCGCATGCGCGTGGGCGACACCGTGGCCGAGCCGCTGCGCGCCCTGCGCGTCGAGGGCGACCACGACCGCCTGGTGGCCGAGATGCTCGAACGGGTGGGCCTCTCGGCCCACGACGCCGAGGCCTGGCCCCACGAGTTCAGCGGGGGCCAACGGCAGCGCATCGCCCTGGCCCGGGCCCTCGTGCACCGGCCGCGGCTGTTGATCGGCGACGAGCCGATGAGTGCGCTCGACGTGACCGTGCGGGCGCAGATCCTCGACCTGCTGCGCGAGCTGCGCGACGAACGCGGGCTGTCGCTGCTGCTCGTGTCGCACGACATCGGACTCGTGCAGCACCTCGCCGACCGGGTCGCCGTGCTGCGAGACGGTCACATCGTCGAGCAGGGCCCCACCGACGACGTGCTGCGTCGGCCGCGGCACGACTACACGCGGACGCTGGTCGACTCGGTGCCGACGCTCGACTGAGCCCCGGCTCGTCAGGGGTGGCCACGCGGCTCACCACATCGGCGGGTGCCGACGCTGCCACCGCAGCCGCCGCTCGAGCTGGGCGCCGAGCGCGAGCAGGACGTCCTCGCGCCCCGGTCGCCCGATCAGCTGCACGCCCGCGGGGACGCCGTCGACCTCGCCCACCGGGAGGCTGATCGCGGGCAGCCCGGCCACGTTGACGAACGACGTGAACGGCGAGTACAGGCACTGCTGCTCGAAGTTGCGTTCGGCGTCCTCGGCGTCGTACCAGCCGAGCGGGCGCGGCAGCATCGCCAGGGTCGGCGTCAGGACGGCATCGAAGGCCGAGAACCGCTCGACGACGACTCGTTCGAACGCCGCGAGCCCGACGAGCGCCGCCGACAGCTCGCGCGCCGTGACGCGTCGCCCCTGTTCGACCAGCCACCGGGTGACGGGCTCGAGCAGCGCCAGGTCGGCCTCGGTCTCGGCCGGGATGCCCGCCGCCCCCGCCTGCCAGATCGTGCGGAACAACGCCGGGTAGTCGGACGCCGGCAGGGTGGTCTCGTCCACGCCGTGCCCCATCGTAGTGAGCAGGTCGGCGGTCTCGCCGAGGACGCCCAGGAGGCGCGGGTCGACCCGGACGTCGAACGCGTCGTCCCACGGGCTCGTCGTCATGACGGCGACCTGGAAGCGTCCCTCGCCCCGCACGGCCGTGCCGAGGTAGGCGCCGTCGGGTGACGGAGGCGCCCAGAGGGCCTGGTGGTGGCGCGGCTCGCGCCCGTCGGGCGACACCATCGCGTCGAGCAGCAGGGCGGCGTCGGCCACCGACCGGGCCAGGGCCCCGCCGACCGGCAGGCCCGCGAGGCTCGTCAGACCCGACTGCGCCGGCACGCGTCCCCGGGAGGGCTTCAGCCCGACGAGACCCGTGGCGGCGGCCGGGATGCGGATGCTGCCCCCGCCGTCGGACCCGGGCGCGAAGGGCAACAACCCCGCGGCGACGGCGGCCGCGGCGCCGCCGCTCGACCCGCCCGCGCCCGTCTCGGGCGCCCACGGGTTGCGCGTCGGAGGGCCCACGAGCGTCTCGGTGTACGCGGTCAACCCGTACTCGGGCGTGGCCGTCTTGCCCACGCTGATCGCGCCGGCCTCGTCGAGCGCCTCGGTGATCTCGGCCGACGTCTCGGGCACCCGCCCCCTGCTGAGGCGCGAGCCCGACCAGGTCGGCACGCCCGCGCGGTCGCTGAGGTCCTTGTCGGCCAGGGGCAGCCCCCAGAGCGGCGCGACCGAGGGGCCTCCGGCGGCCAGGGCGTCGGCCCGCGCGAGCGCGGCCTCGCCGGTCACCGTCACGAACGCGCCGACGTCGCCGTCGAGGCGGGCGATGCGCTCCAGGTAGTGGGTGGTCAGCTCACGGGGCGAGACCTCGCCGCGACGCAGCCAGTCCCACTGCTCGTGGGCGCTCAGGTGGTGGAGTTCGAACACCCGTCGAGCCTAGGCCGCGGCTCCGACCACGGATCTCGCTTTCTGGTACATTTGTCCCATTCGTGCTCCCCCGGCCGCAGGTCGCCTCCGGGACCGTCGCACGTCTCGACAGGACGCCGTCATGGGTTACCTCTTCCTCGCGCTCGCCATCGTCGGCGAGGTCTTCGCCACGAGCTTCCTCAAGGTCACCAGCGGCCCCGACGCCAAGTGGTGGCAGTACGCGGCGGTCGTGGTCGGCTACGTCTTCGCGTTCGCGATGCTCTCGCAGTCGCTGAGCAAGGGCGTGCCGCTCGGCATCGCCTACGCGATCTGGGCCGGCGTCGGCGTCGTCCTCGTCGCCCTCATCAGCTGGATCTTCTTCAAGGAGCCCCTGACCCTCGTCCAGCTCGGCGGCATCGTCCTCGTCATCGGCGGCGTGACCATGCTCGAGCTCGGCGGTCGCCACGAGGCCGCGGCCTGACCCCGTGACGGACACCACGTCGGGTGACGGCCGGGGCCCCGGCGGCTCGACCGTCGGCCCCGGCGGCCAGGCCCTGACCCCGAAGGGCGAGACCAGGAGGCGCGCCCTGCTCGACGGCGTCCTGGCCGTCCTCGAGGCGGGCGGCCCCTCGGCCGTGACGCACCGCGCGGTGGCCCGCGCGGCCGGCGTCCCGGTCTCGGCGGCCACGTACTACTTCGCCGGACGCGACGACCTGCTGCGGGCGGCGCTGCGCCACGCGACCACGGACTGGGTGCGGTCCTTCGACCGACTCGAGCGCGCCTCCTCGGCGGACCTGGCCGAGACGCTCGTCCGGTACGCGATCACCGAGCGCGGGTCGGCCCGGGCGCAGTACGAGCTGCTCTTCACCGCCATGCGGGACGAGTCGCTGCGCGAGGACGCGGACCTCTGGTACTCGTCGCTCGAGCACGTGCTGAGGAGGACCGGCGTGCCGAGCGAGCGGCTCGACGTCGTGGCCCTCGCCGTCGACGGCCTGATCGTCCGCATGCTCTGGCGCGGCGAGCCCGGCACCGTCGACGCGACCGAACGCATGTTGCGGGAGATCGTCGGCCCGCTGCCCTGAGGTTCAGGCGCGGCGGCGCTTCTTGAGCGACTTCTGCATCGTGATCGTGCCGAGCCAGCGGCCGAACTTGAAGCCGACCCGGCCCATGCGACCGACCTCGGTGAAGCCGAGCCGCGCGTGCAGGCCGATCGACGCCTCGGCGTTCTTGTCGGCGATGACCGCGATCATCTCGCGGATGCCCGCGTCCCGGCAGGCCTCGACGAGCGCCTCGAGCAGGGCACGGCCGAGGCCCTTGCCGGTCGAGGCGGCCCGCAGGTAGATCGAGCTCTCGACGGTGTAGCGGTAGGCCGCCTTGCCGCCCCACGGCGTCGCGAGCGCATAGCCGAGGGCCTCGCCGGACGGGTTCACCGCGACGAGGAACGGCATGCCGAGCGTCGTGACGAAGGCGAACTTGCGGCGCCACTCGGCGAGGGTCATCGCGTCCTCGTCGAAGGTGACGGACGAGTTCGCCACGTAGTGGTTGTAGATCTCCCGGACGTAGGGCAGGTCGGCGGGCGTCGCGGGTCGGATCTCGAACGTGAAGCCGGGCTCGACCGGGGCCGGGGGCCGGAGGGCTCGGGGAAGCCGACGCCGGGGCTGGTATTCCTCTTCGAGCACGGGATCACTCTGCCACGCCGGGTGCGGGACCGTCAGGCGGCGGGCGGGAGCGTCCAGTCGACGGGGTCGCCGCCCTGGGCGACGAGCAGCTCGTTCGCCCGGCTGAACGGCCGCGAGCCGAAGAACCCGCGCGACGCCGACAGGGGGCTCGGGTGCGGCGACTCGATCGAGGGGACGTCGCCGAGCATCGGCTTGAGCGCCGACGCGTCACGGCCCCAGAGGATGGCCACGAGGGGCCCTCCCCGCGCCGCGAGCACCTCGATCGCGCGCTGCGTGACCGGTTCCCAGCCCTTGCCGCGGTGCGACGCCGTCTCGCCCGGACGCACCGTGAGCACCCGGTTGAGCAGCAGCACGCCGTGGCGCGACCACGAGGTCAGGTCACCGTGCTCGACGACGGGGACGCCGAGGTCGTCGTGCAGCTCGCGATAGATGTTCGCGAGGCTGCGCGGCACCGGGCGCACGTGCGGGTCGACGGCGAACGACAGCCCGATCGGGTGGCCGGGCGTCGGGTAGGGGTCCTGACCGACGATCAGGACGCGCACCTCGTCGAGCGGCTGTCGGAAGGCGCGCAGCACGTCCTCGCCGGCGGGCAGGTAACCGCGCCCCGCGCGCACCTCGGCTCGCAGGTACTCGCCCATGTCGGTGATGCGGTCGGCCACGGGTTCGAGCGCGGTCGCCCACGAGGGGTCGATCTGCTCCGAGAGCGGTCGACGGTGGTCGTGCGCCTCGACGGTCACTCGACCCCGAGCGTGCCGACCGAGACGCCGACGATCTCGCCGTCGTCGTCGAGCTGCGGTTCGACCCGCCAGACGCTGCCGGTGCCGAGCACCGCGAGGGCGCCCTCGCCGACGACCAGGGCGGTGTTCTCGTCGATGGCGACGCCACCACGGACGAGTCCCGCCTCGGTGGCGGCGATGAGCCTGGTCAGGGTGCCCCACTGGGCGGCGTGCACGTCGATGGCGAGGTCGACGAGGCCGAGGCCGTCGGCGAGGGTGACCTCGTCCAGGTCTTCTGCCGCGTCCTCGGGGCAGACCGGGACGTCGCCGATCAACCAGCCGCCGAGCACGGCGCGGTCCGCGGCGATCATGGCGCCGGCCGAGAAACCGAGGTAGGGCAGCCCGTCGGCCACCAGGAGGCGCACCTGGTCGATCAACGGAGCGACCGCGTCGAGGTAGGCGGGGGTGAGCCCACCCGCCACCAGCAGGCCGTCGACGTCGCTCAGCACGCGGGTGTCGAACTCGTCCCCGGCGGAGACGATGGTGGTCAGGGCCTCACAGCGCCCCCCGGCGGCCAGCATGGCGGGGTACCCGTCACGGAACTCGGCGGACGGCGAGTCGTCGGCCACGACGATCAGCACGGCGATGCGCGGCACGCTCCGGCCGACGGCGGCACCGCGGACGGCGGCCTCGGCGACGAAGAGGTCGTACAGCTCGGTGTCGTCGGGCGACCAGCCGCCGCCCACCAGGTGGATGCTCACTCGCCCGCCCCCGCTCCGACCTCACGCGTGACGGGCGGCAGTGCGCTCCACGGGAAGGTGATCCACTGGTCGGTGCGCTTCCAGACGAAGTCGGGTTCGAGCACGGTGCGGGGCTTGCTGTAGAGGCAGACCGTGCGGACCTCGGAGGCCACCTCGGCGAGCAGGTCGCGCACGAGCACGAGGGTGCGCCCCGAGTCGGACACGTCGTCGACGACGAGGACCTTCTTGCCCTCGAGCGACGGGGCGTCGAGGGTCGGGGGCAGCAACACGGGCTCGGGCAGCCGCTCGTCGACGCCCGTGTAGAACTCGACGTTGATCGAACCGCACATCTTGGTGTCGAGCGCGTACGCCACGGCACCGGCGAGCACGAGCCCCCCGCGGGCGACGGCGACGATCACGTCGGGCGTGAACCCCGCCTGGACGACGTCGGAGGCCAGGTGGCGAGCGGCCTCACCGAACTCGAGCCAGCCCAGCACCTCCCGCTCGGGAGCCTCGACCTCGGGTCGTGCGGGGGCGGCCTGGCTGTCGTCGGGTGGGGTGACCATGCCGACAACCGTAACGCGCGCAGGGCGCCCCGCGTCACGCCGGGACCCAGGCACCCCCGGGAGGCGCGAAGACCGTGTCGACGCCGTCGGACCACAGCAGCGAGTCCGGCTCGCGGTCGGTGACGCCCGGCAGGCCGCCGTCGGCGACGAGCTCGTCGTCGAGGTCGACGAGCTCGGCCCGTCGCAGCGACCAGGTGTCGTGCCGGTTCGGCCAGTACCGGGTGCGCCCGCCGCGGGCGACGTGCATGCCCCAGCGGGCGGTGAGGAACTCGGCGAGCGGGTCGCCGTCGACGACCTCGTCGGTGGGTCGGACGGACAGGCGTGACGACGGGTTCGCCCCTGGCCCGAGCCGGGTGCTGCGGTACGTCACGACCCCGTCGACCCGGGACTCGCGCATCGACGCCCAGCGATACGGCAGACCGAGGCCCACGTTCGCGGCGAGCACCGAGACGAGGCGCTGCGCCTCGAGGGTGCGGAACACCACGCCGCGTCGGCCCAGGGCGTCGACCGAGTACAGCCGCACGTTCGTCTCGAGGAAGTCCCCGGCCCAGGGCACCGCGGGCAGCGGCCCGAAGGCGCTGCCCGTCAGCTTGAACGGGATGAGCCCGACCCAGGTCGACCCGTCGAACACGTCGGGCCGCGTGCCGGGCGGCAGCAGCGGGGCGACGCGATCGGGCTCGACCCGCCAGTGTGCGAAGGCCAGGCCGCCCCAGTGCTGTCGGATGAACGCGGGGCGGAGCAACGGAGGCGCGGTGCGGGACACCGGATCGGCTTCGGCCCCCGGCATGGTCTGGTCCATGTGGCCCACGGTACGGACGACCGCCTGGGCGGTCCACAGCCTCGGACGAGCTGCCGCCCCCGGCCCTCCCCGGGCCGCCTCAGAGCTGGCGGACGAGTTCGGGGATGCGACCGCGGAACGGGAAGAAGCCCCGGGAGGCGGACGGCCACGCCTCGCCGTCCCACCGCCGCCGGACGGTGACGAGGTCGATCCCCTCGGCAGAGAGGGCTCCGCGCACGGACGTCAGTCGCTCCTGGACGGGACCGACCGGGGCGTACGGCGTCACCACCGTGTCGAGCCCCTCGGACCGCGCCCACTCGACGACGGCGGCGGGCCGTGCGTCGGTGAGCGTCCGGGCGGGCCGACCGTCGGCGTCCCGCGTCCGTGTCGCCGCGTCGTCCCGAGCGCCCGTCGTGAAGGCCACGACGGCGGCGGAGGCGCCCTGTGGGGACCGGCCTCCGGGGTCGGCGGAGACGGCCACGGCCGACAGCCGCGCGACGAGACCGGGGCGTTCGGCGAGCAGGCTCTCGGGCTCGAGGTCCTCCTCGTGGAGCAGCAGCCCGACCCGCCCACCCGGGGAGCCGACGACGTCGGCGGCCTCGACGGGCGTCCGTGGCGGCAACGGCTCCTCGTCGAGGGCCCTGGCCGTCGTGGCGAGACCCTCGGGCGAGAACCGACCGTCGGTGAAGCGCGAGATGTTCGAGGCCGTCGCGAGGTAGGTCTTGCCGGCGGTCTGCAGGCCCGCCACCCAGCGCCAGGACAGGGTGTTCGAGGCCGCGTCCCCGTCGAGCAGGTGGCGGAGGAAGAAGTCGGCGCCCAGGTGCCACGGAAGGCCGAGGGTGAAGATCCAGATGCTGGCGAACCACATGCGCGCGTGGTTGTGGAGGTACCCGGTGTCGACGAGCTCGCGCACCCAGGCGTCCATCGCGTCGATGCCGGTGCGGCCGGCGACCGCCTCGTCGTACCCCGCGGGGACGCCGGCGTCGACGGCGCGGTCGACGTCCCGTCGGTACCGCCGCCACACCTCGGGGTTCTGCTCCAGCCAGCCCTTCCAGTAGGTGCGCCAGAACACCTCCTGCACGAACTTCTCCGCGGCACCGAGCGTGTGACGCTCGAGGACCGCGCCGACGACCTCGCGTTCCGTCACGAGACGGTGGCGGAGGTACGGCGACAGTCCCGAGACGGTGCGGCGTGAGACCCCGAGGTCGTGGTTCCGGTCACGGGCGTAGGCGGAGCCGGCGAGGGGGAGGAACTCGTCGAGGGCCTCGAGGCCGGCGACTCTGGTCGGGACGATCACACGTCCATCTTGCGACCCCGGACCCGTGGGGGCCCGGGGAACGCCGTCGCGACCAGGAGACGTCAGTGGCGGACGGTGGCCGAACGCAGCGGTTCGAGCTGGTCGATCGGCAGACCGACGTGCGTTCCGCGCAGCAGCCCGAGCAGGCGACCGGCCACGAGACCGACGGCCGCGGCGGCCAGCACCGCCGTGCCCCTCCGACGACCGACGAACGAACGCCACGCGCCCGAGGCCAGGCGAGCGGCCGTGACGCCCGGGAGGACGGCGGCGTCGGCTTCTCCGCCGAGGGAGCGTCGCAGCGCGGTCTGGGTGACGCCGCGGCCGACGGCGGCGCCGACGACCGAGCTCCGGCGCGTCCGCGAGGGACGCACCGTGCGCGAGACCCTGGCCGACGAGGTCGACACGACCCGCGCCTCCGGCTCGTCCGCGGCGAGGCGCAGGCACAGCTCGACGAACTCGGCGCCACGGGGCACGCCCTCACGGGCGTCGACACCGCTGGCCAGGCCACCGACCTGCAGCAGGTCCCACCGTCGGAAGGCCACGGTCGCTCCCGCCACGTCGTCGAGGCCGACGAGGCCGTCGGGTCGCGTGCGGGGCGTGCAGTCGACGGCCCAGAGCAGGTCGTCGGGCAGGGCGGAGGCGGCCGCACCGGGCCAGGTCGGTTCGGTCCGTCCCACGACCGCGATGACGTCGACCTGGTCGAACGGGGCGGCGAGCGCGCGGGCCCAGCCGGCGTGGGCGACGCAGTCCGCGTCGAGGAACGCGACGACGTCGCCGCGTGCCGACTCGATGCCGGTGTCGCGGCTGCCGGCGAGCCCCGGGGTGCGGGTGTTGTCGACGACGAGCAGGTCGTCGTACCGGTGGCGCAGGTGGTCGCGGAGTCGCGGTGCCCGATCGACGACCACGAGGACGTCGTGCACGTCGCCGTCGCGGAGGACGGAGTCGAGCGCGGCCGTCAGGCCGTCGAAGGGGGTGGATTCGTCGGCGCAGACGACGACGCTGACGCGGGGGGCCGGGGGGACGGAGGGCAGGGAGGTGCGGACGCGGAGGGTCACGGGGGTTCCTCTGGGTTCGTCGACGGTCGCCGTCGCGCCGCAGGGCGTCGCGTTCGGGTGGCGACCCTCGTCGGAGGGTGCGTTCGGGTGGCGTCGTCGGGAGGGGTGGCCCGACGTCGTCGGCCGGCGGTCGATTCGGGCGACCACGGCAGAGGCACGTCCCGGATTCGGGTTCGGGACGTCCTGACCTCCACAACGGTACGGGTCCCTCCTGGGAAGACGAAGAACGAGGGGGTCCCCCGTTCGAGGGGGCCTCGTCCGGGTGACGTCCGGGTGGCGCCCGGGTGGGGGCCGGTCCGCGTCCGCTCCCCCCGGGTGAGGCTCGCCGTCCCACGCGGTTCTGCGGCCCTCCGGGCCCCGGACGGCAGGAGGCGCGGGCACCGTCGGCGACGTCCCCCCGGTCGCCGGGCGGGTCGTCCCCCGCCGGAACCACCCGCTGGTGACCCGTGTGACGCGTCGTCCGCCCACCCGTCGCGCGGTCCGCCCACCCGGTCGCCGCTCCCCCGCGCGCCGGTAGGGTCGGGGCCTGACCCGCCACCACGAGAGGACGTCGACCAGTGCCCCACGGACCGGGAACGCGCCGTCGCGCGGAACGCACGGCCCTCGAGCGCGCGGTCGACGAAGGCCTGTTGATCGTCCGGGCGGCCCTGGTGGTGGCCGTCACGAACCAGATCATCCGCCGTGCCCTGCAGGAGCGCCTCCCGTTCGACGAGGACGTCGCGACGCGGGTCACCCGCGACGAGATCGACCGCCTGACGGCCGAGCAGACGTCGGCCGCGGTGCGCGTCCGCAGACTGCGTCGGATGACCGGGCGGTCGTACGGTCAGTCCCGTCACCAGTTCGACTACCGTCCCGAGGACGCCGACGCCCTGAAGCTCCGCGAGGCCGCGTCGAAGGGCGTGGCCCGGGCGCTGGCCGCCCGCCGGGAGGACGACGACTTCGTGGCCGAGGTCGTCGCGGACGCCCGGTCGCGAGCGTGGGACGACGTCGGGCAGACGGTCGTCGACCGGCTCGGCTGGGCCGCGCGCCCGGCCGACGACTACGACGACGGGCGCCACGAGCGCCTGCGCGACCTCGTCGAGGGCGACCTCGCGGCCCTGCGCGAGAGCCGCACGGACGGCGGGGCCGGCTCGGTCAGTCCTTCTTGACCCTCAGCTCGCCCTTGGCCACCTTGTACGTCGCCGCCTGAGCCACGGGCTTGATGGTCACCAGGTCGAGGTTGACGTGGGCCGGCAGCTCGACCGAGTGCACGATCGACTCGGCCACGTCGTCAGCCGTCAACGGCGACTCGACGTCGCGGTAGACCGCGTCGGCGCGGTCCTGGTCGCCGCCGAAGCGCACGAGCGAGAACTCCTCGGTGTGCACCATGCCCGGCGCGATCTCGATCACCCGGATCGGCTCCCCGGCCAGCTCGAGCCGCAGCACGGCCACGAGGGCGTGCTCGGCGAACTTCGAGGCGTTGTAGCCACCGCCGTTCTCGTAGGCGACGTGACCGGCGATCGACGTGACGGTCACGATGTCGGCACCCCGCGCCTCCTCGGCTCCGCGGCGGAGCGACGGCAGCAAGGCGGTGACCGCGCGCTTGGTGCCCAGGACGTTGACGTCGAACATGCGCTGCCAGTCGTCGATCGAGCCGTTCTCGACGCTGTCGAGTCCGAACGCCCCACCCGCGTTGTTGACCAGGGCGTGCAACGGTCCGGTCTCCTCGACGTGGGCCCGCAGGGCGGCCACGTCGTCGTCGCTGGTGAGGTCGGCCCGGAACCAGGCCGCCCCCGTCTCGTCGGCGAGCGCCCGGAGGCGGTCCTCGCGTCGCGCGACGGCCAGGACCTCCCAGCCGCGGGAGCGGAACGACCGCACCGTCGCCGCTCCGATGCCCGAGCTCGCTCCCGTCACCACGACCCGCTTCGCCACGTCTGCCTCCTGTTGCCTCGTTCGTGGTCGGCGCCCGCTGCAGGCGCACCGCCCCACGCTAGCGGCCCCGTTACGTCCCGTGTCCGGCATCGTGGACGGTCGGGGGCACGGTCCGTACCGTGGCTGTCACCGCAGACCCCCGCCGACGACCCCGGCCCACGCACCCCGACCGCAGGAGCACACCATGACCGACGCCCAGACCGCCTGGAAGTTCGAGACGCAGCAGATCCACGCCGGGGCCCAGCCCGACCCGACGACCCATGCCCGCGCCACGCCGATCTACAAGACGACGTCGTACGTCTTCCGGGACGCGCAACACGCGCAGGACCTCTTCGCCCTCGCCGAGAACGGCAACATCTACTCGCGCATCATGAACCCCACCCACGACGTCGTGGAGAAGCGCATCGCCGCGCTCGAGGGCGGGACGGGTGCCCTGCTGGTGTCGTCGGGCCAGGCCGCGTCGACCTTCGCCGTGCTGAACATCGCCGAGGCGGGCGACCACATCGTGTCGTCGTCGTCGATCTACGGCGGCACGTACAACCTCTTCAAGTACACGCTCGCGAAGCTCGGCATCGAGACGACGTTCGTCGAGAACCAGGACGACGCCGACGAGTGGCGCCGCGCCGTGCGTCCGAACACGAAGCTGTTCTTCGCCGAGACGATCGGCAACCCGAAGATCAACATCCTCGACCTCGAGAAGGTGTCCGGGGTGGCACACG
Organism: Frigoribacterium sp. ME-P-080; assembly: GCF_030209595.1. NCBI lineage: Bacteria > Bacillati > Actinomycetota > Actinomycetes > Micrococcales > Microbacteriaceae > Frigoribacterium > Frigoribacterium sp. ME-P-080. The sequence continues at coordinate 107,700 of NZ_JARVRR010000006.1, forward strand.
CCGAGGGCGTCCCGCTGATCGTGGACAACACGATCGCGACGCCGTACCTGATCAGGCCGCTCGAGCACGGGGCCGACATCGTCGTCCACTCGGCGACGAAGTTCCTCGGCGGGCACGGCACCGTCATCGGCGGCTTCATCGTCGACGGCGGGACCTTCCCGTGGTCGTCCCACGCGGAGCGCTTCCCCGGTCTGACGCAGCCCGACCCGTCGTACCACGGGGCCGTCTACACGCAGGCCGTCGGCGACGCTCTCGCCTACGTCATCAAGGCGCGCGTGCAGCTGCTGCGCGACCTCGGGGCGTCCAACAGCCCGGACACGGCCTTCTCGTTGATCCAGGGCATCGAGACGCTCAGCCTGCGGATCGAGCGACACGTCCAGAACGCGCAAGAGGTGGCGGAGTGGCTCGACGCCCGCGACGACGTCGCCGCGGTGTACTACGCGGGCCTGCCGACGAGCCCCTGGTACGCGGCGGCGAACAAGTACGCACCCAAGGGCGTCGGGGCCGTGCTGTCCTTCGAGCTCAAGGGAGGCGTCGACGCCGGCCGAGCGCTCGTCGACGCCCTCGAGCTCTTCAGCCACCTCGCGAACATCGGCGACGTGCGCAGCCTCGTGATCCACCCCGCCTCGACGACGCACTCGCAGCTCACCCCCGAGCAGCAGCTCACGACCGGCGTCACGCCGGGGCTCGTCCGCCTCTCGGTCGGCCTCGAGAACGTCGACGACCTGAAGGCCGACCTCGACGCGGGCTTCGCGGCGGCGCGCGCCGTCACCCGGGAGGCGCTCCGCAGCAGCTAGGACGGGCGCCGGCCGGTCGGGGCCTGCGCGGTGGACTCGAGGAGGCGCGGTGTGCGTAACAAACGCACCGCGCCTCCTCGGCTCGTCCAGGATGGACGTCACATGGACTGGCAGAGCACACCCGAGGACACCGTCCCGTCGAGCGTCATCAGCGAGCGCACGCGCCTGGCGATGCTCGGCCGGCCGCCGGTCACCGGAGCCTGGCGCGACGGCGACGACCCCGGCGGACGGTCGTTCGTGACCCTGGACGACCTCGTGCTCGAGAGCGGCGTGACGCTGCCCCGACCGCGGCTCGCCGTCGAGACCTGGGGCGAACTCGACGCCGAACGCAGCAACGCCGTGCTCGTCTCGCACGCCCTCACCGGCGACAGCCACGTCGTCGGCGCGGCCGGCCCCGGCCACCCCACGGCAGGCTGGTGGAACGGCGTCGTCGGCCCGGGGCTCGCGATCGACACCGACCGCTGGTTCGTCGTCGCACCGAACGTGCTCGGGGGCTGCCAGGGCAGCACCGGCCCCTCGTCCTTCGCTCCGGACGCCGTCGAGTGGGGTTCGAGGTTCCCCCACCTGACGATCCGGGACCAGGTCGCCGCCCAGGCGGCGTTGGCCGACCGCCTCGGCATCGAGCGGTGGGCCGCGGTCGTCGGCGGGTCGATGGGCGGCATGCACGCCCTCGAGTGGGCGATCACGCACCCCTCGCGCGTCGCCCGGCTCGCGGTGCTGGCCGCGCCGCCGGTCGTGAGCGCCGACCAGATCGCCCTGAACACGGTGCAGTACGAGGCCATCCGGATGGACGCCGCCTTCGACGGCGGCGACTACTACGACGCCGTCGACGGCCCGTACCGCGGCCTCGCCCTCGCCCGGCGGATGGCCTTGCTCAACTACCGCTCGCCCGACGAACTGAACGCCCGCTTCGGTCGCAGCTGGCAGAGCGAGATCTCACCGCTGGGCGGTCCGGGACGGTTCCAGGTCGAGAGCTACCTCGACTTCCACGGCAACAAGTTCACCCGCCGCTTCGACGCGGGCAGCTACGTGACCCTGCTCGGTGCCATGAACTCGCACGACGTCGGGCGGGACCGGGGCGGCGTGGCGGCGGCGCTGAACCGCATCACGGCTCCGACGCTGGTGCTCGGCGTCGACAGCGACCGACTCTTCCCCGTGTCCGACCAGCGGGTCATCGCGCGACACCTGCGACACGGCCTGGACGGCGACGGCGTGGCCGTGGTCGAGAGCCCCTACGGGCACGACGGATTCCTCATCGAAGGCGACGCGGTGGGCGCCCAGCTGCGCCGCTTGCTCGACTGACCCCAGTTCGGTGGACACCACGGGGTACAGTTCCGCATCGCGACCGGATCGTTACCCCGACAATCGGCGTTTCGGGCCGTGCACGACCCCCTGAGAGGGGGCTGGGTGTGAAAACATGAGGAGTCGCCAGCCACCCGGCAGCCGTGACGCCACCGTCGGAAGCCACTCACGAATCATGGACATCTTCGCCCAAGAGCGCGATCGTCTGCTCAGCAGCACGACCCGCACCCTGGGGCTCGCCTGCGCGGCGGTCTCGGTCGTGGCCCTGGCGATCCCCGGCGTGACCGACCCCCTGCACCTCGCGGCGATCGCCCCGCTCGCCGCTCTGCTCGTCGTGTCGCTGCTCTTCGTCACCGGGCCGCGCGCCCGCGTCTGGGTCCCGGTCGGGCTGGCCTCGGGCATCACGGCGACCGTGGTGGCCCTGCTGCCCGCCGGTGGCCCCGACGACGGTCCGCTCGCCACCGCGATCATCCCCCTGGCCGGTGGCGCGACCGCCGCCTTCAGCCTCATGCTCTCGTCCAGTCGCCCACGGCTGACCACGGCGATCGTGGCCTTCGTCGTCGAACTGACCCTGGTGGCCCTGGCGACCGGCTCGCCGTTCACCTTCCCGGTCGCGGCCGTGCTGCTCGGCTGGGTGTCCTGCTTCGTCACGGGCCTCTGGCTCGGACGCGCCGTGCCCCTGGCGGCACGCCGCATCTACAGCATCGGCAACGCCCACCGGGCCGAACGTCAGGCCAGCGAGACCGAGGCCCAGCGGCGGCAGGGCGCCCGCCTGCTGCACGACACCGTGCTGGCCACGCTGACCCTGCTCGCCCACTCGGGGTTCGGCGTCACGCCCCAGGCGCTCCAGGACCAGGCGGCCGAGGACGCACGCCTTCTGCGCCACCTCCGTCTCGGCGGCACGCCGCAGCCGCAGGCGTCGGGCGACTACAGCCTCGAGACGGTCGAGGAATCCCCGCTCGGTCAGACCCTCGAGTCGGTCAAGCAGCGCTTCGGCCGCATGGGCCTCGAGGTGAGCTGGCACGGCACCGGCCAGGTCCTGCTGCCCACCCACGTGCTCGACGCGTTCCTGCTGGCCCTCGCGGAGTGCCTCGAGAACGTGCGACGTCACGCCGGCGTGACCGAGGCCCACGTCACGATCATCCACGACGACTCGATGGTCCGTGCCATGGTCACGGATGCGGGCGTCGGGTTCGACCTCGCCGGCATCAGCGAAGAGCGCCTGGGCTTCAAGGAGTCCGTCGTCGGCCGGCTGCACGAGGTCGGCGGCAGCGCCCGTCTGTTCTCGTCGCCCGGGTCGGGCACCACCGTCGTCCTGGAGGCACCGCGATGAGCGTCGACGAGAACACCTTCGGGATCGTCCGGGGCCGCCGAGCCGCTCGCGGCCTGCCGATCAGTTCGACCGGAGCGCGTTCGCTGCGCCAGGCCCGTGCGGCCGGTGCCACCCTCGGCACCGGGTACCTCGGCGTCGGCGCGGCCGTGGTCGCCGCGCTCCAGGCCGTGTACGGCCTCGCCTTCTTCCTCAGCCACCTCTCGGCCTATCCCGACGTCGCCCCCGTCCTGATCTCGTGGCTGCTCTACGTGGCCACCTTCATCGGCACGGCCGTGCTCGTGACCGTCCGGGGCGAGCGGCTGACCACGGGCGTGTTCGCCGTCATCGGGGTCGTCCTCGCCGTCGTCGTCACGCTGGACTTCGTCGCCATCTGGCCGCTGCACGACGTGGGTGCCTATGCCACGTCGAGCGTCGCCGTCGGCTTCGGCCTGCTGCCCATCGTCACCCTCAGGCCCGTGCGAGAGGTCGTCACGGCCACCGCCCTGCTCTTCGTGGCGTTCGTCGTCATGGTGGCGCTCTCGACCCCCGTGACCAGCGACTCGGGCCCGCAGCAGATCACCGTCGTGGCCCTGGCCGTCCTGCCGAGCGCCATCGCCACCTTCGCGGTGCACCGCTTCCGTCGCATGGTGCAGGTCGAACTCGACCGGGTACTCGTGCAGAGCAACGTGTCACAGCCCCGTTTCGCGGTGGGCATGCTCGCCAGCGACGAACTGGCGCGACTCGACCTCGCGGCCGAGAAGCTGCTCGACGGCGTCGCGAACGGCGACGTGCCCCTGCCCCTGTCGCCCAAGGTCGCGTCGCAGGCCGCGTCGCTCGCCACCGAACTGCGCCTGCACCTCATCGAGGGCCGGCGCGAGACCTGGCTGCACCACGCCGTCACCGAGTCCGAGTACCTCGGCCGGTCGGTCGCGCTGGTCGACCCGTCGTCGCTCGCCGGCCTGCTCGCCCCGGCACAGCGCGACGGACTGCTCCAGGGCGTCTGGTTGCTGCTCGGCGACTCGAAGAGCCGCGCACCGGGCACGACGATCCAGCTGACCCTCGGCCCGGTGACCGCCGCGTCCCAGTCCTTCGCCGGTCGCAGCGTCTGCGTGCCCGTCGTGCTCTCGACCACGGGCATCCGCCGCAACCGCGTCACGCCCGCCACCTGGAACGCCCTCGAGCGTGCCGGTGAGTACGTCGTCTCGACCCACGAGTCGAGCGTCAAGATCTCGGTCAACTGCATCGTGGACAACCCCGCCGAGGCCTGACCCGCCGAGCACCCCGCGTGGCCCGGCCCCATCACCACCCCCGCCCGTAGCATGAACCCCACTCCGTCCTGAAAGAAGGTCCCGACGTGTCAGACCACGACGACCGCATCCGCCTCGCCCTCGTAGACGACCACAAGATGCTCCTGGGCGCCCTCAGCGAGTGGATCCGTGGTGCCGCGAGCGACATCTCGATGGTCGCCGCCGTCGCGTCCTGGCCCGAGCTGCTCACGCACCCCGAGTTCCCGGTCGACGTCGTGCTGCTCGACCTCGACCTGAAGGACAACATCCCGATCTCGCTCAAGATCAACACGCTCAAGACGACGGGCGTCAAGACCGTGCTGATGAGCACCTACTCCGAGCCCAACGTGGTGCGCGAGGCCCTCGCCGCCGGCGCCCTGGGGTACCTCGTCAAGAGCGAGGACGCCGAGATGATCGTCGAGGCGATCCGCTCGGCCGCCAAGGGAGAGTCGTACATCTCGGCCGAACTCGACCTGGCCCTCAACGCCGCCGAGGTGGGTGGTGTGCCGAAGCTCAGCGCGCAGGAACGCCGGGTCATGGCTCTCTACGGCGGTGGCGAGCCGGTCAAGGCCGTCGCCTACCAGCTCGGCATCAGCGAAGAGACGGCCAAGAGCTACCTCAAGCGCATCCGCGAGAAGTACCGCGTCGCCGGCTACGACGTCGGCACCAAGGTCGCCCTCCGGAAGCGCGCCATCCAGGACGGCATCCTCCTCCAGACCGACACGCCGGCCCAGACCAGCTTCTGACGCCCGGCCCCACGCGGAGAACGGCCCGACCCCCTCAGGGGCCGGGCCGTTCCTCGTCTGCGTGACCCGCGCCTCCTCGGAACCGGGCCGTTCGTCGTCTGCCCGACCCGCGCCTCCTCGGGACCCGTCGTCCCGCATCGGCGGGGCGAGGGAGGCTAGGCCGAGACCGACTCGCGTTCGGCGGCCGTGACGCGTGCCGCTCCGCGCCGGTCGTCGACTCGCTGCATGCCGAAGCTGATCATGGTCAGGACGACCCCGGCCAGGGCGAGCACGACGCCGACCCACCCGGGTGCCGAGAAGCCGAGGCCCGCCGCGATGACCGCGCCGCCGAGGTACGCGCCGAAGCTGTTGCCGAGGTTCATGGCCGAGTGGTTCAGGGCGGCTCCGATGACCTGGCTCTCGCCCGCGACCTCCATCAGGCGGGACTGCACCGAGGGACCGACGCTCGAGCCGACGAGGCCGACGAAGAACGTGCTGACGAAGATGCCGACGATCGAACTCGACGTGAGCGCGTATGCCGAGAGCGCGGCGATGAGGCCGACGAAGCCGAGGTACATGGCGAGCTTGAGCGACCGGTCGGCCAGCCAACCGCCGAGCAGGTTCCCGATGGTCATGCCGACGCCGACCGTGACGAGCACCCAGGGCACGACGCCCTGGGACACGCCCGCGCCCTCGGTCACGGCGTTGGCGATGTAGCTGTAGACCGCGAAGAACCCGCCGAAGCCGATGGCTCCGATGCCCATCACGAGCCACACCTGTGGCTGCTTGAACGCCCGCAGCTCGCGCTTCATCGAGGCGGACGCGTCGCCGTCCTGGTGCGGCACGGCGAGGGCGACGGCGGCGAAGGTCAGGGCGAAGATGAGGGCCACGGCGAGGTAGGCGACGCGCCACCCGGCTTGCTGGCCGAGCCAGGTGATCGAGGGCACGCCGATGACGTTCGCGATCGTCAGGCCGCTGAGGACGAGCGCGACGCCCTTGCCCCGGTTGCCCGGCCCCATGATCGACGCGGCGACGATGGACGCGATGCCGAAGTACGCGCCGTGCGGCAGACCCGCGGCGAAGCGTGCGGCCAGCACCCAGCCGAACGACGGCAGCAGGGCCGACGCGATCGTGCCGACCGTGAAGGCGGCGAGGAGCGCCAGGAGCAGCTTCTTCTTCGGGAAGTGCGACGACATCGCGGCGATGGTCGGGGCCCCGACGACGACGCCGAGGGCGTAGGCGCTGATCAACCAGCCGGCCTGGGCGATGCCGGCGTCGGCCGACCGCGAGTAGAGATCGGGCAGCAGGTCGCCCGCCATGTTCGGCAGGAGGCCCATGGCCACGAACTCGGTCGAGCCGATTCCGAACCCGCCGAGGGCGAGGGCGATCAAGGCGGCCGTGCGACGACGGCGGGAGAGGTGGGTCACGAGCGGGCCTTTGCGGATCGAGAAGAGCCAGAGGAGAAGGGAGGAACGACCTTCGCTCGTCATCGAGCAGGGCATCTGCGGAGGAGCGACACGTCGCGCCTCCCTCCTGATCGTATCGATTCGACCGGCGGTTGCCAACCGTCCGCCGGGACTCCGACCCGTCCGGCGAAACACCCGCATCCAGCGATCTGGCGTCGAGCCGCTCCGTGCCGCTAGATTCGAGCGTTCCGTTCCTTCCCGATGGGTTCTCGCATGTCCACACCCGGCTCCTCCCCCGCCGCCACCCACCGAGGGCTCGGGGGCTCCGGCGACCCGATCCGGCCTCCCACGCGGACCCTCGTCGGGGCCCTGACGGTCGTCGCGCTCGTGTTGGTCTCCACGCTGGTCGGCCTGGCGGCACCCCCTCCGGCGCACGCAGCGACTACGGGGTACGTGACCGGGCACCTGACGGGGACCGATCCCTCGCGCAGCGACTTCATCGCCGAGGCACGGTTGATCCGCCCCGACGGAGCCGAGGTGGGCTCGACCCAGTTCGTCGACCGCACCACGGGCGCCTACACCCTCGAGGTCGTGACCGCCGGTCGCTACACGGTGCTGTTCAAGGACGGCGACACGCGCCGGAGCCAGTACTGGGGTGGAGCCCACGATCTCACCGGAGCCCGCTGGTTCGACGTGGCCGACGGCCAGACCGTCACCGACGTCGACGCCCGCCTGGTCGTCCAGGAGGCCCTGGCGGGGCGTGTGTGGCTCGGCGGGGGTCGTGACGACTCCGCCGCCGTCGGCAACGCCGACATCTCGGTCGTCAACGTCGACACCGGCGACCATTCGTCGGCCCTGACCGACTCGAGAGGCGCCTACTCGGTCGCGGTCGACCCCGGCCGCTACCGCATCCGCGCCTCGGTCAGGCCCTCACCCGACGCGCCGGACCTCTCGACGTCGTGGTTCGGGGGCGCCGCGGCCGAATCCGACGCGACGATCGTGACCGTGGCCAAGGACGCCCGGCTCTCGGGACTCGACCTGCAGGTCGAGAAGTCGGCCGTCCTGACGGGTTCGGTGACCCCGGTCCTGGACGACCCCCTCGACGTCGGCTTCAGCGCAGAAGCGTGGACGACCGACTCGCGAGGTCGTTGGTACCTCGCGACGGGGGCGGCGATCCGGAAGGGGACGTTCGCGTTCCACGGGCTGCCGGCGGGTGACTACGTCGTGCGGTTGACGGGCCTCCCCCTGAACCGCACCGACGACTCCGCCCCCGCCGTCGCGCCCCGCTACGCACCCGGTGTGGAGAACCGCGACGACGCGACGCGTTACCGTGTCGCCAGCGGCGAGACGCGCTCGGTGGGAACGGTCCTCCTCCCGCCCCTTCGTCAGACCACCACCCGCATCTCCGGCCCCGATCGCTTCGCCGTCGCTGCGGCCATGTCCTCGCGGTTCACCGAGACCGGCGGCACGGTCGTCGTCGCCAACGGGCTGGGCTTCCCCGATGCGCTGTCGGCCGGACCGGCCGCGGCGCATCTCGACGCCCCCCTCCTGTTGGTCACCCCGACCACCGTTCCCGACGTCGTCGCCGCCGAGCTGAAGCGCCTGCGACCGAAGACGGTCGTCGTCGTCGGTGGTCCCGTCTCGATCTCGCCGGACGTCGAGAAGGCCCTCGGCGTCGTGGCCACCCCGACGAGCGGTCCGCGCTCGACGGTGGTGCGGATCGGCGGCGCCGATCGGTACGCGACGTCCCGAGCCATCGCGCGCTATGCCTTCGTCTCATCCGACTCCCCTGCCGCGACCACGGGCACCTCACCGGGCCGCGTGCTGTACCTGGCCTCGGGTTCGGGGTTCGCGGACGCCCTCTCGGCCGGTGCCGCGGCTGCGGAGGCCGACGCCCCGCTCGTGATGGTGGACGGCCGGGCGGGACGCGCCGACGACGCGACGCGCGAGCTGTGGGGCGATCTGGGCAGCCCTGCAGCCATCGGCGTGGGAGGCCCGCGGGCCATGTCCCCCGGCATCGCCACGTCCCTGTCGGGCACCGACCGCGGCGGGCAGATCGTCGGCGCCGATCGCTACGAGGTGTCCCACCACACCACACGCGGGGCGTTCGACGAAGCCGGCACGGTCTATCTCGCCACCGGCGTCAACTACCCCGACGCGCTGTCGGGCGCAGCCCTCGCAGCCCGGACCTCGTCGCCACTGTTCATCGTGCCGGGCACGTGCGTGCCGGCATCGATCCTGCACGACCTCGACGTCCTCCAGGCCGAGCACGTGGTCCTGCTCGGAGGCCAGCAGGCCCTCTCGTCGCGGGTCGACTCCCTCACGGCCTGCTGACGGCGGCGTCCCGTTCCCCACGCCGGACCGACGCGACGGTGGTCCGGCCCTGCGTGATGCGGTCAGGCGTCGCCGAGTGCGGCTTCGAGTCGTTCGACCTTGCCGGTCAGTTCGCCGGTGCGTCCCGGCCGGATGTCGGCCTTGAGCACGAGGGAGACGCGCGAGCCGAAGGCGCCGACGGCCTCGGTCGCGGCCTTGACGACGGCCATCACCTCGTCCCACTCGCCCTCGATCTCGGTGAACATCGACGAGGTGTGGTTCGGCAGCCCGGACGCCCGCACGACCGCGACGGCGGCGGCCACGGCCGAGTGGACGGAGTCGGGCTCGGAGCCGGCGGACGGCCCGCCCTCGGGGGCGGCACCACTGGGCGAGACGGAGAACGCGACGATCATGCGTCCATCCTCGCGTGTACGGGCCGCAGGCGCCAGAGCGTCACGACCGTCCACCCCAGCAGTCCGAGCTCGAGCACGGCCCGCACGGTGACCACGGCCACCAGGTCGGGTCGCGCGGCGAGCAGGGCGTCGTACTCGAGGGGGTAGACCACCTGGGTCAGCCCCGCGACGACCACGGCCGCCACCGCCGGCACGACGAACCGCGGCCCGCCCGATCGTGCGAGCACGAGCCCGACGACGACGGGCACCGCGAGCCAGGCCACGAACTGCGGCGAACCCACCTTGTTGGTCACGATCAGGGCGACGACGACGGCGAGCGACAACGGACCCAGGAGGCGCGTGGCCGTCACCCCGCGGCGCACGGCCCGCAAGCCCAGCAGCACGATGCCGAGCACGACCGCGGCCATCACGAGGCTCATCGCCTTCGCGGCGAACCCGACCCCGTCGCCGGCGATCTGGTACGTCAGGATCTCGCGGTCGTAGTAGACGAAGGTGCCGGGCACCCCCGCGGCCGCGCGCCAGAGCCAGAGCACGGCTGCGGGCGACTCGACCTGGAGACCGCGACCGGCCTGCTGGCCGATGAAGCCGAAGACGTTCCACCCGCTGCCGAGCACGAGCGAGACGGACACCACGACCGCACTCGTCACCGCCGCCGCCACGACGACCTCGACCCGACGACGCAGGGCGAGGACGGCGACCACCACGAGAGCGGCGGGCCAGACCTTGACCCAGGCCGCGATCGTGAGCAGGGCGGACGCCGCCGAGGGCCGCGTCGAGACGAGCAACAGTCCCACCAGCGCGATCGAGACCGTGACGGCGTCGATGCGGCCGAGGGCGATCGGCCCGAGGGCGACGAGGAACGCCAGCCACCACCAGGCGGCGACCACGGACCCGGCACGCCGCCGCGCCACGAGCACGACGAAGGCGCCGGCGTTCAGCAGGGACACCAGCACGAGCCACACGGCCCCGTACCCGGAGTCGCCCCCCAGGCGGGCGAGCAGCATCGGCACCGCGGCGAGCAGCGGGTAGACCCACGGTCGGTCGACGCCCACCCAGTCGCCCCCGCCGACGCCCTGCTGCATCCAGGTGCGGTAGACGACGTCGACGTCGCCCAGGGTGCGGTTGCCGCCGACGAGGTTGAGCCGGACGAGCCAGGCGTGGACGAGCACGAAGGCGATGCCGAGCACGACCGGCGACGTCACGAACGACCTCGCCCGGTCGACGAACGTCGTCGGGCCGTCGGCGACGGGCCGGGTGCCCGACGTCCGCGCCGCGCGGACGATCGGTGCCCCGGGGGTGGCCGACGCGGGGGGCACGGAGGTCGGCATGCCCACAGGCTAGCCGCCGGCCCCGACGCCCGGCGTCATGCGTCGGCCGACGTCGGCGGTCGCCGCTACGATCCCTCTCATGCGCAGACCCGCCTCCCTCCGACTCGTCGCGACCGCCGCCGCCCTCGTGCTGGCCGGGTCGCTCGCCGCCTGCTCGTCCGACGGGGGCTCGGGTGCCGGCGGGGCGGCCGTCGCTCCGGTCACCGACGGCAAGATCACCGTCGCGACGGGTGAACCGGCCTACGGCCCGTGGGTCGAGGACGACGATCCGACCTCGGGCAAGGGCTACGAGGCCGCCGTCGCCTACGCGGTCGCCGAGAAGTTGGGCTACGACGACTCCGACGTGGTCTGGGTGCGGACCACGTTCGACGAGGCCATCGCCCCCGGGCCGAAGACCTTCGACCTCAACCTGCAGCAGTTCTCGATCACCGACCAGCGCAAGAAGGCCGTCGACTTCTCGCCCGCCTACTACGAGACGCGCCAGGCGGTCGTCACCCTGCCCGGCACCTCCGCGGCCGACGCCACCTCGATCGCCGACCTGAAGGGCCTCGCCATCGGCGCCCAGAGCGGCACGACGAGCTTCACCGCCGCCGAGAACGCCATCGACCCCGAGGGCGGCGTCCAGGCCTACAACTCGAACGACGACGCCAAGGCGGCCCTCGAGGCCAACCAGGTCGACGCCATCGTGCTCGACGTCCCCACGGCCACGTACTTCGTCGAGGGCGGCGTCGTGCTCGGCCAGCTGCCCGCCACCGACGGGGCGAGCGACCAGCTCGGCATCGTCCTGCCGCTCGGCAGCTCGTTGACCGCCGACGTCACGAAGGCCGTCGACGACCTCCGGGCCGACGGCACGCTCGCCGAGCTGCAGAAGCAGTGGCTGGCCGACTACGACGTGAAAGAGCTGTCGTAGCGCCTCGTACGGTCGCGGCCGGCCCGGTGGCCGTCAGCGACCTCGAACTCGACCGGCGCGCCTTCCGTCGACGACAGTCGACCCGCTCCGTGGTGATCGCCGCCGTCAGCACGGTCGCCTTCGCCGCACTCGCGTGGTGGGCGGTCACCAGCACGCCCGGCTGGTCCCGCGTGCAGTTCAGCTTCCTCGACGGGGCCACCTTCGCGTCGGCCTGGCCCCGCGTGATCGAGGGCCTCTGGCTGAACGTGCGGGTCCTGCTGGTCGCCGCCGTCGGCGTGGCCGTCGTCAGCACCGTCCTGTCGGCACTGCGCACCCTGCGGGGTCCGGTCTTCTTCCCCGTCCGGGCGCTGGTGCGGGGCTACACCGACCTGTTCCGCGGCATGCCGCTGATCATCGTGCTCTACCTCGTCGGTTTCGGCGTGCCGGGCCTCGGGCTCGGCATCCCGCGTCTGCCCGCCGAGTTCTGGGGCACGATCGCGCTGGTCCTCACCTACTCGGCCTACGTGTCCGAGGTCATCCGCGCCGGCATCGACGCCGTCCACCCGTCGCAGCGCCTCGCGGCCCGGTCGCTCGGCCTCAGCCACGCCAAGACCCTTCGCCTCGTCGTGTTCCCGCAGGCACTGCGCAAGGTCACGCCCGCCCTCATGAACGACTTCGTCTCGATGCAGAAAGACGTCGGCCTCATCTCCGTGCTCGGGGCGGTCGACGCCGTCCGCGCCGCCCAGATCGAGACCGCGACCGCGGCGAACTTCACGCCCTACGTGCTGGCCGGGCTGTTGTTCGTGCTGCTGGCCCTGCCGACCATCTGGCTGACCGACTGGCTGTCGGCGCGCCTCCGTCGCCGCGAACAGGCGGGCAGCGTCGTATGAGCAGCTCCACCCCCGACCCCACCCCAGGAGGCGCGGTGCCCGTCACCCCCGCAGCCCTCGGCCCCGAGACGGTGCTGCGCCTCGAGGGGGTCCGCAAGTCCTTCGGCGACACGGTCGTGCTCGACGGCATCGACCTGGACGTCGCGCGGGACGAGGTCGTGGCGCTGATCGGCGCCAGCGGCTCGGGCAAGTCGACGCTGCTCCGCACCGTGAACCTGCTCGAGCAGATCGACGACGGCCGCATCGTGCTCGGCGACGACGACATCACCGACCCCCGGGTGCGCGTCGACGCCGTCCGGGCCCGCATCGGCGTGGTCTTCCAGCACTTCAACCTCTTCCCGCACCTGACCGTGCTCGACAACGTCGCCCTGGCCAGTCGCCACGTGCTGCGCCAGCCCAAGGCCGCGGCGAACGAGCGCGCCCTCGAGGTCCTCACGCGCGTGGGTCTCGGCGACAAGGCCGGCGCCTACCCCGACCGCCTCTCGGGCGGTCAGCAGCAGCGGGTCGCCATCGCCCGGGCCCTCGCCCCGCGACCCGCCGTGCTGCTGCTCGACGAGATCACGAGCGCCCTCGACCCCGAGCTGGTGGGCGAGGTGCTCGACCTCGTGCGCACGCTGAAGGAGGTCGGCACGACGATCCTCATGGCGACGCACGAGATGGCCTTCGCCCGCGACGTCGCCGACCGGGTCGTCTTCCTCGACCGGGGCCGGATCGCCGAGCAGGGTCCGCCCGCGCAGCTCTTCACGGCCCCCCGCGAGGTGCGCACCCAGGAGTTCCTCACGCGGTTCACCGCTCACTGACCCGGATCACCCCGCACCAGCCCCGGCCCCGGCCCCGGGCCAGGGCCGGCCCTGGACCCGGGCCCGGTCCGACTCGGCCCGCCCCGGGCGCCCACCGTCTTCACCTGCGCCTCCCAGGTTCTTGCGAAGGAGACACGTCACCATCGGTTCAGCCCCGTGGACTCGCCGCGCGTCACGCCGACCCCTCCGAAGGACGAAGACCATGAAGAAGAAGACCAAGATCGGGCTCGGCGTCGCCGCAGCCGTCGTCGTCGTCCTGGGGGCCACCGCGGCCTTCGCCGGGCCGGCCTTCTACCGCGACGTGATCGTCGGCGAACCCGAGGCCGCGCCCACCGCCTCCCTCACCCCCGGGTCGAGCACGCTCGACCCCAGCCAGCTCGCAGGCGACTGGAGCATCGGTGACGGCAGCACGGCCGGCTACCGCGTCGACGAGGTGCTGAACGGCACCGACGTCACCGTCGTCGGCAAGACCGACCAGGTCTCGGGCACGATCACCGTCGACGGGACGACCATCTCGGCCGCCACCATCGACGTCGACGTCGCCTCGATCGCGACCGACAGCGGCAACCGCGACGACTACTTCCGGGGCACCGCCATGCAGGTGAACAAGTACCCCACGGCCACGTTCACGCTGACCCAGCCGATCGAGGCGGCCGTCCCCTCCGACGGTGACGTGGCCAAGGTCGACGCGACCGGCGAGCTGACCATGCACGGCGTCACGAAGACCGTCACGGTGCCCCTGCAGGCGGCCCTGTCGGGCGACGGCGTCCAGGTGAGCGGGTCGATCCCGGTGACCTTCTCGGACTACGGCGTCGACGCGCCGAGCCTCGGCTTCGTCAAGGTCGAAGACCAGGGAACGGTCGAGTTCCTCGTGGCGGCGACCCCCGCCTCCTGAGTCCCGGGCGCTCGCACGTCGAGCGCCGCACCACGACCTGAGCGTCGCACCGCCGATGTCGGCGGTGCGACGCTCAACTCGTGGTGCCGTGCGCCTGGGCCCGGCTCAGCCCCGGCGCAACAGCTCCGCGATCGTGGCGGGCAGGGCGTCGATCAGACCGAGCACGGTGAACGGTCCGCCGGCACCCGCCCGGGACGCCGCCAGGCCGTGGAGCACCGCAGCGGTCGCGGCCGACCGGGCCAGCGCCTCCTCGTCCGCGGCGATCTCGTCGGCGTGAGTCGCGACCAGGGCCCCCAGGACTCCCCCGAGCGCATCGCCCGCGCCGGCGGTGGCCAACCACGTCGGCGCGCTGGCCGCGACGAGGCGCGTGCCGCCGGGCGAGGCGACGTACGTGCGGTGCCCCTTGACGAGCACCGTGCAGCCCCACTCCCCCGCCGCGCGCTCGGCGGCACCGGCCGGATCGGCGGCCACGTCGGCGACCTCGCGGCCCGAGGCCTTCGCCAGCTCGCGGAAGTGCGGCGTCAGCACCACCGGCCCGGTCGCCTGCTCGCGGAGCGACAGCGCTCCGGCGTCGAGCACGAGCGGCAGCCCCGAGGAGGCGCCGGTCGCGAAGCCGTCGCGCGTCTCGTCGTCGAGGTGGTCCGGGTCCACGCCCGAGCCGAGCAACCACGCCTGCACGCGACCCGGGCTCGTCACGGCCTCGGGCCGACGGTGCAGCACGAAGTCGGAGGCGCGGGCGGGGCCCAGGTACCGCAGCATGCCGACGCCGGTATGCAGCGCGGCCTCGACGCCGAGCACGGCGGCGCCCGGGTAGGCGCTCGAGCCGGTCACGACGCCGAGCACGCCTCGGCTGTACTTGTCGTCGTCGGCGGCCGGCACGGCGATCTGGTCGGCGGCGTCGGAGGGGGTCCAGTCGGTGAAGCGGGTGTCGGAGGTCACGCCCCGACGGTAGTCGGCCGAGCCCCGCCCGGCCCCGCCCGGCCCGGCCCGGCCCGGCCCAGCCCCGCCCGGCCCGGCGCGGCCGCGCCCGCCCGACCCGCGCCCACCCAGCCGCGCCCGCCCGACCTGCGCCCGCCGATACGGTGGGTCGATGAGCATCTCACTCCCCGGCCGCACCGTCGTCTTCGACTACGGCGAGGTGATCGCGCGGTTCCCCGACGACGCGTCGCGCCGCCGCCTCGAAGAGCTCGCGGGCGTCGACCCGGACGTGCTCTGGCCCAGCTACGGTCGCCACCGCCACGCCCTCGACCGCGGCACGCTCAGCGCCGGGGCGTACTGGCGGGCCATCGCGGCCGACACCGGCGCCGACTGGACCCGCACCCGCGTGCACGAGCTCTGGGCCGCCGACTTCCCGTCGTGGTTCGTGCCCGAGCCCGGCACGCTCGAGGTGATCGCCGACCTGGCCGACGGCGGCACGCGACTGGCGATCCTCTCGAACGCCGGTCTCGACTTCGCGTCGCCGTTCCGCCACTCGCCCCTCGGCGAGCTGTTCGAGCAGGTCTTCGTCAGCGCCGAACTCGACGACCTCAAGCCGTCGGCCACGATCTTCGAGCACGTCCTCGCCGAACTCGGAACAACGGCCGCCGACACGGTGTTCATCGACAACAGGTCCGACAACGTCGAGGCCGCCCAGGCGCTCGGGATCATCGGGCACCTGTTCACCGGGCCCGAGCCGCTCCGACGCTTCGTCGAGGGGCTCGCGACCCTCCCCACCGAAAGGCGATGACCACACTCGTGACGAACGCAGCACAGACGGCACCCGCCCCCACGACCCCCTCCGACTCCCCCGTCGGCCTCTTCGACCCCATCACCCTGCGCGGCCAGGCCTTCCGCAACCGCCTCTGGGTCGCGCCGATGTGCCAGTACTCGGCCGAGCTCGAGGACGGCGTCCCCACCGACTGGCATCTCGTCCACCTGGGCTCGCTCGCCCGAGGAGGCGCGGGTGCGGTCATCGCCGAGGCCACGTCGGTCACGCCCGAGGGTCGCATCTCGCCGCAGGACCTCGGTCTCTGGAACGACGCCCAGGTCGAGGCGTTCCGCCCGATCACGGCCTTCATCCGCTCGCAGGGTTCCGTGCCCGGCGTCCAGCTCGCGCACGCCGGCCGCAAGGCCTCGACCTTCCGCCCGTGGAGCGAGACGCAGGGCACCGTCCCCGCCGACCAGGGCGGCTGGACCACCGTCGCCCCGTCGGCCGTCGCCTTCGAGGGCTACGACGAGCCCGTCGCGTTGACCACCGAGGCGGTGAGCGACCTCGTCGAGGCGTTCCGCGTCGCCGCGCGCCGCTCGATCGACGCCGGCTTCGAACTGATCGAAGTGCACGCCGCCCACGGCTACCTGCTGCACCAGTTCCTCTCGCCGCTGAGCAACTCGCGCGACGACCAGTACGGCGGGTCGCTCGAGAACCGTGCGCGCTTCCTGCTCGAGGTCGTCGCGGCCGTCCGGGCCGAGGTCGGCGACGAGTACCCGTTGCTCGTCCGTTTCTCGGCCACCGACTGGGCCGACGGCGGCTGGGACGAGGACGACACCGCCACCGTCGCGGCCTGGGCGCACGAGGCCGGCGCCGACCTGTTCGACATCTCGACCGGCGGCCTCGTCGCCGGCGTGAGCATCCCCGTGGGCCTCGGCTACCAGGTGCGCTTCGCCGAGCACGTCCGGACGCAGGGCCGCGTCGAGACCGGGGCCGTCGGCCTCATCGTCGGCGCCGAGCAGGCGAACGAGGTCGTGGCCAGTGGCCAGGCCGACGTCGTGCTGATGGCGCGCGAGTTCTTGCGCGACCCGCACTTTCCGCTCCGCGCTGCGGCCGAGCTCGGGATCGAGCTCGACTACACGCCGCCGCAGTACCAGCGGGCACCGTTCCGCGCGCACTGAACCGGGCGCGGCCGGCCGAGCACGGCCAGCCGCCCGGGGGCCGTGACGGTCCCGGACGACGCGACCCGCGCCTCCTCACCCCTCGGGGTCAGGAGGCGCGGGTCGCGTCGTCTGCGCGGGCTCGCTCAGCGACGCCGGGTCGCGTCCTGGACCTCGCCGATCAGCTCTTCGAGGATGTCCTCGAGGAACAGCACGCCGCGCGTGGCACCGGTCTCGTCGAACGAGCGGGCGACGTGGACGCCACTGCGGCGCATGGTCGCCAGGGCGTCCTCGAGCTCGGTCCCCTGGAAGATCGAGATCAGCTGACGGATGCGCTTCGGCGGCACCGGGTCGGCGAACTCGTCCTCGTCGAGGTCGATGACGTCCTTGAGGTGCAGGTACCCCGTGGGGTCGCCGCCGTCGTCGACCAGCACGTACCGCGAGAAGCCGCGTTGGGCGACCGCCCGCTCGACGTCGTGCGGCGTGGCGTCCTCGGGCAGGGTGACGAGCTCGGACATCGGGACGGCCGTCTGCGCGACGGTCTTCTCGGTGAACTCGAACGCCGCGCGCACCGTGCCGGTCGCGTCGGTGATCATGCCCTCGCGCTGCGACTGGGCGACGATCGTGGCGACCTCGTCGACCGTGTAGGCGCTGGTCGCCTCGTCCTTCGGCTCGACCTTGAAGGCCCGCAGCACGGCGTTGGCCGAGTGGTTGAGGGCCACAACGACCACGTGCAGGACGCGCGCGATCGCCACGAGCGGCGGGGCCAGCAGGAGGGCGGCACGGTCCGGGAGCGAGAACGAGATGTTCTTCGGCACCATCTCGCCGAACACGACGTGCAGGAACGACACGAGCACGAGCGTGATGACGAAGCCGACGACGCTGACCAGCTCGGGGCTGAGCCCGGTCCAGGCGAGCGGCCCCTCGAGCAGGTGGTGGATCGACGGCTCGGACACGTTGAGGATCAGCAGCGAGCAGATGGTGATGCCGAGCTGCGTCGTCGCGAGCATCATCGTCGCGTGTTCCATGGCCCACAGCGTGGTCTTCGCCGCGCGACTGCCGGCCTCGGCCTTGGGCTCGATCTGCGAACGACGAGCCGAGATGACGGCGAACTCGGCGGCCACGAAGAACGCGTTGCCGGCCAGCAACACGACGAGCCAGACGATGCCCCACCAGTCGCTGCTCATCGGGTCACCTCTTTCGTGCGGACCGCGCGACGGTCGTCCTCGACGCCCGTGCGCACCTTCTCGGGGAGCACCTTCGGGTCGCGTCGGCCCGACCGGTCGCGCTCGTCACGCCCGTCGCGGCGGCCCGGCTCGGTCGCCGTGGCCTCGACCACGTCGTCGGGCGTGGGAGTGAAGCGGATGCGATCGATGCGCCGGCCGTCGAGCCGTTCGACGCGAAACGCGCCGTCGTCGGTCTCGACGACGTCGCCGACCTTGGGCAGGCGCCCCAGCTCGCTCATCAGCCAGCCGCCGACGGTCTCGTAGGGGCCGTCCTCCGGCACCTTGACCGAGGCGCGCTCGAGCAGCTCGTCGGGACGCAGCAGACCGGGGAAGGTCAGCCAGTTGCGCGACCGGACGACGTCGACCCGGCTGCGGTCGTGTTCGTCGCTGACCTCGCCGACCAGCTCCTCGATGAGGTCCTCGAGGGTGACGACACCGGCGGTGCCGCCGTACTCGTCGACGACGACGGCCATCTGGTAGCCGCGACCCCGCACCTCGCCCAGCAGGTTGTCGAGGGTCATCGTCTCGGGGACGCGGACGGCATCGGTCAGCAAGGCGGACACGGGCACGTCGGCCCGCTTCTCGCGCGGCACCGAGACGGCCTGCTTGACGTGGACCAGGCCCACGACGTCGTCGATGCCGTCGTCGGTCACCGGGAACCGCGAGTAGCCGGTGCGTCGCGCCAGTTCGAGGACGGTCTCGGCGGAGTCGCCGCGCGCGACGGTCGAGAGCCGGGGCCGCGGGGTCATGACGTCGGACGCGGTGTGGTCGCTGAACACAAGCGTGCGGGCGAGCAGGGTCGCCGTGTCACGGTCGAGGCTGCCCTCCGTGGCCGAGCGTCGCACCAGCGACGACAGCTCTTCAGCCGTCCGGGCGCCCGACAGCTCTTCTTTCGGTTCGATGCCCATGGCGCGCAGCACGGCGTTGGCCGTGTTGTTGAGCAGGGCGACCGCGGGTTTGAAGACCGTGGTGAACAACACCTGGAACGGGATGACCAGCTTGGCCGTCTTCAGCGGCAGGGCCAGGGCGAAGTTCTTGGGCACGAGCTCGCCGATGATCATCGACAGCAGGGTCGCGACGACGATCGAGACGATCGGGGCACCGACCGCGACGACCCCCTCGGGCACGCCGACCGCGGTGAGCGGCGGCGACAGGAGGCGCGAGATCGCGGGCTCCATCGTGTAGCCGGTCAGCAGGGTCGTCAGGGTGATGCCGAGCTGGGCGCTCGACAGGTGCGTCGACGTGATGCGCAGCGCCCCGATGGTCGGGGCGAGCCCCTTCTCACCTCGGGACTGACGGGCCTCGAGGTCGGACCGGTCGAGGTTCACCAGCGAGAACTCGCTGGCGACGAAGAGTCCGGTGCCCACGGTGAGCAGCAGGCCGAAGGCGAGCAGTATCCACTCGTTCACCGGGTTCCGTCACCCCGCTCGGAGGGCATGGCGCCCGAGGTCAGGAGGCGCGGCGTGCGATGGTGCGTGGGTGCGGTCGTCTGAGACGGAGGGTCATCCATAGACGGGAGATCTTACGGCACGTGCACGCTTTCCGTCGCGCGACCTCGGCCCCGTCTCACCAGCTGACGGGGAGCGCCTTGCCCTCTTCGTAGCCGGCCGCCGACTGGACGCCGACGAGCGCTCGCTCGGCGAACTCGGGGACCGACCGAGCCCCCGCGTAGGTGAACGAGCTGCGGACGCCCGAGGTGATCATGTCGAGGAGGTCCTCGACTCCGGGACGCAGCGGGTCGAGGTAGATCTTCGACGACGAGATGCCCTCGGCGAAGAGCGTCTTGCGGGCCAGTTCGTAGGGGTCGAGGCGCTCGAAGCGACCGCGCACGGCCTTGGTCGAGGCCATGCCCCAGGTCTCTTTGTAGAGGCCGCGCTCGTCGCTCGCCAGCTCGCCCGGCGCTTCGATGGTGCCGGCGAACCACGATCCGATCATCACCGACGACGCACCCGCCGCGAGGGCGAGCGCGACGTCGCGGGGGTAGCGCACCCCGCCGTCGGCCCAGACGTGCGCGCCGAGGGCACGGGCGGTGGCGGCCGTCTCGAGCACGGCCGAGAACTGGGGACGGCCGACGGCCGTCATCATGCGGGTGGTGCACATGGCGCCCGGCCCGACGCCGACCTTGACGATCGAGGCGCCGGCCGCGACGAGGTGGCGGACGGCCTCCTCGGTGACCACGTTGCCGGCGACGATCGGCAGGCCCAGGCCGAGGGCCGAGACCGCCCTGACGGCCCGGATCATGCCGTCCTGGTCGCCGTGGGCCGTGTCGATCACGAGCACGTCGACGCCCGCGGCGGCGAGTGCCCTCGCCTTGCCGGCGACGTCGCCGTTGATGCCGACCGCCGCGGCGACGCGCAGCCGACCGTCGGCGTCGACCGCGGGCTGGTAGATCGTCGACCGCAGCGCGCTCTTGCGGCTCACCGTGCCGACGACCCGACCGTGCCGCAGCACGGGCGCGAAGTGGATGTCGGCCGCGACCATGCGGTCGAACGCGTCTCGGGGGCTGTCGACGTCGTCCGCGTCGAGCGAGGTCAGGGCGCCGTGCAGCAGGTCGCCGAGCACCGCGTCCCGCGGGGCCGTGGCCAGGCGCGAGGTGGCGATGCAGCCGAGGTACGCCCCCGTGCCGTCGTGCAGGACGATGCCGTGGCCCTCGACGGCCGGGACGACGGACAGCGCCTGCTCGACGGTCTGCCCCGCGTCGAGCGAGTAGGGCGTGTCGTAGTCGACGGGCTGGTCCTTGACCCAACGGATCGCGGCGTCGAGGTCTTGCAAGTGCATGTCCTGCGGCAACACGCCGAGGCCGCCCCGACGCGCCAGCGTCGCCGCCAGGCGCGGGCCCGTGACCGAGTTCATGTTGGCCGACACGATCGGGATCGTGGCACCGGTGCCGTCGCCCGGGGAGAGGGACACGTCGAGCCTGCTGGTGATCGACGACCGGCTCGGGACGAGGAACACGTCGGAGTAGGTCAGATCGTGCGTGGGGGTCGTCTCGTAGAACCGCATGGGTCCACGGTAATCCCTGTGAGTCGTCCCGCCGAGGACCGGCCGTTTGCGCTTAAGGTGGAGGAGGTGGGCGTCGCAGCCCACGCACTGATCAACAATCAACGGAGAGTGGGCGATCGGCTGTGTCAAGCCACGTGACCGGTACAACTGACGACGGCGCTGCAGCCGAGTTCGGAGCCAACGAGTGGCTCGTCGACGAGCTCTACGAGCAGTGGGTGGTCGACAAGAACTCGGTCGACGAGTCGTGGTGGCCGATCCTCGAGGCCTACACGCCGCCCGAGGGCGGATCAGCCCCCATGTCGCCCACCGCACCGTCCGTCGAGACCGCACCCGCGCCTCCTGCGTCGTCCGCTGCCGCTCCGGCTGCTGAGGCGACCGCACCCGCCGCCGCTGCGACCGCCGGCCAGAAGGCCGCCGCGCGCACCACCTCGGTCGAGCCGGCGGCGAAGCCGATCCCGGCCCAGGTGCCCGACAAGGCCAAGGCGAAGCCCGCCTCGGCCGGCGAGCAGCCCACGCCCGAGGCCGAGAACGTGGTCTCACCGCTGCGCGGCATGGCCAAGTCCCTCGCCACGAACATGGACGCCAGCCTCACCGTGCCCACCGCGACGAGCGTCCGCACGATCCCGGCGAAGCTGATGATCGACAACCGCATCGTCATCAACAACCACCTCAAGCGCGCCCGCGGCGGCAAGGTGTCGTTCACCCACCTGATCGGTTGGGCCCTGGTCCAGGCCCTCAAAGAGTTCCCCAGCCAGAACGTCTTCTACGACGAGGTCGACGGCAAGCCGTCGGTCGTCACCCCCGCGCACGTCAACCTCGGCCTCGCGATCGACATCCCGAAGCCCGACGGCACCCGTGCCCTGCTCGTTCCCGGCATCAAGAAGGCCGAAGAGATGCACTTCGGCGAGTTCTTGACCGCCTACGAGGACATCGTCAAGCGCGCCCGCGACAACAAGCTCGCCGCGGCGGACTTCCAGGGCAACACGATCTCGCTGACCAATCCCGGCGGCATCGGCACCGTCCACAGCGTGCCCCGCCTGATGAAGGGCGCGGGCGCCATCATCGGTGCCGGTGCACTCGACTACCCGGCCGAGTTCCAGGGATCGGCCTCGAAGACGCTCGTCGAACTGGGCATCGGCAAGACCATCACGCTCACCAGCACCTACGACCACCGGGTCATCCAGGGCGCGGGCTCAGGCGCGTTCCTCAAGAAGGTGCACGAGCTGCTGATCGGTCAGCGCGGCTTCTACGAGGACATCTTCGCGGCGCTGCGCATCCCCTACGAGCCGATCCACTGGAACGCCGACATCAACGTCAACCTGGCCGAGCGCGTCAGCAAGACGGCCCGCGTCCAAGAGCTGATCAACAGCTACCGCGTGCGCGGCCACCTGATGGCCGACATCGACCCGCTCGAGTACCGCCAGCGCACGCACCCCGACCTCGCGATCGAGAGCCACGGGCTCACCTTCTGGGACCTCGACCGCGAGTTCGTCACCGGTGGCCTGGGCGGCCGTACCCACGCCCTCTTGCGCGACATCCTCGGCATCCTGCGCGACTCGTACTGCCGCACCATCGGCGTCGAGTACATGCACATCCAAGATCCTGCGCAGCGCAAGTGGATCCAGGACCACCTCGAGGTGCCCTACACGAAGCCCTCGCACGACGAGCAGATGCGCATCCTCGCGAAGCTCAACGAGGCCGAGGCCTTCGAGACCTTCCTGCAGACGAAGTACGTCGGCCAGAAGCGCTTCAGCCTCGAGGGCGGCGAGTCCACCATCTCGCTGCTCGACACGGTCATGCAGCACGCCGCCCGCGAAGGCCTCGACGAGGTCGCCATCGGCATGGCCCACCGCGGCCGTCTCAACGTGCTGACGAACATCGCCGGCAAGACCTACGGTCAGATCTTCCGCGAGTTCGAGGGCACGCAAGACCCGAAGACGGTCCAGGGCTCGGGCGACGTCAAGTACCACCTCGGCACCGAGGGCGAGTTCACGAGTGCCGTCGGCGAGACCATCCCCGTGTACCTGGCGGCGAACCCGTCGCACCTCGAGGCCGGCGACGGCGTGCTCGAGGGCATCGTGCGCGCCAAGCAGGACCGCGGCACGCCAGGAGCCTTCAGCACGTTGCCGATCCTGATCCACGGTGACGCGGCCATGGCCGGCCAGGGCGTCGTGGTCGAGACGCTGCAGATGTCGCAGCTGCGCGGCTACCGCGTCGGCGGCACCATCCACATCGTCATCAACAACCAGGTGGGCTTCACCACCCCGCCGTCCGAGTCGCGCACGTCGGTCTACTCGACCGACGTCGCCAAGACGATCCAGGCTCCGATCTTCCACGTGAACGGCGACGACCCCGAGGCCGTGGCCCGCGTCGCCGAGCTCGCGTTCTCGTACCGTCAGCAGTTCAAGCGCGACATCGTCATCGACCTCGTGTGCTACCGCCGACGCGGTCACAACGAGGGAGACGACCCCTCGATGACCCAGCCGCTGATGTACAACCTCATCGAGCAGAAGCGCTCGGTGCGCACCCTCTACACCGAGGCCCTCGTCGGCCGGGGCGACATCACGCAAGACGAGTACGACGGGGCGCACCGGGACTTCCAGGAGCGCCTCGAGCGCGCCTTCGCCGAGACGCACGCCGCGCAGACCGGGTCGATCCCCGTCGTGACGAACGACGACGGCGACGTCGCCGACCTCGAGCGTCCCGTGGCCCAGCAGGACGACGCCCGGGGCGAACCCGAGACCACGGGGGTGTCGCTCGAGCTCGTCCACGACATCGGTGACGCCCACGACAACCCGCCGGCCGGGTTCTCGGTCCACCCCAAGCTGCAGCAGCTGCTCAAGAAGCGCGTCGACATGAGCCGCAACGGCGGCATCGACTGGGCCTTCGCCGAGCTGCTGGCCTTCGGCTCGCTGCTCACCGAGGGCACCCCCGTGCGCCTCGCGGGCCAGGACAGCCGACGCGGCACCTTCGTGCAGCGGCACTCGGTGCTGCACGACCGTGAGAACGGCCAGGAGTGGCTGCCGCTGCAGAACGTCGCCGACAACCAGGCGAAGCTCTGGATCTACGACTCGCTGCTCAGCGAGTACGCGGCCATGGCGTTCGAGTACGGCTACTCGGTCGAGCGGGCCGACGCGCTCGTGCTGTGGGAGGCGCAGTTCGGCGACTTCAGCAACGGCGCCCAGACGGTCATCGACGAGTTCATCTCGTCGGCCGAGCAGAAGTGGGGTCAGCGCTCGAGCGTCGTCCTGCTGCTGCCGCACGGCTACGAGGGCCAGGGCCCCGACCACTCGTCCGCCCGCATGGAACGCTTCCTGCAGCTCTGCGCCGAGGACAACATGACGATCGCGCGGCCGTCGACACCCGCGTCGTACTTCCACCTGTTGCGTCGTCAGGCCTACGCCCGCCCGCGTCGTCCGCTCGTGGTCTTCACCCCGAAGGCCATGCTGCGGTTGCGTGGAGCGACCAGCGGGGTCGACGCCTTCACCTCGGGTCGCTTCGAGCCGGTGCTCGACTGCACGCGGGTCTCCGAGCCCGAGTCGACCAAGCGCGTCGTGCTGCACAGCGGCAAGATCCACTACGACCTCTCGACCGAGCTCGACAAGCGAGGCGTGCAGAACGACGTCGCGCTCGTCCGCCTCGAGCAGCTCTACCCGCTGCCCCTCGACGAGATCCGCCGCGTGCTCGACCGCTACCCGTCCGCCGAGCTCGTCTGGGCGCAAGAAGAGCCCGAGAACCAGGGCGCCTGGCCGTTCGTCGTGCTCGAGCTGCAGAAGCACCTCGACCGACAGATCCGCGTCGCGTCGCGTCCCGCGTCGGCCTCGCCGGCCGCCGGCTCGAACAAGGCGAGCGCTGCGCAGCAGGCGACGCTGATCGCCGAGGCGCTCGACCTGTAGACGGTCCTCGCCCGCACGACCGTGGCCGCGCCTCCTGAAGGAGGCGCGGCCACGGTCGTCTCGCAGGTCGGCAACTCAGGAGAAACGTGCCCGCCGGGGACGGCCCCGGGCTGAACGACGGCAAGAGTCCTGACGTGCCGACGCGGATCGATTCGGGGCCGCGGGACGGGCCGACGGACGGCGCTTGCACCGGCCCCGGTCCGCCCGGGTTCGAGTCCGCGCCCCGCTGTCGGCAACTCAGGACTCCTGCTGCCGCAGCGGGCGCAGACACCCCGATGTGCAGCCGTTCTCCGGAATTGCCCACACACACGCCTGCGACGAACGGCGCCCGCATCGACATCGCACCGGCACCGGCACCGGCACCGGCATCGGCATCGGCATCGGCATCGGCATCGATGGTCGACCCCGGGAGCGGCCCCGTGCCGCCTGTCGGCAATTCAGGACTCCTGCGAGCGCAGTCCCAGTCCAGCCGCGTCACGACGACACCGGCCAGGAGTTACCGGCGCACGACGCACGAGGCACGACGCGTCACCCGCGACACCGCTGGCCGCGGAGGGAGTCGGCACCGCGGCGAGGGATCGCGCCTCAGGGCTGGGCCGTCACCGGGACGGCGCGGCCAGCACCGGGAGGGCGGTCAGCGTCAGGAGGCGACGGGACCGCCGCGGTCAGATGAGCTTCGAGTAGCGGACGCCGGCCTCGTGGTAGCCGCGCTTGCGGTAGAAACGGTTGGCCGAGTCGGTTGCGGCGGCCGAGACGGCGTTGAGCACGCGCGCCTGGTGACCCCGCGCCCAGGTCTCGAAGTGCCCCAGCAGGTACGAGCCGACGCCGTCGCGGCGGGCCTCGGCCGACACGACGAGCAGCAGCAGCTCGGCCGTCGGCGCGTCGTCGTTGTACGCCCACACGACGTGACCGCCGGCCACGGCCGTGATGCGCCCGTCGTCGCCACGGACGACCCACGTCTCGTGCCCCGCGTCGGCCGTGAGCCGCGTCAGGCGTGCGGACAGGACGTCCGCGTCGAGCGTGTAACCGAGCAGGCCGATCAACGACACGAGGTCGTCGAGGTCGCTGGTGGTCGGGATGCCGAGGGGCTGCACCGTTGCGGTCATGCCACGACGCTAGCGCAGCCGTTCGTCATGTGACGACCGGCCGGGCACGGAGCGCGACGACTAGCGGTGGGCGGACTGCAGCTCGCGCAGGCGCGCCAGCACCGTGGCACGCAGGTCTTCGGGAGCCGTCTCGCGGCAGGCCCGCTGGACAGCCTCGGTCAGCACGACGCCGACCTTGTGCTCGCCCGAGCAGTCGCCGCAGTTCGCCATGTGCTCGCGGATGTCGGCCGCGTCCTCGCGGCACAACTCGTTGTGCAGGTAATCTTCGAGCTCGGCCTTGGCCTTGGTGCAACCACAGTCGGTCATTTCTTTCCGCCCTTCGACGAGCCGACGGGAACGGCGATGCCACGATCGCGTGCGTAGTCGGCGAGGAGTTCACGGAGCAGGCGACGGCCGCGGTGCAGGCGGCTCATCACGGTGCCCACGGGGGTCTTCATGATGTCGGCGATCTCTTGGTACGAGAAGCCTTCGACGTCCGCGAAGTACACGGCCATGCGGAAGTCTTCGGGGACCTTCTGCAGGGCGTCCTTCACGGCGCTGTCGGGGAGGTGGTCGATCGCCTCGGCCTCGGCCGAGCGGGTGGAGCCGGAGGCGCGGGTCGCCGACTCGGCGCCGCCCATCTGCCAGTCTTCCAACTCGTCGATCGTGCCCTGGTACGGGTCGCGCTGCTTCTTGCGGTACGTGTTGATGAACGTGTTGGTCTGGATGCGGTAGAGCCAGGCCTTCAGATTCGTGCCCTGCTGGAACTGCGCGAACGCCGCGTAGGCCTTGACAAACGTCTCTTGCACGAGGTCGCTCGCGTCGGCCGGGTTGCGCGTCATGCGCATGCCCGCGGCGTAGAGCTGGTCCATGAACGGCAGCGCCTGTTCTTCGAACAGGGCGCGCTTCTCGGCGTCGGCGTCGACCGCCTCGAGGGCGGCGTCGACCTCGGCCTCGGTCGGTTCGACGGCGGCGGTCGGTGTGGGCTCGTGGCCCTCGGGGGTGCTCATCAGGGCCGATTCTAGTTCGGCGACGGTGATTTCCCTCGGTGCGAGTGCGACAGGCACAGGTCCTCCAGGTTCTTGCTGCATTACTGTGGTGAACCGATGCAGGTGTACAGGTATTCCGGGCCCGAGTTCTCTCCTTACGGCGACGGGAAGGTTCCCGAGGTCGACGAGGGGCGCTGGGTCGCGCCCACCGCCTCCGGGCCGTTGCGCGCCTCCTCGTCCCTGCCCGGGTCGAAGTCCCTGACGAACCGCGAACTCGTGCTGTCGGCGCTCGCCTCGTCGCCGTCGACGCTGCGGCTGCCGCTGCACTCCCGCGACACGGCGCTCATGATCGAGGCGCTCAAGGCCCTGGGCACGACGGTCGCCGAGTTCCCGAACGACTCCCCCTTCGGCCCCGACCTGGTCGTCACGCCCGGCGAGCTGCAGGGCGGCGCGACGATCGACTGCGGCCTGGCCGGCACGGTCATGCGCTTCCTGCCCCCGGTCGCCGCACTCGCCCTCGGACCGGTCACCTTCGACGGCGACGCCGGAGCCCGCAAGCGCCCCATGCGCACGACGATCGACGCCCTGCGCTCCCTCGGCGTCGAGGTGAACGACGACGGCCGGGGCGCGCTGCCCTTCAGCCTCTACGGCACCGGCGAGGTCGAGGGCGGCGACGTCGAGATCGACGCGTCGGCCTCGAGCCAGTTCGTCTCGGGGCTGCTGCTCTCGGCCCCGCGCTTCGAACGCGGCCTCACCCTGACCCACACCGGCGAACGCCTGCCGAGCCTGCCCCACATCGAGATGACGATCGACGCGCTCGCCCAGCGCGGGGTCGAGGTCGCCTCGCCCGCCGTCGGCACCTGGATCGTGCCGCCGACGCCGATCGCGGGGCGCGAGGTCGTCATCGAACCCGACCTGTCGAACGCGGCGCCGTTCCTCGTGGCCGCCCTGGTCGCGGGCGGCACCGTGTCCATCCCGCACTGGCCCGCCGACACGACCCAGGTCGGGGCCGACCTGATCGACCTGCTGCCGCTCTGGGGTGCGTCCGTCACGCTCGACGGCGACACCCTCACCGTCGACGGCGGCGTGGGCCTCGTCGGCGGCGGCTCGCTGCCCGGCGTGGACGTCGACCTGTCCCGCGGTGGCGAGCTCGCCCCGGCGCTGGTCGCCCTCGCCGCCCTCGCATCGGGCCCGAGCACGATCACCGGCATCGGCCACCTGCGCGGTCACGAGACCGACCGCCTCGCGGCCCTCGCCGCCGAGATCAACGCCCTCGGAGGCGCGGTGACCGAACTCCAGGACGGCCTGCGCATCGAGCCGTCCCCGCTGCACGCGGGCCAGTGGCGCACCTACGAGGACCACCGCATGGCGACGGCGGCGGCGATCATCGGCCTCGCGGTCGAGGGGGTCGAGCTAGACGACGTCCGGGTCGTCGGCAAGACGCTGCCGCAGTTCGTCGAGTTGTGGGACGAGATGCTCGGCCGGTCCGTCCGCCAGAGCCCCGCCGACATCGACCTGCTCGGCTTCCTCTAGGCGCCGGGCCGACGACGATGAGCGGGGCACGGCACGGGACGAGCGGGGCACGGTCGACGATGAGCGAGGCACGATGAGCTGGTGGAGCGACGGCGACGACGCCGAGGACGAGGGCGACTACGCCCAGTACGACGAGAGCTCGGTGCGGGTGCGCCCGAACCCCAAGGGCAACAAGCCGCGCACCAAGCAGCGCCCGGCCTACGCGAACGCCGAGGAAGGCGTCGTCTGGACGGTCGACCGTGGCCGCTACGGCGTGCTGATGGACGCCGGCACCCCCGACGAACGCGAGATCACGACGGCGCGGGCCCGCGAGCTCGGCAAGAAGAGCGTCGTGACCGGTGACCGCGTCGGCGTCGTCGGGGACACGAGCGGCTCCGAGGGGTCGCTCGCCCGCATCGTCAAGGTGCACGACCGCTCCACCCTGCTGAGGCGCAGTGCCGACGACAGCGACGCGGTCGAGCGCGTCATCGTCGCCAACGCCGACCAGATGCTGATCGTCGTTGCCGCTGCCGACCCCGAGCCCCGGCCCCGCCTGGTCGACCGCTACATGGTGGCGGCGTTCGACGCGGGGGTCGAACCGATCCTCTGCATCACCAAGACCGACCTCGCCAACCCGGCACCGTTCGCGGCGCACTTCTCGTGCCTCGACCTGCGCATCGTCACGACGACCTCGACCTCGTTCGACGAGGTGGCACCCGGCGGGCAGGTCTCCCCCGCCCTCGACGAGCTGCGCGGCGTCCTCGACGGCCACGTGACCGTCACGGTCGGCCACTCGGGCGTCGGCAAGTCGACCCTCGTCAACGCCCTGACCGGGTCGCGTCGCGAGGTCGGCGTGGTCAACGCCGTCACCGGTCGCGGACGGCACACCTCGTCGTCGACCGTGTCGTTCAAGGTGCCGACCGGCGGCTGGATCGTCGACACCCCCGGCGTGCGGTCGTTCGGACTCGGGCACGTCGACCCCGAGAACATCCTCAAGTCGTTCGCGGCGCACGCGATCCCGGCCGAGGGCGAGCCGGTCGACGGCATCCCGCTGGCCGAGGCCCACGACTGGGAGATCGTCGACCGCATCGAGGCCGGCGAGCTCGGCGACGTCGGCCGCGAACGGCTCGAGTCGCTGCAGTCGCTGCTCGCGTCCAAGGGCGGCGTGAGCGCGCGCGACCTCGCGGCCGCGGCCGACGACGCCCGCAGCGACGAACTCGGCTAGCGCGCCGCCGCGTCGCACCGCACTCGGTCGCTCGGCGCCGGCCGATCCGCGCTGGGGCCGACCGCGCGACATCGCACCGCGTCTCGTGCAGCACACCTGGACTAGTCGCGGTGCCGTGCACGAAACGCGGTGCAGTGAAGTGCAGGGCGGGCCGGGGCGGACCGGGGCGGCGGTGAGGTGCGGCGCGGGGCCTTGCGGTGCGGCGCGGGCCGGGGCGGCGGTGCAGGAGGCGCGGGGCGGGCCGGGGAGGCGGTGCGGTGGGTGCAGGAGGCGCGGGCCAGGTCGGCGGACAGGGCGCGGTCGAGCAGGGCGGGCTGGGTACGCTGACGGGGTGACCGATGCTGCCGAGCCGACCCGCGCCTCCTCGTCCGACCGATCCACCGGGACGCCCTGGGCGGACGACCTGGCGCTCGCGCTCGAGCTGGCCGGCCTGGCCGACGCGATCAGCACCGAGCGGTACCGGTCGGCCGACCTGCACGTGTCGCTCAAGCCCGACCGCTCGCACGTGACCGACGCCGACCAGGCCGTCGAGCGGGCGATCCGCGAGCGAGTCGCCGCCGCGCGGCCCGCCGACACCTTCTACGGCGAGGAGTACGGCCATGACGCTCCCTCGCACCGCCAGTGGGTGGTCGACCCGATCGACGGCACGGCGAACTTCCTGCGCGGGGTGCCGGTCTGGGCGGCGTTGATCTCGCTCGTCGTCGACGGGGTGCCCGTGGTGGGCGTGGTCAGTGCTCCCGCGCTCGGCCGGCGCTGGTGGGCGACGCAGGGCGGCGGGGCGTTCTCGACCGAGCACGACGGGCCGTTGCGGGTGTCGGGCGTGCGCGACCTGGCCGACGCGTCCCTGAGCTTCAACGGACTCGAGTACTGGATCGACGCCGGGCGCCTGCCGCAGCTGCTCGACCTGACGAGCCGGGTCTGGCGGACGCGGGCGTACGGCGACTTCTGGTCGTACATGCTCGTCGCCGAGGGCGCGCTCGACGTCGCGGGCGAGTTCGACCTGCAGCCCTACGACATGGCCGCCGTGGCGGTCGTCGTCGAGGAGGCCGGCGGACGATTCACCAGTGCCGACGGCCGGCCGGGCCCCTGGCACGGCACCGCGATGGCGACGAACGGACTGCTGCACGAGAGCGTCCTCGGGGTCGTGGCCGAGCCTCCTGCCTGAGTCGCCTGCGAGCTGACCCCGCCATGAACTAAACAAGCCGCCACCTCTTTGCGTGGCGGCTTGTTTACTTCGTGGCGGGATGACGGCGGTCGAGGTTCATCCCTGCGACGGAGGGCGACTCAGCCCTGCGCTTATGTTCACGCAACGTGCGGACGGCTTGACTGATCACACGACGTCACCGGCTCCGCACAGGGGCACCGAGCAGCTCGGGCAGGGTCGTCAGGGGCTCCGCCGCCCGTGTCCCTGCACGGGCGGCCGGGCCTCGCCAACCGCGTCACCGACCGCGTCACCAGCCGATCGAAAGGCCCACCATGTTCGTCACGCCCGCCGTCTCCGTCTCCGCCACCACCAGCACGGTCGCCGGCTCCATCGATCCCGCGTCGATCGCCCTGCCGACCACGCGTCAGGTCGACGTCACGAGCTACGTCGTCGAGGCCTTCGCCCGCCTCTGACCCGACCGCCGCCCGACGGTTCGCCGCCCGACGATCCGCCGCCCGACGGTTCGACGCCCGACGCATCGACGTCCTGGGAGGCGCGGCCACCCGAGGAGGCGCGGGTCGCCTCCCCGACAGCGGTCGCCGGCTACGACGCCGCGGCCCCCTCGCCCACGCGCCCCTTCTTGCGGGCGCGCAGGTCCATCAGCCCGAGCACGAGCGCCACGGACACCAGGGCGATCGTGACGAAGAAGCCGTTGCGGTAGGCCTCGTGGTAGACGTCGAGGTTCGCCCCGTCCGCTCCCCCGGAGCCGGCGATGACCGAGTAGAACGTCGAGACCGCCGCCGCCGTGCCGATGGCCGTGCCGGCCCGCTGGCCGACCTGCCCCATCGAGCCGGCGACGCCGCCCATCTCGACGGGCACCTCGGCCAGCGTCAGCGTCTGGTTGGGCGAGATGACGAAGCCGCCGCCGGTTCCGGCGATCAGCATGCCGATGCCCATGGCGTAGGGCGTGATGTCGCGCGGGGTGAGCACGGCCGCGAGCAGCAGGGCGACGAAGCCCACCGCGACCAGGACCAGCCCGAGGACGACCAGGCTGCGGCCGAAGCGGTCGACGAGGCGTCCGCCGTAGAACGCGGCGACGGCGCTGGTCAGGGCGAAGGGGATGGTGACCATGCCGGCGTAGACGGGTTCGAGGCCGAGCCCCTGCTGCAGGTACAGCGTCGTCAGCAGGAAGGTCGCGGGCAGGGCGCAGAAGTAGACTGTCGCGATCAGGGTGCCGTTGCGGTACGACGCGAGCGAGAACAGGCTGAAGTGCACGACGGGCGACTTGCCCCGGGCCTTGTAGCGCTGCTCCCACCAGACGAACGCGGCGCCGAAGCCGACGAAACCGATCAGGAAGAGCCAGCGCAGCGGGTCGTCGCCCTGTCCGGTGGTCAGCACGAACGGCAGCATCAGGGTGAAGATCGTCAGGCCGAGCAGCACGATGCCGAAGAGGTCGAGTTCGTTGTGGCCGTTGGGGGCCGTCCGCGTCTTCGGCAGCAGCTTGAGGGCGAAGAAGATGGCGATCAGGCCGAGGGGGATGTTCATCCAGAACAGCAGGCGCCAGCCGTCCTCCGGGCCGCCGATCGCGATGAGCAGGCCACCGAGGGTCGGGCCGAACGCGGTGCTGACGCCGATGATGGCGCCGAAGAAGCCGAACGCGCGACCGCGCTCCTTGCCCTGGAAGAGCTGCTGGATGAGCCCGAGCACCTGCGGCATCTGGATGCCGGCGGCGACGCCCTGCAGGATGCGCGCGGCGACGAGCAACTCGATGGTCGGCGCGAGGGCGCAGAGCAGGCTCGCGACGGTGAACGAGGTCAGGCCGATGACGAACATCATGCGGCGCGACTTGAGGTCGCCGAGTCGGCCGGACGGCACGAGCGAGAGGCCGAAGGCGAGCGCGTAGCCGGCGACGATCAGCTGCAGGGCGGTGGGGCCGGCGCCGAGCGACGCCTCGATACTGGGCAGACCGACGTTGACCTTCGACAGGTCGAGGATCGTCAGGGCGGCGACGCCGACGCAGACGGCGAAGGCGCGCCACTTCTGGCGTTCTTCGTCGGAGCGGGCGGCGCGGCCGGAGGCGGGGCGGGCGGCGTCGGCGCCTCCCGGGGCAGGGGTGTCGGATGTCTTCGTCATGGGATCGTTCCGTCATACACCGTGCACGGCCTGCAACGACGCGGGTGCCTGCGGAACGCGGGGCGCGCGGGTGCGCCGACCCGCGCCTCCCGGGCTCCGACGGTCGAGGGGACCGAGAGCCGAGGAGGCGCGGGTGGCGACGAGGGTCAGGCCGCCTTGATCAGGCCGTTCGGGTTGAGGACGTACTTCGTGGCCGCGCCCTGGTCGAACTCGGCGTAGCCGCGCGGGGCGTCCTCGAGGCTGATCGCCTGGGCGTGGACGTTCTTCGCGATGCTCGTGCGGTCGTGGAGGATCGCCATCATCAGCTGCCGGTTGTACTTCATCACCGGGCACTGGCCCGTGGTGAACGACAGCGACTTGGCCCAGCCGGTGCCGAGGCTGAGCGACAGCGAGCCCTTCTGCGCGGCGGCGTCGATGCCGCCCGGGTCGCCGGTGACGTAGAGCCCCGGGATGCCCATGGCGCCACCGGCCGCGGTGATGTCCATCAGCGAGTTCAGCACGGTGGCCGGTGCTTCCTCGCCCGAACCGCCTCCGTGGCCCTTGGCCTCGAAGCCGACCGCGTCGACGGCGCAGTCGACGAGGGGTTCGCCGAGGATCTGGTCGATCTGCTCGCCCGGCTCGCCCTTGGTCAGGTCGACGGTCTCGCAGCCGAAGCTGCGGGCCTGGGCGAGGCGGTCGGCGTTCATGTCGCCGACGATGACGACGCTGGCGCCGAGCAGCAGGGCACCGGTGGCGGCGGCGAGGCCGACGGGGCCGGCTCCGGCGACGTAGACGGTCGAGCCCACCTCGACGCCCGCGGTGACGGCACCGTGGAAGCCGGTCGGGAAGATGTCGGACAGCATCGCCAGGTCGAGGATCTTCTCCATGGCCTGGTCGGCGTCGGGGAACTTGAGCAGGTTCCAGTCGGCGTAGGGCACGAGCACGTACTCGGCCTGTCCGCCGACCCAGCCGCCCATGTCGACGTAGCCGTAGGCGCTGCCGGGGCGGTCGGGGTTGACGTTGAGACAGATGCCGGTCTTGCGTTCCTTGCAGTTGCGGCACCGGCCACAAGCGATGTTGAACGGCACCGAGACGATGTCGCCGACCTTGATGAACTCGACGTCGGGGCCGACCTCGACGACCT
>NZ_JARVRR010000011.1:0-37758 GCF_030209595.1 Frigoribacterium sp. ME-P-080
AACATGCCGCCACTTTTTCTCGTGGCGGGGTGTTTAGTTCGTGGCGGGCTGGCGGCTACGGCGGACTGGCGGGCTCCGTCGGCGGCCCGACCTGCGCCTCCTGCGTTCGCCCGTCCGGCCCGCGCCGCGCCTCCTGCGTTCCTCGCCAGGAGATGGACACAGCGCCAGGACTAGTCATGGCGTCGTGACCACTTCCTGGCGCTGTGCGGCGGGCTGCGCCACACCTCCCTGCCCTCGCCGCCACGAAGTAAACATGCCGCCACTTTTTCTCGTGGCGGGGTGTTTAGTTCGTGGCGGGCTGGCGGGCTGGCGGGCTGGCGGGCTGGCGGGCGCCCGGCCCGGCGGCGGCGCCGCCGCCTCAGCGGACCTCGACCCGGGCGTCGAGCCCGAGCCGCTCGAGGAAGGCCTCGTCGTGGCTGACGATCACGAGCGCCCCGCGGTAGCCGCGCAACGCCTGGAGCAGGTGGTCGGTGCTCGCCATGTCGAGGTCGTTCGTCGGCTCGTCGAGCACCAGCAGTTCGGGCGGCGGGTCGGCGAGCAGCAGCCCGGCCAGCGCGACCCGGAACCGTTCACCGCCCGAGAGCGTCCCGCCGAGCCGGTCCACGATGTCTCCCCGGATGAGGAACCGCGCGAGATGGTTACGCACCTCGCGCGGAGGAACGTCCGGTGCAGCCCTCCGGACGTTCTCGAGCACCGTGAGTCCGTCGTCGAGCGAGTCCTTCTTCTGCCCGAGGTGGGCGACCCGACCGGTGAGCGCCACGGCGTGCGTGTCGGGCAGCGGATGCGGCCGCGCGTCCGGCGCACCGACGAGCTGCTCGAGCAGCGTCGTCTTGCCCGCCCCGTTGTCGCCGACGACGGCGATGCGCTCCACCCCCTGGACGACCACGGTGCGTCCCCGCACCGTCAGCTCGGCGAGGCGCCGGGACGCCGGGACCGCCGGGTCCGGCAGGTCGACCACGATCGTGTCGTCACGACGCAGACGTCGTTCGGCGGTGTCGACCGCGACCCGCGCCTCCTGCTCGGACGACGCGTGCGCCTTGCGCAGCGCGCCCGCCGTCGCCTCGGCCTGGCCGCGCAGCTGGTTCGCCATGATCTTCGGCATCGACTCGCCGGCCTTGGCTCCCGCCTTGGCCCGCCGCGCGATGGTCGTCTCGGCCTCGATGCGCTGCCTCCGCTCGGCCTTGAACACCTGCTCGGCGGCCCGGACGTCGCGCTCGGCCGCGGCCTGCAGCACCGCGAGCTGGTGCTCGTAGGCCGACCAGGTCCCGCCGAACACGGTCATCGAGCCGTCGCGCAGCTCGGCGATCTCGTCGACGTGCTCGAGCAGCTCGCGGTCGTGACTGACGACGACGAGCGTCCCCCGCCAGCGGTCGACCACGTCGAGCAGCAGGCCGCGCGATCGTCGGTCGAGGTCGTTCGAGGGCTCGTCGAACACTGCGATCGGCCGACCCCGCAAGCGCACGCCGGCGATGGCGACGAGCACGGCCTGCCCTCCGGACAGCGTCGACACCGGGCGGTCGAGGACGGTGCCGGTGCCTGTGCTGCTGGTCCCGGTGCTGGTGCGGCCACCGCCGTCGAGGTGGCCCAGCCCGACGTCGGCGAGGGCCGCGGCGGCGCGCGACTCGACGTCCCAGTCGTCGGCGAGCAGCTCGAACTGCCGTTCGGTCGCGTCCCCGGCGAGGATCGTCCGCAAGGCGAGGAGGCGCGGGCCGACCCCCAGCAGGTCGGCCACGGTGTCGTCGGCGCGGGACCGCAGCCGTTGCGGCAGCAGGTCGACCTCGCCGGTGGTCGTGAGACGTCCGCCGGTGGGGACGAGGTCGCCGGTGACGAGCCGGACGAGCGTGGACTTGCCCGCGCCGTTCGCGCCGACGAGGCCGGTGCGGCCACGGCCGAACGCGGTCGACAGGTGGTCGATGACCCCCGAGCCGTCGGGCCAGGAGAACGAGAGGTCGGACAGGACGATGGAGGGTGCGGTGATGGTGGGCACGAGGGCTCCCGGTGGATGGTGTCGGAGCACGACGACCACCCGTCCCTCGCCGGCGACGGAGGTCTGCTGCGGCGGGGGAGCGACCCGGCAGGAGGCGCGGCGCCTCGAGCGAGGCGGCGCCCGGTTCACGGGGCGGGCGGGTGTGGCGTCAGTGCGAGGGCGACTGCTGCGCGAGGGGCGCAGTACCGGTGATGAGACGCAACGCTCTGCCTTCTGTGCGGTGGGCCCCCGTGTCCGCGAGGGCGGTCGACCGGCCGGTGTGTCGGCCGCACCGGTGCCTGCTCTCGCGACGGGGTACCCCGCCACGGTAGGTCGTGCCCACGCCGGTCCGCAAGGGGCGGGTGCCGGGCGACCCGCGCCTCCTGCGCTCGCCGCCAGGAGATGGACACGGCGCCAGGAGATGGACATGGCGCCAGAACTAGTCATGGCGTCGTGCCCACATCCTGGCGTCGTGCGACGGGCCGACGGGTGCGGCGGCGTCCAGGCGGGCGGGGCACACTGTCGGCATGTACCGAGGCCTGCCGACC
The DNA here is from genome assembly GCF_030209595.1 of Frigoribacterium sp. ME-P-080. NCBI lineage: Bacteria > Bacillati > Actinomycetota > Actinomycetes > Micrococcales > Microbacteriaceae > Frigoribacterium > Frigoribacterium sp. ME-P-080. The sequence goes on from NZ_JARVRR010000011.1 coordinate 2,515, forward strand.
ATCTCGTTGCCCGAACCCGAGCGTCCGCCGTTCGTCGATCGGCTGCGACGGGCGCTCGACCTGGCCGCCGCCGAGGAGAGCGGGCGCCTGCGGGTCGTCCACTCGTGGGTCGGCGACGAGGTGCCGGGCACGACCCTGCGCCGCGTCGGCTGGCAGACGCGCGTCCTGACGGTCACGGGCCCTCGGCGTGCACCCGTGGACGTCTGGTTCGACGCCGACGACGGTGACGTCAGCGTGATCGGCGACGTCTCGGTGCCCGACTGGTCCCTGCACGACGCCGAGGCCGAGTCGGCCTGCCTCGCGGCGTCCGGCCAGTTGCTCCACGACCTCGCCGCCGGGCGCCTGCCCCGCGGTCGCCGCTCGGACTTCGTCCGGTCGAGCACCGTGCTCGCCCTGCTCGGTGCGGGGGCCGTCGTCGGCGCGGTCGTCGTCGACGTGCTGCGCGCCCGGGGTCGCGGCCGCTCGGTCTGACGGGCGGCACGTCCTCACCGGACGACCCGCGCCTCCGCTGACGGGCGGCGCGTCCTCACCGGGCGACCCACGCCACCTCACCTGACGAGCGGCGCGTCCTCGCCGGGCGACCCGCGCGTCCTCGCCGGACGAGCCGCACCTCCTCGGGGCGTCGTGGAGCGCCGACGCGCCTAGCGGGCGTGCCGCTCGAAGAACGCCGTCGACGGCGGCAGCAGCATCAGCAGGCAGGCGACCAGCGCGCAGATCACGGACGCCCACTCGAGCACCCCGCCGCCGCTCGCCCCGCTCACGCCACCCAGCACCTGCAGGATCGTCAGCACGAGCAGCACGGTGCGTGCCCAGCGGCGCCCGTCGCGCATCGACCGCACGACCGCGAGCTGCACCAGGGCGACCACGATCGCGAAGACGCCACCGGCGATGTCGGCTCCGCGTGGGTCGGCCAGGGCCCCGCCGGACGTCGACACCCGGGCCGGCCCGCCGAACAGCATCAGCAGGACGGCACCGACGACGCCCAGGGCGACGACGGCGATCCACAGGGCGTACGCCGCCGAGATCGTGCGGGGGGCGGGTGGGGCGGCGTCGCGCATCGGGTCTCCTCGATCGGCGGGCGGGGCCTCCAGGGTAGGCCCGGCCGCCGTCGGTGGTGCGGCGTACCCTCGACGCCACGAACCCCGAAGAGCACGAACGAGCAGGAGCGACGGCCGGGCACCGTCCGCCGCCCCACGACGAGCGCAGGAGGCGCGGCGCATGGACCGAGAACCCGAACGACGACCGCAGGGTCGCGACCACCGCGTCGACGCGGCCCGCTACCGGGTCGACGGCGACGTGCCGAGCGACGACGCGCCCCGCGACACCCGCACGGCCGCCGAGATGCGGGCCTGGGCCCGCACCGCCATCGACCAGGCGATCGCCCGTGGCGAGTTCGACGACCTGCCGCTCGCCGGCAAGCCGCTGCCCGGCCTGGCCGGCGGCACGGTCGACCCCGACTGGTGGCTCCGCGGTCTGATCGAGCGCGAGGGGCTCACCGGGCTCGCCCCTCCGGCCCTGTCGCTGCGCGCCGAGAGCACGGGTCTGCACGCCGAGCTCGACCGGCTGCGCTCCGAGGCCGCCGTGCGGTCGCACCTCGAGGACTTCAACGCGCGCATCGTCGAGGCCAGGCGCCAGCTGTCCGGCGGACCCCCGGTCGTGACGCCCACGCGGGACGTCGACGGCGAGGTCCTGCTCTGGCACGAGAGGCGGCAGGCGCGCCGGGCCGCCGAGGCCGCCGCCGTGCCGCCACCACCCCCGAGCTGGCGCGAACGGCGGGCCCTGCGACGCGAGCTCAAGCGGCGCCGAGGCGACCCGGGACCGTCGTCCGGGCCGGGTGAGCCGCCGTCATCCGACGAGTGATCACCGCCTGGCCTCGTGACCTGTTCGTGATCTTTTTCCGACGAGAACTACACCTCGAGGATGATGCGCGCTAGGGTCGAGTGTTCGCACCACCCCCAGACGAGAGGACCGCACGCGTGACGAAGCCCGCCTCCCCGACCTCTCCGGATCAGGGTGGCGCGACGGCTGGTCACGTCGAAAGTGCTGGTCAGCGTCCTGCGGGTCAGGCTGGCTCGACCGGTGTGAGGCCGCTCGGAGAGCGTTCGGCCCGCCTCGCCCTCGAGCGTCGCGAACGCCGTGCCCGACGGGACGTCCTCCCCACCTCGCACCGTGAGTCCTTCGTCGAGTGCCCCGCACTCGTCGGTGCCGCCGAGGCCTCGGTCGCCCCGCGCGTCCGACCCCGACGCGCCGACGCGCCGGTTCAGGCCGGCCCCTTGCTCGGTCTCGAAGAGTCCGCCGTCACCGCCAGCGCCGCCGCTCGTCCCGAGGACGCGGCCCGCGCCTCCTCGTCCACCAGCCACCCGGCACCTGCCCGTCCGTCGCGCCGCGCTCGCCGTGCCGCGGTCGTGGCCACACGTCCTGCGTCGCCGACCCGTGCGGCCGCCGGCCGCCCCGGTGCGGCGCGCAGCGTCGGCACCGCCGTCAAGAAGCTCTCCATCGTCACCGCGATCGTCGGATTCGCCGCCAGCGGCGTCCTCCCCCTGCTCGCGACCACCGGCGACGAGGCCCAGGCCGTCGCCGCGGGTGCGACGGCGCGGTCGTCGCTCGGTTCGCAGACGCTGTCGGTCGACACCGCCTCGCTGACGGACGAGTCCGACGAGACCGCCCGCGACGCCTACTCGGCCACGTCGATGGTCGACGTCGTGACGCAGAACCTGCAGAACCGCAAGGCCGCGGCGAACACGACCTACGAGGGGCCGACCACGGCCGACTACCTCGCGAACCCTCTCTACCCCGAACTCGACCGCGACCAGGTGCTCGCGGTCGCGCTGCAGTACATCGGCACGCCGTACGTTCACGGCGGTGAAGACCCCTCGAAGTTCGACTGCTCCGGCCTCATCACGTTCGTCTATGCGCAGTTCGGCATCGAGTTGACCCACTACGTGCCGACGCAGAACACCGAGGGCCGGACCATCCCCGAGTCCGAGGCGGTCCCCGGCGACCTCGTCGTGTTCGACAACTTGGCCCACGACGGCATCTACGCCGGCAACGGCATGATCCTCGACGCCCCGAAGCCCGGCGGCTTCGTCGACGTCCGCCCGATCTGGAACCAGGCGCACCACTTCGTCCGCATCGACGGCTGAGCCGTCCCTCGGGCTCGGGCTCGGGTTCAGCCTCGACCGCGCAGGGCGGTTTCGCGTCCTGACCTGACGACCCGCGCCTCCGGGGCTCCGCCGTCCGTCCGTTCTGCGGCAGGCACCGTGCCGCGGTGTCGCGTGCCCGTGCTCCGGACCCGCTACCCGAGGCGGCCGGTGAGACGGCCGTGGAACGCCTCGCTACGGTCGTCCAGCCCGACGAACGTCGCCGTCACGCCGTGTGCCCGGAACTTCTCGTCGACCGAGTCGAGGGCGGCGACGCTCGACGCGTCCCACACCTGGGCGCGGGACAGGTCGACGGTGACCGTCGCAGGGTCGTCTCCGTAGGAGAAGTGCTCGACGAGGTCGTTGCTGCTGCCGAAGAACAGCGGGCCGACGACGTCGTACCGCACCGTCTCGGGGGCCGGGGGTCCGTCGACGACGGCACCCGCGCCTCCTGCGCTCGGGGCGACATCGACCGTGTCGCTGGCGGTGCCCAGGGTGCCGGTGCCGGAGGTGACGCCGGCGCCCGCGGGGGCCGGCGTCACGTGCCGCTCGACCGTGATCACGTGGGCCACGCGGCGGGCGAACAGCACCATCGCGAGGAGCACGCCGACCGCGACGCCGAGGGCGAGGTTGTTCGTCGCGACGACCACCGCCACCGTGACCACCATGACCAGTGTCTCGGGCGCGGGCATGCGGCGGAGGGTCGACGGCTTCAGCGAGTGCCAGTCGACGGTGGTGATCGCGACGATCATCATGACCGCGGCCAGCGCCACCATCGGGATCGTCGACATCACCGCGCTCAGCCCGGTGACCAGCAACAGCAGGAAGAGCCCCGCCGCGATGGTCGACACCCGCGTGCGGGCCCGTCCGATCTTCACGTTGACGACGGTCTGGCCGATCATGGCGCAGCCGGCGATGCCGCCGTAGAAGCCCGCCGCGATGTTCGCGACGCCGAGCGCCCAGGACTCCTTGCCCTTGTGCGACGGGGTCTCGGTGAGGTCGTCGACGAGCTTCGCGGTCAGCAGGGTCTCCATCAGGCCGACGAAGGCGACGCTGAGGGCGGTCGGCCAGATGATCTGCAACGTCTCGAGGGTGAACGGGGCGAGCCACGGGGTCAGGCCGGGCAGGCCGCCGCCCATCGGGCCCTCGTCGCCGACGGTGTGCACGTCGAGGCGGGCGGCCACGGCGATGACCGTCACGACGACGATGGCGACGAGCGGCGCGGGTACGGCCTTCGTCACCTTCGGCAGCAGCACGACGATCGCGATGGTCAGGGCGAACAGCGGGTAGACGACCCACGGCTGGTCGATGATGTGCGGCACCTGCGCCACGAAGATCAGCACTCCCAGCGCGTTGACGAAGCCGATCATGACCGAGCGGGGGATGAACCGCATCAGCCGGGCGAGGCCGGCGAGCCCGAACGCGAGCTGCACGAGCCCGGCCAGCACGACCGTGGGCAGCACGTAGTCGGTGCCGTGCTCGCGGACCAGTGGCGCGATGACGAGGGCGACCGAGCCCGCGGCGGCGGTCACCATCGCCGGCCGGCCGCCGAGGACCGACATGACGAGCGCGAGCACGATCGACGCGACGAGGCTGACCATCGGGTCGACCCCGGCGATCACCGAGAACGAGATGACCTCGGGCACGAGCGCGAGCGTCGTGACGACGCCGGCCAGGGCCTCGCGGGTCAGGAGGCGCGGGTTGCGCAACACGGACAGCACCGTGTCGGTGGGGCGGACGGGGAGGACCGACCGCGCGGCGGGTTCAGGGCGCGCGCGGTCGGAGTCGTGGGCAGTGGTCACGGAGGACTCCTGGGGTGTGCGGAAGAATGGGGAGTCGGCGACACTGCCGTACGATGCAACCCTACCCTTACGTGAGGGTAGAGATGAAACGAGATCCCATGCCCGACGAGACCGCCACGATGCAGATCGGCGAGCTGGCCGAGCGCACCGAGATGTCGCTGCGCACGATCCGCCACTACGACGAGGTCGGTCTGCTGACGCCGTCGGGCCGCAGCGAGGGCGGATTCCGGCTCTACACGCACGACGACTACCTGCGGCTCATGGTGATCCGACGCATGAAGCCGCTCGGGTTCAGCCTCGACGAGATGGCCGAACTGCTGCGGGTCGTCGACGCACTCGACGGCGGGGCGGACGACGGCGACGGGCGCGGTCAGGCGACCCGCGCCTCCTTGGCGGCGTTCATCGACGAGACCGTCGAGCGTCGCGCGAAGCTCGAGCGTCAGCTCGCGATGGCGGACGAGTTCCTCGAGCTGCTGCGCGCCCGCCTCGGCTGAGCGGTCCCGGGGCGGGCCGGCCGACCGTGCGTCAGCTGCGGGCCCACTCGGGGCGGCGGTCGACGAGCATCTCGGCGTACGACGGGTACCACTCACCGGCCGGGGGGCCGTCGTTGCAGGTGCCGTCGCTGATGCCCGGCGTCTTGACCCAGAGCAGGGCGTCGAGGCGGCCGTCGTCGGACACCACGCGGGGGTCCTGGCCGAGGCCGACGTCCTCGGGGTTGCACCACGTCCCCTTCCAGCCGCGGCCGTTGCGTGACACGTCGATCACGTAGCGGCTGCCGCCCGTCATCGCCGCGACCTCCTCGGCGTAGGGCTGCTCGTCGCCCACGGGGTAGAAGCCCGCGACGTTGGTGAAGAAGCCGCGGGCCTGCTCGATGCCCGCCGCCTCGAGCCGCTCGGCCATCACCTCGGGGGGCACCCAGTGCGAGTTGCCGCCGTCGAGGTAGGCGGGCACGCCGGCCGCCGCGAAGTCGGCGACGGCCTGCTTCAGCAGGGGGAGGCGCGTGTCGGCCAGCTGCGGACACCGGCTCAGGATGCCGAGCGAGTCGGGTTCGACGATGACGACGGCCCGGTGCCCGGCGAGGGTGGCCGCGATGGTCGCGTTCCAGGCGGGGTAGCGCTCGACGGACAAGCCGCCGGCCGAGTAGTTGCCGCAGTCCCGGTCGGGGATCGCGTAGGTGACGAACACGGGCGTCGCCCCCTGGTCCTCGGCGGCGGCCAGGTAGTCGGTGATCACCTTCACGAGCTGGGCGTCGTCGTAGCCGTCGCCGATCCACATCGCCACGGGGCGCTCCGCGATGAGGGCCGCGGCCCGCGCGGCGTCCGTCTCGCCGTCGGCGCTCAGCGTGGCCTCGGCCCGGATCGCCAGCGAGTTCGGCTCGAGCGCGATGCCCCCGTGGAACACCGTGCCGGACGGAGCCGTGCGGATCGTCTCGGGCGTCACCCGGGTCGCCTGCGACGTCGGGGTCGGCGTCGGCGTGGCCGGTGCGCCCGTCGGCGTCGGACGGGTGGCGTCGCCCGACGAGCACGCGGTCAGCAGGACGACGGCGGCCGCGGCGATCAGGCCGAGGGTGGTGCGGGCCGGTCGGGACGATGCCATCTGCGCCTCTCTCGGCGCACTCGGGGAGCTGCCCCGACGGTGGTGGAAGGGACAGTCGACCACGGATGCCGGCCGACGCACAGGGGCCGAAAGGGGGACACGACCGTACCTCGCGGGCGCCGGGTCGGCGCCGCGTCGCCGAGGCGTCGGCATCGCTGACGGCGCCGCGTCGACGTCTCGTCCCCAGCCCAGCGACCGCCCCGAGGAGGCGCGGTGCGGGGCGAGCGCGCCGCTTCCGTCCCGGAGCGCCTCGGTAGTGTGGGTGCTCCGCGAGGCCCGAGCGCGGACGCCCCTGCACCACCGCACGCGACGCGTGCACCAGACAGACAGAGAGCCATGTCCCACTCCGTCCGCCCCGTTCCCCTCTCGAGCCCCCTCCGCCGCCGGACGTCGGCGACCACCGTCGCCCTCGTGCTGGCCGTGCTCGCCACGTTCCTCGTCCCCGACCGCGCGATCGCCGCCGCCCCGACCTGGCAGGCCGTCCTCGCCGCGCGCGACGACGAGTCCGCCAAGAAGAAGGCGCTCGCCGACCTGCAGACGGCGCTCGACGCGGCCTCGGCCCGTGCCGAGGCCGCCCGCACCTCGGCGGACGAGGCCGGTCGCGTGCTGGGCGAGGCCCAGGCCGCCGTCGACGAGGCGACCGCACGGCACGAGCGGCTCGAGACGCGCCGGGCCGAGGCCCGCGAGACCGCCGACTCCTCACGACGGGTCGTCGGCCAGGCCGCCGCCCTGCTGGCCCGCCCCGGCAGCGGGGGCATGGTGGGCGACCTGCTCGCGGCCGGCGACGGCGCCCAAGAGGTGCTCAAGGGGCTGAGCCTGTCGAGCAAGCTGGGCGAGAACGTCGGTCGCCTCCGCGAGCGGGCCCAGGCCGCCGACAACCTCGCGACCTCGCTGGCCGACCAGGCCGCCGTGGCGCTCGCCGAACGCGACCGGCTCGCGGCCGACGCGCAGACCGCACTCGACGAGGCGGCCGCGGCCAGCGTGACGGCCGAGGCCGACCTCGCGGCCGTCGACGACGAGAAGGCCACCCTCGCCGCCCAGGTCGCCCTGCTCGAGGACGACCGCATGACGCTCGAGCAGGCCTACGCGCAGGCACAGGCGGCCGCGGCTGCGGCCGCCGCCGCCGCTGCGCGTCCCGCCCCCGCCGCGGGTGGTGGCACGGGCCCCGTCGCGCCGGGCACGGGCGGTCCCGGCCCGGGCACCGGGTGGGTCGCCGCCATCCGCGCGTTCGGCTCGTACCAGGCCTACGGCTACCGCATCCACCCGATCACGGGCGAGTACAAGCTGCACGCCGGAGCCGACTTCGGGGCCTCCTGCGGCACGCCGATCTACTCGGTCTCGGCCGGTCGCGTCAGCTACGCCGGGCCGTCGAGCGGCTACGGCAACCTGATCGTCGTGGACCACGGCGGCGGGGTCAGCAGCGCCTACGCCCACATGGAACGCAACGGCATCTACGTCTCGGTCGGCCAGCAGGTCGCGGCCGGCCAGAACATCGCCGGCGTCGGCACCTCGGGCGGCTCGACCGGCTGCCACCTGCACCTCGAGGTGCGGCAGGGCGGCGTCCCGACCGACCCCGTGGTCTTCCTCGCGTCGAAGGGCGTCCGCTGACGACCCGAGTTCAGCTCGAGTACTGGTAGCGGCACTGCGCGATCAGGACGTCCGTCTCGGTCACCTTGTAGACCAACCTGTGCTCGTCGGTGAGGCGGCGAGACCAGAATCCGTGGAAGCCGTGCTTCAAGGCCTCGGGCTTGCCGATGCCTTCGTTCCCGTTGCGTTCGATGTCGCGGATCAGGGTGTTGATGCGCTTCAGCACCTTCCGGTCTTGCGTCTGCCAGTACACGTAGTCGTCCCAGGCGTCGTCGTCGAAGACGATCCTCATCCGTGCAGTTCTCGCTCGCTCCCGCCGCCCTCGCTCAGACGCTCGATCGCGCCGAGCAGGCGCCGCGCGTTGGCCGGGCTGCGCAAGAGGTAGGCCGCCTCTTTCAACGACTCGTAGTCGTCGAGCGCGACGAGCACGACGGGATCGTGCCCGGCGCGGGTGATGACGACCTCTTCGCGATCGTCGGTGACCGCGTCGAGCGTCGCTGCGTAGTTCGCCCGCGACTCGGAATAGGTGAGTGTCTTCATCGTTCCTCCTGAGTACAGGAAATTGTACGTCCGAGAGGTCCGTGTCACAAGACGGCGAGGAGACTTCGCGCGCCTCGTCCATCGGTTCGTCAGATCGACGCGGCTTCGGCCCGGATCTCGTCGACGACGGTGCGGACGGCCGGCCGGGCCGCCCGGTCGGGTCGCATCAGCGCCTCGAGGTGGCGCCCGGCGCGGACGTTCTCGAGCGTCGCGAGGTGGAACCGACCGGGCGCCCGCGAGGCCGACGTGTGACGCGGGACGAGGGCGACCCCGTGGCCGGCCGCCACGAGGTTCTCGATCAGGGGCAGGTGCACCGTGCGGTGGACGACCTCGGGTGCGACGCCCGACTGCAGGGCCATCGCCACCAGCACGCGGTCGATCGGGTACCCCTCCGGCACCCCGATCCAGGGCTCCCGGATGACGTCGTCGACGGCCACCCGACTGCGGTCGGCCAGTCGGTGGCCGAGGGGGAGCGCGACCTCGAGCGGTTCGCGCAGCAGCGACACGACGGTCGTCGATGCTCGGCCCGGCGGCAGCACGCCGTCCGACCGGTGGGCGAGCACCACGTCGAAGTCCGCCGTCAGCGGGGCGAACTCGTCCTCGGAGACGTCGCGGTCGGCCACGTCGAGCTCGATGCCCGGGTGCGACCGCATGCGGTGCAACACTCCGGGCAACAGCAGCTCGGCCGCCGAGGCGAACACGGACACCCGCACGACGCCACCCGTGCCTCCGCGGACGGCGTCGAACGCCGCCTCGGCCTCGGCGACCGCGGTCGCGACCCCGACCGACGCCCGGGCCAGCGCCCGGCCCTCCTCCGTGAGCACGACGCCCCGGCCGACGCGACGGACGAGCTCGACCCCGAGCTGACGCTGCACCGTCTTCAGCTGCTGCGACACGGCGCTGGGCGACCGGTGCGTGGCGGTCGCGACGGCGGTGACGCTGCCGCGGTCGGCGAGTTCCCGCAGCAGGTCGAGATGGGACAGGTCCATGAAGGCAGCCTACAAAGTGCACGCGGGGATCTGCGCTGGTCCTGAACGGTCGGGCACGCCACGATGGAGACGTGACCGTCCGTGACCGCCTCCTCGCCCTCGTCGTCGCCGTCTGCTGGGGCATCAACTTCCCCGTGACGGCGATCGCCCTCGAGCACTTCCCGCCGTTCCTGCTCGTGGCGTTGCGCTTCACGTTGCTCGCGGTGCCGACCGTCTTGCTGGTGCCGCGTCCGGCGATCCCGTGGTCGCGCGTTCTGCTCGTGGGGGCGACGCTCGGCATGCTGCAGTTCGCCTTCCTCTACCTCGGCATCGCGGCGGGCATGCCCTCGGGTCTCGCCTCGCTCGTGTTACAGGCGTCGGCGCCGTTCACGGTCGTGATCGCCGGCTTCTGGCTCCGGGAACGCATCACCCGTCGGCAGGCGATCGGCATCGGCATCGCCGTCGTCGCGCTCGTGGTCATCGCGGGGCACCGGTCGCAGGTCGCGGCGCTGCTGCCCGTCGTGCTGACGCTGTGCGGTGCGCTCGGCTGGGCGATCGGCAACGTGGCCGTGCGACGGGCCGCCCCGCCGAACCCGATGCACCTGACGCTGTGGATGTCGATCGTCGCGCCGGTGCCGATGCTCGCCCTGTCGTTCGTCGTCGAGGGCCCCGAGCGCATCGGTGAGAGCCTCGGCACGGTCTTCATGCTCGAGGCGCTGCCGTCGGTGCTCTGCCTGCTCTACCTCGTGCTGATCGCCTCGGTCGTGGGCTACGGCATCTGGACGCGCCTGCTCTCGGTCTACCCCTCGGCCACCGTCGCACCGTTCTCGATGCTCGTGCCCGTGGTCGGCGTGCTGGCCTCGTGGCTGGCGTTCGGCGAGGTGCCCGACCTGGTCGAGCTCGTCGCCGGCGTCGCGGTGGTCGGCGGCGTGCTCTACGCCAGCCGGGTGCCGAGAGCCCGCGCCGCGGACGGCGACCCCGAGGAGGCGCGGGTCGCCCCGCCCGAGCCGGTGCCCGTCCCCGAGACCGACACCGCGCCTCCCGGGTCGCCCCTCAGGCGGTGACGGGCTTCTTCATCTGCACGGCGGTCGTCTCGTAGCCGAGCGATTCGTAGAGGTGGCGGGCGACCTCGTTGTGGCCGAACACATTCAGGCCGAGGGTCTCGGCGCCGTGACGGGCGGCGGCCTGCTCGGCGAGGAGCATCGTCGCCCGGCCGAGTCCGGCACCGCGGTGGGCCTCGTCGATCTCGACGTCGAAGACCCACCAGTCCGACGAGCCGGGCACGCGGGGTGCGATCCAGAGGATGCCGACGGGCTCACCCGGTCGGGCGTCGTCGATGACGTCGTAGACGAGGTGGCCCTCGGCCGGTGCCCCGTCGGGGAAGGCCTCGCCGAACGAGCGTCGGGCGGCCTCGGCGGCCTGCTCGGGGGTCTCGCCGGCGAGCACGCGGGACTTCTCGTACTCGGCGGTCGAGCGTCGCATCCAGGGCACGAGGCGGGAGGTGGGCATGGGCACGAGGCTGAGCGTCATGCCCGCACGCTAGCGCGCCGTGACCATGCGCGGCACGCGACGTCACGAGCCGCAGGCGGACCGGTCGGTCGTACCCCGATACGCTTCGCCACGCGTACCCCGGCGACTGTCGGAGGGCGCAGGTCGCCCCGGTAACGTGTGCAGCGGCCGGCGGGGGGCGGCCGTGCGGTGCCTCGCAGGGGCACCGTCTCGACCCGCAGGAGAGACCCACCCGATGCCCCAGCAGAAACGTGCCCAGGCGACCCGCGCCGCCATCATCCGAGGGGCCGCCGTCGTCTTCGACGAGCACGGCTACAGCGAGGCCTCGCTCGACCTCGTCGCCGAGACCGCCACCGTGACCAAGGGTGCGCTCTACTTCCACTTCCGCTCGAAGGCCGACCTCGCGAACGCGGTCATCGCCGAGCAGCACGCGCTCTCGCGCGCCTACGCCGACCGGGTGTCCGAGACCGCGGGCAGCGGTGCCGAGGCGCTCATGCTCTCGTGCGCGTCGCTCGCCACGCAGCTCACCACCGAGGTGCTCGTGACGGCGGGCATCCGTCTGACCACCCAGTCGCCGAGCCGCGACCTCCGGGTCGAGCACCCGTACCTCGACTGGCAGGCCCAGATCTCGGGGCTCGTCGAGCGCGCGGTCGCCGAGGGCGACTTCCGGGCCGACACCGACGTCGAGAGCGTCGCCCGCTTCGTCGTCGGGTCGTACGCCGGCGTGCACATCGTGTCGCAGGCCCTGACCGCCCGCGCCGACCTCTTCGACCGGCTGCGCGACATGTGGGCGTTCGTGCTGCCGACGGTCGTGGCCCCCGGGCACGAAGGCCTGACCAGCTCGTTGCCCCCGCTGATCAGGCCGTCGGACGTTCCCCCGTCCCCCGACGTGTCCTCTGTGGACCCAGTTTAGATACTGGCCGACCGGTTTCCCAGTCCCTCGAGGAGGGGGCGGGTCAGGACGGTGGCCGCGGTGGGGTGAGCTCGGCCAGCACCCGCCGGATCTCCGCGTTGTCCGCGGCCAGGGCCGCCGTGTCGATCCCGGAGAGCAGCTCGCCGTCGTCGTGCGGCACGGTGAGTTGTCGCTGCCACTCGGCCTCGTAGAGGGCGTCGCGGTAGCCGGAGGACTCACGGCACCGGGCGTCGGCCGTCGCGATCTCGATCTCGTCGTCGGTCGGCGACGTGCTCGAGTCGAGCGTCTCGAACCGGTCGGCCATCTCGAGGGTCGGCATGCCCGACGGGTCGGAGGCCACGTCGCCCACCCGGGCGTCCTGCATGCACCCGCGCCAGTCGTCCCAGGTCGCCGTCACCGTGGGGTCGTCACGGGCCCCCTCGAACGCGGCGTTGTTCAGGCGGACGAGCGACTGGGTGCGGTTCGAGTAGTCGTCCAGTGACGGCACCGTCCCGCGGGCGCGCTGCACGCAGGTGTCGAACCGGGCGGACCTCTCGTCCGTCCAGGGTTGCGACGAGAACTCGGACCAGGCGGCCGCCCCCGCGTCGATGACCGACAGGGCGTGGTAGCCGCGGGTCTCGGCCGTCGCCAGGTCGAAGGCCCGGAGGCGCAGCGAGCCGTTCATCGACAGCTCGCCCGCCCGGTCGCCCGCCGCCACGTCCCGCCACGGCACCACGAAGTCGTCGTGACCGGCCGCGACCATGCACTGCTGCGCGACGAGCAGGAGGGCGTAGGACGACGAGGTCTCGCCGACCGGCACGTACCGGTCGAGCGGCATCGTCCACGCGTCGACGTCCTTCTCGGGGAGGTCGGGCAGGGCGTAGGCCGCATTGGCCGGGATGCCGTAGGCGACGACGCCGGCGACCACCGCGACCACGGCTGCGAGCGTCACCCGCTTCGCGCGTCGCTGTCGAGGCGAGACGCCGCCGGGCGGGACGTCGCGGGTCGGGACGTTCTTCTCGTCGGTCATCGCGTGGCCCCCTCGTCGTCGCGGGCCGGGCCCACCAGGTCGTTCTCGTAGGCGAAGACGACGATCTGCACGCGGTTGCGCATGCCGAGCTTCTGCAGCACGGCGCGCACGTGGCTCTTGACCGTCGCCTCGCTCAGCCACGCGCTCTCGGCGATCTCGGCGTTGCTCAGGCCCCGTGCCACGAGCAGGAAGATCTCGCGCTCGCGGGGCGAGAGCACCTCGAGCGGTTCGGTCCGCCGCTTCGGGGACGGGGTCGGCACGGCGAACGCGTGCACGACGTCGAGGGCGGCGGCCGTGGTCGGGACGGGCTCGCCGGCCGCCGCCGCGCGGATCGTCGTCAGCACCTCGTCGGGCGTGGCGTCCTTCGTGAGGAACGCGTAGGCCCCGGCCTTCAACGCGCTGAACACGGCCTCGTCGCGCTGGATCGTGGTCAGGGCGACGACGCGCGGGGCCGAGTCGGGGTCGGTGCCGGCCGCCGCCACGATGCGCGTGGTGGCCTCGAGACCGTTCATCACGGGCATGCGCAGGTCCATCAGCACGACGTCGGGCCGCTCACGCTCGACCAGGGCGACTCCGGCCGCCCCGTCGACGGCCGTGCCCACGCAGACCAGGTCGGCTTGCGCCTCGATCAGCATCTGCAGCCCGGAGGCGAACAGCGGCTGGTCGTCGACGACGACCACCCTCACGAGGGCGGGAGGCGCGGTGCGCGTCGTCGCGGTCGTCACGTCGGTCATGCGGGTTGCTCCGTCCAGGACTGCAGGAGTCCGATCGGTTCGGGAGTCGGCAGGAAGGCGGTGACGACGAAGACGCCGTCGTCGCCGAGCTCGGCCGTCAGCCAGCCACCGGCGAGCCGGGCCCGTTCGGTCATGCTGGCGATGCCGGTGCCCCGGCCGGTGCCGCGGCGGGCGGCGACGAGCGGGTCGTCGCCCGACGACGTCACCAGCAGGGCGAGGCCGGGCCCCCGCCAGTCGAGGGCGACGTCGACCGTGCTCGACGAGCCGGAGTGCTTGAGGGCGTTGGTCAGGCTCTCCTGCACGATGCGGAAGACCGCGAGTTCTTGCGAGGGCAACAGCTCGGAGGCGTCGCCGAGGTGCCGCAGGGTGACGGTCATGCCCACGTCGCGCATCGTCGTCGCGAGTCGGTCGAGGTCGGCGAGGGTCTCGCGGGGCGTCACGTCGTCGGCGTCCTGCTGGATGCGCTCGACCAGGTGCCGCACGTCGACCAACGAGGTGCGGCCGACGTCGGCGATCGTGCGCAGCGCCTGCTCGACGACCTCGGGACGGGTCGCCGACAACGCCAGGGCGCCCTGCGCCTGCGACACGATCACCGCCAGCGAGTGGGCGAGGGCGTCGTGCACGTCACGGGAGATCCGGGCACGGTCGTGGGCGAGGCGCAGCTCGAAATCCGTCTCGTGGAAGCGCGTCTCGGTGCGCTCGAGCACCTGTCCGATGCGGCGGACCCGCAGCACGCTCGAGAGGAAGATGCCGACCGCCCAGGCCGCGGCCGCGGCACCGAAGAGCGAGGCCGCCAGGGTGATCACGTCGGTCTTCGTGCCCTGGCCGCCGCCCACCCACGACGACCACACGTACGGTCGCGCGAGGGTGGGCACGGCCATCGCGATCGCGGCGAGTCCCGACGCGAGGCCGGCGGCGGCGAGGGCGACGAGCCGCACGGCGACCGAGCGGGCGAACGCCGCGAAGAACGCCACGAACGCGAGGGCGAGGTACGTCGGCCAGGTGGTGTCCGTCGGGGGCTGCACCCAGCCGGCGAGCTGCAGGGCCGGGATCGTCACCATCAGGCCGATCGAGGTCCACGGCATCCAGACCGCGAGGCCGACGGCCAGGCCGAAGAGCCCGAACAGGACGACGTTCTCGACGATCTCGCCCCGGCCGGCCTCGGCGATCGTCCACAGCAGCACGAAGACCGCGGCGCCGACGGGGGCCGCGAGGCGCGGCACCCAGGTGCGCAGGTCGTCGGGGATGGTGTCCATGTCGACGACCGTAAGGCGTCGTCGACCGGCCGCGCGCGCCTCCTGCGGGGTTTTCATCCTTGAGGACGAACGCGCCGGGGTGGGGACGAGCCGTCGGTCCCCGGGGACGCGGCGACGGCGCGCCCCCGGGTGGGGACGCGCCGTCGGCGTGGTGGTACTGGAGGGACTAGAGCGTGATCAGACCGTCGGTCTTGGTCGTCGCGGCGGCGAGGCGGGCCTCGACGTTGCTCCAGTTCACGATGTTCCAGAAGGCCTTGACGTAGTCGGCGCGCACGTTCTGGTAGTCGAGGTAGTAGGCGTGCTCCCACACGTCGAGCATCAGCAGGGGGACGAGGCCGAACGGCACGTTGCCCTGCTGGTCGAAGAGCTGGAAGACGCTGAGGCGCTGGCCGAGCACGTCGTACGCGAGCACGGACCAACCCGAGCCCTGCACGCCGAGCGCGGTGGCGGTGAAGTGGGCCTTGAACTTCTCGAGGTCGCCGAAGTCGCGGCCGATGGCCTCGAGCAGGTCGCCGGTGGGCTCGCTGGTCTCGGGGGTGAGGTTCGTCCAGAAGATCGAGTGGTTGACGTGGCCACCGAGGTTGAAGGCGAGGTCCTTCTCGAGCTTGTTGACGTTCGCCAGGTCACCCGTCGAGCGGGCCTCGGCGAGGGCGGCGTTGGCCGTGTTCGCGCCGGTGACGTACGTGTTGTGGTGCTTGGAGTGGTGCAGCTCCATGATCTTCGCGCTGATGTGCGGCGCCAGAGCGGAGTAGTCGTAGGGCAGATCGGGCAGGGTGTACTCAGCCATGTGGGGTCCTTTCGAATTGACCTGCATCCACCGTACGACCTCCACCCATGCCGGGGTCAACGTTCTCCCAGCGCGGACGCAGCCTCGGGGCCCGGCGCCGTCGGGGGTCGTGCGTAGGCTGACGGGCGTACGACGCAACCGCGAACGACCCCGCTCCACCCCGAGGAGGCGCACCATGGCAGGATTCACCGGCTTCGGCAGGCGACGCGCGGCCGACCCGCGACTGCCCCCGGGGCAGTACCTCGAGAGCGGGTTCCCGGTCCTGTCGGCCGGCCCCACGCCGAACATCAAGCGGTGGGAGCTCCAGGTCGCCACCGAGACCGGGCAGCGCTCCCTCACCTGGGCCGACTTCCAGGCCCTGCCGCACGAGGCGATCGAGACCGACATCCACTGCGTCACGAGCTGGTCGAAGCTCGGCACCCACTGGCGGGGCGTCTCGCTCGACACCCTCTTCGACGGCCTCGAGACCACGCACGAGTTCGCGATGGCGACCAGCCACGGCGGGTACACGACCAACCTGCCGCTCGGCGAGCTGCTCGGGGGCAAGGCCTGGGTGGTCGACACCTACGAGGGGCAGCCGCTGCACGCCGAGCACGGCGGGCCCGCGCGCCTCTTCGTGCCCGGGCTCTACTTCTGGAAGAGCGCCAAGTGGCTGCAGGGCATCCAGACCATGGCCACCGACCGCCGCGGCTTCTGGGAGAGCATGGGCTACCACCCGCACGGCGACCCGTGGAAGGAAGAACGGTACGCGTGAGCGACCCCGTTCCCGACCCCGGGGTCGGCGGCGTCGCCGGGCTCGACCCCGCGGGTGATCCGTACGCCTGGCTGCCCGCCACGATCGTGTCGTCGGTCGCGCAGACGCCGCGGGCCCGGTCGCTCACCCTCGCGGTGCCCGGCCTCCGGCCCGCGCGAGCCGGCCAGCACGTCGACCTGCGGCTGACCGCGGACGACGGGTACACCGCCGTGCGGTCGTATTCGCTGAGCGACGTCAGGGCCTCCGGCGGCCCCGACGGCTCGCGGGGCGCAGGAGGCGCGGGCCCGGTCCCGCAGATCGAGGTCACCGTCGAGCGCCTGGACGACGGCGAGGTCTCGCCCTACCTGGTCGACGCGGCCGAACCCGGCGATCCGATCGAGGTGCGCGGCCCGATCGGCGGCTGGTTCGTCTGGCCGCCGACCGAGTTCGAGCCCGACTCGGCCGTCCACGCGGTGCTGCCCGAGCCCGAGGGGGCGACCCCGCCGACGGCGGCCCCCGTGCAGTTGATCGGTGGGGGGTCGGGCGTCGCACCGCTGATGGCGATGGTGCGGGCCCGAGGCCGGGACGCACCCCCGATGCGTCTGCTCGCCTCGGTGCGCGACCCGGGTTCTCGGTGGTACGTCGGCGAGCTGGACGAGGCCGCGCGCGCCTCCTCGGCTCGTGACACGACCGGGCCTCGAGCGCCCCTCGTGGTCGACTGGGTCTTCAGCCGAACGGCTCCCGAGGGGCACGCTCGGCCGGCGGGCCGACTCACCCGCGACGAAATCGAGCGGCTCGTGCTGCCCGCGTCCGAGCATCCGCTGGTCTACGTCTGCGGGGCGAACTCGTTCGTGGCGGTCGTCGCCGGCTGGCTGGTCGAGCTCGGGCACGCGCCGACCCGCGTCCGGACCGAGCGCTTCGGCGGCGTCTGAGGCCGCCCGCCGTCCGGCGGAGGTACCAGCCCCCACCCGAACGCCGGGCGTCAGGCGGGCGTGCCCTTCTCGGGCGCCGTGGTCCGGAAGTCGCCGCGCGTGACGTGCTGCTGCCAGAGCAACTCGGCCAGCGCCTCCGGGCTCTTGTCGCTGCTCTCGGGCTCGATGCCGCCGGGGATGATCAGCTGACCGACGTGGATGCCCTCGCCGGCGAGCTCGTCGTGGAGCAGCTGCGCGTAGGCGGTCAGCCCGGCGAAGGCGATGGAGGTGCCCGTCACCTTCGCGCCGGGCGTGACGGCCGAGCCGCCGTTGACGAAGAGGATGGTGCCGCCGCCGTCGGGCAGGAACCGCATGCCGGGCAGCACCTGGTGCACGGCTGCGACCGGCCCGTAGATCGAGAACTCGACCGGACCGACCAGGTCGGCGGGCATGGTCTCGAGCACGGGACGCATGAAGTCCTTCTGCGGCAGCGGGCTGTACTGCATGACCTGGATCGGTCCGAGCTGCTCGGTCGCCTGCTCGAGCGCGGCGGCGATGCTCGCCGGGTCGCGCACGTCGGCGGTGAAGCCCTGGGCCGTGACGCCGTCGGCCTCGAGTTCGGCCGCGAGGGCGTCGAGCCTGCCCTGGTGGCGGGAGACGAGGGCCACGCTGAAGCCCTCCGCGCCGAATCGTCGGGCCACGGCAGCGCCGAGCCCCTTGCCTGCACCGATGATCGCGAGTGTCGTCATGGGACCCATCCAACCGAGGAGGCGCGGGCCGGCACCCAGCCGGAGGGGTACGCGGGCCGCGTGGCCGGGTGGCCGCGTAGAGCGGGCAGGGCCGTGTGGCCGAGTCACCGGTTCGAGCGGGCAGGGCCGGCGCTCAGCAGGGGGCTGCGAGCATGGACGCGTCCCCGTCGGCCCCTCACCAGGAGCAGCTCGTGTCGCCTCGCACCCTCTTCCGCTCGTTCGCCGTCGCCGAGGTGGTGACCTGGTCGCTGCTCATCGTGGGCATGATCCTCAAGTACGCCGTGGGGGTCGGCGACTGGCCGGTCAGCGTGGCCGGGCCGATCCACGGCTTCGTGTTCCTCGCGTACCTCGTCGCGGGCGTCGTCGTCGCGGTGAACCAGCGCTGGTCGGGCGGGGTGACCCTGGCCGCCCTCGCCAGCGCCGTCGTGCCGTTCGCCTCGTTGCCCGTCGAGCGCTGGATCGACCGCCGCGGCCTCCTCGCCGGTGCCTGGCGCCGCACGGCGACCGACGACCCGCGCGACCGACGCCCCCTCGACCGCCTGTTGCGCTGGATGCTCGGGCACCTCGTCCTCGCCCTCGTGCTGCTGGTCGTCGCCGTGGTCGTCGTCTTCGTGGTGCTGCTGATCGCGGGGCCGCCCGTGCAGGTGGGCTGATCGCCCGACCGCACCGCGCCTCCGGGGCTGTGCCGCCCTTCCCTCGCCGCCCCTTCCCTGACAATCCTCTTAGCAACTAAGAGATCGATCAGCGGGCACGACTAGCGTCCCCCTCATGAGCACCGACACGAGCACCCGACCCCCTGCCGAGACCGCGACGTCGCGTGACGTCGTCCGCCAGATCGTCGTGGTCGTGACCGCGGTCCTCGCGATCGTGCTGGCCGCCTACGGATCGGGCGCGTTCGGCGGCGTCTCGGTGTCCGATGCGGCGGGCGGGGCCCTCAGCGCGACGGCCACGACGGTCGCCCCGGCGACCACGGCCTTCAGCATCTGGAGCGTCATCTACCTCGGCCTCGTCGCCTACGCGATCTACCAGGCCCTGCCCGGTCAGCGCGCCGTGACCCGGCACCGTCGGCTCGGTTACTGGGTCGCGGCCTCGCTGCTGCTCAACGCCGCCTGGCTGTTCGCCGCCGTGCAGCTCGGCAGCGTCTGGCTGGGCGCCGTCGTGATCGTCGCGCTGCTGCTGGTGCTCGCGCGCATCTTCGTCATCCTGTTCCACACCGCGTCGAGCGGGTGGGTCGACGCAGTCGTCACCGACGGCACCCTCGGCCTCTACCTCGGCTGGGTCAGCGTCGCGACGGTCGCCAACGTCGCCGCCGGCCTGGTCGACGCGGGCTTCGACGGCTTCGGCTTCGCGGCCGGGTTCTGGTCGTCGGTGGTGCTCGCCGTGGCCGCCCTCGTCGGCGTCGTGCTGGCCTTCGCCGGGCGTGGCCGCCTCGCTCCCGCCCTGTCGCTCTCGTGGGGACTCGCCTGGATCGCGGTCGGCCGCCTGACCGGCGAACCCGAGAACGTCGTCGCCGGGGTGGCCGCCATCGTCGCCGCCGCCGTCGTGCTGGTCGTCACGATCGCCGTGCGGGTCGCGCGCGGTCGGGTCGGCGCCACCGCCTCGCTGCAGCGCTGAGCCCCGGCCGCACCGCCCGCACCGCCCCGCCCCGCACCGCCCCGCACGGCACCGCCCCGCCCCCGGGCCCCGGGCACGCCGCCACGAAGTAAACGTCCCGCCACAGGATTGCGTGGCGGGACGCTTACTTCGTGGCGGGATGCTGGGTCACGCGTGCCGCTCTACCGCACAGCACCGCGAAATGGTCACGGCGCCAGGAGAAAACCTGGCGCGGTGACCATCTCGCGGTGTCGTGCGGGATGAACAGCGTGGGGGAGGCGCGGTGCCCGCAGGAGGCGCGCCGCGCCTCCTGGTCAGCGGCCGCCGGTGATCTTCCGGTCGCGCTGGGCGACGCCCGCCGTGCCGTAGGGGTAGTCGTCGACCCGGGGTGCGCTCGCCGAGGTGAGCCGGGCCACCTCGTCGTCGGTGAGGGCCGCGGCCAGGGCCGACGAACCCAGGTTGTCGTCCAGCTGCTCGACCGTGCGGGCGCCGAGGATCACCGAGGTGACCGCGGGCTGCCGGAGCAGCCAGGCCAGGGCGACCTGCGAGGCCGAGGCGTCGTGCGCCGAGGCGATCGAGGTGACCGCGTCGAGGACGGTCCAGGTGCGCTCGTCCGCGTTGCGCGCCTCCCAGGCCTCCATGCCGCGTTTCGGGTCCTCGCCGAGGCGGGTGGCACCGGTGGGCGCCTGGTCGCGGACGTACTTGCCGCTCAACCAGCCGCCGGCCAGCGGCGACCAGGGCAGCAGGCCGATGCCGGCGTCGAGCGAGGCCGGGACGACCTCGTGCTCGATGTCGCGGACGAGCAGGTTGTACTGCGGCTGCAGCGTGACGGGCGGGGCGAACCCGAGGGCCTCGGCGCGGCCGACGGCCTTGGTCACCTGCCACCCGAGGTAGTTCGAGAAGCCGTAGTAGCCGATCTTGCCCGCACTGATGGCGTCGTCGAGGAACCTCAGCGTCTCGTCGATCGGGGTGAGGTGGTCCCAGGCGTGCATCTGGTAGAGGTCGACGTGCTCCACGCCGAGCCGGGTCAGCGAGGCGTCGAGGGCCTTCGCGAGGTGACGACGCGACAGCCCGACGTCGTTGGGCCCGTCGCCCATGGGGAAGCGTCCCTTGGTCGCGAGCACCACCTGGTCGGCGTCCGTGGGGTGGCTCGCCAGCCACCGGCCGATGATGGTCTCGCTGGTGCCGGCGCTGTAGACGTCGGCGGTGTCGACGAGCGTGCCGCCTCCGGCCACGAAGGCGTCGAGGATGGCGTGCGAGGTCGGTTCGTCGGCTTCGGCGCCGAAGGTCATGGTGCCGAGGGTCAGCTCCGACACCGAGGCTCCACTGTTTCCGAGGGTTCTGTAGTCCATGACCCGACGCTACGCGGACTGCGACCGCACCCGACCGGGCGGTGCCCTGCCCCAGGATGCGGCGCGCGTCCAGTTCGTCTGTTGGATACTCTCGGGTAGGTCACTCGACACCGACGTCGGGAGGACCACCCGGGACCAACCACCCCGGATCACCGTCCCACCCGAGGGGAACGACCGTGACGTCCACACCGCAGGCGGCCTCACCAGTCGCCGGATCAGCTGCACTCCGCACCACGCCCACGAACACCGCGCCGACGGACACCGCGCCCACGGACACCACGCCCACGGACACCGCGCCGACCGACGCCACCACCGATCCGACCGCGGCGCCCCCCAGGGCGCAGACCTTCGAGGCGCTCGTCGACCCGCGGGTCCGCAGCGTCTCGACCACGGATCGCGAGGTCGCGCACGCGCTGATCCGCAAGAACTACAAGATCACGCGACTCGAAGGCGAGGGCCCCGAGCCGTTCACCTACAGTCGCGCCGTGTCCGGCGACACGCGCTTCGCCCTCTGTCGCTTCGAGTACCGGCGGGGACGCCTGCTGTCCGAGAGCGATCCGACCGGGTTCCTCGTCGCCGGCGGCGTGATGGCCGGCCGGTTGTCGCTGCGGACCCGCGACCACGAGCTCAGGGTCGAGCCGGGCGCACCGTTCTCGTTCCCGTCGCACGACGCCAAGGTCATGCTGTCGTACGACCTCGTGCTCGGGCAGGTGATGCTCGACCGCACCGCCGTCGAACGCGAGCTGGAGGCCATGCGGCTCACCGCCCCCGGGGGGCTCCGGTCGACCGCGGCCGAGGCGGTCTCGCCCTCGCTCGGCCGCTACTGGTCCGACCTCGTCCGGCACGTGCACGAGCACGTCATCCGCAACGACGCCGCCATGGCCAGTCAGCTGGTGCGGGGCTCGGCGTTCCGGTCGCTCGTGGCCGCCTACCTCGAGGCCTTCGAGACGAACGTGGTCGGCGTCGGCGGTGCCGACGGCCTCACGCCCCTCCCGTCGACCGTGCGTCGGGCTCGCGACTACATCGAGCAGCACGCGCACGACGACATCGGCGTCGTCGAGATCGCCGAGGCGGCTCGGGTGACCCCCCGCGCCCTGCAGCTGGCGTTCCGTCGCCACCTCGACTCGACGCCCATGGCCGAACTGCGGCGGGCGCGGCTGCGCGGCGCGCACGGGGACCTCGTCATGGCCGATCCGACCCTCGGCCACACCGTCGCGGGCGTGGCGCTCAGCTGGGGTTTCGCCCACGCGGGCCGCTTCGCGGCCCAGTACACGGCCGAGTTCGGGCGGTCACCCCGCGACACCCTCGAAGGGTGACGGGTGACTTTTTGCCACCGCTTCGCAAGCTGAGCTTTCATTTCGTTTTTCGGACATTGCCGGGTTTGCCCGAGGAGCGGAGAGCCGCAGAATGAAGTGGCCTCGCGGTGAAAGGTTCAGGACCGCGAGTCACAGCGCACGAGATCGACGTCGGGTTTCTCTCGTGTCGCCGGGGTGCGGAGGGAGTCGGGTTCCTTCCGCACCCCTTTCTCGTCTCCGGAGGAGGCGTCCGTCGGGGACGCGGCCCGCGCCTCCTGCGTTCTCGACGAGCGCGGCGCGAACGCGCGGGGCCAACGCGGCGCGAGCGCGGGGCGAACGCGCGCAGCGCGAGCGCGCAGCGGTCAGTCGCGGGCGGAGACGTCCGTGTGCACGAAGCCCTGGAAGGACCGGCTGGCGGTCGGACCACGCTGGCCCTGGTAGCGCGAGCCGTACTCGGACGAGCCGTACGGGTGCTCGGCGGGCGAGCTGAGCTTGAAGAAGCAGAGTTGGCCGATCTTCATGCCGGGCCAGAGCTTGATCGGCAGGGTGGCGACGTTCGACAGCTCGAGCGTGACGTGCCCGCCGAAGCCGGGGTCGATGAAGCCCGCGGTCGAGTGGGTCAGCAGGCCGAGGCGCCCGAGCGAGCTCTTGCCCTCGAGGCGGGCCGCGACGTCGTCGGGCAGGGTGACGAACTCGTAGGTGCTGCCCAGCACGAACTCGCCCGGGTGCAGGATGAACGGCTCGTCGGCCTTCGCCTCGACCAGGCGGGTCAGCTCGGGCTGGTCCTCGGCCGGGTCGATGAACGGGTACTTGTGGTTGTCGAAGAGCCGGAACAACCGGTCGAGCCGCACGTCGATGCTCGACGGCTGGATCAGCGTCGGGTCGTAGGGGTCGAGGCCGATGCGGCCGGCGTCGAGTTCGAGCTTGATGTCGCGGTCGGAGAGCAGCACGCGACAAGACTAGTCAGCGCGTGCCGGGCCACGGGGGGAGGATGGACGCATGCGTGCCATCACCGTCCCCGTGCCCGGAGGGCCCTCCGCCCTCGTCGTCTCCGAGGTCGCCGAGCCGGTGCCCGGCCCCCGCGAGGTCGTGATCGACGTCGCCGCCGCAGGCGTCAACCGCGCCGACGTCAACCAGCGCGAGGGGCACTACCCGTCGCCCGCCGGGGCGCCCGGCTGGCCCGGGCTCGAGGTCAGCGGCACCGTCGTCGCGACCGGCGAGCACGTCACCGCCGCGGCCGTCGGCGACTACGTCGTGGCCCTGCTGCCGGGCGGTGGTTACGCCGACCGCGTGCAGGTCGACGAGGGCCTTGTGCTGCCCCTGCCGCGCGGCGTCGACCTCGTCGAGGCGGCGGGCCTGCCCGAGGCCGTCGCGACCGTCTGGTCGAACGTCTTCATGAGCGCCGGGCTGAAGCCGGGCGAGACCCTGCTCGTGCACGGTGGCGCCAGCGGCGTCGGCTCGATCGCCATCCAGATGGCCGTCGCGCTCGGCTCGACCGTCTACGCCACCGCCGGGACGGCCGACAAGACGTCGTTCTGCGAACAGCTCGGCGCCGCGCGCGGCATCGACTACAAGACCGAGGACTTCGTCGCGGTCGTCGACGAGCTGACCGAGGGCCGCGGCGTCGACGTCGTTCTCGACCTGGTCGGTGGCGACTACATCGCCCGCGACGTCGAGGCGCTCGCCGTGAACGGTCGGATCATGGTGATCGCCGTGCAGGGCGGCCCGTCGGCCACGATCGACCTGTCGCGCCTGATGGCCAAGCGCGGTCGGGTCTGGGCCACCACGCTGCGCGCCCGGCCCCTCGACGAACGCCGCGCGATCATGGCCGAGGTGCGCGAGCACGTCTGGCCGCTGGTCGAGGCCGGGTCGGTGCGACCGGTGCTCGACAGCGTCTACCCGCTCGAGTTCGTCGCCACGGCCCACAAGCGCATGGAGTCCGGCGGGCACAGCGGCAAGATCCTCCTCGCCGTCCGCTGAGGCCGAGCCGGACCGAGGAGGCGCGGGTCGCAGAGCCGAGGAGGCGCGGGTCGCGGAGCCGAGGAGGCGCGGGTCGTCAGGACACGCGGCTGTCGGCCCCCTTGCGCACGGCCGAGGCGCCGGTGATCTCGACGAGCACGGGCACCGTCTCGCCCAGCACGCGGTCGAGCCCGCGGGCGACGTCGGACGTCGCCGCGACCACGGGCGCCGGGGACGATCCCGCGGTCAGCCGCACCCGCACCTTGAGGGCGGGCCGACCCGCGACCGTCCACGCCGAGACGCCGACCGAGGCCACGTCGCGGCGGTCGTGGAGCGCGTCCGTGATCGCGGTGTCGGCGAACGAGCTCGACACGGCGATCGAGCCGGCCGGGTCGTCCTGGACCACGACGCTGTCGGTGCGACCGTGCCCGTGGGCGGGGATCGCGACGACGAAGACGATGACGAGCAACAGGCAGAGCAGGGCGAGGGCCACCGGCAGCCAGCTGCCACCCGTCGCACCGGACGGGTCGATCGGCGTCGCCGCCACGGCGTCGTCGAGGGCCGACGACGCGGGCGACAGCAGGTCGCGCAGGACGCCGCCGCCGGGCAGGGCGACGATCACGAGGAACGCCCCGACGGCCAGGGCGACGAGGCCGACGACGAACAGGAGGAGGCGGTTCGCGAACCGGTTGCTCGAGGTCATGCGCCGACCCTCCCCGTGTCGGTGGTGCGGACGCGAGCCGTGAGCTCGGGCCGGTAGGCGACCGACTCGAGTTCGGAACGGGTGGCGGCCTCGACCGACTGCTCGTCGACCGCGAGGCCGGACGCGGGCGTCAGGTCGATCTGGGCCCGACGACGGGACACCCACGCCGAGACCTGCTGGTCCGAGAGGCGCCCCGAGACACGGGCGGCCCGGGCGAGCGAGGACGCGATGACCCGGTCGTCGACGACCACCGCCACGCGGTCGTCGTCGACGGTGTGGCGTCCGCGACGGCCGGGCGTCACGGCGAGGCCGATCAGGACGAGGCCCACGACCGCCGCGACGACGCCGGCGCCGAGCACGAGGCCCGAGGTGCCGCCGCCGTCGACCGACGACGTCAGCGTCGCGAGGACGTCGACCGGGGAGAAGAGCAGGGCCCGTCGACCGAGCGCGGCGTAGACGGCCTCCACCCCGACGTACCCGACGACGAGCGTGAGCAACACGAGCACGACGATCGCGCTGCCCGAGCGCGAGGAGTGCTGCTCGCGTCGGAGGACACGGCGGTGGAGGCCGGGGTCGATCCCGCTCACGAGGTGCGCCCCGTCCGGTCGGTGCGGCTGCCGCTGACGGTGACGTCGACGCGGGACACGGTGCGCCCCGCGAGTTCGGAGAGCCGACGGGTCAGGGTGGACTGGAGGTCGCGGACGACGGCGAGGACCCCGCCCTCGGGCATGGTCACGGCCTCGGAGAGCATCGGGACGCGGACCGGCGTCGAGACGCGCAGGGCGAGCCGACCGGCGTCGTCCTCGGCCAGGACGCGGACGTCGGCCCGACGCACGTGGAGGGTCTCGGCGACGACGGCCACCGCCACCTTCTGCAGCACCTTGGCGGGGATGCCGACGTGCCCCGCGACGACGCGTCCCGTCTCGGCGAGATCCGTGCCGGCGGTGGTCATGACGACGAGCGCCGTCCGCGCAGGGCGTCCAGCAGCCCGGCCACGTCGGTCCTGCCCGAGACGATGCGCCCGACGAGCGCGCCGACGGCGATGAAGACCGCGACGAGCACGAAGCCCCAGAACCCGAAGGCCAGGGCCGAGACGGCGAGCACGGCGCCGACGGCCATGCCCGTGGTGGTGGCGGTCACGAGACGCGGCTCTCGCTGGTGGCGTCGACGTCGTCGTCACCGGGGATGTGGACGTCGACGATCGCGACGTTCACCTCGGCGACCTCCATGCCGACGAGCTGCTCGATCGCCCCGGCCACCGCGGCACGCACCTGTTCGGCGACCGTGTGCAGGGGGGCCGGGTACGCGACGACGATCGTGACGTCGGCGGCGACCTGGGTCTCGCCGACCTCGACGCGCACGCCCTGACCGAGGTCGGTCGTGCCGATGACGTCCCGAAGGGCGCCGAACGCCCGTGCGGTGCCGCCACCGAGGGCGAAGACGCCGGGCACCTCGCGGGCGGCGATGCCGGCGATCGTGGCGACGACGCCGTCGGCGACCACCGTCCTGCCGGGCACCCCGACGGTGCCTCTCGGGACGGTGCTCTTCGGGGTCGCGTCGGTGGTGGCCATCGGTGTCTCCTTCTGATCGGACGATGTGCGACGGGTCCGCGTCGCCCTTCGGTCTTACCGGACGCGCCGCCGACGGGTCCGGTCACGGTCTCCCGCGCGCACCGATTCCGGTGTATCCAGGGATGAGACGCTTTCCGTGGCCCGAACGTCACGGAATGCGTCACCATTCATCCACGGGTCGTGACTCGTTCACGGGTCGTGACCCGCGCCTCCTCGTCCTGGGGGCCCGGGCGGACGCAGCAGCAGAGGAGGCGGACATGGCGGCGGACCTGACCGAGGCCACCGACGCCGTGCTCGCGTCGCGTGCCGCCGAGGGTGACGAGCGGGCCTTCGAGGTGTTGCTCCGCCGCCATCTGGGGCTGATGACGGCGTACGCCACCCGGCTGACCGGCTCACGAGCCGACGCGACCGACGCGGTGCAGGAGGCGTCCATCACGATCTGGCGCGAACTCCCGACGCTGCAGACGCCCGCGGCGGTCAAGGGCTGGATGATGCGCATCGTGTCGCGCAAGGCCTTCGACCTGATCCGGTCGCGACGCCTCACCGACGATGTCGACGACCTCGAGCTGCCGGCGGCGACGCCCACGACCGATCCGGAACGCCGGGCGTCCTCGAACGACGCCATGGAGGCGCTGCGTGCGGCGCTCGCGCGGCTCCCGGCCAGCCAACGGCAGGTGTGGGCGCTGCGCGAGGTCGGTGGCGAGTCGTACACCGAGATCGCCGAACGGACCGGCACCACCGTGACCGCGGTCCGGGGGCAACTGGCCCGGGCACGAGAGACCCTGACCCGCGAGATGGAGGCCTGGCGATGAGTGACCGTCCTCACGGCACCGACCACGCCCACGAAGACCCGACCCCGCCCGACGTGCCCGTCGACCTGGGCGAGTCCGTCGACCCGGGTGGGTCCGTCGACCCGGGTGCGCCCGTCGACCCGGGTGCTTCCGTCGAGCCGGGTGCGCCTGGCGACGCCGACCCGTCGCCCGACGAGCTCGTCGACGGCATCGACGACGGGGTCTCGCCCGAGCGTCTCGTCGACTACCTCGACGCCGGTCGGCAGCCCTACGACCCCGAGATCGAGGAGTCGCCCGAGGCCCGGGCCCAGCTCGCCGCCCTCGAACGCCTCCGGGCGATGGGGGCCCGACTGCTCGAGTCCGACGCCGCGGCGAGCCCCGCACCGGACCCGAGCTGGATCTCGGGCGTGATGGACCGCGTGCGCCTCGAGTCGCGGGCCGGGAGGCAGATCCCGCTCGCCTCGATCGACGAGCGTTCCACCCTGCACATCACCGAGGGCGCCGTGAGGTCACTCATCCGCGAGGCGGGCGACGGCGTCGACGGAGCCATGGTCATCTCGTGCACGATCCTCGGCGACGTCAGCGTGCCCGGGGCGCTCGTCCGGGTCGAGGTCGTCGTCAGCGGCCTCTTCGGCGAACCGCTGCCCGCGCTCGCCGAGGCGGTCAAGTCGGCGGTGTCGTCGAGCCTGTCCCGCCAGACCGAACTGACCCTCGAGAGCGTCGACGTGGTCGTCGACGACGTCCACCTGCAGAGCGAAGGAGGCGCGGCGTGAGCGACGACGACGGCCTGCGGGCCCCGATCAGTCCGGCCGACCTGTCCCTGCTCGCCGCCGAGCTCGGCGAGATCGCGGCATCGGTCGACGGCGTCGTGCACGTCCGGGCCCGGCCCGGATTCGGCAGCGTCGTCCGCTCGGCCCTCCAGGGGTTGAGCGCCGTCGTCGGTGGCGGAGGGGTCGTGGGCTCGACCGTGCAGAGCGACGCCTCGATCGCCGGAGCCACGTCGGCCGACCCGGGCGTCCCCGCCTCCGACATCCCCGACGCCGAGCGCGCCGACCCGGCCTCCGCCGAGGCCGCCGCCCCCGGTCGACCCGTGCCCCTCGTCGGCATCGCCGTGGCCGACCTCGAGACCCGCATCACCCTCGACATCGCGGTCGACGAGAGCGGCTCCGGCCCGCTCGTGGCCCGTGCGGTCGCCCAGGCGCTACTCGACCGCGTGAGCGGGGAGCCCGTTCCGCCGGCGTCGGTCGACCTGCGCATCGTCTCGGTCGCGACGGGAGCCTGAGCGCGCCTCCTGCCGGTGGTGCGCGGAGTCGCACCGCCTGATTGACGTCGCACCGCGGAACGCGGCGGTGCGATGTCCGTTCGTCGGTGCCACACGCTCGGCAGGGTGGAGGGAGCACGGGAGGCGCGGGCCGCTATAGTGGTCTGACGCGCCTCCGAGGCGCCGCGCGAGTGTAGTTCAATGGTAGAACTTCAGCTTCCCAAGCTGATAGCGCGGGTTCGATTCCCGTCACTCGCTCTCTTCTTCTCTGAGGTGACGTGACGGCCGGGCTGACGGCCTGGTCACCACCGCCGTCAGGTCTCTTCCCACGTCATCGGGGTACGGGCTCGTGGGGCGTTCGGCCGACGGCGGCCGGGAGCGCCGCCCCCGTACGATGGTCGTCGCCGCTACCGGGGGGAAGCCATGACCGACGATGCCACGACGACCGTCTCGTTGCTGCACCCGATGCTCGACACGCACGGGCCCGGCTGGGTCGAGTCGCGGTCGAGCAAGCCCGTCGTCGGGGTGTCCAGCGGCCTCTCGGCCCTGTTCGTCGACTGTGCCGGGCCGGGCACCCGCGTCGCCCTCGTCACCGATCCCGCATCGCGGCTCACGTACTCGCTGTTCCACCTGCTCGACGTGCTCGGCGGGGTCTGGCTGACCCGCGCCTCCGACGGTTCGCTGCGTCGGGCGGTCACGCTCGAGCCGGTGCGCTCACCGGCCCACGGCCTCGGGGTGACCGAGGACGGCTACCCGCTGCCGCAGGACGAGGCGCCGTCGTCGGTCCGGCTCGACGAGGGACGCACCGTCGACCCCGACGCCGTCCCGTGGACGCAGCTCGCCGTCGTCACCCACCACCGGGCGCGGGCCGAGGCCCGACTCGGCGGGACGCTCGAACGACTCGTCGAGGCGCTCGCGCCTGGAACGCGCACCCTGTGGGGGACGACCGAGCCGGCCACCACGGTCTGGGACCGGGACTTCTTCACGGCCGCCGCGCGCAGCCGCATGCCCTCCGAGACGCGGTTCCACGTGGCCGGCGGTGACGCCTCCGGGCCGAGGTACCGGGGCTGGGTGCGCATCGCGCGCAGCGACGACGGGGTGATCGAGGAGACCCGGATCGTCGTGACCGGTGCCGTCGCGCCGGGCGTCGTCGCGGACGCGCTCGCCGACGTGGCCGGTCGACAGCAGGTCCTCCTGGCCACGGCGTGGTCGATGTCCGGCCGGGCCGACGGGACGGTGTCCGCCCACGACCGGGTCGCACCGCAGCCACTCGCCGCCGTCGTCGGGGCCCGGAGCGTCCGGGGCATGCAGCTGGACGTCGAGGGCCTGGTCCGTCGGGTCGGCGGACGGGTGCTCGGGTCGTCGCGGACGCCGTCGGTGCTCGTGTCGTTCGACGAGGGGCCGGCCGGTGACGCCGAGGTCGGTGCTGGTGCTGGTGCTGGTGCTGGTGCTGTCGACGGTGCCGCGGCCGCAGCCCGTTGGCACCGCTTCGCCGACGCGGTCGAGGTCGTCGGCGCCGACGAGATCCTCGCCGCGATGACCCCGCCGGGGGTGCACCGTGCCTCGTGAGTACACCGTGGTGACGCCCGAGCCCGTGACCGCCGTCGACGGTGCCCGTGCGGCCGCCGAGATCGACCCGTACCTCGGGCTGGGCAAGCTCTGGAACGGCGGCGGGCTGCAGATCGCGACCGACGACGGGCTCGTGCTGGCGATCGTGCGCAGCACCTACGTCGAGGACCCGGCCGACGCCTCCGTCCTGCTCGGGGTCGACGTCGAGGCGGGCAGCTGGCTGACCGAGGCGTACGCGCCGGGCACCGACCCGGTGTCGGACGCGGTGGTCCAGGCGCTCGTCCGCAACACCGGGGGGCGCGTCGTGGTCGAGGCGGTCCCGGGTGGGCCGAGGCCCGCGACGGCTGCGCCCGTGACGACTGCGCCCGCGCCGACCGACGAAGGGGCACGCTCATGAGCTCGTGGTCGATCTCACCCTCCGGGGTGCAGTCGGTCCTGGCCGAGGTCCAGGTCTCGGCCGGCGACCTCGGCACCGCGGCCGGAGGCCTGGAGACCGGTCACGAAGAGCTGAGCGGCGGTGTCGGCGACCTCCTCGTCGGCGTGGCCAACGCGGTGCTCGGGCTGATCGAGTCCGAGGCGACGACCCTCACGTCGGTCGTGAACCGCATCGAGTCGTGCGGCACCGGTGCCGCCGAGGCGACCATCGCCTACGTCGCCGGCGACGAGGAGATGGCGGCGAACGCCCAGTCCGCCGCCGTGACGGCGGCCGCCGAGGCACCCGCGCTGGCGAGCGAGCAGAGCGCCGCCGGCATCCCGCCCGTCTCGACCCCGGGGGTGCCGCGATGAGCCCCTCGCTGATCGTCCCCGGTGCGATCCCCGGCGTCACCATCGACCCGGCGGCGATCTCGACGTCCGCCGCCACCTTCCGCAGCACGGCGACCGCCATCGCCGAGAAGGGTGCGGGCGTCGTCACCTCCTGGTCCGGGCTGTCGGGCGTCTACGCGGCGCCCGAGGCCGAGCAGTTGTTCGTCGCCATGGACCCGGTCGGCACGAGCACGCAGACCCTCGGTGACACGTTCGGCCAGGTCGCGACGTTGCTCGACGACCTCGCCACGGCCGTCGCCGCGCCCGTCGCCCGGCTCAAGGAGCTCGTCACCGAGGCCGAGGCCTTCACCGCCGAGGTGTCCGGCGGCGTCACCTACAGCACGGAGAGCTACAACTCGTACATCTCGAGCGGGCCCGACGAGACCACGGTCGAGTGGTACGACCACATCCCCTCGCGCAACCGCAACGACGAGTTGCTCGGCGAGGTGAACGCCGAGGTCGCCAAGATCGACGCGGCCCGAGCCGAGTGCGAGAACGGCATCAACGCGTTGCGCACCGACCCGATGTGCTTCCCCGAGCAGGTCGGCCTGTCGGCCGAGCAGCTCGACTCGATGAAAGACCTGCCCTACGGCGCCCCGGGCGACCCGCACAAGACCTGTTCCGAGTCGATGGGCACGGGTCTCGGCATGTTCATCGCCGAGGCGGCCTACGGCGCCGGTGCCCTGGTGGGTTGGGACATCCAGGGCGGCACGGGCGTCACCATGGAGTTCGGCCTCAAGGCCTGGGGCGGCCTGCTCCAGGGGCTCGGGGCCATCGCGATCACGAGTCCGGCGACGATCGCGCTGGCGTACGCACCTCCCGGTACGGTGCCGGCGGCCGCCCAGCCGGCCGTCGACTGGTACCGCACCACGATCGAGGGCGTCACGCAGGGCATCGTGGGCACGCCCGAGATGTACGACGAGGACCCGGTCGCGGCCGGCACCTACGCCACCCTCGGCGTGGCCTCGTTCTTCGTCCCGGTCGGAGGCGCAGCCGTCGGCGGGACGAAGGCGGCGACGGGCCTCGCACGGCTCGGTGGCGCCGCGGAACGAGCTGCGCTCCGTGCCCCCGAAGGTTCCCTGTCGCGGATCGGCCTGACGCACGCGGGTCACGCCCTGAACGCCATGTCGGAGACCACGCGTCTCCTGACCGGAGGGCACGGCTCGGCCGGTCGCGGGCCGGACGCCGCGCCTTCGCGCTTCGACGAGCAACTCACCCGCCTCGACGACGTCGTCGGCGTCCGCGCCGACGGCCTCGCGCCACCGCCCACGCGCGTCGACGGCCCCGACACGACGCCCGGCCCGGTCCGTGGTGACGACGCGTCCGCCCCGCCCGTCCATGACGACACGTCCGCCCCGCCGGTCCGTGACGACGCGTCCGCCCCGCCGGTCCGTGACGACGCGTCCGCCCCGCCGGTCCGTGACGACGCGTCGGCCCCGCCGGTCCGTGAGGACGCGTCCGCCCCGCCGGTCCGCGAGGACGCAGGAGGCGCGGGTCACGCCGACGACGCCCCCGCGGCCGACCAGCCCGGTCACGCCGACGGCGATACCGGAACGGGTGGCTCGGGCGGCGACGCCCCCGGCTCGAATAGCACGACCACACCGAGCGCCGTGGATCGAAGCGGAATGACTCGGGAGCAACTCGCGAACTACCTGGACGTTGTCGACCCCGACGCCGGCGCGGTGTTCCGCGAGAAGGGAACGTGGCCGGCCGATCAGCAGGTGCCGAAGGACGCCAGCGTCCTCGGGGCGGACGGCAAGGTCAACTGGAAAGACGAGGCGCCCCACGACGGATTCACGTTGAACGAGGACGGACACCCCATCAAGACGCCCGACCCCGACATCCCCCTCGGCACGCGACTTGATCGAGAGGGCCCAGAGACGGGGCGGTTCACCTCTCCGCTCAACGCGGACGGTACGCACGCCGCCCACGGAACTCGGGCGCTGCCCTGGGTTGAAGACGATTTGCACACGTACGAGGTCGTCGGCGACCTCAAGAACATCCGGGCCGCGTATGACGCGTCGACCAACACGAAGCTGAAAATGCAGATCGATGTCACGATGAAGCTCTTCAATCCGGACTGGAACAACATCCGCGTTTTCGCGGGCGAGATCGACAAGGCTTTCGGCGAAGTCGGCGGTGGTACCCAGTACCAGCTGCCGTTCGGAGCCGATGTCATGGTCGAGCTCGGTCTGCTCAAGAGAGTCCCGAACTAGGAGCGAGATGACCACTATCGATGAGACACGCGCGGCATTGACGGCGGAGGGGCTCGATCGTCTCAAGTACGTCATCGGCTCTGACGGCGCGAACGAGACCGACTGCCTCGTCCTGTGCCGTAGAGACGAGGGGTGGGTGTCGTTCTCTCGGGACGAACGTGCCGCAGTCATGGAGGAAAGCGTCCGAACGTACTCCAGCGAGTCCGAAGCTTTGGACGACTTTCTCGAGCTCATGCGGTTGAAAGGCCTACTTGCCACGTTGCAGCGAGAACGAGATGCGGAACGTCTCGGTCGGCCCACGGACGCGTGATGGTGTGGCCGGTCGAGCGACGTCGGTCGCCATCGCGTCGCGAAGCGTGATGGACGTGGACGGATTGCGAGCAGAAGTGGAAGCGGCCGGGTTCGGGCACCTCGGTTTCCTCATCGGCAACACGTCGCTGCCCGTCTCCGGCGCGCACGTGATCGGGCAGATCGACGGGGTGTGGGTGACGTTCTTGCGCGACGAACGAGGTCTCGTGGAAGAGCTGACTCTCGTCGAGCATCCGGATGAGCGCTCTGCCGTGACGGAGTTCATGTCGCAGCTGCGGAACCTCGCCCGTTTGGACGAGCTGCGGGCCGTCCTGGAGGCTGAGAGTCTCCTTCGCTTGGACCACGTCATCGATGGTGACTACACGAGAGGATCAACCGCCTCCTCGAGGAGATCCATGACTGATGACGACTCGAACACTCTCGCCTCGTTGCCGAACCGCGTCAACCAACTCGGGCTCGGGCATCTGAACTTTCTGATCGGTGACGGGGAGACACAGCGTCCATACTCACTCGTCATCGCCCAGGGCGAAGGTGGCTGGAGCACCTTCGTCAGGGATGAAAGAGGGCTGACCAGGGTCAAGAGCGTCCGGACGTATCCGGACGAGCGGTCGGCAGTCGAGGGGTTCCTCGTTCTGCTCGACGGCATCGCGCTCGTCAAGCGGCTTCGTTCCGAGGCCACGGCTGAGAAGGACGTCTAGCCGGTGCTTGAGGGCTGATGAGTAGGACCGACGTGGACGGACTGAGAGCAGAAGTGGAAGCGGCCGGGCTCGGGCACCTCCGTTTCCTCATCGGGAACACGTCCCTGCCCGTCTCCGGCGCGCACGTGATCGGGCAGATCGACGGAGTGTGGGTGACCTTCTTGCGCGACGAACGAGGTCTGGTCGAAGAGCTGACGCTCGTCGAGCATCCGGATGAGGGCTCTGCCGTGACGGAGTTCATGTTCCAGTTACAGAACCTCGCCCGGTTGGAGGAATTGCGGGCCCTCCTCGATGCAGGCGCAGATCCCGATGACTGATTGCCGACCGCGAGGGTGTCGTGCCGACGCTTGACGAGACCCTGGCCGTCCTCAGGGATGAAGCCCTCCTTCGTTACGACCACGTCATCGACGGCGACTACACGGGGAGGAGCAACTCATGACGACGCTCCAAGAAACGGTCGCCACGATCGAGGCCGAGGGGCTCGACAGGTTCGCCTACGTGATCGGTGATGATCACGCCGGCTCGGCGGACGCCCTGGTCCTGACCCGACGGGACGGCGTCTGGACGTCCTTCTCGACCAATGAACGTGCCGGTGTCGAGGAGACCAGCGTTCGCACGTACGAGGAACTCTCCGACGCTCTGGACGACTTCCTGCGTCTCATCAGGCTGAGGGCCGACGAGGACGCACTCATGTCGCGCATCAGGGAGAAGAACAGGCTCGCCCACGAGACGTGGCAGGCGTCACGAGACGACCGACCGGGGAAGGCCTGACATGGCGACGATCGAATCGGTGCGCGTCGTCATGGCGGCAGAGGGACTCGATGACCTGGCGCACGTCCTCGTCGGTGACCACGCGAACAGGACGGACTGCCTCGTCGTCACCCGACGC